>JACKLY010000009.1 GCA_024235655.1 Zoogloeaceae bacterium | reverse complement strand
AGCGCCTGGTGGCCTCGATACAGGCCAAAGGCGCACGCCTGGCCGTCCCTGGCGTGGTCGATCTATCCGACCTGGCGGCCGAGGCCCAGGGCGTCGCCAAGATCGTGCTGGAAGCCGTGCAGATCATGCTTTTTCGCCTGGCCTTGCAGATGGCCCGCGACGACTACGAGGACAGGCGCGAACGCCAGCGCCAAGGCATTGAGTTGGCCCGCCAGGCCGGGCGGTACAAGGGCCGCCGTGCTGATCCGAAGCGCCGCGCCCAAGTTGTCGCGCTGCGCAAGTCCGGCTACAGCATCAACAAGACCGCCGAGCTGGCCGGGTACAGTGCGGCCCAGGTGAAACGGATATGGGCCGAGGTCAGCCAGGCCGAAGCGAAGCAGCACGGCGCGTTCGTGGAGGACGCATTGACGGAAGCCGATGCCCTGGCCGCTGTCGGCCAGGATGAGCGCCAGGAGGAAAGGGCATGAAGAAGCCGAACCAAGACGACGAGCCGTTTTTCATCACCGAGGAGATTGCGGCCGAAATGATCGCCGGCGGCTATGAGTTCGAGCTGCCGCCCATTCCTTGCACCATCCGCCTACGCGACGTGCTGGAGCGCATGACCGATGCTGAGCTAGCATTGCAGCCGGGCGAGATCGCCGACCAGGAGCGTGAACGCTGCCGGCGCAAGCCGTGTTCAACCTCATGATCTGGTCATGGTATTTTTCATGGCACTGAGCCTGATAGTTCTTGCAAATTGTTGTCACTAAAGGGTTTTGTGTGCTTGTTTACAATCGAGTGGGAGTGACGGGCACTGGCTGGCAATGTCTAGCAACGGCAGGCATTTCGGCTGAGGGTAAAAGAACTTTCCGCTAAGCGATAGACTGTATGTAAACACAGTATTGCAAGGACGCGGAACATGCCTCATGTGGCGGCCAGGACGGCCAGCCGGGATCGGGATACTGGTCGTTACCAGAGCCACCGACCCGAGCAAACGTATGAGACTCATGCTCGATTATTATTATTATAGAAGCCCCCATGAATAAATCGCTCATCATTTTCGGCATCGTCAACATAACCTCGGACAGTTTCTCCGATGGAGGCCGGTATCTGGCGCCAGACGCAGCCATTGCGCAGGCGCGTAAGCTGATGGCCGAGGGGGCAGATGTGATCGACCTCGGTCCGGCATCCAGCAATCCCGACGCCGCGCCTGTTTCGTCCGACACAGAAATCGCGCGTATCGCGCCGGTGCTGGACGCGCTCAAGGCAGATGGCATTCCCGTCTCGCTCGACAGTTATCAACCCGCGACGCAAGCCTATGCCTTGTCGCGTGGTGTGGCCTATCTCAATGATATTCGCGGTTTTCCAGACGCTGCGTTCTATCCGCAATTGGCGAAATCATCTGCCAAACTCGTCGTTATGCATTCGGTGCAAGACGGGCAGGCAGATCGGCGCGAGGCACCCGCTGGCGACATCATGGATCACATTGCGGCGTTCTTTGACGCGCGCATCGCGGCGCTGACGGGTGCCGGTATCAAACGCAACCGCCTTGTCCTTGATCCCGGCATGGGGTTTTTTCTGGGGGCTGCTCCCGAAACCTCGCTCTCGGTGCTGGCGCGGTTCGATGAATTGCGGCTGCGCTTCGATTTGCCGGTGCTTCTGTCTGTTTCGCGCAAATCCTTTCTGCGCGCGCTCACAGGCCGTGGTCCGGGGGATGTCGGGGCCGCGACACTCGCTGCAGAGCTTGCCGCCGCCGCAGGTGGAGCTGACTTCATCCGCACACACGAGCCGCGCCCCTTGCGCGACGGGCTGGCGGTATTGGCGGCGCTGAAAGAAACCGCAAGAATTCGTTAACTTTTCGGTGGCCAGTAAGGAAATCGAGCGAGGCAAGGGTACACGTGGCCGGGGAGCCGAGGGAAAGCAGAACGTTGCGGTGATGGCCGAAAGCACCCCGTTGGAAGATATCGAAACGGGCAAAAAGGAGAAGCATGTGCGTTATTTCAAGGCCAGGGTACTGGATAGCCATCAAAGTGAAGGAATCAACGGCGTGGTCAGGGACTGCATGGAGGATGATGCCATCGTATTTTCGGACAAAAGCACTTCTTACGTTGACATC
>JACKLY010000008.1 GCA_024235655.1 Zoogloeaceae bacterium | reverse complement strand
AAAGATGGCAACGCTGTAGGCAGAGGCACCCAATGCAACCGTCATGTATCCGAGTTGCGACAGTGTCGAATAAGCCACGACACGCTTGATATCGTTCTGGATGATACCGAGGAAGCCCATGAACAGTGCGGTAATCGACCCAATGACGATAACAAAGGACAGAGCCGTCGTAGACAATTCAAAGAGTGGCGACATCCGAGCCACCATGAAAATACCCGCCGTGACCATGGTGGCAGCATGGATCAGCGCCGAGATCGGCGTCGGGCCTTCCATGGAATCCGGCAGCCAGACGTGCAATGGAACCTGTGCAGATTTACCCATGGCACCAATGAACAGCAGGATGCAGGTTACCGTCATCAGCGACCATTCTGCGGCACCCCAGATATTGATTGTGGTGTTGATGAATTCCGGCGCCTTCTGGAAGACCGTTGCGTAATCAAGTGTGCCGAAGTGAGCCAGCACGAGGCCGATACCGAGGATGAAGCCAAAGTCACCGACACGGTTAACCAGGAAGGCCTTCATGTTGGCGAAAATTGCCGTCGGCCGGGTATACCAGAAACCGATCAGCAGATACGAAACCAGACCCACTGCCTCCCATCCGAAGAACAACTGCATGAAGTTGTTGCTCATGACGAGCATCAGCATCGAGAAGGTAAACAGGGAAATATAGCTGAAGAAACGGTTGTAGCCGGGATCTTCCTGCATGTAACCGATGGTGTAGATATGAACCATCAGCGACACTGAGGTGACAACCAGCATCATGGTGACTGTCAGCGAATCAATCAGGAAACCGACTTCAAAACTGTAATCGCCCGAAGTCAGCCACTGGTAGACAGCACCATTATAGGTATTCCCGGCCATGACATCCTTGAAGATGACACATGACGTGATGAAGGCAATGGCCACACCGGCAATTGTGACCGTATGTGCCACCCAGCGGGGGATGACACGGCAGAACAGGCCGGCGATCATCGCACCGACGAGAGGTGCCATCGGCACCAGGAGATAAAGGCTCTTCATGTCCATGCTTAACCCTTCAGGCTATCCAGATCATCCACGTGGATGGTCTGCAGGTTGCGGAACAGAACAACCAGAATCGCGAGACCAATGGCAGCTTCGGCAGCCGCCACGGTAAGGATGAAGAAGACGAAAACCTGTCCAGCGAGGTCACCGAGATAATGCGAGAAGGCAACGAAATTCAAGTTCACCGCCAGCAGCATCAGTTCGATCGCCATCATCAGGACAATCAGGTTTTTCCTGTTAAGGAAAATACCCACGACGCCGATCGAAAACAGGATCGCGCCTAGGATCAGGAAATGCGAGAGTGTCAGCAAGTTGCCTCCCAGTGTTCGTCTTCCAGTCGCTCGCTGCTTTCTGGGCAGCGTCGACCAGTCAATTTCTGAATAGTGTTACGTTAATCTTGTTTTTCGGCCGGCATCTGGAGGACGCGTACCCGATCCCTAGCTTGAATCCGGATCTGATCGGCCGGGTTTTTGCTCTTGGTTGGCTTCGGTGCGCGGTAGGTAATTGCCACAGCAGCGATGATCGCGACGAGCAGCACGACCGATGCCAATTCAAATGGATAGACAAAATCGGTATAGATCAAACGGCCAAGTGCCTTGGTGTTGGAAACACCGGCAACGGCTTGAGGGGCATCGGACGCAAGCACTGACAAATAATTGGCACTTAGAACCGCACCAAGCTCTGCGACCATCACCAGACCGACAATTGCGCCGAGTGGTAGATAGCTCCAGAACCCCTCACGTAAGCGATCAATGTTGATATCGAGCATCATCACGACGAAGAGGAAGAGCACCATGACCGCACCAACATAGATGAGGATGATGCCAATCGCGAGAAACTCGGCCTGTAGCAGCGCCCAGACCCCGCCGGCAGAAAAGAACGCCAGGATCAGGTGAAGCGCAGCAACAACCGCATTGCGCGCAGTAATCACGCGCAGGCTGGCAAAGACCAGAACTGCGGAAAGAAAGTAGAAAACGGCAGTATTGAATTCCATCGTAATCTCTCTCAGCGATACTTCGCGTCTGCTTCACGGTCAGCAGCGATTTGCGCTTCGTAGCGATCACCGTTTGCCAGCAGCATGGGCTTGTTGTAATAGAGATCGCCACGCTTTTCACCGTGGTACTCGAAAATCCGGGTCTCGACTACAGCATCAACCGGGCAGGCCTCTTCACAGAAACCGCAGAAAATGCACTTGGTCAGATCAATGTCGTAGCGTGTCGTGCGACGCGAACCGTCATCGCGCTGATCCGATTCAATGGTGATGGCCATCGCCGGGCAGACTGCTTCGCACAGTTTGCAGGCGATGCAGCGCTCTTCTCCATTCGGATAACGGCGCAATGCATGCAGCCCACGAAAACGAAAACTCTGTGGCGTCTTCTCTTCCGGATACTGGACGGTAATCTTGCGCGCAAACATGTAGCGCCCGGTTACCGACATCCCCTTGAGGAGCTCCTTCAGGAGCAGACTGTTAAAGACTTCTTTGATAGCACCCATGTCTAAGCCCTTACTTCCAGATGTTCCAAGGCGACATCATCCAGACGCCGACAACTACCAGCCAGACGAGGCAAATCGGAATGAACACTTTCCAGCCCAAACGCATCAACTGATCGTAGCGATAGCGTGGGAAGGTTGCCCGGAACCAGAGGAACAGCAGCAGGATGAAGGCCACCTTGCCAAACAACCAGATGATGCCATCCGGCAGAAAACCCACTGGAGACAGCCAACCACCGAGGAACAGGATCGATACCAACGTCGAAACCAGGATCATGTTCGCGTATTCAGCCAGGAAGAACAGTGCGAATGCCATCCCTGAATATTCGGCATGGTAACCAACGATTTCAGATTCACCTTCAGCGAGGTCGAACGGTGCGCGGTTGGTTTCAGCAATGCCGGAGATCAGATAGATCACGAACATGGGCAGCAATGGCAGCCAGTTCCATGACAGGAAACCCAAGCCGTTATCGGCGAACATTCCTTTTTTCTGAATATTCACGATTTCGACCAGATTCAGGCTGTTGGAGATCATCAGCACCGTGATCAGGGCAAAACCCATCGCAATTTCGTAAGAAATCATCTGTGCCGCAGAACGCATGCCACCGAGGAACGCATACTTGGAATTGGAAGCCCAACCGGAGAGGATGATGCCGTACACACCCATCGATGCGATCGCCATCACGTAGAGCAGACTGGCATCGATATTGGCAAGAACCAGCGTATCGTTGAACGGGATTACCGCCCAGGCGGCCAGTGCCGGAGCAAGCGCCAAGCCTGGTGCAAGCAGGAAAATCCAGGTATTCGATTTCGTCGGAATGACGATCTCTTTCAGCAGCAGTTTGACGCCATCGGCAATCGGCTGCAGCAGACCCCAAGGGCCAACACGGTTCGGTCCGATACGAACCTGCATCCAGCCAATGACCTTGCGTTCCCAGAATGTCAGGTAAGCCACCGCAAGCATTAGCGGAGCAATGATGGCAACGATTTTGGCCAGCGTCCATACCAGAGGCCAGACAGAACCAAAGGTGCCCTGAAGAAACTGTAGCAGCGTATCCATTTACGCACGCTCCACGGTAATGGCACCGAACATGTCGCCCAGTGCAGCAGTCGATGCATGAGCAGCAACAACCCTGACGCAACCGCCCGGAACACTTTCATCTACTTTCGCAAGAAGAATGGAATGAGCTTCACCCTGCCTAATGCGGACGCTTTCACCATCAGCAACGCCTGATTTTGCAAGGGTTTCGGCATTCATTCTGGCGGACGGCAAAACCGAGTCGCGCGTCTGCAGCAGCGAAGGGGCCCGACGTGAAATCATGTCGGCAAAGTGGATCGGTACATCTGCGACCCGCTGCAATCCGGTTATCGGCGCCGGCGCGACGTAGCTGACATCCTTGATACCGTTATCGAGTCCGGAAACAAACTCCTTGTCGGCAGACACCACGGTATCGCGAACAGCTTCACTCGACAGATAATCGAAGCCCGTCAACCCCAGCACATTGCCGAGAACACGCAAGACTTTCCAGCCAGGACGCGCTTCACCCAAAGGCTGTACCACGCCATTGAAACTCTGAACCCGCCCTTCAGTGTTGATGAAGGTACCGGATGTTTCCGTAAATGGGGTAATCGGCAACAGTGCATCTGCATAATCAGTCACGGCACCATCCTTGAATGGTGTCAAAACCACGGTCAAGGCGGCTTGCTTGAGTGCAGCCATTGCCTGCAGTGCATTGTGCGTATCGAGTTCCGGCTCAGTGCCCAGAACAACATAGGCTTTCCGCGGCTGTGCAAGCATCTCGTAGGCACTCAGCCCGCCATTCATCGGCAGGGCACCGGCGACATAACCGCCAACACTATTGGCTGCCTCACCGAGGAAGCCGAAACTGGCCCCCGTAATTCTGGCCAGATCCTGTGCCAGAGCCTGCAACTGGGCAGCACTCGCGTTGGCTTCTGCAGCATTGCCGAGGAAGATAGCCCGTTTTTCACCGCCAAGGAGGCTGGCAGCAATTACCTTGCTCGTGTCGCAGGGCTCAATCGCCTCCAGTCCGGCTGGAATCGCTTCGCCCTTGGATTGTGCTGCAGCCTTGACCACAGCGGCGAGCGCCAGCCACAGATCCGAAGGTGCCACAACCGCCTTGGCATGCAGCTTGATCAACTGGTCATCATCAGAGACAGAAATCAGGCTGACTTCTGTTGTTTTCTTGGCAGACTGACGAAGACGCTGGGCAAGCAGGGGATGATCCTTGCGCAGGAAGCTACCAACGACCAGTGCAGCGTCAAGATCCTGAATGTCAGCAATCTTGAGACCCAGCCATGGCGTACCTGCACGCTTGCCATCGGCAGAGAAGTCACGGCGGCGCAGACGGAAATCGATATTCTTGGACCCCAGACCGCTCGCAACTTTTTTCAGCAGTACAAGCTCTTCCAGGGTTGCATGAGGCGAAGCCAGTGCACCAATGGCATCCGCACCATGGGTATTAACGATGTCCTTGAGGCCATGTGCCACATAATCAAGCGCGACATTCCATTCAACTTCGCGCAACTGTCCATCAACACGGATCATCGGCTTCTGCAGGCGGGCGCTGCTATTCAGCGCATCGTAGGAGAAGCGATCCTTATCTGAAATCCAGCACTCGTTAATGTCGTCATTCTCACGAGGCAATACCCGCATCACACGATTGTTCTTGATCTGCACTGTAATATTGGCGCCAAGTCCGTCATGCGGGCTGATCGACTTGCGACGCTGCAGCTCCCATGAGCGTGCGGCATAGCGGAATGGCTTCGAAGTCAAGGCACCAACCGGGCACAGATCGATCATGTTGCCGGAAAGTTCAGAATCCACCGAACGGCCGACAAAGGTCTGGATTTCCGAATGCATGTTTCGATTGGCCATGCCGAGTTCCATGATGCCGGCAATTTCCTGCCCGAAACGGACACAACGTGTGCAGTGGATGCAACGGCTCATTTCTTCCATCGAAATGAGCGGGCCGACATTCTTGTGGAAAACGACGCGCTTCTCTTCCTGATAGCGCGAGGCGGAAGCCCCATAGCCAACAGCCAGATCCTGCAACTGACACTCGCCCCCCTGGTCGCAAATCGGGCAATCCAGCGGGTGATTGATCAGCAGAAACTCCATCACCCCCTTCTGGGCCGTTACTGCAAGCTCAGAGTGCGTGAATACCTTCATGCCATTGGTAACTGGCGTTGCACAGGCAGGCAGCGGTTTCGGTGCCTTTTCCACCTGCACCAGACACATGCGGCAGTTGGCTGCAATGGAAAGTTTCTTGTGATAGCAGAAATGGGGAATGTAGGCACCAACCTGCTGCGCCGCATCCATCACGGTACTACCATCGGGTACCTGAACCTGCTTGCCGTCGATTTCGATTTCCAGCATGTCTCTACCTTAAGCCGTTGCCGTGAAGAAGCCACTGCCAGCGCGCTGGACGTCGACAGGCACGAGGCACTTCTTGTGTTCGATGTGATATTCGAATTCGCTGCGGAAGTGCTTGACGAAACTCTGCACAGGCAACGAAGCAGCATCACCCAGCGCACAAATGGTGCGACCCATGATGTTGTTGAGTACATTGGTCAAGGTATCGAGGTCTTCAGGACGCCCATGTCCGTTTTCGATACGATGAACAACCTTGTACAACCACGACGTACCTTCACGGCACGGCGTACATTGACCGCAGGACTCTTCAAAATAGAAGAACGAGAGACGCTCCAGCGCCTTCACCATGCAGGTGGTTTCATCCATGACGATAACCGCACCGGAACCGAGCATGGAACCTGCCTTGCTGATCCCGTCGTAGTCCATCGTGGTGTCCATCATGATGTCGCCGGGAATAACCGGCGCTGACGAACCACCCGGGATACAAGCCTTGATTTTACGGCCGCCACGCATGCCACCCGCCATTTCAAGCAGGGTAGAAAAAGGCGTACCCAGTGGAATTTCGTAGTTACCCGGACGATTGACGTGCCCGGAAATCGAAAACAGTTTGGTACCGCCATTGTTGGCCTTGCCTGCTTCCAGGAAGGCCTGGCCACCCATGTTCAGGATGAACGGGATCGAACCAAAGGTTTCGGTATTGTTGATGGTTGTTGGTTTGCCATACAGACCAAAGGACGCCGGGAACGGCGGCTTGAAACGCGGCTGCCCTTTCTTGCCTTCGATCGACTCAAGCAAAGCTGTTTCTTCACCGCAGATGTAAGCACCATAGCCGTGATGAGCAAACAGCTCAAAGTTGAAACCGGAGCCGTGAATATCCTGCCCCAGAAAACCTGCGGCCCTTGCCTCTTCCAGCGCTTCTTCAAAGCGTGTATAGATTTCCCACACTTCACCATGGATATAGTTATATCCGCGGTTGGCACCCATCGCATACGCGGCAATGGCCATGCCCTCAATGACCGAATGCGGGTTGTAGCGCAGGATGTCGCGATCCTTGAAGGTTCCAGGCTCACCCTCGTCAGAATTACAGACAACGTATTTGTCGCCGGGGAATGAGCGCGGCATGAACGACCACTTCAGACCAGTCGGGAAGCCAGCACCACCTCGCCCACGCAAAACCGAAGTTTTCACCTCGGCAATGACCTGCTCCTGAGGAATCTTTTCGCTGAGCACACGCTTGAGTGCGCTGTAACCACCACGCTTAACATAATCCGCCAGACGCCACGCATTGTCGCCATCAAGGCCTGCGGTAAGAACCGGATTGATTGCACCAAGGATCGCCATTATTCGAGCTCCCCGAGCAACTTGTCGATCTGCTCTGGATTCATCCAGCTGCACATCTTCCGGTTATTCACGATCATGACTGGTGCATCACCACAAGCACCCATGCACTCACCCTGCTTCAAGGTGAATTTTCCATCCGCCGTGGTTTCGTTGTAATCGATGCCGAGTTTCTGCTTGAGATACTCACCTGCATCAACCCCACCGGTCAGCATGCACGGCAGATTGGTACAAACCGTGAGCTTATATTTCCCAACCGGCTTCAGGTCGTACATGTTGTAGAAGGAAGCAACTTCCCAAGCAGCAATCGGCTCGATACCGATATAGCGCGCAACATATTCAACCGTTTCCGGCGCCAGCCAACCCTTTTCTTCCTGGGCAATGGCCAAGCCGGCCATGATTGCAGACTGGAATTGCTCAGCCGGGTATTTAGCCAGCTCGCGGTCTATTCTCTTCAGGGACTCTGGTGTCAGCATCAGCGGTCAATCTCACCAAAAACGATGTCCTGGGAACCAATGATCGTCACGACGTCGGCAATCATGTGGCCGCGCGCCATTTCGTCCATGGCGGAAAGGTGAACATAACCCGGCGCACGAATTTTCATGCGATAGGGCTTGTTGGCACCATCGGAGACGAAGTAGATGCCGAATTCACCTTTCGGGTGCTCCACGGCGGCGTATGCCTCGCCTTCCGGCACGTGAATGCCCTCGGAGAAGAGCTTGAAGTGGTGAATCAGCTCTTCCATATTCGACTTCATGTTCTCGCGCGGTGGTGGAGCAACTTTGTAGTTGTCCGTAATCACCGGCCCCGGATTTTCGCGCAGCCATTTGATGCACTGCTGCATGATGCGATTGGACTGACGCATTTCTTCCATACGCACCAGATAACGGTCATAGGAATCACCGGTCACTCCCACCGGAATGTCGAAATCAAGCCGGTCATAAACTTCATAAGGCTGCTTCTTGCGAAGATCCCAGGCGATTCCGGAACCACGCAGCATGGCACCACTGAAACCCAACTGCAGCGCACGCTCCGGCGTGACAATGCCGACATCTACCAGACGCTGTTTCCAGATCCGGTTATCGGTCAGCAAGGTTTCATACTCGTCGATCAATTTCGGAAAACGGTTGGTAAAGTCTTCCAGAAAATCAAGCAATGAACCCGAACGAGCTTCGTTCAGGCGCTTGATGTCAGCAGCCTTTTTCCACTTGTTTTCCGTGTATTGCGGCATGGTGTCCGGCAAATCACGATATACACCACCCGGGCGGTAATAGGCTGCGTGCATGCGCGCACCGGAAACCGCCTCATAGGCATCGACTAGATCTTCCCGCTCACGGAAGGCATAGAGCACCATTGTCATTGCGCCAACGTCCAGGCCATGACAACCAACCCAAAGCAGGTGATTCAGGATGCGGGTAATTTCGTCAAACAATACACGGATGTACTGGGCACGAACCGGCACCTCCAACTGCAGCAGCTTCTCAACAGCCATGCAGTAGGCATGCTCGTTGCACATCATCGACACGTAGTCGAGGCGATCCATATACGGCACCGACTGCACCCAGGTGCGTGTCTCTGCCAATTTCTCGGTCGCACGATGCAACAAGCCGATATGCGGGTCAGCACGTACCACCACCTCCCCGTCAAGCTCAAGCACCATACGCAGCACACCGTGCGCAGCCGGGTGCTGAGGTCCAAAATTCAACGTGTAATTGCGGATCTCAGCCATTTCAGAGATCTCCGTAAGTATTTTCACGCACGATACGTGGGGTATTTTCACGCGGCTCAATCGTAACCGGCTGATAGATCACGCGTCGCTGATCCAGGTCATAACGCATTTCAACGTACCCGGAAATCGGGAAGTCCTTGCGGAACGGATGGCCAATGAAACCGTAATCGGTCAGGATCCGGCGCAAATCATCATGCCCCGGGAAAACAATGCCAAACAGATCAAACGCCTCCCGCTCGAACCAATTGGCACTGGCCCACAACGAAATAATCGATGGCACCGCAGGGAAATCGTCGTTATCAGCAAAAACCCGCACTCTCAGACGCAGGTTGTTAGCCACAGACAGCAGATGAACCACCACTGCATAGCGCAAGCCCTGCCGCTGCCCATTACCGTAGGTGGAATAATCTATTCCGCAAAGATCTGCAATTTCGTCGAAACGGAAATCCGCCTCGTCGCGCAAGGTTTGCATTACATCGATATAGTCAGCAACAGCAACTTCGATGGTCACCTCGCCCAGTGCGAGCTTCTTCGACTTGATGCGCTCGCCGAAGTGTTTTTCCAGATTCAGGCTAAGCGTTTCCAGCTTGGCGGACATGAGGCACTCTCGGTGAAGTTAGCGGGCGATGGTATTGGTACGGCGGATCTTGTTCTGCAACTGGATCAGACCGTAAAGCAGCGCTTCCGCCGTCGGCGGACAACCCGGAACGTAAATATCAACAGGGACGATGCGATCACAACCACGCACCACGGAATACGAATAATGGTAATAGCCGCCACCGTTGGCACAGGAACCCATGGATACCACCCAACGAGGTTCAGCCATCTGGTCATACACCTTGCGCAAGGCTGGTGCCATCTTGTTGGTCAGCGTGCCGGCAACAATCATCACATCAGATTGGCGCGGACTCGGGCGAAACACGATTCCGAAACGATCCAGGTCATAGCGCGAGCACCCTGCATGGATCATTTCCACCGCACAACAGGCCAGACCGAACGTCATCGGCCACATCGAACCGGTGCGCACATAATTAATCAGCTTGTCAGCCGTCGTGGTGACAAAACCCTCTTGGAGTACGCCCTCGATACCCATTACCTACCCCTTATTCCCACTCGAGGGCGCCTTTGGCCCAAGCATAGACGTAGCCAACAACCAGAATGGCAACAAAGACCATCATCTCGACAAAACCGAAGAGCTTGATTGCAGGCGTATCTACAATCTCCTTGAAAATTGTCGCCCACGGAAAGAGGAAGGCAATCTCAAGATCGAAAAGAATGAAGATGATGGCTATCAGGTAATAGCGAACATCAAATTTCATGCGCGCATCTTCGAAAGCCTCGAAGCCGCACTCATAAGGGGAAAGTTTTTCACTGTCAGGACGGTTAGGAGCAACCATCCAGCCAAGAAGGATAGGCAGTACGCCAATGGCGATACCGACCAGAATGAATACTAAGATCGGGAAGTAAGTTTCCAGCATGATCCGCCGCGCTTTCGCTGCATTTCAATCTGGAGCCATGCTATGCAACCCCCCGCATGACCCCCGCTCGTTGGTGCCGACGATGAGACTCGAACTCATACGACCTAAGTCACTACCCCCTCAAGATAGCGTGTCTACCAATTTCACCACGTCGGCACTGCTTATTCTCAGTCACGAAACCATTCGAGGAAACAACCAGCTTCGCAACTGCTTTTCCCATTTACTTGGGAATATCTTTTGCCTTTGAGTCGTGCAGACCCGGCGCTGCAGCCTTGTCTTCAACTGCTTTTTCGCCCTTCGGAACAGGCGCCGAAGAAGGCTGCGATTGTACCGCATTCTCCATGATGCTGCCAGACGTTTTTGGCTTGTTTGAACCGATATAGGCCAACGCCAGACTGGTTACAAAGAACACGGTTGCCAATACAGCCGTCGTACGGCTAAGGAAATTCGCCGATCCGGATGCACCGAAAAGACTGCCGGAAGTTCCGCTACCAAAAGCAGCCCCCATGTCGGCACCCTTGCCGTGCTGCATCAACACCAGACCACAGACAGACAACCCGATCAGGATGTGCGCCACAAGAATTACTGAAAACAAGGAATCCATTTTTCAACCTCAGCGATTTGCCGCCTGGCAAATCGCCAGAAAATCATCTGCCACCAAAGACGCGCCGCCAATCAGCCCGCCATCTATATCCGCTTGCGCAAAAATTTCACCCGCATTCTGAGCCTTCACACTTCCGCCATACAAAATCTGCAAGCCGGATGCCACCTGTTGGTCAAGCCTCGCCAGACAGGAACGAATAGCCACATGCACCTCCTGCGCCTGTTCCGGGGTTGCCGTCCTCCCAGTGCCTATCGCCCATACAGGCTCATAAGCAACAACAGCAGAAGAGAAACGCTCAACACCAGCACGATCCAGAACGACCTGCAACTGCTTCTCGACCACACGCACCGTTTCACCTGATTCGCGCTGAGCCAATGTCTCGCCAACACAAAGTATCGGTACAAGCCCGGCATTACATGCAGCCAGAAACTTTGCTGCAACCTGCTCATCAGATTCACTAAACAATGCCCGGCGCTCAGAATGACCGACAATCACATACCGACAGCCAAACTCCCTGAGCATCCCGGCTGAAACTTCGCCGGTATATGCTCCCTGGGCATGCTCACTCAGCGTTTGCGCCCCCCAGCCAACGGGCGTTGCTGCCAGCAAGTTACGCACCTGCTCGAGGTATGGAAATGGTGCGCAAACCACCATATCGACCGCCCCTGCTGCAGGAACTCCGGCAATCACCTGTTGCAACAACTGAAGATTGCCGGCCAGATCGCCGTGCATCTTCCAGTTACCGACAACCAGTGGTGATCTCATAGAATTGGCCCGCACAAAACCTTTGAATTATAGCCCCCAAGGACATTTCTGGTCAATTCAACCCGGGGCAATCGCTAAGCCACACATACACGGCGAACAACAGCTGCAATGCTTTCCGCAGCTTCTGCAACCGCCGCCCCGTCTTGCCCTTCGACCATTACACGCAACAGCGGCTCCGTTCCCGAAGCACGAAGCAATACCCGGCCCTTGCCGGCCAACCGGGTTTCAACTTTTTCGCAGACAGCCTGAATTTCGCTATCCGTTTTCCACGGGAACCCCTTGCTCATCGGCACATTGATCAAAACCTGTGGGTAAAGCTGAAGCGATGAGAGCAATTCCTTCAGTGTCAGCCCTGTTTCACGAAGGGCTGACAAGACCTGAAGCGCCGAAACCATTCCATCACCGGTTGAATGCCGGTCAAGGCACAGAATATGGCCTGAGTTTTCACCACCAAACAGCCAGCCCCTGTCCTGCAGCATCTCCATTACGTATCGATCGCCCACGGCCGCTCTGGCGAAAGGAACGCCAAGCTCCGCTAATGCATTTTCAAGAGCAAGGTTGGTCATCAGTGTCCCGACCACACCGGCCACTTCACCTTGCTGTAGGCGATTACGAACAATGGCAAACAGCAATTGGTCGCCGTCATAGGCGGTTCCCTCTGCATCCACCATCAACAGACGGTCGCCATCACCATCGAGAGCGATGCCCAGGTCCGCCTGACGTGCACGCACCTCGGCCGCCAGCGCAGCAGGAGAGGTCGCTCCGACTGCCGCATTGATATTCAAGCCATCCGGAGTGGCACCGATGGCAAATACTTCCGCCCCCAACTCGTGCAACACGGGTGGCGCAACATGATAGGCCGCTCCGTGTGCGCAATCGACAACGATACGCAAACCTCTCAGATCGGCGCTGGCCGGGAAAGTGCTTTTACAGAATTCGATATAACGCCCAGCCGCATCAGAAATACGTCTTGCCCGCCCAAGTTCAGCCGATGGCACACACTCGATCGGCGCATCGATGCCGGCTTCAATGGCCATTTCAACCGAATCCGGCAACTTGGTGCCGTTTGCGGCAAAAAACTTGATCCCGTTGTCGTAGAACGGATTGTGGGATGCCGATATCACGATACCGGCCTGCAAGCGGAGCGCTCTGGTCAAATAGGCAATTGCCGGGGTAGGCAAAGGCCCCGTCAGGCAGACATCCACGCCGGCCGCAGAAAAGCCGGCTTCGAGTGCAGCTTCCAGCATATATCCCGAGATACGGGTGTCCTTGCCGATAAGAACTGCTGGGCGCTCTCCGTGCGGTAGATGTTCGCGCGCTACCAGAACTCGCCCGGCAGAATAGCCGAGGCGCATGACGAAATCAGGGGTGATCGGAGAAACGCCCACGCGCCCACGAACACCATCCGTACCAAAATATTTACGCCCCATATATCTCCCTCAAATATTCTTGCGGCATCAAGGCTGAAAAGCCTGCATTGACAATGCGCCGATCCATGCACGAACCTTACTGCACAGCCCTGTAGGCCTCCCACACTGCGACCGCATCCCGGGTCGCCGCCACATCATGAACGCGGAGCACTTTTGCTCCATGTGACAAGGCCAACATCGCCGCGGCAACACTGGCAAACTCCCGATTATCTACTGAACGGCCGGTGATCTGGCCCAGCATGGACTTGCGCGACAGACCTGCCAACAGTGGCAGACCATCAATAGCAAGCTGATTCAGCCCAGCAAGTAATTGCAAATTGTGATCCAAAGTCTTACCAAAACCAAAACCAGGGTCCAACAGCAGACGCTCTCTGGCAACCCCCTTCGAGGCCAGATCAGCTACTCGTTCTGTCAGAAACGAACAGACCTCAGCAAGCACATCGCCATATTCCGGAGCTTTCTGCATAGTCAGTGGCTGCCCCTGCATGTGCATCAGGCAAACGGCACAATTGCTGTCAGCGATGGCTTCAACAGCCCCCGGCATGCGTAATGCAAAAATGTCGTTAATCATTGAAGCGCCCGCAGCCAATGCCGAGCGCATCACCGCCGGCTTGTAGGTGTCCACGGATATCGGCACCGGACATCCCTGTAGCGCTTCCAGAACTGGCAGCAATCGATCCAGTTCTTCATCCAGCGAGGTGGGTAGCGCTCCCGGACGGGATGATTCAGCGCCAAGATCCAGAATATCCGCTCCTGCATCAAGCTGGGCATGGGCATGGGCTATCGCCCGGTCACGGCTGCTTCCGGTGCCATCTCCTGAAAACGAATCCGGCGTCAGGTTGACGATCCCCATGACCAGCGGACGATCCAGCTTCAGTTCAAATTTTCCACACTTCAACATCATCAATGAAAAACGGGAGAGGCAAGCTCTCCCGTCTCCTGTTTTCCCTTGCCGGCTCAGGCAGGTGCCGGTGCCGAAGGTTCAGCACCAGACTGGTCACCCGCAGGTGGCTTGGTTATTGTTTGCGATGGCTTAGGCGGACGCGGCTCCTTGCCGTCCATGATGTCGTTGATCTGGTCTGCATCAATGGTTTCCCATTCCAGCAGAGCACGCGTCATCGCCTCAACCTTGTCGCGATTCTCCTCCAGCAAGCGTCGCGCAAGGGCATATTGCTCGTCAATGATCCGGCGGATTTCTGCATCGACCTGCTTCATGGTCGCTTCAGACATATTCTTGTGCGTGGTCACCGATCGTCCAAGAAAAACCTCGCCCTCATTCTCGCCATAGACCATGGGGCCAAGCGCATCGGACATACCGTAGCGGGTGACCATGTCACGTGCCATTTGCGTAGCACGCTCGAAGTCGTTTGAAGCCCCGGTCGTCATCTGATTCATGAACAGCTCTTCGGCGATGCGACCACCAAATAGAACAGCAATGCGACTCATCAGATAGACGCGATCATAGGAATAGCGGTCCTGTTCAGGTAGCTGCATGGTCAGGCCAAGTGCCCGGCCACGGGGAATGATGGTGACCTTGTGTACCGGGTCTGATTTTGGCAGCAGCTTGGCCACTACGGCATGGCCCGACTCGTGATAAGCCGTGTTGCGCTTTTCCTCGTCGTTCATGACCATGCTGCGCCGCTCGGTGCCCATCATGATCTTGTCCTTGGCATTCTCGAAATCTTCCATATCGACCAGACGCTTGTTGGCGCGGGCAGCAAACAGCGCAGCCTCGTTGACCAGATTCGCCAGGTCGGCACCAGAAAAACCGGGGGTACCACGCGCAATGATGTCTGCCTTGACGTCGGTGGAAAGAGGCACTTTCCGCATATGGACAGCAAGAATCTGCTCACGACCACGGATATCGGGCAGTGGCACAACGACCTGGCGGTCAAAGCGGCCCGGACGCATCAGCGCCGGATCAAGAACATCAGGCCGGTTGGTGGCGGCAATCACAATCACCCCGGACTGACCTTCAAAGCCGTCCATTTCCACCAGCATCTGGTTCAAGGTCTGCTCACGCTCATCGTTACCACCACCAAGGCCGGCACCCCGCTGACGACCAACCGCATCCAGCTCGTCGATGAAGATGATGCACGGTGCATGCTTCTTGGCGTTTTCAAACATGTCGCGCACACGCGCAGCGCCAACACCAACGAACATTTCAACGAAATCGGAACCCGAGATGGAGAAGAAAGGCACCTTGGCCTCGCCGGCAATGGCTTTTGCCAGCAGCGTCTTGCCGGTTCCAGGGCTGCCCACCATAAGCACGCCCTTTGGAATGCGACCGCCCAGCTTCTGGAATTTGGACGGATCACGCAGGAAGTCCACCAGTTCGGAGACTTCTTCCTTGGCCTCGTCACAGCCGGCCACATCGGCAAAGGTAATGCTGTTGTTCGATTCGTCCAGCATCCGCGCCTTGCTCTTGCCGAACGAGAAAGCACCGCCCCTGCCACCGCCTTGCATCTGGCGCATGAAGAAAACCCAGACACCGATCAGAAGCAGCATGGGGAACCAGCTGACAAAGATATTCATCAGCATGGACGGCTCTTCTTCAGGGCGTGCCTCGATATTGACGCCATGCTTCAAAAGGTCGGAAACCAGCCACAGATCCGGGGGCGCATAAGTCATGATCTTCTTGCCTTCGGTGGTCGTCGCCTTCAGCGTCCGGCCTTCTATCGTTACCTTGGCAATACGACCCTGCTTCACCTCGTCGATGAATTGCGAATACTCCATCGAATTCTGCGTTACCTGGCGGCCATTGAATTGGTTGAAGACAGTCATCAGCACCAGACCGATCACCATCCACACTGCCAGATTTTTGAACATGTTATTCACTTCGCATTCCTCATCGCCATCAACGGCATCGAATAGAGCATTCTAAACCAAATCGGAGTTCCAAGCCCTCAGCGCAATCCCTTGCCCAGCAGAAACAGTTCCGGGCTTCGGTCACGCGACGCATCAGGTTTTCGCGTAGAAACCGAGCGAAAAGCCTTTCTCATGGAAGCAACGAACTCGTCGTAACCATAACCCTGAAAGACTTTGACTAGAAAAGCCCCATCCGGTTTCAACCAGTTCAGAGAAAACTCCAGCCCCAGTTCGGCCAGATGCATCACGCGCGCCTGATCCGAGACGGGTATACCCGACATATTGGGGGCCATGTCGGAAAGTACAAGCCCGACACGCTCTCCGGCGAGCTTTTCTTCCAGCTTGGCCAGCACTGCTTCATCACGAAAATCGCCCTGAAAGAAATCGACACCGTGTATACCGGTCATCTCGAGCAGGTCGAGCGCGATCACGCGTCCTTTTCCATTCAGTTTTCTGGCGGCAACCTGAGACCAGCCACCCGGCGCGGCCCCCAGATCAACGATGATGTCGCCCTGACGAATCAGCTTGTCACGTTCATCGATCTGAAGCAGCTTGAACGATGCGCGCGAACGCCACCCTTCCACCTTGGCCCGCTGGACATAAGGGTCGTTAACATGTTCCTGAAGCCAGGCTTTACTTGTTTTACTGCGCGTCATGACGATGGCTGAATGGTAGAATCCGCGTTTTGTTGAAAGATTTCCAGATGCTGCAACTTACCACTGACGAGCGCCGCGCTTTACGCGCCCGCGCCCATGGACTCAATCCGGTCGTTTCCATTAGCCAGAATGGCCTTTCCGAGGCAGTCCTCAAGGAAATCGACAACTCATTGAACAGCCATGAACTGATCAAGATCCGTGTTTACGGTGATGATCGAGAACTTCGTGACGGCTACCTTACACAAATCTGCGACACCCTTGTCGCTGCCCCGGTCCAGCATATCGGCAAGCTGCTGGTTGTGTTTCGCCCTTCCGAAAAACTGGCCAAACAGGCAGCATCCAAGTCTGGCAACCGTAAAACAGAACCTCGCCGTACCAAGCGCAGCTTTCAGGGCAGCAAACAAAAAGACTGAAACAACGCAGTCAGCACAGGGTGTTTGCCCGCCCTAATTTGAACCTTTGCCCACACGTAGCACAACAAACAGCCCAAGCAGGCTCTGCCCGAGATACAGCGCGCTGGCTACACCATGCCAGCTAGCAAAACGGTTACGGGTAGCCGCTTCCGCCAATTCGCGCACGGCACTCTCACTGCGTAACTGTGCTATCAGAGGCTGCAAACCAAACACCTGAGCACAAGCAAGCAGCAGCATTGCCAGAACGCACCAGAACAGAAGTTCCCTGAGCACAGCCAAGCGCCTGCGGTATAGCATGAATACCAGCATGTAGGCGCCACCACCAATACCTATCCAGCCGATGACCGAGAACATTTGGCCTGCCAGCGTCCCGGCAACGCTTCTGTCAGCCAGACCGGAAAAAAGCACCGGCGCAGCGATATAGCCAAGCGACCACAGCCCGCCTACCCACAAGGTGGCTGTCATCAGATACAACGCACTAGCCAGGCGTTGCAACACTACTCGTAACGAACGTCGATGATTTCAAACTCACGCAAGCCGCCCGGCGCCTGCACCTGCGCAATATCACCGGCAAATTTGCCGATCAGCGCCCGGGCCATGGGCGACGCAAACGAAAGTTTGCCGGCCTTGATATCGGCCTCATCCTCACCAACGATCTGGTAAGTCACCTGATCGCCGGAATCCTGATCCTCAAGCTCGACAGTCGCACCAAAAACACAACGCCCATCCGCATCAAGTGACTTGGGATCGATGATCTGCGCATTCGACAATTTACCCTCAACTTCCTGAATGCGTCCTTCGATGAAGCCCTGCCGCTCCTTGGCTGCATCGTATTCGGCGTTCTCGGACAAATCACCGTGCGATCGTGCTTCGGCAATCGCGGCGACCACATTGGGGCGATCCACCGTTTTCAGGCGATGCAGTTCAGTACGCAGCTTTTCTGCGCCATTAAGGGTCAAGGGAACTTTGCTCATTTCACCATCCACCAAAGCAAAGACCGCCGGCACCCGGTTTCGGGTTAGCCCGGCGGTCAAAAAATAAAATCAGGCCAGTTGTGCGTGCAGCGCCTGGATTGGATAAACGAACAACTCGCCGCGGTTCTTCAGGCCGGCTGCCGCAGCTTCCGCTCCCCAGATTGTCGTATACGCAGTCACCCGCGCCTGCAGGCCGGAGGTACGAATAGAACCCGAATCGGTAATAGCCTGCCGTTTTTCTTCAACCGTGTTGATGATCAGGCAGATTTCGTCGTTCTTGATCATATCGACGATATGCGGACGGCCCTCCGTCACCTTGTTGACGGCAACCACAGGAATCCCGGCGGCATCAATTGCTGCCGCAGTCCCGCGCGTGGCGACGATGCTGAATCCGGACTCGGTCAGGCTGCGTGCAATCTCAATGGCCTTGCCCTTGTCGGAATCCTTGACGCTGATGAATACCTTGCCAGATGCCGGCAATTTGACGCTGGCAGCCATCTGACTCTTGATGAAGGCCTCTTCAAAGGTCACGCCCACGCCCATCACTTCACCCGTAGACTTCATCTCCGGGCCCAGAATGGTATCAACGCCGGGAAACTTGTTGAACGGGAAGACAGCTTCCTTGACCGAATAATACGGCGGGATGACTTCTTTGGTTACGCCCTGACTGGCCAGAGTCTGGCCGGCCATGCAACGTGCGGCAATCTTGGCGAGTTGCAAACCGGTTGCCTTGGAAACGAAGGGGACGGTACGAGAGGCGCGCGGATTGACCTCGAGTACATAGACCTCATCATCCTTGATGGCAAACTGGACATTCATCAGGCCACAAACATTCAAGGCCTTGGCCATCAGTTTGGTCTGGCGGCGAAGCTCATCCTGAACTTCACCACTCAAAGAATACGGTGGCAGCGAACAGGCCGAGTCACCGGAATGAACCCCAGCCTGCTCAATATGTTCCATGACACCGCCGATGATGACTTCTTCGCCATCGGAAAGCGCGTCGACATCCACCTCTACCGCATCATTCAGGAAACGATCGAGCAGCACTGGTGAATCATTCGAAACCTTCACGGCTTCGCGCATGTAACGCTCAAGATCACGTGGATCGTGAACAATTTCCATGGCACGACCACCCAGCACATAGGAGGGGCGGACGACCAGCGGGTAGCCGATTTCTTCAGCCAGGCGCAGCGCCTCATCTTCGGCGCGTGCAGTCCGGTTCGGCGGCTGCTTCAGCCCCAGGCCATGCAGCAACTTCTGGAAACGTTCCCGGTCTTCCGCAGCATCGATCATGTCGGGCGAAGTGCCGATGATCGGCACACCATTGGCTTCAAGGTCACGGGCCAGCTTCAGCGGTGTCTGGCCGCCATACTGGACGATGACGCCGACCGGCTTCTCGATATGCACGATTTCGAGAACATCCTCGAGGGTCAGCGGCTCGAAGTACAGGCGATCCGAAGTGTCGTAGTCGGTCGACACAGTCTCCGGGTTGCAGTTGACCATGATCGTCTCATAGCCATCTTCGCGCATGGCAAGGGCCGCATGGACGCAGCAGTAGTCGAACTCGATACCCTGCCCGATGCGGTTCGGACCGCCACCGAGAACCATGATCTTCTTCTTGTCCGTGGGATTCGACTCGCACTCTTCCTCGTAGGTCGAGTACATGTAAGCGGTGTTGGTGGCGAACTCGGCGGCACAGGTATCAACGCGCTTGTAGGCTGGACGTACGCCCAGCTTGTGCCGATGCTCACGAACAGCAGTCTGCGTCGAATCCAGCAAGGTTGCCAGGCGCTTGTCGGAGAATCCGGCGCGTTTCAGCGCCCAGAGATCGTCCTTGTCCAGCGAAGCCAGTGCCTTGCCACGAATGGTCTCTGCCTTGATGTAAAGGTCTTCAATCTGGGCGAGGAACCACGGGTCAATGGCCGTCAGGCGGAAAATCTCATCCAGGCTCATGCCCACCCGGAAGGCATCGGCAACATACCAGAGCCGTTCCGGGCCCGGCTCAGCCAGTTGCCGTTCAATTTCTTCACGATCGGTGCACTTCTCATCAAAGCCATCGACCCCCACTTCGAGGCCGCGCAAGGCCTTGTGCAGAGATTCCTGCAGCGTGCGGCCAATCGCCATCACCTCGCCGACCGATTTCATCTGTGTCGTCAGGCGCGAATCGGCAGTCGGGAATTTTTCGAAGGCGAACCGTGGCACCTTGGTCACGACATAGTCGATCGAAGGCTCGAAGGAAGCAGGCGTCTTGCCGCCGGTAATTTCGTTGGCCAACTCATCAAGCGTATAGCCGACAGCCAGTTTGGCAGCCACCTTGGCAATCGGGAAACCGGTTGCCTTGGAAGCCAGCGCCGAAGAGCGCGAGACACGCGGATTCATTTCGATGACCACCATGCGGCCATCATCCGGATTGATCGAGAACTGAACGTTCGAACCACCGGTATCCACACCAATTTCGCGCAAGACCGCGATCGAGGCATTGCGCATGATCTGGTATTCACGATCGGTCAGCGTCTGCGACGGCGCAACGGTAATCGAGTCTCCGGTATGCACCCCCATCGGGTCAAGGTTCTCGATCGAGCAGACGATGATGCAGTTGTCCGCCTTGTCGCGAACCACTTCCATCTCGTACTCCTTCCAGCCGAGCAAGCTTTCCTCGATCAGGAGCTCGTTGGTCGGTGACGCCTCGAGACCACGCTTGCAGATCTCGACAAACTCTTCCTGGTTGTAGGCAATACCGCCGCCAGAGCCGCCCATCGTAAAGGACGGACGAATGATCGTCGGGAAGCCAATCATCGCCTGCACCTGCTGCGCCTCTTCCATCGAATGCGCAACCGCCGAGCGTGCTGAACCAAGGCCGATCTTGGTCATCGCTGCCTTGAACTTCTCCCGGTCTTCCGCCTTGTCGATGGCCTCACGGGAGGCGCCGATCATCTCGACGCCGAATTTTTCCAGCACACCGTGCTTGGCGAGATCGAGGGCACAATTCAGGGCGGTCTGGCCGCCCATGGTCGGCAGCAGAACGTCCGGACGCTCCTTCTCGATGATTTTTTCTACGGCTTTCCAGGTGATGGGCTCGATGTAGGTTACATCGGCCATCTCCGGGTCGGTCATGATCGTTGCCGGGTTGGAATTGACCAGGATGACCTTGTAACCCTCCTCACGCAGTGCCTTGCAGGCCTGCGCACCGGAGTAATCGAATTCGCACGCCTGGCCGATGATGATCGGGCCGGCGCCAATGATGAGAACACTCTGTATGTCTGTACGCTTGGGCATGAATTACTTTCCTTCGGCCTTTTTTTCTTGCATCGACTTGATGAACCGGTCGAACAGGTAGGCCACATCGTGTGGCCCGGGGCTCGCTTCCGGATGCCCCTGGAATGAAAATGCCGGGACATCGGTACGGGCAATGCCCTGCAACGAGCCATCGAACAAGGACACGTGGGTTACACGAAGATTGGCGGGCAAGGTATCCGGATCGACGGAGAAGCCATGGTTCTGGCTGGTAATCAATACCTGGCTGGTATCGAGATCCTTGACCGGGTGGTTGGCCCCATGATGGCCGAACTTCATTTTCATGGTACGCGCACCGGATGCCAGCGCCAGCAATTGATGGCCGAGGCAGATACCGTAGGTTGGCACCCCGCGATCAAGAATTTCGCGGATGGCGGCGATCGCATAATCACACGGCTCGGGATCACCCGGGCCATTCGACAGAAACACGCCGTCCGGCTTCATGGCCAGCACATCGGCGGCTGGCGTCTGGGCGGGCACCACCGTCACCTTGCAGCCACGCTGCGCCAGCATGCGCAGGATGTTGCGCTTGACACCAAAATCATAGGCAACGACATGGAATTTCTGCTCGCCTGTCGACTGGAAACCGCCAAGGCTCCACTCACCGTCTTGCCATTCGTAAGCCGTCTCGGCACTGACCACCTTGGCCAGGTCCATGCCGGCGAGACCGGGAAAGGACTGCGCCACGGCAATGGCCTTGTCTGCATCCACCGCACCGGCCATGATGCAACCGGCTTGCGCCCCTTCTTCACGCAGGATGCGTGTCAGCTTGCGCGTATCGATGCCGGCAATGGCAACAATGCCGTGTTTCTTGAGGTAATCCGGCAGGGTGTCCTGCATGCGCCAGTTGGAGGCCCTGATCGGCAGGTCACGAATGACCAGACCGGCAGCAAAATTGGCGCGCGACTCAAAATCTTCGGCATTGCAGCCGGTATTACCGATATGGGGATAGGTCAGCGTAACGATCTGGCGACAGTAGGAGGGGTCAGTCAGGATCTCCTGATAGCCGGACATGGCAGTGTTGAACACCACCTCGCCAAGCGTCAGCCCCTCGGCGCCGATAGCGTAACCCCGAAAGACAGTACCGTTGGCTAACGCGAGCAGGGCGGGAGGGAATGGCGGCAGCAGCGCGGATAGCGACACGAAAAACTCCTGTGGAATATGCGCAAATACAGTGCTTTAGATGCGCAAAAGCGGAAGGGCTCGTGACCCTTCCGCTTGTTTGTAATTTAACCGCGTCATTATACATCAGAGCCCTACCCCGGGCAAACGCCGGGAGCCGACACGGGGAGATAATTCAACCCCGCCCAGCCTCAGCCAGCCGCAACAAACGCTTCGAGGTCAGCACGCACCAGCACCAGGTCAAGCTGAAGCGCCTCTTCCTCGGCCTGTGCATCGAGCCACCGCTCGTCCTTTGCTGCAGATTCGACACCGGCTGCATGACGACGCGCCTGATCCGCATGGAACATGGCAAGCAGGCCTTTCAAGGTATGGGCCGAGCGCCGGAGCAGCTGGGCATCGCGGGCAGCCAACGCCCCGGAAATTTCCCTGATGTGCCCATCCCATTGCGAAAGCAGCATTTTCGCCATTTCCTGCGCCAGCGCTCGCTCGCCCATATCCCGGACAGCAGCCGCTGCATTGATCGCACCAACAACAGCGGAAACCGGGGCCTTACTGCCTTCGGGTTGGCTGACAGCGTCAGTGCCGGTTGTCCGCGCCAAGACCTCGAACAGCTCCGACTGCCGGATCGGCTTGGCAATGTAGTCATTCATGCCCGCCTGCAGGCAACGCTCCCGATCACCCGCCATGGCATTGGCGGTCATGGCAATGATCGGCACCTGACGGACGCCATCAACCGATGACACCCAGCTGCGCCGAAGTTCACGCGCCCGGATGGCCTGGGTCGCCTCCAGCCCGTCCATGACCGGCATCTGCATATCCATGAGAATGGCGTCAAAATGCTTGTTCTCGAACTGCTCAATCGCCTCCTCGCCGTTGGCTGCCAGGCTAACCACATGGCCGGCTTTTTCCAGCAAACGCTGGGCCAATTCCTGATTCACCGGGTTATCCTCCACCAGCAGGATCTGCAGGCTTTTCCCTTTGCCCGCCAACGCCGAATCAACGTCAAACTGCTCAAGGGTTACGTCTGCGACCTGATCACTCACGGCCAGAACAATCGCATCCAGCAACTCCGCAGGTGCTACCGGCTTCACGACATAGACCGGCAACCCGATCGCCTTCAGCGCCGGTAACTGATCCCGCTGCCCGGCGACCGTAATCAGTGCCAGCATCGGCTCCGCCGCATCATCTGCCATCAACCCTGACAGAAGCTTGCCCTGGTCGCTCAGCACCACATTGGCATCACACAGGATCAGGGCATAGGGAAACCCGACTTCACGCCATTTCAGAACCGAAGCACTCGCTTCGGCCATGGAGCCTACTTCCGATGGCTCCATGCCCCAAGCGGAAAACAGTGCGCCAAGTGCCCGTGTCGTACATCCCGGCATGCCGATCAGCAGTACGCGCTGCCCCTTGAGGTGGGCCGGCAAGGCTTGCGGCATGGGCGCTGACTGTTTGACCGTAAACGGCAGGGAAAAACCGAATACGCTCCCCTTGCCTGCTTCGCTGACCACTGAAATTTCGCCGCCCATCAGTTCGACCAGACTGGCCGAGATAGCCAAGCCCAGCCCAGTTCCACCATAGCGCCGCGTTGTCGAGGCATCCGCCTGCGAAAACGAAAGGAACAGATGTTTCTGCTGTTCTGGCGGGATGCCGATACCGGTATCCCGCACTTCAAAGCGCAAATGACTCATGCCCAGGTGAGGCTCACCCATTGCCACACGGACAAGTATCTCTCCTGCCTCAGTGAATTTGATCGCATTGCCGACCAGATTGGTCAGAATCTGCCGCAAGCGTACCGGATCACCCCATATTCTGGAGGGCAATTCCGGCGCCAGATCCACTGCAATATCCAGTCCTTTTTTCTGCGCACTGACGGCAAGGGAGCGAACCGCCTCAATAACAATGGTAGACAGCTCGAAATCAATTTTTTCGACCTGCAGCTTTCCTGCCTCGATTTTCGAAAAATCGAGAATGTCATTAACGATGGTCAGCAGCGATTCGCATGACGACCTCACCGTCATCAGGTAATGCCGCTGCTCGCCATCAAGCTGCGTGCCAAGCGCCAACTCGGTCATGCCGATGATGCCATTCATTGGCGTGCGGATTTCATGGCTCATATTGGCCAGAAAGGCCGTTCGCGAGCGGCCGGCAGCTTCCGCCGCCTCACGTGCGGCCATCAGCGAAGCGGCCATCTGATGCTCTTCATCAACGTCCTGCTGAACGAGCATCAGCCGGACAGGCTGCCCCTCACCGTCACGGGCCACCACCCGGCCACTGACGCGCAACCAGCGATAACTGCCATCGGGCGTCCGGCAGCGGCAATCCACCGAAAATTTCTGGGAATTGTCGCGAACGTGGACGCCGATCGCCGCCGTCAGGCTGGCAAGATCATCTTCCTGAACCAGGCCACGCCAGGCGGCAACCGTATCGGGAACACTCCCGGGCGCATATCCGAGCAGTGACTTCCAGGTCTTTCCGGATTCGATCCGGCCACTGCGCATATCCCATTCGGACACGACCAGCCCACCAACCTCAACAGCGACCTGCTGTTGCTGCCCGAAACGGGCATAGGTCGCATCGATCAACCGGATGATTTGCGGCAGGGCGGGATCGGCAGCGGACAGTTGCTGAAGCCTGTCCGCCACTTCATCAGGGGATTTGGCAAGCAGCAAATCCTGGAGTTGCATGCGAAGCAAGGCTGAACGAATCATGTTTCACACTCCGCCAGAACTGCAGAAAAAGCGCTGAATGCTGATCCAGCGCCATGCCGGCACCTATCTCAGGCCGAGCACATCCTGCATGTCGTAAAGACCGCTGGGCTTGCCTGACAGGAACAAGGCAGCGCGCAAGCTGCCTAGCGCATAGGGCATCCGGCTGCCGGCACGGTGGGCAATTTCCACGCGCTCGCCAATGCCGCAGAACATCACATTGTGGTCACCGACAATATCGCCACCGCGCACCGTAGCAAAACCGATGGTGGAAGGATCTCGCTCACCGGTCACCCCTTCGCGGCCATAGACGGCACAGGCCTTGAGGTCACGCCCCAGGGCGCTGGCGACCACTTCGCCCATGCGCAGGGCCGTACCTGAAGGCGCATCGATCTTGTGCTTGTGGTGTGCCTCGACGATCTCGATGTCGTAACCCTGATTGAGAATTTTCGCTGCTGTCTCCAGCAGTTTGAAAACGACATTCACACCAACGGCCATATTGGGCGCAAAAACAACCGGTATATCACGGGCAGCATCAGCGATCTCAGCCTTGCCTGCAGCGTCAAACCCCGTTGTTCCAACGACCATGGATACGCCTTTTTCACGACAGATGCGCAGATGCTCCAGGGTGCCCTCGGGGCGGGTGAAATCGATCAGGCAGTCGGCCTTGCCAATCTCTCCGGCAAAATCATCGCTGACCACCACGTCGCAAGGCATGCCGACCAATTCCCCGGCAGACCGGCCAATCGCCGGGCTGCCCGGCCTGTCAAAAGCAGCTACCAGTGTAGCCGCCTCATCCTTGAGCACGGCTTCAATCAACATGCGACCCATGCGCCCGTGGGCACCGGTCACGGCAATACGCATACCACTCATTTTCGACATCACCTCAAAAACCCACTTTTTCCATCATCGAACCAAAGAAGCCTTTTTCTTCCAGCGGCGGCACCGGCGCATCGGGGGAAACGGAACCAAGATCAATCACCCGTGATTTCACGTCAGGCTCGACGGCTTCGGCAACCCCCTGATCGGCGACCACATCGCCAGCCACCCGATACAGCTTGCCTTCAGCATCGAAGAAAACCGTGAATCGGCGAGACTCCACCGCCTTGGTCGCTCCCTTTTCCAGACGGTAGACATAGTCCCAGCGATCGTTATGGAACATGTCTACCAGCAAGGGGGTGCCCAACAGGAAGCGCACCTGGTCACGCGTCAGGCCGGGACGAAGTTGTGACACCATGTCCTGGGTCAGCACGTTGCCTTGTTGAACGTCGATACGATATTCCGTAACGATCTTCGGCACGGAGGAGCAGGCGCCCAACGCTGAAGCCGCCAGCAAGGCAGCGAAAAATCTGAAGAAATTCATGTGTAACGGACAAACTTTCGGTTGAGGACACAGCGGAACGAGGGCAAAGGCAGACCTGAAAATTTCAGGCAGTTTCCAATACCCGGAACCGGGCTCGATTTCTCAAAGCCCTGCAACGCGGTATATCATAACCGAAAACCACTCCCTCTCCGCCGAGCAAGAATACGCCATGAGCAACTCAGAAGACCTCAAAAGCATCGGCCTCAAAGCCACTTTCCCTCGACTCAAGATCCTTGAGCTGTTTGAAAACACCGAGATCCGGCACCTGACCGCCGAAGACGTATATCGCCTGCTGATCGGGGAAGGCATGGATATCGGCCTGGCAACGGTTTATCGCGTTCTCACCCAGTTTGAACAGGCCGGCTTGCTGGAACGCCATTATTTCGAGTCGGGCAAGGCCGTGTTCGAATTGAATGCCGGCCAGCACCACGACCATCTGGTGTGCATCAATTGTGGCCGGGTAGAAGAGTTTTACGACGCAGAAATCGAACGCCGGCAAACCAAAATCGCCAAAGACCGCGGCTTCGCCATTCAGGAACACGCCCTGTATCTATATGCCGAGTGCACCAAATCAGAATGCCCGCACCGCAAAAGCAAGAACAGCAAAGGCCAGGCCGCTGACGGCAGCAACTAAGCGCCCGCTCGCCCCGACAGGGGCTTCAAACCTCCCACAAGATCATGGATGCCTTCATCGCTTCGACGCTGCTGGTTGCGCTCGCCGAAATCGGCGACAAGACCCAATTGCTTTCGTTCGTCCTTGCCGCACGCCTGCGCCGGCCGGGAGCCATCATTGCCGGGATTCTGGTCGCCACGCTGGCCAATCACGCATTTGCCGGCTGGATAGGCACCTTGATTGCCAACCAGTTACCGGCAGACTCGCTACGCTGGGCCACCGGCATTGTCTTCATCCTCTTTGGCATCTGGACCCTGAAACCGGATGAACTTGACGATGATGAAGCCCCCGCCAGCGGCGCACGCAGCGCCTTCATCACCACCACCATCGCTTTTTTCATTGCCGAAATGGGCGACAAGACTCAATTTGCAACGATTGCTCTCGCGGCAAAATACGACGCGCTGCTCTGGGTGGTTGCTGGTACGACCCTAGGCATGCTGGCCGCCAACATACCGGCAGTGCTGGTCGGAGAACGCCTCGCTGAACGACTGCCACTCAAGGCCATCCGCTGGGCAGCGGCAGTGGTCTTTGTCCTCACCGGCGTTCTGACACTCACGGGAACCGCCTGAGCACAGGCTCAGGCAAAGGCATCAATCGCGGAGGACGCCGCATTGCTGCCGCCCTGTACCTGCTGATAGAGCCCGACAGCCTCATCATTCCGGCTACCGTCACCGCCAGCTTTTTCAGTGGCCTGCTCGGTTCGCTGGGCCGCCAGTTCCCGGTACGCTTCAGCCGCCATCCGCGCTGCGGCAGCCGCCACCTGTTGATCCTGTCCGGATGGCTTTGCCGGCGCCAGCGCTGCACGCTGGATCTGCTGTGCCTTGGCAATCGTTTCTTCGGGTGTCCTACCGGGGGCCGTACTGATCGAAACTTCGCCGCCCACAGCATAGCGCTTGCCATCAGGCCCGGTGGTGTAGGAAAAACTGGGGCCACCAGTAACTACCCCGCTACCTGCCGACATGTGCATCTGCTCGTGTGTACGAACTTCCCTGTCCGTTCTCGCCAGCTCGGCGACAACCCGCTGCGCCTCAGGGCTCAACTCTCCCGGCTGCTCGGCAGCCGCCTTGCCCGCCTTTCCATCAGCGGAAACTGCTGGAGAGGCAGCCGCGCCTTTCCCGCCACTCAGGGCGGAAGCGCGATAGGCATCGAGATAGGGAGAAGAGACAGCGCCGATCTGCACGCAGATGTCCATCGGTGGTTGAAAACGCTTTAAGCTTAGACCACCAAAGCAGCGAAGGCCAACCAGGGGCCGAATTCAGCTAGCTGGCAACCAGCATTTCCTGGGCATGCTGGCGCGTGATCGTGGTGATTTCAACACCACCCAGCATGCGGGCTATTTCCTCGACACGCCCGGCGTCATCCAGCGCAGTAACCCGGCTGACAACGCCATTCCCCGTGCCATCCTTGCTGACCTGCCACTGCCAGCCGGCACGCGCCGCCACCTGTGGCAGATGGGTAACGCACAGCACCTGGCGATCGGTGGCGATTTCGGCCAGCAGGCGACCCACTACTTCGGCAACGCCTCCGCCGATACCGACATCGACCTCATCGAAAACCAGGGTCGGCACGCTCGCCGCCCGGCTTGCCACCACCTGGATGGCGAGGCTGATGCGCGACAATTCACCACCGGAAACCACCTTGGCCAGAGCACGTGGCTCGTCGCCAGCCAGCCCGGCGACCCGGAATTCAATCTGTTCGAGTCCGTGCGCAGAACCTTCGGGCAGGGGCAGCAAGACCACGTCAAAACGCCCGCCCGCCAGGGCCAGATGCTGCATGCCGGCTGAGACGGCATGTGAAAATTCGGTCGCCGCTGCCTGACGCCGGGACGAGAGCTCGGTCGCCGCCGTGGAATAGGTCGCCGCCGCCTTCAGCACCCGGCTTTCCAGCGCCTCGATATCGGCGGATTCGCCAAGCGCCAGCAAACGCTTGCGCGCATCGGACAGCACCTCAGGCAAGGCTTCCGGCTGCACACGCAGTTTGCGCGCACAGGCCAATACCTGTTCGATCTGTTGTTCAACCGCACTCAGCCTGGCGGGATCAAGCTCGGCACGATCTGCATAACGCCGCAGCGAGGACACCACCTCTACCAGTTCGGTCTGTGCCGATTGCACCAGGCGGGCGATTTCATTGAGTTCCGGGTCATATTCGGTCAGATCGTCCAGACGGGACGCCACGCCACCGATACGGGATTCACAGGCATCCTCCCCCTCCGCCAGAACAACCAGCACCTGCTGCACCCCCTCGATCAGGGCCGCCGCATGGGCCAATCGCCGGTGCTCCTGATTCAGCGTCTCCCAGCCATCGACCGTAAACGCCAGCACCTCGATCTCCTCGATCTTCCAGGTCAGTTCTTCACGCTCACGGGCAGAGGCCTCGGAGTTTCCTGCAGCCGCATCCCGTGCCGCCTGAGCATCCCGCCATTGGCGCCAGGCATCGGCAACCCTGGCAACAAGGGCTTGCAGGCCGGCATGCTGATCGAGCAAGCGGCGCTGAGCATCGGCACGCAGCAAGGATTGATGCGCGTGTTGCCCATGAATATCGACCAGCGACTGCCCCAGTTCCTTCAACTGCTGAACGGTCGACGGCGATCCATTGATCCAGACGCGGGAACGCCCGCCGGCATCGAGGGTCCGGCGCAGCACCAGAGTGCCCGCATCGTCGTCATCCATCTCGTTTTCTTTGAGCCAGGCAAACGCATCGGCAATAGTCGTCACATCGAATTCGGCTGCCACTTCTGCCCGCTCTGCGCCGAAGCGCAGCAAGCCGGCATCGGCACGCTCGCCGAGCACAAATGCCAGCGCGTCGACCAGGATCGACTTGCCGGCGCCGGTTTCCCCGGTCAGCGCGCCGAATCCGGTCAAAAACTCGAGTTCGAGTTGATCGACCAGCACAAAATCACGGATGGAAAGTCGCTGCAGCATGAATGAGGATCAATGGGGTCTATTGGCCCTTGGGGCGCGCGCTCCACTGCAGCTTTTGCCGCAGCATGGCGAAATAACTGTAGCCGGGCGGGTGCAGGAAGCAGATCGAATACTCGGAACGATGCAGCTTGACCGAGTCGTCACGCGACAGATCAACCGTTACCTGGCCATCGAAGTGCACCCGGCAATCGGTGGCATGGGTAACCCGCAATTCGATTTCGGCCTGGTCACTGACCAGTACCGGGCGATTGGTCAATGCATGCGGACACAGGGGAACCAGCGCGATACCCGCCACCTGCGGATGCATGATGGGGCCGTTGGCAGACATGGCATAAGCCGTGGAACCGGTGGATGTTGAAACGATCATGCCATCTGCACGCAGGCTGTAGATGAATTCTCCGTCGATGAACAGTTCGAACTCGATCATCCGGCCGATGGCGCCCTTGTCGATCACCACATCATTGAGCGCCAGATTGGTGGCGATCTCGCGCCCGTCGCGGATGATCTCGGCATCGAGCAGCATCCGGGTCTCGGAGACAAAACGCCCATCCAGCAAATCTTCCATGCAGGTCAGCATGTCGCTGCGGGCAATATCGGTCATGAAACCGAGCCGCCCCTGGTTCACGCCGACCAGCGGCACCCGATAGCGCGCCAGGCGCCGGGCCGCATTGAGCATGGTGCCATCGCCACCCAGGACAATGGCCAGATCGACACTGGCACCAATCGACTCATAACTGCCGGGCACCCAGTGATCCAGCCCGGCTTCGCGGCCAACCGTGGTGGCCGTTTCCTCCTCGACCAGCACCGTGACGCCACGTTCGTGCAGGAACTTCGCCAGCGAACGCAAGGACTCGGCGATCTCTGCGCTTTGATAGCGACCGATCAGTGCAATGGTTCTGGGAGAGCGGGACGAGCCGGAATATCCATTCATGTGCCGAATTATTCCACAAACAAGGCAGACCGATGGATCACCTTTTTTGTAGAATCTGTCTCATGCTAGACGAACGCGCCCGCATCCTGCTCAAAACACTGGTCGAACGGTACATCGCCGAGGCTCAGCCGGTCGGCTCGCGTGCCTTGTCCAAATTCTCCGGACTCGACCTGTCTGCCGCCACCGTACGCAATGTCATGGCCGACCTTGAAGAAGCCGGCTTCATTGCCAGCCCGCACACCTCGGCCGGTCGCATACCCACCGCACGCGGCTACCGCTTCTTTGTCGACAGCCTGCTCACCATCTGTCCGCTGGAACGGGCGCGTGTGCGGGAAATCGAAGATCAACTGCAATCCCTGCAGCCACAGCAATTGATCAGCAGCGCATCCAACCTGCTTTCCGGTCTCACGCACTTTGCCGGCGTTGTCATCACGCCGCGCCGGGCTGCACCACGCATCAAGCAGATCGAATTCGTCAGCCTGTCGGAAAAACGCATCCTGCTGATTCTCGTCACGGCGGATGGCGATGTGCAGAACCGCATCCTGCTCACCGAACGGCCTTACACCCCCTCCGAACTGGTCACTGCCGGCAATATCCTCAACCAGCATTTTGCCGGCATGGACTTCGAACAGATCCGCCGCCGCCTGCAGGACGAGCTGCGCCAGTTGCGTACCGATCTGCAATCGCTGATGTCTGCGGCACTGACCGCCGGCGATGAAGCACTGAGCTCATCGGGCACCCCCTATGTCATCAGCGGGGAAAAGAACCTGCTGGAAGTCGAGGAGTTTTCCAGCAACATGAGCCGGCTGCGGGAACTGTTCGACCTCTTTGAACAACGCACCAGCCTGGTTCAACTGCTGGATGTTTCCAGCCGTGCCGACGGCGTGCAACTGTTCATTGGCGGCGAATCCGGGCTGGCGCCACTCGATGAATGCAGCGTGGTCACCGCACCCTACGAGGTCAACGGCCAGATCGTCGGCTCGGTCGGCGTCATCGGCCCAACCCGCATGGCCTACGAGCGGGTGATTCCGATTGTCGACATTACCGCCAAGCTGCTCTCCTCCGCCCTTACCTACCAGGCCAATTCCTGAAAGCCCCCTGATGAGCACCACGAAACCCGAGCCCGCCTGGCGTCATGGCACCCCGGCGCGCACCGCCGTTGTCCTGATCAACCTGGGCACCCCGCAAGCGCCCACAGCGCCAGCACTCAAGACCTACCTGCGCGAATTCCTCTCCGACCCGCGTGTCGTTGAAATTCCCCGCCCGATCTGGTGGCTGATCCTTAACGGCATCATCCTCAACACCCGCCCCAAGAAGTCTGCCGAAAAATACGCTGCGATCTGGACCCCGGAAGGCTCCCCGCTGAAAGTGCATACCGAACGCCAGACCAAGCTCGTCAAAGGTCTGCTCGGCCAGGCCGGACACCACAACCTCGTGGTCGAATACGCCATGCGCTACGGCCAGCCGTCCATCGCCAGCACGCTGGACAAGCTCAAGGCCGCCGGCTGCACCCGCTTCCTGCTCGTACCGCTCTACCCGCAATACGCCGGCAGCACCAGCGCCACCGCGCTGGACGAGGCGTACCGCTGGGCGACCACGCAGCGCAACCAGCCGGAACTGCGCGTCATCCGCAGCTTCTGCGACCTGCCCGGCTACATCGAAGCCCTCGCCGCCAGTGTGCGCGAACACTGGACCAAGCATGGCCGACCGGACAGCAACTACCAGCTGGTGATGAGCTTCCACGGCGTGCCACGCTTCACCCTCGACAAAGGCGACCCCTACCACTGCGAGTGCCACAAAACCGGCCGCCTGCTCGCTGAAGCACTGGCACTCAAGCCCGAGCAATTTCGCCTCACCTTCCAGAGCCGCTTCGGCAAAGCCGAATGGCTGCAGCCCTACACCGCCCCGACGCTGCAGGCCATGGCCAAACAAGGCGTCAAGCGCGTCGACATCCTCTGCCCCGGCTTCGTCGGCGACTGCCTGGAAACGCTGGAAGAAATCGCCATTGAAGGCAAGGCCGACTTCCTGCAGGCCGGCGGCGGCGAATACCACTACATCCCCGCACTGAACGAGCGCGACGACTGGATCGCCGCCCTCACCGGCCTGATCGAATCGCACCTCGGCGGCTGGCCGACGCGGGAAGTGCAAGATGCGGCCTCGCTCGCGTTGTCGGCAACGCGCGCCAAGGGCTTGGGCGCCGCAAACTGAAGGTAGCCCTCTTCAATCGATCAATAAAACTGAACGGTTTGTTGGATTGTTTGCACTGAGAATCAGCAAGCCCAGTATTTGGCCGGGCTGGAACGTTCAATTTAATTGAACTGTTTCTGATGTGAATGGCTGCGGGCCACGCGAGCAAAAGGAAAATTGACCCAGGCCCCGTTGATTACATGGAACAGGTGAATGTGATGAATCTGGACGAAGGGAGGGTGCAGGCGTGAGCGATCACAGCATCGGAAGCCCCGCCGATCGCAAGCGACGCGATCAATGGACGAATTGCATACGCGAGATGGCCGCTGCCGGCAGTTTGCTGCTTTGCGGCTTGGGGCTCGCACAAGCAGGGGTTGTAGAGGACTACAACGCCAAGCCCATCATTTCCGGGCACAGCGCAGATTACCGCTGGCAGGAGCGCACGCGGATACCGGGCGATCCTGAGGTCGTTCTCGGGAAGGACTGGCGGCGTAGTTTCTGGGCCTTCAGTCCTTCCTATGAGCAGAAACTAAATTCCCAAGCAGAAAACCGTCCTCCCCAACCCCCGTTTGTAGTGACTGAGCATCTGTCGCCGGGGCTCGAAGCGATCGAGCTCAGGGTGTCATGGGATTCAGAAGTCAACCTTTACCGGTGCAGCTATCACCTGTTTATCTCCCCGCACATCCCGGTGGCATTCTTCTCTCAGTCAATCGGCGGAACGGTTTCTATGCCCCAATGGCCTCCCGGACTCGGGCCTGCTTACGAGCGTGCAAAGTGGCAAGCAATTCGTGAATCTCTAGGCGGAACAATCATTTCATCGTCGATTCAGATGCTTAACGGACCAACAATTACCGAGGCAAGGTATCGGTACCCAACGGAAAACATGAGCTATGTAGCGTTCTATCAGGGCAGCGGTTGTGGGCCGCTCGGCCACTCAAAAGCCGCAAAGGAGTTGAGCGTTGGCGTGGTCATTGAACCCAAACAGGCGTTTTCTGGCACGACCACAATCATTCGAGAGCACACCTACGCAATGTTTGTGGTGCCCGACACACTCATTCGACAGGGCGCGCCGTATTTCCGGCGTGCGCAAAAAATCAACGACTGCTATTTCAGCGAACGCAGATCGCAAAGAGTCCTCGCTCAGGAACCGGCCTCCTCCCGCGAGCAAAGGGTCAGCGGCTGCGCCTTATTGCGCAGTGCGCCAATAGAATCTTCCGAAAAACCATTCGACATCAATAGATTAGAACCATAACTTGCCACCCTGCAAAACTGTACGCCCTGCTTTTTGATCAAGCGTTTTACGCCAATGGGGGAACCCACCTGATCCATGGATCGTGCTGCCAGTTCTTGTGGATACGACCTCGCTCGCATTGTCGGCGACGCGCGCCAAGGGTTTGGGCATCTCAAGATGAAGGCAGCCCTCTTCAATCGATCAATAAAACTGAACGGTTTGATGGATTGTTTGCACTGAAAATCAGCAAACCCATTATTTGACTGGGCTGGAACAATCAATTTAATTGAACTGTTCCTGAAGCGAAGGGGCCGCAACCCATACGACCAGCCCCTATTGGCAATTCATCGGGACGCCTGCTTTTCACTTACTCAACTTTCCCCGTCGATCTTCCGTTAACGGTCCACCCTGCGTTACCGGAGGCCGCCATGATAATCGCCAGCGCCCAGATGCAGATGGCCTCGGTCCATGCATCCACCCAACACCACGAAGTGAAGGAATCCCTGCGGATGTGGGTCGGTGACCAACGACCTGATTTCGAGGGGCGCGGGCGTCCGCCGGGGCCGCCACAGCGAGAGTCTGTAGTCATTTCCGAAGCCGGCCAGTCGGCACAGAGCAGCGAGGCTGAAGCCATTGAGCAGGCAGCAGAGGAGGCCGAGAATGATCCGCGCCTGATGCTGCTGCGGGCAATGCTCCGCTACCTGATGTGTGAGGAAGTCGTGGTATTCAATGCACTCGAGACCAGGGAACTGAAGCCTGACAAGCCACCCCCGGAGGTGCCACAGCCAGCCACGGCGCAGCGCCGGGTCGGCTGGGGCGTGGAATATGACCGGCACGAAAGTTACACGGAACGGGAAGAAACCCGTTTCTCGGCCAGCGGAACCGTGCAGACAGCCGATGGCCGTGAGATTTCATTCACTCTCCAGCTTTCGATGTCGCGCAGTTTCCATGAGGAGAGTGCGGTGCGCCTACGCCTGGGCGATGCGGCCCGCCAGAAAGACCCGCTGGTGCTGAATTTTGGCGGCAACGCGGCACAGCTACTCGACCAGCGCTTCAGTTTCGATCTTGATGCCGATGGTACTGCCGAGAACATCAACCGGCTGGCAGCGGGTAGTGGTTTCCTCGTTTTCGATCGCAACGGCGACCGCCGCGCCAATGATGGCAGCGAACTGTTCGGCCCCCGCAGCGGCGACGGCTTTGCCGATCTCGAGGCACTCGATGACGATGGCAACGGCTGGATCGACGAGAACGACGCTGCCTGGAAAAAACTGTATGTCTGGACACCGGATGCGGCCGGCGCAGGCGAACTCAGGTCGCTGGGGAGTGCGGGGGTCGGGGCCATCGCGCTGGCCAGGCTGGACACGCCCTTTGCAATCCGCGATGCTGAAAACCGGGCGCTCGGCCAGGTTCGGAGCAGCAGTATCTATCTAACGGAAGACGGTGCCGCGGGCAGCATTCAGCAGGTTGACCTGAGCGTTTAGCGCACTGCGGCCTACGGCAGCAACTGAAGGTCGATACTGCTGCTGGCCTGCGGTGGTGGCAGCCCGCTATCCGGGTTCACTGCGCGCGGCCCCTGCTTGGCCAGCACCGTGTCGGCCTGCGCCAGGCGGTCCAGCACACGCATGATCAGCGCCTTGTTGAACTGCTCCTGCACTTCATCCGAACTGAGTGCCAGTGCAGCCGGGTTCACTTCCAGGAAAACCGTTGGCTCCAGTGTCACCACCGTCGCCCGGCGTTTCTTGTTCTTGGGATGCAGGAAGGCCATTTCGCCAACCACCTCGCCCGGCCCCAGGCGACAGATGGCATGCCCTTCCGACGAGACCTCGACAAACCCGCTGACGATCACGCCGAACATGCGGTTTTCCTCGCCTTCGGTCATCAACGCCACCTTGGCCGCCAGATCGCGCCAGACACAGATGCGCAGGGTTTCCCACAGCTCGACCTCGTCGAAATCGATGAAGAAGGGCAGCACACGCAGCGCTTTGAAGTGCGAGGTATCTTCCTTCGGGTCGTTCTCGTTGAAAATCTGATAGCGCACCGAGGCCAGATCCTTGGCGAACTCGGCACCGTTCTTGTAGCGGTTGTAAAGATCCTTCTCCAGCGCCTTCTTGATGATCGGATCCAGCCCTTCCGGCAGATTCCGGTTCATCGCGCAGATCGACGGTGTATCGAAGTTGATGATCCGGTAGATCAGCGTTGCCGGGTTGTTGGCCCGGAAAGGCAGGCGCCCGGTGAGCAACTGGAAGAGCACCACCCCCAAGGAGTAGAGGTCGGTTTTCTGGTTGAGCGGGTAGGCCTTGATCTGTTCCGGCGACATGTAGGCCGGCGAGCCAACACCCATGATGAAGGTGGAATCCTTGCCGGCCTCGCGTTGCAGGTTCAGTGACAGGCCGAAATCGGTGATCTTGGCCTCGTCGTCGGCGGTGATCAGGATGTTGGCCGGCTTGATGTCGCGGTGGATCACGCCCTGACGGAAAGCGTAGTCGAGCGCCAGGCAGCATTTGAAGACAACCCCGATCACCCGGTGCATGGGCATCAGCTTGCTGATCGCCACAAATTGATCGAGCGGGGTGCCGTCCACATATTCCATGACGATGTAGGCCTGGTCGGGCTCGACCACGGCATCATAGATACGGACGATATTCGGATGGTCGAGACGGCGCCCGATGCCGCTTTCGGTCTGGAAAAGCTTCATCAGCCGCCGCGACATGGCGGCATTTTCCTTGCCCAGCTTGATCAGCTTGACGGCCACATCACGATCGCCATCCGGATCCCGGCACAGGTAAACGATCGCTGTCGCGCCCTTGCCCAGGGTGCGAATAATCTCGTATTTGCCGATTTTCTCTGCCATAGGCGGCATCGTATCAGGATCGCCCAAAAACAGAATATGAAAAAAATGGCATTTCCCCTTGAAAGATCAGCAGGCGCCCCAAGCTATGGCAGCACTTTCATCGGGAACTTGGACAATGCAAGAGCAGAACAAAGAACAGACCCCGGAACTGAATCCGGACCAGGAAGCCTTGTTGCAGGACGCCGGCACGGCAGACACGCCCCCGGCGATTGAAACGCCACCGGAAGAAGCACTGGAAAGCACGCCCAGCCTGGAAGAATTGCTGCGCCAGGCCGAACTGCGTGCTGAAGAACACCACGATGCCTGGCTGCGCGCCAAGGCAGAAACCGAAAACGTCCGCCGCCGGGCGCAGGAAGACATCTCCAAGGCGCACAAGTTCGGCGCCGAGAAGTTTGCCAGCGACTTGCTGGCCGTCAAGGACACGCTGGAAATGGCGCTGGCCGACACCAATCCGGACAGCCTGCGTTCCGGCGTGGAACTGACGCTGAAAAACCTGGTGTCGGCTTTTGAAAAGGCCGCCATCGTTGAAGTCAATCCGGTGGGTGAGAAATTCGACCCGCACCGCCATCAGGCCATGGCCATGATCGACAGCGATCAGCCGGCAAACACCGTGGTTCAGGTTTTCCAGAAAGGCTACCTGATCGCCGACCGCACGCTGCGCCCGGCCATGGTGGCCGTGGCCAAGGCAAAGGACGCCTGAACCCCCGTTCAAATCGCAGCGCTTGATTTATTCGATGACGCCCCCAGATGAGGCTCATCACAAAATACGCAGTAAAAGACATTTCTCGAAAGGAAAAACGCAATGGGCAAGATTATCGGTATCGACCTCGGCACAACGAACAGCTGTGTGGCCATCATGGAAGGCGGCCAGCCGAAGGTTATTGAAAACTCGGAAGGTGCACGCACCACGCCGTCGATCATCGGTTACTCGGAAGACGGCGAGATCCTGTGCGGCGCGCCGGCCAAGCGCCAGGCCGTCACCAACCCGAAGAACACCCTCTACGCGGTGAAGCGCCTGATCGGCCGCCGTTTCGAGGAAAAGGAAGTGCAGAAGGACATCGCCCTGATGCCCTACAAGATCTGCAAGGCCGACAACGGCGACGCCTGGGTTGAAGTGCGCGACAAGAAAATCGCCCCGCCGCAGGTCTCTGCCGAAGTGCTGCGCAAGATGAAGAAGACTGCCGAAGACTACCTCGGCGAAGAAGTCACCGAAGCCGTCATCACCGTGCCGGCCTACTTCAACGACAGCCAGCGTCAGGCGACCAAGGACGCCGGCCGCATCGCCGGTCTGGAAGTGAAGCGCATCATCAACGAGCCGACTGCGGC
>JACKLY010000007.1 GCA_024235655.1 Zoogloeaceae bacterium | reverse complement strand
AACGTCGCTGCGCTCGGCTGTTCGATACTGGCCATGGCTTTCGGGCTGTTCTGGTTGATCTGGATTCTGTGGATGGTTTTTGACCTGGGTGTCGGTGCCATGTCATGGACGCTGTTTACCGAAATGACGCCACCGCCGGGCAGTGCCGGGGGTCTCAAGAATGCCATTGTCGGTTCGGCGATCATGGTGGGTCTGGCGATGCTGATGGCCACGCCGATAGCTATCCTCACCGGTATCTATCTCGCCGAATATGGCCGGCGGACATGGCTTGGCCAGGTGACTCGCTTCGTCAATGACATCCTGCTGTCCGCACCGTCGATCGTCATCGGTCTTTTTGTCTACGCGCTGTATGTCGCACACACAGGAAAATTCTCCGGCATGTCCGGCGCTGTGGCGCTGGCCATTCTGGTCATTCCGGTGGTGGTGCGAACGACCGAAGACATGCTGATCCTGGTGCCGCACACCTTGCGCGAAGCAGCTTTCGCGCTTGGTGCGCCGAAGTGGAAGGTGATCATGATGGTCACCCTGCGTTCGGCCAAGACCGGGGTGGTGACCGGCATTCTGCTGGCGCTGGCGCGCATTTCTGGTGAAACGGCGCCCTTGCTCTTTACTGCCCTTTCCAACCAGTTCTGGAGCACCGATCTGTCCGAGCCGATGGCCAACCTGCCGGTGACCATCTTCAAGTTCGCCATGAGCCCGTTCCGTGACTGGCAGGAGCTGGCCTGGGCCGGTGTCTTCCTGATCACCATGGGCGTGCTGCTGCTCAACATCGTGGCCCGCGTGCTCTTCCGCAAGCCCACCGGACGCTGAGCCTGTCATGGACAATTACCTGGGAAAAAACATGATGCCTGTTGAAAATGCTGTAACCAACCTCGTGCCTCAGATCAGCATCAAGAATCTGAACTTCTATTACGGCAAGGATATTGCCCTGAAGAACATCAACCTCGATATCTTCAAGGGTCGGGTAACCTCCTTCATCGGCCCGTCCGGATGCGGCAAGTCGACCCTGCTCCGTGCCATCAACCGCATGTATGACCTTTACCCCGGCCAGCGGGCTGAGGGCGAAATCAGCATTGATGGAAAGAACATCCTGGCCAAGGGTGTCGACACCATTGAGCTGCGCGCCAAGGTCGGCATGGTCTTCCAGAAGCCAACCCCGTTTCCGATGTCGATCTATGACAACATCGCCTTCGGTGTGCGCATGCACGAAAAGCTGTCACGGATGCAGATGGATGATCGTGTCGAATGGGCACTGACCAAGGCGGCGCTTTGGGACGAGGTCAAGGACAAGCTGAAGCAGCCGGGTACCGGGCTTTCCGGTGGCCAGCAGCAACGTCTGTGCATTGCCCGTGGTGTTGCGGTCAAGCCGCATGTGCTGTTGCTCGACGAGCCGACATCGGCGCTGGACCCGATTTCGACGATGCGCATCGAGGAACTGATTCATGAGCTGAAGCAGGAGTTCACCATCGCCATCGTCACGCACAACATGCAGCAGGCGGCACGCGTGTCCGATTTCACGGCCTACATGTACCTCGGCGAACTGGTCGAGTTCGGCAAGACCGACGACGTGTTCATCAAGCCGCAGGACAAGCGCACTGAAGACTACATCACTGGCCGCATGGGCTAAGGGAGTTGAACATGAACGAAAGTACACACGTATCCAAGCAGTTTGACGAAGACCTCTTCGGCCTGCGTACCCATGTGCTGGAAATGGGCGGCCTGGTCGAATCGCAGATCCGTGCGGCAGTCGGTGCCTATGCCTCGGGTGAGACAGGAGTGGTCAAGGACATCGTGGAAAGCGACCACCGGGTCAACGCCTACGAGAAAATCATCGACGACGAAACGGTGACGGTAATTGCCAAGCGCCAGCCGACTGCCTCCGATCTGCGGCTGGTCATGGGTATCACCAAGATCGTCACCGATCTCGAGCGCATTGGCGATGAAGCGAAAAAGATTGCCAAGGGGGCCCGGCGAGTCCATGAGCATGGATTGCCCAGCCTGCCGCGTGCAGCCGATGTCCGGCACGTGGCGGAAGAAGCGGTGACCATGCTGCGCGATTCGCTGGATTGCTTTGCCCGTTTGGATGCGAGCAAGGCAGCTGCGGTGATTCATGCCGATGCCAAGGTGGATAGCGAATTCAAGGCCACGGTACGCCAGTTGATTACCTACATGATGGAAGACCCGCGCACGATCAGTACTGCGCTGGACATCATCTGGATCTGCCGTTCGATCGAGCGTATCGGCGACCATGCCAAGAATGTCGCCGAGCATGTGATCTACATCGCGGAAGGCCGTGACATCCGCCATACCGGGAAGGAGGCGTAGCAGTGACACCGACCATTCTGGTGGTTGAGGACGAGCCGGCGATCCAGGAGTTGCTGGCGATCAATCTCAAGCACAACGGATTTCTCGTGGTCCGCGCCAGCAGTGCGGAAGAGGCAGAGTCTGCGATCAATGCGGCGCTGCCTGATTTGCTGATCCTCGACTGGATGCTGCCGGGCAAGTCGGGCGTTGCGCTGGCCAAGCGACTGCGGGGCGATGAACGAACCCGCGAATTGCCGATCATCATGTTGACAGCCCGGGTGCATGAGGAAGACAAGGTGCTGGGGCTGGAGGCCGGTGCCGATGATTATGTGACCAAGCCATTCTCGCCCAAGGAACTGATTGCCCGGGTGCGCGCCGTATTGCGCCGACGCCAGCCACACCTGGCGGGCGATGAGATCAGCATCGGCCGGCTGTGCCTGAACCCGGTCACCCATCGGGTCACGGCAGCGGGCGAGCCGGTCGAGCTGGGTCCGACCGAATTCCGCATGCTGCTTTTCTTCATGAGCCATCCCGAACGTGTCTATTCCCGTGCCCAGTTGCTTGATGAAGTATGGGGAGACCATGTGTTCATCGAAGAGCGTACCGTCGATGTGCACATCCGTCGTCTGCGTGCCGTGCTTGAACCCACCGGCGAACATGAGCGGGTCGAAACCGTGCGCGGGACAGGCTACCGGTTTCGCGGCAACTGACGATCAATGGTGAACAGCATGCTTTTTCAGGTTGTAGCCAAGACAGCGGTGGGTGCGGCAATTGCGCTGGCGCTGGGCATGCTCGTATCGCCAGTCTTTGGCTGGGGGTTCTTTTCCGTTTTCCTGCTGGTGCAGATGGCCAGCCACCTTGGGTATTTCCTCCGCCTCGAAGCGTGGTCGCGAAATCCATCACCTGATCGGGATCTCGATGGCGATGGCATCTGGCACGAAATTTTTTCACGCCTGATTCGTCACGAGCGCCAGCTGCATGCCGATATTGCCCGTCGTGACCAGGATTTGAAGCAGGTGGCGGCGGCCGGGCAAGCCATTGTCGATGGCATTGTCACGCTTGATTCGGGAAACCGCATCGGCTGGTGCAACCGTACGGCTGAGCGGTTGCTCGGCATCGATCTGAAGGTGGATCGTGGGCTGCCCATTGCCAATCTGGTTCGTCAGCCGGAATTCGTCAGCTATCTGGCGGCCGGGGATTACTCGCGCCCGTTGCGCATGAGCATCGAGCGGCAGGAGGACCGGGTGCTTTCCGTTCATGTCCTGCCCTATGCGGGTAATGAGCGTCTTCTGCAGGTGCGTGATGTCACCGATATTGAGCGGCTGGATCACATGCGCCGGGATTTCGTGGCCAATGTGTCGCATGAATTGCGCACACCGCTGACAGTGCTCAGCGGTTTTGTCGAAACCCTGCGGGAGCTTGATCTTGAGCCTGATGAGCAGGCACGCTACCTTGGCATGATGTTCGATCAGTCGGTGCGGATGCAGCAGATTGTCCAGGATCTGCTGACCTTGTCGACGCTGGAATCCTCACCGCCCCCGCCCGAGCGGGACCGGATCAACATGTCTGCCCTGCTGGCCAATGTGAAGCGGGATGCCGAAGTGCTGTCGGGTGGCCGCCATCACATTTCGCTGCAAATCGAGGCGGGCGATATCTACGGATCAGAATCCGAACTGCACAGTGCATTCGGCAATCTGGCGACCAATGCTGTCCGCTATACGCCGGATGGCGGTCAGATCAGCCTGTACTGGAAAACGGAGGGCGAGCAGTCCATCTACTCGGTTACCGACAACGGGGTCGGCATCGATCCCAAACACATTCCGCGCCTGACCGAGCGCTTCTACCGGGCGGATCTGGGGCGTTCGCGCGAGACTGGCGGCACCGGCCTTGGTCTGGCCATCGTCAAGCATGCGCTTTCACGCCATCAGGCCGTACTGGACATCACTAGCAACCGTGGCGAAGGCAGTTGCTTCAAGGCCGTTTTCCCTGCAGCAAGACGCGCAGCCTGAGCCGCCCCCCGCGTTTTTAGGGCAATGCCGGCAAATCCAAGGTTGCCGGGCATTCCAAACGGCTGAAATTTATGTAGGATGAAGGCTCCATCGAGGTGAGGGCCGACCATGCGGCAGATTCCCCTCCGCAGCTTTCTGATAATCCCCTTCCTGCTGCTCTTCATTGTTGCAGCCGGGGCGATTGGCTGGATGGGGTATCGATCCGGCCAGAATTCGCTTGAGCAGTTCGAGCGGCAGATGGCCGCCGAAATCGGGGCGCGCATCACCGTTCATCTGGAACATTTCTTTGCCGCAACTGCGCTGACTGCGCAAACCAATGCCGAGATCATTCGCTCCGGGCTGCTTGATCCCGCCCGGCCGGATGGGCTTCAGCGTCATTTCGTTGCCGACATCAGGCAACGTCCGCTACTCAGTTACGTCTCCTTTGGCTTTCCCGACGGGCAGTACATTGGCGCAACGCGACTGCTTGATACGAATGAGGTTCGCCTGATGACGGCTATGCAGGCGGACGGCATGGTGCTGGGGACCTTCGATATCAAGCCCGATAATTCTCGCGGCATGTCCCTGATTCGGGGCGAGCCATACGATGCCCGGAAACGGATCTGGTTCCGTACCGCCGTTGAGAATGGGCGAGCCGGATGGTATCCGGTCTACAAATACAAGGTTTATGAGAGTCTGGGCATCGGCTTTTCAGTGCCGGTGTATGCGGCAGAATCGAATCGATTGCTCGGCGTTGCTGCGGCTGACATTGCGCTGGATCAGATCGGCCGGTATCTGCGCAGCCAACGGCTGGCATCTGCTGGCGTGGCTTTTGTGGCGGAGACTGATGGCCGCTTGATTGCCACGTCGCTCAATGCTCCGGTGTTTTCGGTGGTTGGTGATACGGTTCGCCGGTTTGCCATCAAGGACTTTCCCGACGAACGGATTCGTGTCGCGGGAGAAATCATGGGCAGCAGGGAGCGCCAGACCGGACAGTCGTTCCTCGATATCGATGGTGCCCGCTACCTCCTTGATGTGCAGCAATTCCGTGATGCGCATGGCTTGACCCTGCTGGTTGGCGTGGTCTTGCCGGAACGGGATTTTTCCGGCCACTTCGAGTCCAGCCTGAAAGTATTGACCTGGCTTTCCGTCGCTGTCGTTGCCATCGGAGTACTGGTTGGAATCTATCTCACCGGCTGGCTGGTGCGGCCGATCAATGAGATCAATCGCCGTGCCGAGGAGATTGCCGAAGGTCAATTGGCCGATGGGGTGTGGGCTGGAAGCAGGGTTCAGGAACTGGATCAGCTGGGCCGTGCGTTCGAGACCATGGCCGTCCATTTGCGGGGGGCTTTTGCCGATCTGGAAAGCAAGGTGGCCGAACGCACCCGAGCACTGGAAGTGGCCAATGTCGAACTCGGCCGCCTCGCCCGGCTGGACGGGTTGACGCAGATTGCCAACCGGCGCAGTTTCGATGCGCTGCTGTTGCAGGAATGGCGGCGTTGCCTGCGCGAGCAGCAGCCCATCTCCCTGATGATGATCGATGTCGATGAATTCAAGGCCTACAACGACCATTATGGGCACCAGGCGGGGGATGATGTGCTGATCCGGATTGCCGCGCTTTGCTCAAGGGAAATGAAACGTCCGGGCGACATGGTGGCCCGTTATGGCGGCGAGGAATTCGTGGTGGTGATGCCCAGTACGGATCGCGAGGGGGCACTGCAAGTGGCCCGGGCAATTGCCGAGGCTGTTCGCAATGCAGGCATCGCACACCGGGCGGCTGCGCATGGTGTGCTTACGGTCAGCATCGGCATTGCGACGCAGTTGCCGACGGTGCAGGGCAAGGAGGTATTGCTGATCGCCGACGCGGATCAGGCACTCTATGCGGCAAAACGGGGTGGACGAAACCGCATCGAAGTGGCACTTTAGAATATTGGCAACCGGGTTGCCGGGTATGACTATATTGGGAGATGTGCATGGCAGGAGAAAAAGGAGTGGCAACTGAAATGACGCCAGCGACAAAAAAGGCGGCGACGGGCGCCGCAGCAACGAAAACCAGTCCTGCGCCGAAACGGGCAGCCAACGCGGGGGCGAAGCCAGTGGCAAAGGCCGCTGAAAAGACTTCGCCGGCACCGTCGGGCAAAAAAACAGCGCCCACTCGTGCTGCTCGCCCCGCGCCCAGCAGAAAAAAACCGGTGGCAACGCCGATCGTAACGAGAAAGCTTTTGCCGGCTTCAGCGGTTGAGGGGCTGGTGGCAAAAAAAGGGGTTGAGGGGGCGCAAGAGGCGCGGCTTTCTTCCATGCGTGACATCATCTCCGGTGTGCCACTGGGCGAGGCTGCCTTGCTGCTCAAGTCACTCTTGCGCGAGCAGCGGGTGCGTGCCGACGATGACAGTAATCCCGACGACGAGCTGAATGCGGACTGGCGTTCCGGCGTCTACCCCTATCGCAACCTGATGCAGCGCAAGAATTACGAGCATCAGAAATACCGTCTGCAGGTCGAGTTGCTCAAGCTGCAGGCCTGGGTCAAGGAAACCGGGCAGAAGGTCGTCATCCTGTTCGAGGGGCGTGATGCTGCCGGCAAGGGGGGCACCATCAAGCGTTTCATGGAACATCTGAATCCTCGCGGTGCGCGGGTGGTGGCGCTGGAGAAGCCGACCGAGGGTGAGCGCGGCCAGTGGTATTTCCAGCGCTATGTAAACCACCTGCCGACCAGTGGTGAAATCGTCCTGTTCGACCGCTCCTGGTACAACCGGGCCGGTGTCGAGCGGGTCATGGGATTCTGTTCCGAACAGGAGTATGTGGAGTTCATGCGCCAGGCGCCGGAGTTCGAGCGCATGCTGGCGCGCAACGGCATCCACCTGATCAAGTTCTGGTTTTCGGTGAGCCGCGAGGAACAGCGCCGCCGCTTCAAGGAACGCAAGGTGCATCCACTCAAGCAGTGGAAGCTGTCACCGATCGACATGGCCTCGCTGGATAAATGGGAGGACTACACCAAGAGCAAGGAGGCCATGTTCTTCCATACCGACACGGCCGATGCGCCATGGACGGTAATCAAATCCGATTGCAAGAAGCGCGCACGGCTGAACGCCATGCGCTACGTGCTGCACAAGCTGCCCTACAACAACAAGGACACGCAACGCATCGGCAACCTTGACCCGTTGATCGTTGGCCGTGCCCATGTGGTTTATGAGCGGGGCGAAACACAGGGCGGTGCTATCTTGTGATGCACGTTCAGGAACAGAGACAGCCCTTAGGCCGCCGGTTGCTGGGCGGCGTGGTGGCCGTGCTGTTCCTGTTGTTGCCCGGCTTGTCTGTGGGGGCAGCCGAAAGTACGCCATCCAGGGCAATCACGGTTGCCCTGGATGACAACTATCCGCCCTACATTTTTCGGAATTCGGCGGGTGATATCGATGGCTACCTGGTCGATGTCTGGCGGCTGTGGGAGAAAAAAACCGGTATTCAGGTAACGCTTGCTGCAACAGACTGGGCCAAGGCGCAGCAGATGCTGGCCGAGGGGCAGGCAGAAGTCATTGACACGATGTTCCGTACACCGGAACGCGAGAAACGCCTCGCTTTTTCCAGACCCTATGCCGACCTGCCGGTGCCTATCTATGTGCACCAGTCGATTGGCGGCATCAATGAAGCCTCTGCGCTGCGCGGTTTTCTGGTCGGCGCCAAGGCGGGGGATGCCTGCATCGAGATCCTGCACAAGTCGGGTGTGGACAACATTGCCACGTACGCCAGCTACGAAGCCCTGGTGAATGCAGCGGTTGCGAGCCAGGTGCGTATCTTCTGCCTGGACGAGCCGCCGGCCAATTATCTGCTGTACCGGAAAGGCGTCGATCAGCAGTTCCACAAGGCCTTTGTCCTTTACAGCGGCCAATTCCATCGCGCAGTGATGCAGGGTAATGAGGCGATCCTGAAGCAGGTCGAGCAGGGTTTTGCACAAATCTCCGTGAATGAATACAAGGAGATCTACAGCAAGTGGATGGGCACGCCGCTGTTGGCGCAGCCCTGGCTGAAAAATCTTTCCTACCTTCTGGCGGCAACGCTGGTGCTGGTTGCCGGTATTGCCATCTGGGGCATCCTGCTCCGGCGGGAGGTGCGTTTGCGTACGCATCAGTTGAATGACGAACGTCTTCACCTCAGAACCCTGATTGATACCGTGCCGGATCTGGTCTGGCTGAAGGATCCCGAGGGTGTCTTTCTTTCCTGCAACGCCGAGTTCGAAAAGTTCTATGGTGCCAAAGAGCAGCAGATTGTCGGCAAAACCGACTATGACTTCTCCTCCCGAGAACTGGCAGACTTTTTCCGAGCCAAGGATCAGGCAGCAATTGCGGCAGGGAAACCGACACGCAATGAAGAAAGCGTGACCTATGCCAGTGACGGTCATCAGGCAGTGCTGGATACCCTCAAGACACCGATGTTCGATAGCCAGGGCAGGCTGATCGGGGTACTCGGCGTTGCGCGAGATATTACGGCGCAGCGGCAGGTCGCAAAAGAGATAGAAGAAATGCAGGAGCGATTCATGATGGCGTTTCAGGCCAGCCCTGTTGCCGCATCGATTGCTCGCCTGAGCGATGGCAGATTTGTCGATGTCAATGAAAGCTATCAGCGCCTGATGGGCTGGTCTCGGGATGAGATGGTGGGGAAAACAGCGCTGGAACTCGGGTTCTGGCGTTGTGTGGAAGATCGGGAGGAATGGCTGGCGAGGTTGCAGGAGGGCGGACGGTCGGCCGATCAGGAAATTGTCTGCTTTGGGCGAGATGGTGCCAGGCGCGAGGTGAGCGTTGCGGCAACCTTCATTCATTTTTCTGGCGAAACGCATATTCTGGCCTATCTCATCGATATTTCTGCCCGTAACAAACGGGAAGAAAACGCCCGACTGGCGGCCAAGGTTTTCGAATCCACGGCCGAGGGCATCATGATTACCGATGTGGATGGCCGCATTCTTTCCGTCAACCGGGCTTTCACTGAAGTGACCGGCTATCCGGCGGATGAAGTCCTGGGCAACACGCCCCGCCTCTTGCGCTCCGGCCGCCATGAGCCGGTCTTCTATCAGGAGATGTGGGCGTCCCTGATCCATCAGGGACAGTGGCAGGGCGAGATCTGGAACCGGCGCAAGAACGGCGAGGTTTTTCCGAACTGGGAAGTGGTGAGCAGGGTACAGGACGAGCATGGGCAGGCCAGCCATTATGTCGCGGTATTCAGCGACATCAGTGCCTTCAAGCATTCGCAGGAGGAGATGGAGTTTCTTGCGCATCATGACCCGCTGACGGAACTGCCCAACCGGATTCTTTTCCGTGATCGCCTGAAGCACGCGCTGACAAGGCACCAGCGGGAACGCGGACAGTTGGCGGTGATGTTCCTCGACCTCGATCGTTTCAAGCATATCAATGACACCCTGGGGCATCCGGTTGGCGATGAAATCCTGCGCCAAGCAGCCAGGTTGATGGTTGCCGTGCTTCGAAGCGGCGACACCATTGCCCGTATTGGCGGCGATGAGTTCGTCATCCTGCTTGAGGACGATGTTTCGGTGCGCTCGGTGAATTCCGTTGCCCAGAAGCTGGTAGCGGTGTTTGCCGAACCCTTCCAGGTCAGCCAGCACAAGCTGCACATCACGGCGAGTATTGGTATCAGCCTTTTCCCCCATGATGGTGATTCGATTGACACCTTGTTGATGCACGCTGACCTGGCCATGTACAAGGCCAAGGAACAGGGGCGTAACAACTTCCAGTTCTACGAGTCGGACATGGGGGCCGGCGCCTTCGAACGCATGGTGGTCGAGAATGCCTTGCGCGGGGCAGTCAGCCGCGGAGAGTTCCTGCTTCACTATCAGCCCCAGATTGACCTGATGACCGGTGTGCTGGCCGGCGTCGAGGCGCTGGTGCGCTGGCAGCATCCTCAGCTTGGCCTGGTGATGCCCGGCCGCTTCATTCCGGTGGCTGAGGAAATGGGACTTATCGGCGAACTGGGTGACTGGGTGATACGGGAAGCTTGCCGGCAGATGGGCCATTGGCAGGAGGCCGGGTTTTTTGTGCCGCGCGTCGCCGTCAATCTGTCGATGCAGCAACTGGAAAAGGACGGCCTGGTCGAGATGGTTTCCAGCTGCCTTGCCGATTACCGTTTGCCGCCAGAGCGGCTCGAGCTGGAGGTGACCGAGTCAGTCCTGATGCGCCAGACCGGGCGCGTGCTTGATGCCTTGAACGGCTTGCGCAGGCATGGGGTGTATCTGGCGGTTGATGATTTTGGTACAGGCTATTCTTCGCTGGCCTATCTGCGGCAACTGCCGGTGCACCGGCTGAAAATCGACTATTCATTCGTGCGTGATATCGGCCGGGATACGAATGACGAGGTGATTGCCCGTGCCATCATCGGTCTCGGGCGTAGTTTGGGCATGGATGTGGTGGCTGAAGGCGTGGAGCGTGACGAGCAGGCGGATTTCCTGCGCCGCGAACACTGCCAGGTCGCCCAGGGCTATCTGTTTGCCTATCCACAAGCAGCTGATGAAATCGAGGCTGCCTGGAACAAGCCCGCATCGGATCCTTCGTAATCCTGCAATAGTGTCGTCATCGGGTTGTCATGGTGGCAGGGGAAACTCTGCCGCATGCCTCAGGTTCGTTCGATATTCCTCTCTGACATTCACCTCGGCACCCGTGCGTGCCAGGCTGAACGCCTGCTTGAATTCCTCCGTGACTATCCAGCCGAAAACGTCTTCCTGATCGGTGACATCGTCGATTTCTGGGCCATGAGCCGCAGCATTTGCTGGACCCCGGCGCAGAACACGGTTGTCCAGAAACTCCTGCGCCGGGCGCGCCACGGCGAACGGGTGATGTTGATACCCGGCAACCATGACGAAGCCTTGCGCGAGTATGTCGGCACAGTCTTTGGCGATATCGAACTGAGCGCCGAATATGTGCATGTCACCGCGGATGGCCGACGCTTTCTGCTGATTCACGGTGATGAATTCGATCAGGTCACCCGTCACCACCGGTGGGTTGCCCTGCTCGGCGATGTTGCCTACGACTGGCTGGTGCGCTGCAACCTGCTGCTCTCCTGGATACGCCGCCGGCTCGGTATCGCCGGCTACTGGTCGCTTGCCGGCTATGCCAAGCGCAAGGTCAAGCAGGCCTTGCAATTCGTGCTTGATTTCGAGGATTCCGTGATCCATGCCGTTCGCCAGCGCGGGCTTGACGGTGTCATCTGCGGCCATATCCATTGTGCCGCACTGCGAGAAGTGGGCGGGCTGGTCTACGGTAACTGTGGTGACTGGGTGGATTCCTGCACCGCCATTGTCGAGCACCCCGACGGGCAGCTGGAAGTGGTGAACTGGTCGCAAACCGATAGACAACACAACCCGGCAATGCTGAAGAAGGAGTCAACATGCGAGTCCTGATGGTTTCCGATGTTTATTTCCCTCGCGTAAACGGCGTCTCCACATCGATCGAGACCTTTCGTCGCAAACTCGATGCCGAAGGGGTGGAGGTTCGGCTGGTCGTGCCGCGCTATGCCGATGAAGGCCTTCAGCCCGGCATTACCCGGGTCGCAGGGCGTGCCGTTCCAGGCGACCCGGAAGACCGCATCGTGGGCTGGCGCGCCATGCACCGGGCGGTTGCCGAAGCCGCTGCCGGTTGTGACCTGATCCACGTGCAGACACCCTTTGTGGCCCACTATGCAGGTCTCGCAGCTGGGCGCAAGTTGGGGCTGCCGGTACTCGCGACCTATCACACGCTGTTCGAGGAATATGTGCATCACTACGCGCCGAAATTGCCCGCCAACTGGCTGCGGACGGCTGCACGGGCGATTTCTCGGCGTCAGTGCAATGCGCTTGACGGGGTCATTGTTCCATCGAGTGCCATGAAGGCGCGGCTGACAGCGTATGGCGTGAGTACGCCAATGTATGTGCTGCCGACAGGGATTCCGCTGGAGCGCTTCAGGCAGGGAGATGGCGCCGCCTTTCGCGCCGCTCACGGCATTCCGGCGGAGCGACCAGTGGCCCTGTATGTCGGTCGCGTGGCCCATGAAAAAAACATCGGCTTCCTGATCGATGCGCTGATCGTTGCACGAAAACAGGTGCCGGAGTTGTTGCTGCTGATCACTGGCGAAGGCCCGGCCAGTGCCGAGCTGAAACAGCGGGTGACAGAGCTGGGCTTGCAGGATGCCGTTCGTTTCTTGGGCTACCTTGGCCGCCAGCAGGAATTGCCTGGCTGCTACAAGGCGGCCGATATCTTCCTCTTTGCTTCACGAACCGAAACGCAAGGTCTGGTCCTGCTGGAAGCGATGGCTGCCGGCCTGCCGGTGATGGCCTTGTCAGCGATGGGAACCATCGACATCCTTGCCCCCGGCAAAGGGTGCATCACCCCGCCCGATGACACGGCGGCGTTCGGCGAAATACTGGCGCACTTTTTCAATCATCCTGAGGTCTGGCGGCATCTCGCTGCCGAAGCTATCCATTTTGCTGCGACCTGGTCAGACCAGATCATGGCCGAGCACCTGGCATCGCTCTACCGTGATTGTCGGCGAGCTTCCCGTACAAGTTGTCCGGTATGGGCGGCGACCGCCGGCTTGTGACACAATTTTGCTGTTGCTTGCAACATCGCTGTCACAGTTGACGTCTATGATGTTGTCTTTTTGCAGGAGTGCTTATGGATCTGTTGCTGTGGCGTCATGCCGAAGCCGAAGATGGCGAGAATGATTTCGAGCGGGCGTTGACTGAGCGCGGCCAGAGCGATGCCAAGCGTGTGGCGAAGTGGATTCGTCAACATCAGCCCAAGCATTTGCGGGTGATTGTCAGCCCGACGGTACGCACCCAGCAGACAGTTGCCGACCTGGGCTTGAATTTCGAGACGGAGCGGCGCATCGCCCCTGAGGCCAGCGTGCCGGATCTGATCGCGGCATCGGGCTGGCCTGTTGCCCGCAGTTCGGTATTGGTGGTTGGTCACCAGCCCGGTCTGGGGCGGCTGGCATCCCTGCTGCTCTCCGGTCAGGAAACGGAGATGACGATCAAGAAGGGCGCGTTATGGTGGCTGAGCAGCCGTGTCCGCGCAGGCGAAAAACAGGTTGTGCTGCGCGCTGTTATTTCTCCGGATTTTCTCTAACCGGCTCGGCCGCATCGACGTTCGCGCCACCCGGCGCGTCAGTGGCCGACGCCTTTGCCGCCAGTTTTTGCTGACGCTTTTCTTCCTGTTTCTGTTTTTTTGCCAGATCCCGCTGACGCTTTTCGAATTGATAATTTGGTTTGGCCAAGAGATCTCCTTTGCTTGCCGTATCGGGCAGGTGAGGCAGATGGCGCCGGGAAGCACCACTACATGGGCGGAACCATCGACTGAGCCCGGCGGTGGAAACGGCCGGCAGGCCTGACGACAGCTGTATTTGCTGAACCCATTATACGGGAACGCCCGGCGGAACCCACTGTTTGCCGCAGTGCATACGCCGCATTGGCAGCAAGTCAGGCTGACATCAGTGGGCTGTGGCTGAAGCCTGTTTCAGTTTGCGGTAAAGCGTTTGCCGGCTGATGCCCAATTGTCTGGCCGCTGCCGAAACATTGCCACGTGCATCTTCCAGCGCTTGCTCGATGGCCGAGTGTGAAAGTGCTGCCAGGCTAGCCGCGGGTCGTGGCGAAGCCGCGGCTTTTACCGATCGTTGCAATTCTTCCAGCAGGTCATCCGGCAGGTGTGGCCAGTCGATTCGTGTTTCGCCGGGGTCGAGCATGGCGACCATGGTCCGCAGCAGGCTGGCCAGTTGGCGGAGATTGCCGGGCCAATGATGTGCCTGCAGTTTAAGCATCAACTCCGGCGCCAGATGGAGGTTGCGGGTTTCGCCCGGTTCATTGAGCAGCTTGCTCACCAGTTCGGCAAAATCACTGCGTTCGCGCAGGGCAGGCAGATGCAATGTCAGCCCATTGATGCGGTAATACAGATCATTGCGGAAGTACCCTTGCTCCATGGCTTCGCGCAAATTCTGGTGGGTGGCACAGATCAGTGAGAAGTCGACATTGACTGGTGCACCGCCGCCCAAGGGGGTGACCTGTCGTTCCTGCAACACTCGCAGCAGTCGGCTTTGCATGGCTGCCGGCATGTCGCCGATTTCATCGAGGAAGAGGGTGCCGCCCTCGGCTTCGCGTAGCCGGCCGATATTCCCTTCCTTGCGGGCGCCGGTAAAAGCACCGCTGGTGTACCCGAACAGTTCTGCTTCAATCAGGTTTTCAGGCAAAGCTGCACAGTTGATGGCGACAAAAGGCCCACTCTTGCGTGGGGAAACATCGTGAACGGCGCGGGCGAACAACTCCTTGCCAACCCCGGATTCGCCACACAGCAGCAAGGGAATCGGCTTGCCCAGAATGCGCCGGGCTTTTTCTGCGGCGCTACGCCAGCGCAGGTCGCCAGTGTCCAGTCGGGTGAGTGCGTCAGGGAGAGGTGGCTTGGTATCCAGCCGGCGGCTGCTGGCCGGAACACTGTGTTCGGCATGAACTCGGGCATAGAGCGGCATGCCATTTTGCAGGTGCATGGTGAGTGCTTCCTGCGGGTGGCGTACCGATTTGGCCAGCAATTGCTCCAGCCGGATGTCCAGAATGTGGCTGAGCAGGGTGGCGCCAATATCGGCTGAACGCAGTCCCAACAGCGCCAGTCCCTGGCGATTGGCGCCAATGATCCAGCCATCGTCGGAGAGCACCACGATGCCCTCTGCAATCGTGCCGATGCCGTCCGGTTGTGGATGCAGGTGCAAGCGGATGTGCCGATGATTGCTGGCGGTGACGATCCGGTTCTCGATCATTCGCGCTGCTGTGTTCACCAGCCCCAGTGTATGCGGATGGCGTGCCCGGTGGTCGCCGGAAATGTCGAGGATGCCCATCAGTTGGCCGTTGGCTGCAAAGATGGGGGCAGCGGCGCAAGTGAGGAAACCGTTGCGTTCCAGATAATGTTCGGCGCCATGAATTTCGACATCGCTGGCCTCGGCCAGTGCCGTACCGATCGCGTTGGTACCGCGTAATTGCTCGTTCCATGAGGCGCCGGACATCAGTGCCACGCGCTCGGCCTTGCCGAGAAAATCGGTATCGCCCAGCGTGTGCATCAACACCCCCCGGTTATTGGCGAGGATGACCATGCTGTGGCTGTGCCGCACCTGCTCGAACAGGTATTCCATGACCGGTCGGGAGTGGCGGAGCAGGTCGTGATTGCGTGCCAGCGAACGCTGCAGTTCGGCGCCCGTGAGATTGTCGATACCAGGCAAGCGCCCCGTGGGGGAGAGCCCTGCTGACAGGCTGCGGCGCCAGGAGCGGGCAAGCCGCTCATCGATGCTTCCCGCCGGAATATCGCCATTTTCAAGCAGCTTGAGCCGTGCCTGGCGCAATAAGGGCGCCGGCACAGGATGATGTGTGCGCATCGAATTTGTCTCCTCGGCAGGTCATTGCCCGCTTTTTTGTCGAGTATAGGGCGCTGGGCAGGCAGTGCAAGCCAGTCCACCGGTTGTGTCTCCCGACTGTTCCATTTTGTGACAGTTGGTGCAGTCTGGAACGACACGCACAGGTGGCGCCCATCCGGCTCGTCGCTATAAATCAACGACGAATCAGATGCTTGAAAGAAACGCCGCCGCTGGCATGCTCCTTGATACTAGTTGCCCTCCCCCGCGAGGGCGTGAAAACAGCAACCCCTACAACATCAGGAGACAAAATGATCTACGCAGCTCCCGGCGCCGCTGGTGCAAAAATGGATTACAAGGCCCAATACAACAACTTCATCGGTGGCAAATGGGTTGCCCCGGTCAAGGGGCAATATTTCGATGTGATCACCCCGATCAACGGCAAGACCTACACTCAGGTTGCCCGTTCGACGGCAGAAGATATCGAACTGGCGCTGGACGCCGCGCATGCAGCCTTCCCGGCTTGGGGCAAGACCGATACAGCGACCCGCTCCAATATCCTGCTGAAGATTGCCGATCGTATCGAGGCCAACCTCGAACTGCTCGCCTACGTCGAGACCGTGGATAACGGCAAGCCGATCCGCGAAACACTCAACGCCGACATCCCGCTTGCCGTCGACCACTTCCGCTACTTCGCCGGCTGCCTGCGCGCGCAGGAAGGTGGCATCAGCGAGATCGACGAGAACACCATGGCTTATCACATCCATGAACCGCTCGGTGTTGTCGGCCAGATCATTCCGTGGAACTTCCCGATCCTGATGGCTGCCTGGAAGCTGGCGCCGGCGCTGGGTGCCGGCAACTGCGTGGTGCTGAAACCGGCCGAATCGACACCGATCAGCATTCTGGTGCTGGCTGAACTGATTGCCGACCTGCTGCCGCCGGGCGTGCTCAACATCGTGAACGGCTATGGCCGCGAAGCCGGCATGCCGCTCGCCACCTCGAAGCGCATTGCCAAGATCGCCTTCACCGGCTCGACCACCACCGGCCGGGTGATCGCCCAGGCCGCCGCCAACAACCTGATCCCGGCTACGCTGGAGTTGGGCGGCAAGTCGCCCAACATCTTCTTTGCCGATGTGATGGACAAGGACGACAGCTTCCTCGACAAGGCCATCGAAGGCCTCGTGCTGTTTGCCTTCAATCAGGGCGAAGTGTGCACCTGCCCAAGCCGTGCGCTGATTCAGGAATCGATCTACGACAAATTCATGGAACGCTGTCTCGCCCGCGTTGCCGCCATCAAGCAGGGCAATCCGCTGGATACCGACACCATGATCGGTGCGCAGGCTTCCAAGGAGCAGCTGACCAAGATCCTCTCCTATCTAGACCTCGGCCGTCAGGAAGGTGCGCAGGTGCTGGCCGGTGGGGCACAGGCCAAGGTCGGTGGCGAACTGGAAGGCGGGTATTACGTGCAGCCCACGCTGTTCAAGGGCCACAACAAGATGCGCATCTTCCAGGAAGAAATCTTCGGCCCGGTGCTCGCCGTAACCACTTTCAAGGATGAAGCCGAAGCGCTGGCCATTGCCAATGACACCCTCTACGGCCTTGGTGCCGGTGTCTGGAGCCGCAACGGCAATGTTGCCTACCGCATGGGCCGTGCCATTCAGGCCGGTCGCGTGTGGACCAACTGCTACCACGCCTACCCGGCGCACGCCGCTTTCGGTGGCTACAAGGAATCGGGCATCGGCCGCGAGACGCACAAGGTCATGCTCGACCACTATCAGCAGACGAAGAACCTGCTGGTCAGCTATGCTGAAACCAAGTTGGGATTCTTCTGATCAACGGCAACCAGTCTGCTGCCGGCGGGGTGGTGCCAAGCGGTATCTGCCCCGCTGCCTTGAGGAAAACAGATGGTCGACAAAGTCATTGCCACAGAAGCAGCCCTGGAATTGATCGAGTTCCTGAAACAGAAACATGGCCCGGTGATGTTCCATCAATCCGGTGGCTGTTGCGACAACAGCGCAGCCAATTGCTACCTGCCCGGAGAAATCACCATTGGTGCCGGTGATGTTTACCTCGGTGATATCGGCGGCTGCCCCTTCTACATCGGCAAGGCGCAGTATGAATACTGGAAGCACACGCAACTGATCATCGATGTGATCGAAGGTCATGGCGGCACGTTTTCACTGGAAGGTCCGGAGGGCAAGGCCTTCCATACGCGCTCACGTGTCTTCAGCGAGACCGAGATCGAAGCCTTGGGGTTGAAATGATGGCGGGTGCAGCGTTGCCGTGTCCGCGGTTCAGGCCAGCGGCCGCTTGAAGATCCAGTTGCGGTTGGCAGCGATGTCAGGTGCCTGCACCAGCTCCCAGCCTTCGCCGCCAAGCTTGTTCAAATGTTCGATCACGACCTGTGTGTAGGCGTTCAGACGTTCTGCTTCGCGTCCGCCAAAGGGGCGGGCGGCATTTTCGGCGGCTTCGTGGAAATCGCTGCGGATCAGGTATTCATAGCGTTGCATGATGGGCTTTCGGGGGGGGGAATGCGGTGCGAACGCGACCCATCATAGGCCGATGCCGGGTAATGTCACGACAAATCGCTGGTACCTGTCAGGCAGGTGAGCAGCCGGGAGGGGCCACCATACGGCATTCAGCCACCGGCAATCAGGTGTGAAGTGGCTTCTGCAACAGGTCAACCCGTTGCGGATTGAGGAAGGTGGCGCCGGCCGGTGTCAGGTGCTTGGCGAACTTTTCCTGCACCTCGCGGTACAGCTCGGGTGAAAGCGAGTGATTGCTGTGGGTGACGCGGATCATGCGCGCATCGAACTGTTCGAAACTGTCGAACAGGCTGCGCGTGTTGAAAAATCGCTCCTCCCTGAGCAGCAGCCGGCCGTCCGCCACTGCCCGGCACACTGCGGCAAAGGCCGCTTCACGCACGATTTGCTCGTCGTGAAAGAGGCGCATGATTTCGTTGAGTTCACCGGAGAAAACCGGCTCGGAAATCCAGGCCAGTCCGCCCGGCTTGAGCACGCGCGCAATCTCGCAGAGCGCCTTGTCCATGTGCGCCATCGGCACATGATGCAGCGACTTGAACAGGATCACGATGTCGAAGGTATTGTCGTCTGCCGGAATTGCCTCGGCGCCGCCGTGAGCAAAGCGCACGTTTGGCAGGTCGGCGATCTGCAGGTTCTTCGCATGCTGGATGGCATCGACCTCCAGTGCCAGGATTTCTGCCACGTGCCCGGTCTCGGCCAGGGTGCGGGTCTTCTCTGCCTTGCCGCAGCCCAGTTCCAGCACGCGGGCACCGTCGAAGGGCAGGGTGTCGAGCATCAGCTTGACTTCATTGACCAGTGTGGTCTGGGTGGGGTCGGCGACTTTCATGGCCATATCAGCGATTATGGAAGTGGGCTAAAGAATATTAACAGAAGGTGATATTGATTTCGCCGGATAGGAACGATGGTGCCGACAAGAACAAGGCGTGCATCACGCTGTGGTGCGAGGCAACCTAAGGTGGCAGGATGAACCCCTAGGGTACGTAAGGAGAAGCATTGTTGGGTGAAGATATTTCGGGTTCACTCAGCCTGCTCGCAGATTTTGAATGTTGCTCAGTTTCAAGCAGGCCTCTTTATGCAGGTTTTTTTTCAGAAAGAATAATGACCCCCTTTGGATTTTTCTCCGCAAAGTAACAGCCCGTGAAATTGTCGTATCGTGCTACTGACCGTAATTTCAGGCAGATTGACCCTTCGCGCCCAATTTCCCAAGTCCCCGAGTCTGACCCGGTGGTGAGAAGGACAGCCCACCATCCGTCAGCCTTCATTTGTAGCTTATAAGTACTACCAGAAAACTCGAATGGCGTAGCACGGGATATGTGTTGTCTGATTTCTGCTGCCGTTAGGCGAGTTGCTGCTTTGTTTACAACTGAAGGGGGCGTGCTGGGCTGGTTTTCCTTGATTGCGCGCATATGTGCCAACTGCTCAGTGGCTCGTGGAGTCAGTTGCTGTACCCACGCAACAGGCAACGCATGATGAAAACCATGCTCGCTTTTCCTGGAGGGAGGTGGCGAAGTAATGCCAATCAGCATTCCTTGTTCATCGAACAGTCCGCTGCCACCTGGCAATGTGGTTACCTGGGAAGTGAAATGAATGGGGGGCAGGTTGTTGTCATCCAGCTTTATTGCGGCAATCAACCCCTCACTCATAAAGAGTCCTAAGTCTTTCTGAAAGCCAATCACAAAGACACGTTGGCCAATTTTCAAGGTGTTCATTGAAGATGAAAGAGCCAGGGCAGGAGCTTTCAGATCGGGTACTTTTAATTGACAGAGGTCGCGTTCTATATCCGCATGCTGTAACTGCGCCAGATAGGAAATCCCACTCTGTTTTACTTGCACCATTTTTGCTTTAGCAATCACATGGCAAAAGGTGATTACTGTTTTTTCGTTGGTAATAAGACCTATCCCTTGGCGAATAGGCGACTCGTTTTCGTCCAGGGCTTTTACGATAAATAAACTGGGCGATACCTTTTCGAAAATTGACGCTTGCTCTAACGCCAGCGCTTGCCCAGAAGCCCAGTAGAGCATCAAACCAATAAATATTCCTGACGTATATCGCATAAGCATTTCAATTTACAGAAAATATTTCGGTGAATAAGCAGGGTGGTTGTTTTTGTATCAACGAGTCGGAGCCATCAAATCCTTGAGGTCGTCAAAAGTAACTTTGCTTACTGACGTGGATTGAGTCGAAGTGGTCGTTTCGTTTGAAACCAAATTGACACTTTGGGGCGCCTGTGTGAGCGATGCTCCTGTCGTATCTTCAGCCTTGTCAGTAGTGACGCCGGTCAGGTGGGCAATTGCAGGTTGGCCATCGGTGTGATTGGCACGATCAATGGATAGAACCTGGCCAAAGGTCAATTGCAACCAGGTTGGGTAAGAGTAGGCTTTGCCATTGCCGTGGTCGATCAGAGCACCTATGCCACCGCCGAGAATAATGTTGCCATACATGCCTGCATTCGCCCGAGAAATGACGATAGCTCGAGCTTCCGGATAATCAGGGTGGCGACAGGACACTTCAAGATTGCCGCCTGCTCGTCGAACAAGTGCGTCACCTGGGGTTTTTAGCTGATATTGACCATTTTCATTTTGCAGTTCGCAGTCGGCACCGGTAACCATCTTCCCGTCTGCCATTCTGGTTTCCACTAGGATATTTTGAGTGGCCTCCTGCGTTACAGAGGCACAACCAGCAAGAAGAAGCAGCACTGCTGTGACGTATACGAACCTGGGAGTTTTATGACTCATTGCGGTTTTTTCCTTTCAACCAAAGAAATTGGTCCCTGAGCAGGTTTCTCTGCAAAATAGCACCCAGAAAAGAAGCCTTCGCGCGTTACTAATTCTGTCTGAACAAGGCAAATTGAGCCGTCCTTCCCCATTGTCCAAGTGCCTACTGTGCTTGTTCCGATTAATAGTGGAATAGTCCACCAGCCGTCAGTTTTCAGGAAAATGGAGCGCGCGTTACCTGCGATTACAAATGCTGATGAGCGAGAGATGTGTTGAGTGATCTCTGCTGCAGTCAAACGAACCACCTTGTTTTTTTGCTCCTCGGGGACAGGTGGGCTGGTTAATGCTTGTTGGGCTGCTGGTTCAGTTTTTGAGGCTTTTATTACTTCTAGTTGTGCTTTTGCTCGTTGCGGGATCTGGGCGATCCATTCAGCGGGTTGTGCCACATAGAGAATTTGATCATTTTTCTGGCTTTCGGGCTTCGATGCAATGCCGAGCAATACCCCTTTTTCATCGAACAAACCGCCGCCGCTGGATTCTGCCGAAGTAGGAATTGAGGTTTGAATGGATGCGTGGTCACCTCCACGTAAGGCTGAAATGTGACCATCATTCAGAGTGAGACCGAAACCATTTTTTGCACCAATTGCATAGATACGCTGCCCGATCCTCAAGTTGTTCATGGAAGGAGCTATGGTTACAACAGGTGCTTTCAGATCGGGTACTTTCAACTGGCAGAGATCACGCTCGATATCGGCATGTTCCAATTGCGCCAGATAGAAGACTCCGCCCTGTTTGATCTGCAACATTTTTGCCTTGGCAATGATGTGGCAGCTGGTAGTAATTGTTTTGTCGCTGGTGAGGACTCCGCTACCTTGACGGATGGGGGACTCATTTTGATTCAGGGCGCGCACAATAAAAACACTCGGGGATACCTTTTCGAAAAGCACTGCAGGTTCTAGTGCCATCGATTGCCATGAAGCCCCGAAGAGCACTAAGCCAAGAGTGATTCTCGGCATGCCGTTTGTAATCATGGTCTTTCCCCGCCTGTATTTTTTATGAAAAAGTAGCCTGCGCATCAAAAGCATTATCAACAAAGAGCGCATGCCATTTGCAATGGCATGCGAGTATCCCCAAGTCAGAATATCCCGTCAATACGCCGTCGAATAAGGCAACAAAAAAATGCCCCGGGGAGAGGCCCGGGGCATAAATTTTTTAGTGCTTGGCGTGGAATTACTTCTTTCTCGCCGGCGGCACATCCGTGCAACTGCCGTGCGCCACTTCTGCCGCCATGCCCACCGTCTCGCCCAGCGTCGGGTGCGGGTGGATGGTCTTGCCGATGTCGACCGCATCACAGCCCATTTCGATGGCCAGGCAGACTTCGCCGATCATGTCGCCGGCAGACGGCCCGACGATGGCGCCGCCGATGACGCGGTGCGTTTCGGCGTCGAAGATCAGCTTGGTGAAGCCGTAGTCGGCGCCGTTGGCAATCGCGCGGCCGGAGGCGGCCCAGGGGAACTTGGCGGTTTCGACCTTGCGGCCTTCCTTCTTCGCCTGGTCCTCGGTGTAGCCGACCCACGCCACTTCCGGGTGGGTGTAGGCAACGCCCGGGATCACGGTGGCGTCGAAAGCAGCCTTGTGGCCGGCAGCGACTTCGGCCGCCACGTGCGCCTCATGCACCGCCTTGTGCGCCAGCATCGGCTGGCCGACGAGGTCGCCGATGGCGAAGATGTGCGGCACGTTGGTGCGCATCTGCGCATCGACGTTGATGAAGCCACGGTCGGTGACAATGACGCCGGCCTTCTCGGCGCCGATCTTCTTGCCGTTCGGCGAGCGGCCGGCGGCCTGCAGGATCATGTCGTACTTGACCGGCTCGGTCGGTGCGCCTTCGCCCTCGAACTTGACGTAGAGGCCGTCGTCCTTGGCTTCCACGGCGACGGTCTTGGTTTTCAGCATGACCTTGTCGAAGCGGTGCAGGTTCTGCTTTTCCCAGACCTTGACCGCGTCGCGGTCTGGGCCGGCCATCAGCACGTCCATCATCTCGACGACGTCGATGCGCGTCCCCAGCGTCGAATAGACGGTCGCCATTTCGAGGCCGATGATGCCGCCGCCGATGACCAGCATCTTCTTCGGCACGGCGCCATTCACCGTCCGCAGTTCCAGCGCGCCGGTCGAATCGACGATGCGCGGGTCACGCGGGATGAAGGGCAGATGCACGGCCGCCGAACCGGCGGCGATGATGCACTGCTTGAACTTGATCACCTTCTTGGCGCCGGTCTTGTCCTGCGCCGTGCCTTCGGTGACTTCGACCTCTATGTGGTGCGGGTCGAGGAAGCTGCCGTAGCCGCGCACGATATCAACCTTGCGCCCCTTGGCCATGCCGGCGAGGCCGCCGGTCAGCTTGCCAACGACCTTTTCCTTGTGCGCGCGCAGCTTGTCGATGTCGACCGTCGGCGCGGCAAAGGTGACGCCGAGATCGGCCGCGTGCTGCGCCTCTTCCATCACTGCGGCAACGTGCAGCAGCGCCTTGGAGGGGATGCAGCCGACGTTGAGGCAGACACCGCCGAGCGTTGCATAACGCTCGACGATCACGGTCTTCAGGCCGAGGTCGGCCGAGCGGAAGGCGGCCGAGTAGCCGCCGGGGCCGGCACCAAGCACGAGCATGTCGCACTCGATGTCGGCACTGCCGCCATGGCTGGCAGCCGCTGGCGCAGCAACCGGAGCGGCCGGCGCTGCGGCGGGGGCTGCTGCAGGTGCGACTGCCTGCGGTGCCGGTGCGGCAGCACCTGCAGCGGCTTCCACCTTGACCAGCAGCGAACCTTCCTTGACCCGGTCGCCAAGCTTGACCAGCACTTCCTTGACGATGCCGTCCGTGGTGGAGGGCACGTCCATGGTTGCCTTGTCCGATTCGAGCGTGACGATGGCGTCATCCACCTTGATGGTGTCGCCGACCTTCACGAACAGGTCGATGATGGGCACATCGTCGAAATCGCCGATGTCCGGAACCTTTACTTCTACGAGTTGGCTCATATCAGGCTCCTCAAACAATCATTCGACGCATGTCGGCAAGCAACTGCGCAACATAGACGTTGAAGCGGGTGGCCAGGGCGCCGTCGATGACGCGGTGGTCAGCCGTCAGCGACAGCGGCAGGATCAGGCGCGGCACGAAAGCTTTGCCGTCCCACACCGGTTTCATCGCCGATTTGTTGACACCGAGGATGGCCACTTCCGGCGCATTGACGATCGGCGCGAAGTAGGTGCCGCCGATGCCGCCGAGTGAGGAAATCGTGAAGCACGCGCCCTGCATGTCGGCCGGCTTCAGCTTGCCATCACGCGCCTGCTTGGCCAGTTCGCCGGATTCCTTGGCGATTTCCAGCACTGACTTCTGGTCGGCGTTCTTGACCACCGGCACCACCAAGCCGTTCGGCGTGTCGGCGGCAAAGCCGATGTTGAAGTACTTCTTCAGGATCAGGTTGTCGCCGTCGAGCGAGCTGTTGAACTCCGGGTGCTTCTGCATGGCCTTGACGCAGGCCTTGATCAGGAAGGCGAGCATGGTCAGCTTGGCGCCGGATTTCTCGTTCTCCTTGTTCAACTGCACGCGGAAGGCTTCGAGGTCGGTGATGTCGGCATCTTCGTGATAGGTCACGGCCGGAATCATCGCCCAGTTGCGCGAGAGGTTCTGGCCGGAAATCTTCTTGATGCGCGACAGCGGCTGGGACTCGATGGGGCCGAACTTCGAGAAGTCGACCTTCGGCCAGGGCAGCAGGTCGAGGCCGCCGCCGAGGCTGCCGACGAAACCACCCGAAGCTGGTGCCGCGGTGGCGCCGGACATCACGCCCTTGACGTAACCGGTGACATCTTCCTTGAGGATGCGACCTTTCGGCCCGGTGGCAGAGACTTTCGACAGGTCGACGCCCAGCTCGCGGGCGTAGGCACGCACCGAAGGACTGGCGTGCGCCTTGCTGCCCAGTGGCAGGGTCGGGGCCACGGCCGCAGCCGGGGCTGCAGCAGGCGCCTTGGCAGCGGGTGCGGGTGCTGCGGCCGGTGCAGGTGCTGGCGCGCTGGCCGCTGCTTGCGGTGCGGCAGCAGCGGTACCGCCACTGGTTTCAAGAATGACGACCACCGAACCTTCGGAGATCTTGTCGCCCAGCTTGACCTTCACTTCCTTGACAACGCCGGCCGCCGAGGACGGCACATCCATCGTTGCCTTGTCGGACTCGAGGGTGACGAGGGCATCTTCCACTTTCACCGTGTCGCCGACTTTCACGAACACATCGATGACCGGTACGTCGGAGAAGTCGCCGATATCCGGCACCTTCACTTCAACCGTACCGCCGGCGGCAGCCGCCGGCGCGGGGGCTGGTGCCGCGGCGGCCGGTGCTGCCGCAGCCTGTGGTGCCGGGGCCGCTGCTGCGGCACCGGTTTCCAGCAGGATGACCACGCTGCCTTCGGAAATGCGGTCGCCGAGCTTGACCTTCACTTCCTTGACAACGCCGGCCGCGGAGGACGGCACGTCCATCGTTGCCTTGTCTGACTCGAGGGTGACGAGGGCATCGTCCACCTTCACCGTGTCGCCGACTTTCACGAACACATCGATGACCGGCACGTCAGTGAAGTCGCCGATGTCCGGAACCTTGATTTCTACGATCTGGCTCATGTTGGCGTCTCCTTAAACCGACATCGGGTTCGGTTTGTTGACATCGATCCCGTACTTCAGGATCGCCTCGGCCACCTTGGAACGATCGATGGCGCCGTCGTCGGCAAGTGCCTTCAGTGCGGCCAGCGTGACCCAGCGACGATCCACTTCGAAGAAGTTGCGCAGCTTTTCACGCGTGTCGGAGCGGCCGAAACCATCGGTGCCCAGCGTGACATAACGGCGATTGATGAACGGACGGATCTGCTCGGCGTAGAGGCGAACGTAATCGGTCGCCGCAACCACCGGGCCGCGTGTGTCATTGAGGCAGGCTTCGACGTGCGAGAGCTTCGGCTTCTCGGCCGGGTTGAGCAGGTTCCAGCGCTGCGCATCATTGCCATTGCGCGACAGCTCGTTGAACGACGGGCAGCCCCACAGGTCGGCGTCGACCCCCCAGTCCTGCTTGAGCAGGTCGGCGGCAGCGATGACTTCGCGGAAGATGGTGCCCGAACCGAGCAGCTGCACGCGCGGTGCAGCTTTCTTGCCGTCGGCAACGGCGCCCTTCCTGAACTGGTACATGCCCTTGATGATGTCCTGCTCGGCACCTGCCGGCATTTCGGGGTGCTCGTAGTTCTCGTTCATCACCGTCAGGTAGTAGAAGACATCTTCCTGTTCCTGGTGCATGCGGCGCAGGCCGTCCTGTACGACCACGGCGACTTCGTACTGGAAGGTCGGGTCGTAGGAAATGCAGTTTGGTACCAGATTGGCGAGGATCAGGCTGTGGCCGTCCTCATGCTGCAGGCCTTCGCCGTTCAGCGTGGTGCGGCCGGCGGTGCCGCCGATCAGGAAGCCGCGGGCGCGCTGGTCGCCGGCTGCCCAGACGAGGTCCATGGTGCGTTGCAGGCCGAACATCGAGTAGCAGATGTAGAACGGAATGGTCTGCACGTTGTGCACCGAGTACGAGGTGGCGGCAGCAATCCAGTCACTCATCGCGCCGGCTTCGTTGATGCCTTCCTGCAGCACCTGGCCGGTCTTCGATTCCTTGTAGAACATCAGCTGGTCATGGTCTTCCGGTACATAGTTCTGGCCTTGCTGGTTCCAGATGCCGACCTGGCGGAACATGCCTTCCATGCCGAAGGTGCGTGACTCGTCCGGCACGATGGGCACGACGTTCTGGCCAACCTGCTTGTCCTTCAGCAGCATGTTCATGATGCGCACGACGGACATGGTGGTCGACAGTTCGCGGCCGGAGCCCGAGGCCTTCAGCAGCGAATCGAAGGTCGACAATGGCGGTATGACCAGCGGTGCCGCCTTGCGCCGGCGCTGCGGCAGGAAACCGCCGAGTGCCATGCGATGCTCGCGCAGGTAGGCCTGTTCCGGCGAACCTTCCTCAAAAGTCAGGAAGGGCAGTTCGGCAAGCTTGTCGTCGGGTACCGGCAGCGCGAATCGGTCGCGGAAGCGACGGATCTGCTCGATATCCATCTTCTTCGCCTGGTGGCTGATGTTCATCGCTTCGCCAGCGTCGCCCATGCCGAAACCCTTGATGGTCTTGGCCAGGATCAGCGTCGGCTGGCCCTTGTGCTTGGTGGCGCGGTCGTAGGCCGAGAAGATCTTGAACAGATCGTGACCGCCACGGTTCAGGTTCCAGATCTCGTCGTCGGTCCAGTCGGCAACCAGTGCCTTCAGTTCCGGCGTGTTGAAGAAGTGCTCGCGCACATAGGCGCCGTTCTTGGCCTTGAAGGTCTGGTATTCGCCGTCGACGATTTCCATCATGCGCTTCTTCAGGATGCCGGCCTTGTCGCGGGCAAAGAGCGCATCCCAATGGGTGCCCCAGATCAGCTTGATGACGTTCCAGCCGGCGCCGCGGAATTCGGCTTCCAGCTCCTGGATGATCTTGCCGTTGCCGCGCACCGGGCCATCAAGGCGCTGCAGGTTGCAGTTGATGACGAAGACCAGGTTGTCCAGTTGCTCACGGCCGGCCATGCCGATGGCGCCGAGGGATTCGACTTCGTCGGTCTCTCCGTCGCCGAGAAAGGCCCAGACCTTGCGATCGCCGGCCTTGGCCAGCCCGCGCGAATCGAGGTATTTCATGAAGCGGGCCTGATAGATGGCCTGGATGGGCCCGAGGCCCATGGAAACGGTGGGGAACTGCCAGAAATCAGGCATCAGCCAGGGGTGCGGGTAGGACGAGATGCCCTTGCCGTCGGTTTCCTGGCGGAAATTGCTCATCTGGTCTGCGGTCAGGCGGCCGAGCATGAAGGCGCGGGCGTAAACGCCCGGTACGGCATGGCCCTGGAAGAAGATCAGGTCGCCGCCGTGATTTTCGGAAGGCGCATGCCAAAAATGCGAAAAGCCGACGTCATAGAGCGCGGCGGCGGAGGCGAAGGAGGCGATGTGACCGCCGACGTTGGTGTCCTTGTTGGCGCGCACGACCATGGCCATGGCGTTCCAGCGGATGTAGTTGTGAATCTTGATTTCGAGGTCGGGGTTGCCGGGGTATTTCGGCTGTTGGTCGACCGGGATGGTGTTGATGTATTCGGTGTTGGCACTGTAGGGAAGGTCGATTCCCGTTTCGCGTGCCTGTTCGATCAGGTCTTCAATCAGGAAGTGGGCGCGCTCGGCACCCTCCTTGTCGACCACGCTGGCCAGCGCATCGCGCCATTCCTGCGTTTCCTGTGGGTCCAGGTCGACCGCCTTGTTGTTGTCGGGCAGAGCTGCCATGGGTATCTCCATTTCTTTGAAGTGTTCTTGTGCTGCACATTTTGTCGATGTGCAACGCCCAGGGGTCGTACGCAAAGGTTTTTGCGAGGACCTAGCTTAATACGGTGCTTGCTACTGTGGTTTTGCACCGCACCAATGTATTTCATACCGCGAAACGTAGTATCACTATCCGGGATAGAAATGTCAACCCCCGTCACCTGACCCGTCATCATGTTTGGCCGGATTCGCCCTGATGGCGTTGTGGGAATTGATGTGGATCAACGATGACGTGTTACGTAAACGCTATGGTCGTCGTTCATTTTTGAACCATATTGCAACGCAAGGAGACTCCATGGCGGCTGTCATGCCCGCACCGGCGCAGAGCCGGCTTCTGATGTCCGGCAACGAAGCGGTGTCGCGCGCTGTCTGGGAATCCGGCGTAAAGGTTGCTGCCGCCTATCCGGGCACGCCGGCCACCGAAATGCTGGAAGTGATCGCTACCTATCCGGATCTCTATGCCGAGTGGGCGGTCAACGAAAAGACCTCGCTTGAGATTGCCTTTGGCGCCGCCATGGCCGGTTCGCGCGCCTTCTGCGCGATGAAGCATGTCGGCCTCAACGTCGCCTCCGATGCACTGATGACGCTGACCCTGACCGGCGTCGCCGGCGGGCTGGTGATTGCGGTGGCCGACGACGTGGGTCTGTCTTCATCACAGAACGAGCAGGATTCGCGCTTCTGGGGCCGCTTCGCCCATGTGCCCATTCTCGAGCCGGCTGATTCGCAGGAAGCCTACGAACAGACGAAACTCGCCTTCGAACTCTCCGAGCGATTCCAGACCGTGGTCATCCTGCGCATGACGACGCGTATATGTCACGTCAAGGGGCTGGTCACCGTTGGTGAGCGCGTGCCGCATGTTGCCGCCGGCTTCAAGAAGGATTCCGCGCGCTGGGTGATGGTGCCCGGCGCCGCGCAGAAGCGCATCCCGCTGATGTTCCAGCGCGAGGACGATCTGCGCGCCGAGGCCGAAATCACCGCGCTCAACTTTGTTGATTCCGGAAGCGATCGCCGTGTCGGCTTCATTACCTCCGGCCCGGCCTACATGCATATCAAGGAAGCCTATCCGCAAGCGCCGGTACTGAAACTGGGCCTTTCTTATCCCGCACCGTTCGAGAAGATTCGCGCCTTTGCGGTGACGGTAGAGCATTGCGTCGTCGTCGAGGAAGTCGAGCCCTTGCTCGAAACCGAGATCAAGGCGCAGGGCATCAAGGTGATCGGTAAGGAAATCCTGCCCCGCCAGGGTGAGCTGGCGCCACATGTGCTGAAGCCGGCCATCGGCCGTCTGCTCGGCGAGGAAGTGGCCGAGCCGGAGAAGAAGCCGGCGCGCGCCATTGCGCCGCTGCCGGTGTTTCCGCGGCCGCCGACAATGTGCGTGGCCTGCCCGCACCTCGGCGTCTATTACACGCTGGCACAGCTCCGCAACATCACCATCTCCGGTGACATCGGCTGCTACACGCTCGGCTTCGGTCACCCGTGGAATGCGCTCGACGCCTGCATCTCGATGGGCGCCTCGATGGGCATGGCGCTCGGCCTCGACAAGGGCCGCGGTGAGTCCGACAAGGACAAGAAGATCGTCGCCGTGATCGGCGATTCGACCTTCATGCACATGGGCATGCAGGGCCTGCTCGACATCGTCTACAACAAGGGCAATGTCACCGTGCTGCTGCTCGACAACCGCGCAGTGGGCATGACCGGCGGCCAGGACAATCCGGGCACCGGCCGTGACATTCACGGCGACCCGGCGCCGCGCGTCGACTTCGCGGCGATCGTGAAGGCGCTCGGCGTCAAGGAAGAGCGGGTGCACGTGGTCAACCCCTACGAGCTGCCGACGCTGTTCAAGACGGTGCGCGAGGAGACCAAGATTCCCGAACCGTCGGTGATCATCACCAACCAGCCCTGCGTGCTGGTCGATCACTACCATGGTCTGAAACCTTTCACCGTCATCGACGACAAGTGTACCGGCTGCGGCAACTGCCTCGATACCGGTTGCCCGGCGATCCACGTCACCAAGCGCGATTCGGTGGTCAAGCCTTCGGGCAAGACCGTCGACCTCGCCTGGGTGCGCATCGAAAGCTCGGTTTGCACCGGTTGCGGGCTGTGCGTTCAACCGTGCGCGCCGGATGCCATCGTGCATGCGGACAAGGTCATCCAGATCAAGGCTCTGCAAAGGCACTAACCCATGACTGACATCACCAACATCCTCGTTGTCGGCGTCGGCGGTCAGGGCATCATGACCGCCACCGAGATCCTTGCCGAAGCGGCAATCGCACTCGGCCATGACGTGAAGAAAACCGAAGTGGCCGGCATGGCGCAGCGCGGTGGCGTTGTTTCGTCACACCTGCGTTTCGGCCCGAAAGTTCTCTCGCCACAGATTGCTCCCGGCGAGGCCGATGTGCTGCTCGCCTTCGAGGCAGCGGAAGGCATGCGCTGGCGGCACATGATGCGCCCGAATGCGCTGGCCTTGATCAACACCGGAAACCTGACGCCGCCAGTCGTCGAGCTCGGCCTCTTCGAATATCCGGTCGACCCGATCGGCGAGATGCGAAATTCCGGTGCCCGCGTCTATTCCTTCGATGCCTCGGCCATCGCCAACGAACTCGGCAACATCCGTCTCGGCAACACGGTCATGCTCGGTGCCATCGCCGATCACCTGTCGTTCTCGGCCGAAGTGCTGGAGCGCTGCGTGTTGCAGCGTTTCGCCAAAAAGGGCGAAAAACTGATCGAAATGAACCGCAAGGCATTCGCCGCCGGCCGCAAAGCTGCTGCGGATGCGGCAAAAACACAGGGCGCGGCAGAGCCGGTGCCGGCCTGATTTGAGTTAAAATACACCATCCGATCAAAGGGAAAGGCGAGCGCAATGCTCGCCTTTCCACTTTCCATTTGCTGGAACTGAGATGACTGCAACGATCCTCGATGGCAACGCCCTGGCGCAGAAACTCCGCGCCGACTTCAAGACCCGCGCTGAAGCACTCGCTGCAAAAGGAACGCGCCCCGGCCTGGTGGTGATCCTCGTCGGTGAGGACCCGGCCTCGGCCGTCTATGTCCGCAACAAGGTGGCCGCCTGCGAGAAGGCGAGCTTCCATTCAGAAAAGATCGTGTATCCGGCCGATGTCGCGCAGGAGATCGTGCTGGCGAAGATTGCCGAGCTCAATGCCGATCCGAAGATCCATGGCATTCTCGTCCAGCTGCCACTGCCGAAGCATTTCGACAGTGACCTCGTACTCGAAGCCATTGCGCCGGAGAAGGATGTGGATGGCTTCCACGCCGAGAACGTCGGGGCGCTGATGCAGGGGCAGCCGCGTTTCATTCCCTGTACGCCCTACGGCGTCACCAAGTTTTTCGAGGAAGCCGGCGTCAAGCTCAAGGGCGCGGAGGCGGTCGTCATCGGCCGCTCGAACATCGTCGGCAAGCCGATGGCCATGCTCTTGCTACAGGCCGGTGCTACGGTCACGGTCTGCCACTCGCAGACGAAGGATCTCGCGTTCCATACGAAACGTGCTGACATTGTTGTTGCTGCTGTTGGCCGGCCGAAGTTTGTGACCGCCGACATGGTGAAGCCCGGCGCGGTGGTCATCGACGTCGGCATCAATCGCCTGCCGGATGGCAAGCTGTGCGGCGACGTCGACTTCGACGGCGTCAAGGAAGTGGCGGGGGCGATCACGCCGGTGCCCGGTGGCGTCGGCCCGATGACCATCACCATGCTGCTCGCCAATACACTGGAAGCCGCTGAAAGGAGCGCTGCATGATTCAGCCCAAACATCCCGTCGTCGGCATCGTCATGGGTTCGGATTCCGACTGGCCGACCATGCAGGCCGCTGCCGTCATTCTCAAGGAGTTCGGCGTACCGCACGAGTGCCGTGTGGTTTCTGCACACCGCACCCCCGACCTGCTGTTCGATTACGCCGGTCTGGCCGGTGAGCGTGGCCTGAAGGCAATCATCGCCGGTGCCGGAGGGGCTGCTCATCTGCCGGGCATGCTGGCTGCCAAGACGACGGTGCCGGTGCTCGGCGTGCCGGTGCAGTCCAAGGCATTGTCCGGTCAGGATTCGCTGCTCTCGATCGTGCAGATGCCGAAAGGCATTCCGGTGGCTACCTTCGCCATCGGCGAAGCCGGTGCAGCCAATGCTGCGCTCTTCGCCGTCGCCATGCTGGCCAACACCGATGATGAACTGGCACAGAAACTGGCGGCATTCCGTCAGGCACAGACCGAGAAGGTACTGTCCATGAACCTGCCTGCTGTTTGAGGCTTCGTATGATCCTGCCTCCCGCAACCCTCGGTATGCTCGGTGGCGGCCAGTTGGGCCGCTTCTTTGTTTCAGCAGCACACGAACTCGGCTACAAGGTCTGGGTGCTCGACCCTGATCCGCATAGTCCGGCTGGCCAGATCGCCGAGCGCCATCTGGCTGCGGCTTATGATGACTACACGGCACTCGATGAGCTGGCGCAAAACTGCGCGGCGATTACCACCGAATTCGAGAACGTACCGGCCGACACGCTCGACTATCTGGCCAAATTTTTGCCGGTACGCCCATCGGCGGCCGCTGTTTCCGTCTGCCAGAACCGGATTGCCGAAAAGACCTTTCTGCGTGACAACGGCCTGCCGCACGGTGCCTTTTCCCCCGTGCATTGCGAGGACGATATCCGCAACGCCAATGCCGTGCTTTTCCCCGGCATTCTCAAGGTGGCGCGCTTCGGTTACGACGGCAAGGGGCAGGCGGTGGTCAAGGACCGCGAGGAGGCGCTTGCCGCCTTCCATGCCTTCAAGGGCGAAACCTGCATCCTCGAACAGAAGTTGCACCTCGATTACGAAGTCTCGGTGGTGCTGGCGCGTGACGAGAACGGCGTTGTGAAATGCTTCCCGACGGCCGAAAACAGCCATCGCAAGGGCATTCTTGATGTGTCCATCGCCCCGGCAAGAGGATCGGTCTGTCTGCGCGACTCGGCTGCGGAGTACGCCGAACACATTGCCGAAAAGCTGGGTTACATCGGCACCCTTGGTGTCGAGTTCTTCGTTAGTCGTGGCCAGCTCTATGTCAACGAAATGGCGCCACGCCCGCACAACAGTGGCCACTACACGGTGGATGCCTGCGTCACCAGCCAGTACGAGCAACAGGTGCGTGCCCTGTGCGGCCTGCCGCTGGGTGATGCGCGTGCCCATTCGGTCGCCGTGATGGTCAATATCCTCGGCGACCTCTGGTTTGACGGCAGCAATTACCGTGAGCCGGATTGGTCAAGGCTGCACGCTTTCCCGAATCTCAAGCTGCATTTCTATGGCAAGCACCATGCGCGGCACGGGCGCAAGATGGCGCACTTCACAGTGATCGACAACGACTTCGATCGCGCCGTAAAGACTGCAATGGAAGCGCGGGCTGCCATCGGCATTGTTGATGAGTGACCTTGCCAATATTGACCGTGCCGTTGCATTGCTGAAGGCCGGCGAACTGGTCGGCATTCCGACCGAGACGGTGTACGGTCTCGGTGCCGACGCGGCCAATCCGGCTGCCGTCGCCAGAATCTTCACCGCCAAAGGACGCCCAGCCGATCATCCGCTGATCGTTCATCTCCCCGGAGCGGCGCATCTCGACCGCTGGGTACGTGAGATACCTGCACTGGCCTATGAATTGGCCGAAGCCTTCTGGCCCGGCCCCCTGACACTGATTCTCAAACGTGCGGCCGGCGTGCCCGATGCAGTCACCGGCGGACAGGATACGGTCGGCCTGCGCGTGCCGGGCCACCCGGTGGCGCTGGCCTTGTTGCGTGCCTTTGCCGAGGCCGGTGGCAGTGGTGGCATCGCAGCGCCCTCGGCCAATCGTTTCGGCCGTATCAGCCCGACAACGGCAGCGCATGTGCGCGAGGAGTTGGGCGACGCCGTTCCGCTGGTGCTGGATGGCGGCCCATGTGTGGTGGGTATCGAATCGACGATTCTTGATCTCAGTTCCGGCAGGCCGTTGTTGCTCCGCCCCGGCCATATCTCGCCGGCAGCAATCGAAGCCGTCTGCGGCCTCATGCCGGAAGCGCCAACCGCTGCCGCACCGCGTGCTTCGGGTACGCTTGAAGCGCACTATGCCCCGCAGACACCGATGCGCATGCTGCCCCGCGCTGATATTCCCGCATTCCTTTGCAGCATGCATGACGTTGGCCGCCGTTGTGGCGTGCTGTGTCATGGGGGAGACGCACCGACAGGCTCGGCCGATGTCTGGAAAATCTTGCCTGCCGATCCAGTGGGCTACGCCCACGACCTTTATGCCGCCCTGCGCGATCTGGATTATGCCGGTGTCGACCTGATTGTTGTCGAGGCGATTCCTGTACTGGCGGCGTGGAGTGCCGTTGCCGACCGCCTGCGCCGTGCAGTGTGTGGTTCCGGCGAAGCCTAAAGCACAAACAGCCGATCCACCTTGGCGGCGCAGATGAAGTCGTTTTCGGACAACCCGTCGATGGCGTGGGTCGAGTAGGAAACACGGCAATCGGCATAGCCTACGGTCAGGTCGGGATGGTGATCCTCGCGGTGCGAAATCCAGGCCAGGGCATTCACGAAAGCCATGGTCTCGTAGTGGCTGGCAAAGCGAAAAGTTTTTTCGATCGTTTTTCCGGCCAGTTCCCATCCATCCAGATTCACCAGCAGGGCGCGCGCGCCCTCATCTGTCAGCGGCGCCACACCGCCTTCGCAGGGGATGCAGCGACGCTGGGCGATATCGCAGGAGGTATTCATTTTTCAGCTCCGTGATGGGTCTCAATTGACTGGACAGGCAACCGCAGCAGGAGGTTCCGCACGCCGGTTTCGCCCTCTTTGAAATGCCCCGGAAGCATCCTATAATCGTCTGCACATCGGGGGGGTAGCTCAGTTGGGAGAGCGCCTGGTTCGCAATCAGGAGGTCGTGAGTTCGATCCTCATCCTCTCCACCAATACCAAGGGCCCGGCTAAACGCCGGGCCCTTTTTCTTACCCGTACGCTTTGCGGCTGGCGTTTGGTAATCCTGCGGATATCCCGGACAATGGGCACATGGATATCAGTTTTTTCTTCAGTACTTTTCTGGCCGGCGTGCTCAGTCTGCTGCCGATCGTCAATCCGTTCAGTACGCTGCCGGTCTTTCTTGCACTGACTGCTGGCCAGTCGCCTTCAATGCGTCGGCGCACGGCGCGCCGTGCATGCATGTTCACATTTTTCCTGTTGTCCGGTGCGCTTGTCGCCGGCAGCCTGATCATGGAATTCTTTGGTATTTCGATTGCTGCCATGCGTGTTGCCGGTGGCATGGTGGTCGCCTACATTGGTTTCCGTACCCTTTTTCCCGATCCGGGGGAGCATGCGCCGACAGCGGATGATACTGGAACCGCCGATGTGGCTTTCGTGCCACTGGCCTTGCCATCCATGAGTGGCCCCGGTTCGATTGCCGTGGTCATCGGCATGTCCAGCGATATTGCCACGCAGAGCGGTTGGCTGGTCCGGGTGACGGGCTATGGGCTGATGATCGGGGTGATTGCTGTCGTGACCCTGATCTGCCTGCTGGTGCTGCGCTCCGGTAATGCGATATCCCGTTTTCTCGGTGAGGCAGGCATCGACAGCATTCGTCGGCTGATGGCCTTTCTGCTGGTGTGCATCGGTGTGCAGTTCATCGCCACCGGCATCATCGACTTTCTCAAGCAGATGCCTTGAGTGTGGCTGGCGAACTACTGCCAGCCTAGCCCCATGCGCAGGGTGAGCAGGGTTCCCATGCCGGCAATGAAGGGCAGCCACGGGTTGCGTGACAGCATGGCGGCGGCGACGGTGGCAATGGCTGCGGCCAGCTTCGGATTGAACGGTGACAAATCGCCATTCACCAGCAGGATGTCCGGCACCACGATGCCGGCCAGTGCGGCTGCCGGCGCGTAGCGCAGTGCCCGTTGCAGTACGGATGGCAGCAAGATCCGGCTGCCGAGCACGATGAAGCTGGCACGCGGTAGGGTGGTGGCCAGCCCGACCAGAATGAAAATCAGCCACAGACTGGCGTCGTAACCCGTTTCCTGGCTCATGCCTTATCCCCTTCCTTGCCGCGCGCCTGCCAGTGTTCGGCAGCAAAGCCGGCGCCAATACCGATGAAAATGGCGGCAATCAGCCCCAATTTCAAAGGCATGCCCTTGAGCATCACGGCAGCCGCGCCACCCGCTGCCGCTGCAACCAGCATGGGGCGCATTTTTGCCATGGGCAGCAGAAGCAGCATCAGGGCGATGGTGGCCATGAATTCGAGTGACCAGTTTTTGGGAATCGAGCCGGCGGCAAGCACCCCGATCAGCGCAAAGCATTGCCACAGGAGCCAAGTCCAGATCGAAGGAACGAGGTAATAGCCGAGGCGCCAGTGTCTGTCCTCAGTTTCCATCATCTTGGCAACACAGGTGGCAAAGACACCATCAGTCAGCAAATGGCCGCTGAGCCAGCGAACCCCGCTGCCCATGCCACGAAACCCCTGCGCAATCGCTGCGCTGAAAATGACGAAGCGCAGGTTGAGGGCGAGTGCCGTGGCCACGATCAGCCAGAGCGGCGCGCCGGAAGCGATGAGCGGCAGCGTGCCGAGCTGCGCGGTGCCGGCAAAGACAATGATGTTCATGCCCATGGCCTGCAGTGGCGAAAAGCCGACGCTGACCATGGCCATGCCGGTGACCATCGCCCAGGGAATCAGTCCGACCGATAGCGGCAGGAAGGCAAAAAAACCTTCGCGGCCGCCGGCGCGGAATTGGGCTGAGGGGGAGGTGTCCATTGGCGTTTGTATGAGCGCAGTGCTGCTGTGGTTTCGGGGTGCAGAATCCGGCTGAAGGTATCACAATCTGTCAGGTTTTCTGAGCTTGCCGGATAGCGAAAACTACCGGCAAACGAACCCCGCAGCGTCCGTTTGCCGACGCGTCTGAATGCCGGTGATCAGCCCAGCGCTTTCAGTGCGCAGGTGTAGTCCGGTTCGCTCTTGATCTCGCTGACCAATTCGCTGTGCAGCACCTTGTCGTTGGCGTCGAGGACGACCACTGCGCGTGCGGTGACGCCGGCAAGTGGGCCGCTGGTGATGGCGACACCATAGTTGCGGCTGAATTCGGCGCCACGCATGGTGGATAGCGTTTGCACATTGTTCAGCCCTTCCGCTCCGCAGAACCGGCTCTGGGCGAAAGGCAGGTCGGCCGAAATGCACAGGACCACCGTGTCCGGCAACTCGCTGGCACGCTGGTTGAACTTGCGCACCGAGGTGGCGCAGGTCGGCGTGTCGATGCTCGGGAAAATATTCAGTATCTTGCGCTTGCCGGCGAGGCTGGCCAGGGATACATCGGCCAGATCCTTGCCGACGAGGGTGAATGCCGGGGCTTGCTGGCCCGCCTGCGGGAAGTTGCCCTCAACCTGAATCGGGTTGCCGCCAAGGCTTACGGTGCTTGTCATTGTTTTCCTCTATGTGATGTAGCCCGGAATCGGGTCTGTTGTTTGGCTGCCTTCGATCGAAAAAGTTCGCCTGAAGCATCAGGTGGGCATTATCCCGGGCGGCAAAGTCGATTTTCCCGGCATGCTGGATGTATCATTGGTGCAGGGGTCTGATATTGAGGATCTGATTTTCAACAGTCCATCCAACCGTAAGCTGGGTTCACATTTTGATAGGGGAGCATGATGAGCGGTAAAGACGAATACGTGCGGAAAATGCATTCCAAGCTGGATCAGTGGAATCACGAAATCGAGGGCCTGGTGGCACGCAAGGATGCCATGGCCGAGAGTGCACGCGCGGAAGTGTCCAGGCATCTGGATGAGTTGCGCCAGAAGCGCGATGAAGCACAGGCACACCTGAAAACACTGCAGGAGTCGAGTGGCAGCGCCTGGGAAGACATGAAGGCCGGCCTCGATCTGGCTTGGGAGTCGATTGCGCAGGCTGTTGAATCCGCCCGTTCGCGCTTCAAGTAAGGGTTTTATCTGCCCGCCAAGGCTGCCCCTGTGGCAGCCTTTTTTCACGTTTGATCCACAATTTCCATGTCCGCGATCCCCATTCGTTACGTTGAACCTGTCTTTCGCCCCCCGAGCGAAGCCAACTCGCTGATCCTGCCGGTGACAGACGGCTGCTCATGGAATCAGTGCACCTTTTGCGAGATGTACACCGCCCCACAGAAGGCATTTCACGCGCGCGGCGAAGACGAGGTGATGGAGAGCATCCGTCGCTGCGGTGAGCGTTTCGGCGGAGACGTGAAGCGTGTCTTCCTTGCCGATGGCGACGCCACGGTACTGCCAACCCGCCGCCTGCTGGCCATCCTCGAAGCGATTCGCTTGCATATGCCGGGCGTGCATCGCATCACCAGCTATTGCCTGCCGCGCAATCTGCGCAAGAAATCGCTGGCTGATGTAAAGGCGCTGGCCGAGGCCGGGCTGGACATGGTCTATGTCGGTGCCGAGTCAGGTGATGATGAGGTGCTGGCCCGGGTGAACAAGGGCGAAAGCTACGAGAGTACCCGCGATGCGCTGGAAAAGCTGGGTGAGGCGGGCATCAAGCGTTCGGTGATGATTCTCAACGGCCTCGGCGGGCGGGGGCTTTCAGTGCAACATGCCGAAAATTCGGCGCGCTTGATGAATGCAACGCAGCCGGAGTATGTGTCGACGCTGGTGGTCAGTTTTCCGATGGGCGAGGAACGTTTCCGGGCCGGTTTTCCCGGCTGGGAGCCACTAGACCAGCACGGCCTTTTCGTCGAGCTGGAGCGTTTCATTTCGGCGCTGGAACTGCGCCGCACCGTGTTTCGCAGTGATCATGCCTCCAACTGGCTGGCGCTGAAGGGCACGCTGGGGGCGGACAAGACACGACTGCTTGGTGAACTGCAGCAGGCGATCGAGCACCCGGAACATGCGCCGCTACGCCCGGCGTGGGCGAGAGGCCTATAATCAAAAAATACTGACAGCGTCATGGGGGGCGGTCATGAATCTCGAAAAGGTGGTTTTCGCATTTTTCATCCTGCTTGCCGCGACGCTCAATTTCGGCTTCTTCATCGGCGACATTGCCCGGCCGGAGCTGCACAGTATTTACGAGCTGTTTGCCGCCATTGTTGTCAGCCTGATCGCCACCGTCCTCAAGTTCGGTGACCGTACCCAGATCGGAGCCATCCATCTGGCCACCAGCCTGGTTGCCGACCTGCAGCTGATTGCGGCCGCTGTCACCTGGGCGATTGCGGTCCATGTCACCGAAGTCGGCATGACCGTGCATGTCACCTCCAGCGTGGTCTCGCTTTCCGGCGGCGCCCTGTTTGCCAATATCGTTTCCGTTGTCATCCTGATCATCGAAACCGTGATGATGCGGCGCTGAGCGCAGCCGGAGCGCACGGGCAGTGGACTCCATGGGTAATTCGGGCAGTGTCTTCTTCCTGATCCTGCGGCGCATGCGTGTGCCGCTGATCGTGCTTATCGTCATCTACGCCATTTCGGTGCTCGGCCTGACGCTGGTGCCCGGTGTCGACGCCAACGGTCAGCCAGCCCCCGCACTCAGTTTTTTCCACGCCTTTTATTTCATCAGCTACACCGCCACCACCATCGGTTTTGGTGAAATCCCGAATGCCTTTTCGGATGCCCAGCGTCTGTGGGTGATTGTCTGCATCTACCTGACGGTGATCGGCTGGTCGTATTCGATCATCACCTTGCTGGCGCTGGTTCAGGACAAGGCCTTCCAGAACGTGCTGGTAAATGCCCGTTTTGCCCGGCGCGTGCGCCACCTGCACGAACCCTTCTATCTCGTCTGCGGTTGCGGCGAAACCGGTGCGCTGGTCTGCCGGGCGCTGGATGAGCTGAATATCCGCTTCGTCGTCATCGAGTCGCGGGAAGCGCGTGTTCAGGCGCTTGATCTGGAGGATTTCAAGACCGATGTGCCGGCGCTTGCCGCCGACGCGCAGCAGCCGGGCATTCTTGAACAGGCCGGACTCGGTCACGCCAAGTGCCGGGGCGTGCTGGCGCTAACCAATGACGATAACGCCAATCTGGCCATCGCCATCGCAGTCCGCCTGCTTGTCCCCGATCTGCCAGTGCTGGCGCGTGCGGAGAGCCCGATGACCGAAGCCAACATGGCCTCGTTCGGTACCCATCACATCATCAACCCCTACGCCCGTTTTGCCGACTATCTGGGCCTGGCCATCGAAGCGCCGAACAGCATGCGCCTGATCGAATGGTTGACCGGCTTGCCGGGGCAACATCTGCCGCCGATCCGGAGGCCACCTACCGGCAAGTGGATTGTCTGTGGTCACGGCCGCTTTTCCCGGCCGGTGATCCGGCAATTGGCCGATCATGCGGTGCAGGTCTGCGTTGTTACACCGGAACCGGGAGGCGCGGTTGCCCCCGGTTTTCGCCATGTTGCCGGGCTGGGCACTGAAGCGGTTACGCTGCAGGCGGCCGGTGTCGAACAAGCGGTCGGGTTGGTGGCCGGGACTGACCACGATGTGAACAACCTGTCGATCGCGATGACGGCAAAGGATCTGAACCCCTCGCTGTTCATCGTTGCCCGCCAGAACTGGGTGGCAAACGAAGCCTTGTTCAAGGCGTTTGAAGCGGACTTCACCATGGTGCCCAGCCGCATTGTTGCGCATGAGTCGCTGGCCACGATCATCACCCCGTTGATGGCCGCTTTTCTTGCCGAAGTGCGACGCCGCCCCGATGTCTGGGCGGCCGATGCCTGCACGCGCCTGGAGGAGGTGTGTGGCGGGGTCGTGCCTCTGGTCTGGGATGTTGAAATTGATGCTCAGTCAGCACCGGCGATTGTGCATCAACTGACGCAAGGGCCAGTGAGCCTGCAGGTGCTGCTGCAAAGTTTCGAAAACCGTGAAGAAGCGCTGGAACTGGTGCCCTTGCTGCTGGTTCGTGAAGGGGCTTCGATGGTCTTTCCCGAGACGACGACGGCGCTGTGCGCCGGAGACGCCCTGCTTTTTGCCGGATCAGCCGAAGTCAGAGAGAAGCAGCGCATGGCGCTCTCCAATGCCAATGCCCTTGAATACCTGCTGACCGGGCAGGATCACCCGGCGGGCTTGGTCTGGCAGTGGCTGACGGCCAGATCCCCTCGAACCTGAAGTGGCTTTAGCCGAGTGCCTTGCCGATCACCTCGGCAACATCCGGCGAAAGGTTCTCGCAGGCCATCACCTGTTTCAGCGCCGCTTCCATTTTCGCCTGCAGCGCCGGGGTGAATGAACGCCAGCGCTCCAGTGTGCGAGCCATGCGCGAGGCAACCTGCGGGTTGAGGGCGTTCAGGGCGATGATCTGTTCTGCCCAGAATGCGTAACCCTCGGCGGTGTGGAACTCTCCGGGGTTGCCGCGGAAGAAGCTGCCAAGCAGGGCATAGACCTTGTTCGGATTGGATAGCTTGAAAGCCGGGTGTACCAGCAGTTGCCGCACGCGCTCCAGGGTGGCTGCATCGCTTTCATCCCAGCGCCAGGCGCCGGCCTGCAACGCGAACCATTTGTCGAGTACCAGTGGGTCGTTGGCGTAGCGAATGTGGAAGGCCTTGATTGCCGCCTCGCGTTCGGGCGAGGCGCTATGCACCAAGGCGCTCAGGGCGCCGAGGCATTCCGTCATGTTGTTGGCGGCATCGAACTGGGCTGCGGCGGCAATATATCCGGCCGGGTTCCCGCCGGCACACAGATAGCGCAGGCACAGGTTGGCCAGCGCCCGCTTGCCGATATCCGCCGGGTGGTAGCGGTAGTCGCCGGCAACGCGACAGTCGGCATGAAGCTCGCGCCAGACAGGTGCGAAACGGGTGCCGATGTCATGCAGCAGATGCATCATTGCCTTGCGCAGGGCGGCCGGGTCGGCGGGGTGCATGCGCTCAAGCAGATAGGACTCGCCCGGCAGCGCCAGAACCTGGGCATGATAGGCAGGGTCGAGTGCGTTGTCGGAGAGCAATTTGCTGAAAGCGCTCACGAACGAGGCCGGCGTTTCCAGCGCTTGGCCGGCAGCACTTGCTGCCGCCAGCGAAAGAACGGTGCGTTCCATGAAGCGCTGTGCTGCATCCCAGCGGTTGAACGGGTCGTTGTCGTGCGCCATGCGGAAGGCCAGTGTTGCATCATCCTCTGCCAGTTCAACGCTGACCGGTGCAGAAAAGCCACGCAGCAGAGAGAGCACGGGGGCTTCGGCAATGCCGGTAAACACCCAGTCACCTTCGGTCGTCGCGAATTCAAGCAGGCGAGTGCCCTGCCTTGTATCCCCCTCCAGTGTCAGCGGCATATCCTTGCCATCGGCTGCGATCAGGCCGACGGCCACCGGTATCAGCAGCGGCTCCTGGTCATTGCCGGATCTCTGGCGCAGGTGCAGCGTGTAGGTCTTTGCGGCCGCATCGTATCGGCCTTCGGCTTGCAGCACGGGGGTGCCGGGGCGGCTGTACCAGCGCAGGAACTGCGTCAGATCCCGGTCGTTGGCATCGGCCATGGCCGCGACAAAATCATCACAGGTCACTGCCTGCCCGTCGTGGCGGGCAAAGTAGAGGTCCATCCCCTTCCTGAAACCGTCGCGGCCAAGCAGCGTGGTGATCATGCGGATGACGGTGGCGCCCTTTTCATAGACGGTGGCCGTGTAGAAATTGTTGATTTCCTGATAGCTGTCTGGGCGGATCGGGTGTGCCATCGGGCCGGCATCTTCCGGGAACTGGGCGGCACGCAGTACGCGCACGTCGTCAATCAGCTTTACCGCCCTGGCTGTTTCACCACCTTCAGCGGCCAGCATGTCGGCGGTGAACTCCTGGTCGCGGAAAACGGTCAGGCCCTCCTTCAGCGTCAGCTGGAACCAGTCGCGGCAGGTGACGCGGTTGCCGGTCCAATTGTGGAAATATTCGTGCGCAACCACCGCCTCGATGTTCTCGTAATCGACGTCCGTGGCGGTGTCCGGGGTGGCCAGCAGGAGCTTGGAATTGAAGATGTTGAGCCCCTTGTTCTCCATGGCGCCCATGTTGAAGTCGGAAACGGCCACGATCATGAAACGCTCCAGATCAAGCTCCAGGCCGAAGCGCTGTTCGTCCCAGCGGATGGAGCGGATCAGCGATTCCATTGCGTGTTCGGTACGGTCAAGGCTGGCCGCTTCCGTCCAGATCTGCAGCAGTACGTCGCGCCCGGAAGCCGTCTGGATGCGGCGTTCATTCACTTCCAGGTCGCCGGCAACCAGCGCGAACAGGTAGGAAGGCTTGAGGAAGGGGTCTTCCCAGCGCGCCGAATGCCGGCCATCGGGCAGGTCGCTCTGGTCGATCAGATTGCCGTTGGAGAGCAAGACCGGATAACGGGTCTTGTCGGCTTCCAGCGTCACCGTGAAACGTGCCATCACGTCCGGGCGATCCGGAAACCAGGTAATGCGGCGGAAGCCTTCTGCCTCGCACTGGGTGAAAAAACCGCCGCGCGAGGTGTACAGGCCGGAGAGCGCCGTGTTCTTTTCCGGTGCAATACGGGTGACGATCTCGGCGCTTGCACTGTCGCCCGGCAGATCGATTTCGATGCGCGTTGGCGTGATGCGTGGTGCAGCCGCTTCCTCACCATTGATTCGCAGCGAGACCAGTTCCAGTTCTTCGCCGAGCAGCACCAGCGGGCCTTGTGGTGCTTGCGGGTTGCGCGCCAGCGTCAGTCGGCTGGTGACCAGCGTGGCCGCCGGGTCGAGGGAAAAGTGGAGGTCGATGTCGGTAACGGTCCAGCTCAGCGGCTGGTAGTCGGCGCGATGAATGGTCTGCGGTGTATCTGTGCGCATGGGTTTCCTGCGGAAAGTTCTGGTTTAAACGAAGTGCGGGATGAGGATCAGCGCCCAGGTGGCGGCCGTCAGGATCAGGGTCAGCATGACGGCGGCACTGCCGATATCCTTGGCCCGCTTCGAGAGTTCGTGGTGTTCGTCCGAGACACGGTCGACCACTGCTTCAATTGCCGAGTTCAGCAATTCGACAATCAGGATCAGCAACACCGAGCCGACCAGCAGCGCCTTTTCAATACCGGTTTGCCCCAGCCACAAGCCGAGCGGGATGGCGATAAAGGCCAGCAGGCATTCCTCGCGAAAGGCAGCCTCGTGTTTCCATGCCGCAGCCAGACCAGCCTTTGAGTAGCCGGTGGCGTTGATCAGGCGCTGCAGCCCCTGCTTGCCCTTGAATTCCTTGATTGCGCTCATGCCCTTGCCTTTTGTCGCGTCAGTAGGGGTTTGAGAAAGTGCCCGGTATGGCTGCCGGCGGTGTTGGCCACGGTTTCTGGCGTGCCGGTGGCGATGATTCTGCCGCCACCCCCCCCACCCTCGGGGCCGAGATCGATCAGCCAGTCGGCAGTCTTGATCACGTCGAGGTTGTGCTCGATCACCACCACGGTGTTGCCGTGGTCGGCCAGCCGGTGCAGCACCGAGAGCAGCAGTTCGATGTCCTGGAAGTGCAGGCCGGTGGTCGGCTCGTCGAGGATATAGAGGGTGCGGCCGGTATCGCGCTTGGAGAGCTCGAGCGCCAGCTTGACCCGTTGTGCCTCGCCGCCGGAGAGCGTGGTCGCGCTCTGGCCGAGGGTGATGTAGGAGAGGCCGACGTCAACCAGCGTCTGCAGCTTGCGGCGGACGACCGGTACGGCATCGAAGAATTCGCGTGCCTGCTCGACCGTCATCTGCAGGATGTCGTAGATGTTCTTGCCCTTGTACTGCACCTCCAGCGTTTCGCGGTTGTAGCGTTTGCCGTGGCAGACGTCGCAGGGCACATAGATGTCGGGCAGGAAGTGCATCTCGACCTTGATCACGCCATCGCCCTGGCAGGCCTCGCAGCGCCCACCCTTGACGTTGAAGGAGAAACGCCCCGGGCCGTAGCCGCGGGTACGTGACTCGGGAACGCCGGAGAAAAGTTCGCGGATCGGTGTCAGCAGGCCGGTGTAGGTGGCCGGGTTGGAGCGTGGTGTGCGGCCGATCGGGCTCTGGTCAACGTTGATCACCTTGTCGAAATGGTCGAGGCCGATGATCTCGTCGTGCGCCGCCGGTTCGGCGCTGGAGCCGTACAGATGCTTGGCGGCAGCAGCGAAGAGGGTGTCGTTGATCAGTGTGCTCTTGCCGGAGCCGGAAACGCCGGTGATGCAGGTGAACAGACCGACCGGCAGTTCCAGTGCAACCTCCTTCAGGTTGTTGCCGGTGGCGCCGAGCACGTGCAGCAGCTTTTCCCGGTTGGGTGCACGCCGGGTGGCCGGGACGGCGATCTGGCATTTGCCGGAAAGATAGGCGCCGGTCATCGAGTCGGGGTGGTTCTCGACATCGGCCGGCGTACCCTGGGCCACGATTTCGCCGCCATGCACGCCGGCACCGGGGCCGATATCGACCACGTAGTCGGCGCAGCGGATGGCGTCCTCGTCGTGCTCGACGACAATCACCGTGTTGCCGATGTCGCGCAGCTGCTTGAGCGTGCCGAGCAGGCGGTCGTTGTCGCGCTGATGCAGACCGATCGACGGCTCATCGAGCACGTACATGACGCCGGTGAGGCCGGAGCCGATCTGCGACGCCAGCCGGATACGCTGCGCTTCGCCGCCGGAAAGGGTTTCCGCCGAGCGGTCGAGCGACAGGTAATCGAGGCCGACGTTGATCAGGAACTGCAGGCGGCTGGTGACTTCCTTGAGAATTTTCTCTGCCACCTGTGCCTTGTGGCCGGTCATGGTCAGATTGAGGAAGAAATCCCGCGCCGTGCCCAGTGGCATGCGGCTGATCTCGTGCAAGGTGGCGCCGCCAATGCGAACGTTGCGCGCTTCTACCCGCAGACGCGTGCCTTCGCAGCTTGGGCAGCCGGAATCGCTGATGTACTTGGAAAGCTCTTCGCGTACGGCGGTTGAATCGGTTTCCTTGTAGCGACGCTCCAGATTGGGAATGATGCCCTCGAAAGTGTGCTCGCGCACTGTCGCCCGGCCTCGTTCGTTGAGGTAGCTGAAGGGAATCGTCTGCCGGCCGGAACCATGCAGTATCAACTGCTGAATATCTTCCGGCAGTTCCTTCCATTCCGTGTCGATGCTGAATTCAAAATGATTGGCCAGCGAAGTCAGCAACTGGAAGTAGAACTGGTTTCGTCGGTCCCAGCCGCGGATGGCGCCCGCGGCCAGCGACAGATCAGGGTGGGCCACCACACGCTTCGGATCGAAGAACTGGATGACGCCGAGCCCGTCGCATTTCGGGCAGGCGCCCATCGGGTTGTTGAACGAGAAAAGGCGCGGTTCCAGTTCCTGCAGCGAGTAGGAACAGATCGGACAGGCAAACTTGGCCGAAAACAGGTGCTCGGTATTGCTGTCCATTTCCAGCGCAATGGCTCGCCCTTCGGCGTGGCGCAAGGCGGTTTCGAAGGATTCGGCGAGGCGCTGGCGCATGTCTTCACGCACCTTGAGGCGGTCTACGACCACATCGACGGTGTGCTTGTGCGACTTGGTCAGCTTGGGCACCTCGTCAATTTCATACACCTTGCCATCGACACGAACCCGCACAAAGCCCTGGGCACGCAACTCGGCAAAGAGATCGAGTTGTTCGCCCTTGCGGTTGGCAACCACGGGCGCCATGACCATCAGCTTGGTGTCTTCCGGCAGTGCCAGCACGTGGTCCACCATCTGCGAAACCGTTTGCGCTTCCAGCGCCTGCTGGTGTTCCGGGCAATAGGGCGTGCCGGCGCGGGCGTACATCAGGCGCAGGTAGTCGTGGATCTCGGTGACGGTGCCGACGGTCGAGCGCGGGTTGTGGCTGGTAGCCTTCTGCTCGATCGAAATGGCCGGTGAAAGTCCCTCGATCAGGTCGACATCCGGCTTTTCCATCAACTGCAGGAACTGCCGGGCGTAGGCCGACAGTGACTCGACGTAACGGCGCTGCCCTTCTGCATACAGGGTGTCGAACGCGAGTGAGGACTTACCTGAGCCGGACAGCCCGGTGATGACGATCAGTTTGTCGCGCGGCAGATCGAGACTGATGTTCTTGAGATTGTGGGTGCGCGCACCGCGTATGCGGATTTCTTCCATGGGGGGGTCTGGGGCCGAAACGGCTGGCTAAGCAAACCTGCTAATATACGCCCTTCCCCAGCATGAACCAATTCAGACCTACTCCCATGTTCCCTTCCTCGGCCGACCCGATGACGCGCGACGAAAAGCGCGCCGGCGCCAGCCTCGCAGCGATTTTTGCACTGCGTATGCTCGGTTTGTTCCTGATCCTGCCCGTCTTTGCCGTGCATGCGCGGGAGATTCCGGGTGGCGATAACCTGACGCTGGTGGGCATCGCCCTCGGTGCCTACGGGCTGACCCAGGCGATGCTGCAGATTGCCTTTGGTGTTGCCTCCGATCGCTTCGGCCGCAAGCCGGTCATCATTGTCGGCCTGGGTATCTTTGCTTTCGGCAGCTTTGTTGCTGCCTTTGCCCCGGATATCTGGTGGGTGATCGTCGGTCGCATCCTGCAGGGTGCGGGTGCCATTTCAGCGGCGGTAACCGCGCTGGCGGCTGACCTGACGCGGGAACAGCATCGCACCAAGGTGATGGCCATGATCGGTTCGTCGATCGGCCTGGTCTTTGCGTTGTCGCTGGTGCTGGCGCCGGTACTGTATCAAGCCATCGGCATGGGCGGGCTGTTCGGCATGACCGGCCTGCTGGCACTGGTGGCCATCCTGATGGTGCTTTATGTGGTGCCGGCACAGCCACCGGCCGAACATCACGACGCAGCGCCGGTTTCTTTTGCCCAGGTGGCGTTCAACCCGGAGCTGCTGCGCCTCAATTTCGGCATCTTTACGCTGCACATGGCGCAGATGGCCATGTTCGTCGTCGTACCGCTGGCCTTGGTGCAGTTGGGCGGTTTGGCCCTGCCGGATCACTGGAAGGTTTACCTGCCGGCCCTGCTGCTGTCGTTCGTGCTGATGATTCCGGCGATCATCGTGGCCGAGAAGAAGAACAAGACCAAGCAGGTATTCAATGGCGCCATCGTACTCATTCTGGTCACACAGATTGGTTTTGCCCTGTTCGGCAGCGGTGTCTGGTTGCTGGCTTTCTTCCTGTTCATCTTCTTCGCCGGCTTCAATATCCTTGAAGCCTCGCTGCCGTCGATGATCTCGCGGATCGCGCCGCCGCAGTCCAAAGGCCTTGCTCTGGGCATATATAATACGGTGCAGGCGCTGGGGCTGGCCACGGGCGGCCTGCTTGGCGGCGTGCTGGCGCAGCGTTTTGGCGCCGAGGCCGTGTATGCGGCTTGCGGTCTGCTGACCCTGGTCTGGCTGGGCCTCGGCCTGTCGATGGCGCCGCTGCCATCGCGCGCAAAACCGGCGGCTGCCTGAGCAACTGAACACATACGGAACAACTCAATCAACCCCTTCTGGAGGGAGACAGAAACATGGCCTCGGTCAATAAAGTGATCCTCGTCGGCAACCTCGGTGCCGATCCCGAAACCCGTTACATGCCCTCCGGTGACCCGGTTACCAACCTGCGCCTGGCGACCACCGATACCTGGAAGGACAAGTCCTCCGGTGAGCGGAAGGAAGCAACCGAATGGCACCGTGTGGTGCTGTTCCGTCGCCTTGCCGAAGTGGCCGGGCAGTATCTGAAAAAAGGTTCGCAGGTCTATATCGAAGGCCGGCTGAAAACCCGCAAGTGGCAGGACAAGGACGGCCAGGAGCGTTACACGACCGAGATCGAAGCCGACGAAATGAAGATGCTCGGTTCGCGTCAGGGTCAGGGCGAGCCTTCATCCTATGGCGGCGGCGACAATTCCCCGGCACCATCCTACGGTGGCGCCAAGCCGGCCGCCGCCGGCAAGAAGCCAAGTTTCGACGACATGGATGACGATATTCCGTTCTGATCGGCGCCCTCGCAACCGGCCCGATGGGCCGGTTTGTTTTTGAGGATGCTGTTTTCCTGTGGAAAGTGTGATGCCAGTTTTTTGCCCCCCCGATTTCAGTCGTGTTTGTGCCGGCCTGTTGCTCAGCGCCAGCCTGTTGCTGGCCGCCTGTGGCGAATCGGGCAAGGAGGTGCCTGTCGTTGCCGAGCAGGCGCCGCAGGTCGGGGTGGCTCGTTTCGATGGGCTGCGCTTTTTCCCTGAGCGCGAAGCGCCGGCGACAGTATTGGGCAAGAACGAAACGCGGCTGGCCGCCGAAGTGTCGGCACGCATCCAGTCGATTGCCGTCGATGTCGGTGATGAAGTGGTCGCCGGTCAGGTGTTGATCCGTCTCGATGCGCGGGATGCCGAGCTGGCGCTGGCCCGTGCCGATGCGGCGCTGGCGCAGGCCGATGCGCGCCTTGCACAGGCGGAAGCGCAGTCGAAGCGGGCGGCGGCACTGCAGGAGAAAAACTTCATTTCGGCCGAGGCGGTTACTTTGCGGGATACCGAACTGGCGGCCGCGGTTGCGGATCGTCGTGCGGCGGCGGCCAGCCTCGCCACCGCCCGGCGCGGGGTGGAGAAATGCACGCTGCGCGCACCGTTCAAGGCCATTGTTCGTGCCCGTGCCGGGCAGGTTGGCGAACTGACCAGCCCGGGAACGCCCCTGCTGACGCTGGCCGATATCAGCGAACTGCAGGTGGTGGCGCAAGTGCAGGCGAGTGATGCGGATCTGCTGGAACAGGCGACACGGGTCGAGTTTGTCACGGCCAGGGATCGCCTGCCCGTACAGCCCTTGCGCGTTTCATCTGCCGTTCATCGCGAATCACGCACGGTGGAGGCGCGCTTCGGCTTTGCTCCCTCGGTGGCGATTCCGGCGCCCGGCAGCGAAGGCCGCCTGGCGTGGCGCGATACCCGCGCCCATCTGCCGCCGGAACTGATCCTGCGCCGCAACGGAAAATATGGCGTGTTCGTGGTTGCCGAAGGCGTGGCACGTTTCCATGAGCTGCCTGCCGCCCAGGAAGGGCGGCCTGCAGCGGTGACATTGCCGGATGCGGCCGAGGTCGCCGTACAGGGGCGGCATGCCTTGCAGGATGGCATGCGTGTGCGCCTGGCAGAAAAGCCCTGACCTGATCCGCCGATAGCCAGCACCATGAATTTCTACGATCGCCTGATCCGGAACCATCCGCTCGCCAACATCGCCTTTGCCGTGGTGTTGCTGATGGGTATCGTTGCCTACCTGACGATGCCGCGCGAGCAGGACCCCGAGATCAACTTCAACTGGGTGATGATCACCACGGTGCTGCCGGGCGCATCCGCCGAGGATGTGGAAAAGCGCGTCACCACACCGCTGGAAGATGCGATCAAGGGCGTGGCTGACATCCGTTTCGTGATGTCCTCGTCGCGCGAGAACGTGGCGACGATGCTGGTGCGTTTCTACGATATCGGTGAGCGTACCTTCGACAAGCGCATTACCGACCTGCGCCGTGAAATCCAGAACAAGGCCAAGAGCGAACTGCCGGTTGAGGCGAAGGAGCCGCGGGTGATCGAGGTTACCACCTCGAACGGTTTCCCGACGGCGATGGTGCTGGTCACCGGGCAGGCAGCCGACGAAGTGCTGCGCAGTCGTGCCCGTTTGATGAAGAACGACATCGAGCGCATGGCCGGTGTCGATCAGGTGTTTGCCACCGGCCTGCGCGATCCGGAATTGCTGGTGGAGTTTGACCCGGTGGCGCTGGCCAACCGCGGCCTGACTGCGGGTGATGCGGCAGACAACCTGCTCGGCTGGTATCGCGACACCTTCGCCGGCAAGGTTGAAACCTCGGGCGGCGAAGAACGCGCAGCCTGGCTGGTGCGCGTGCTCGGGCAGACGGCCGACCCCGATGAAATTGCCCGTATTCCACTGGTCAGCAGTTCCCGGCGCGAGCCGGTGCCGCTGGGTAGCGTGGCGGAAGTGTCGCGCGGGCGCGCCAAGGCGGGCAGCCTGGCCAGTTATGAAGGCCGGCCGGCGGTCATTCTGGCGGTAACGAAGAAAAGCAACACCAATACGCTGGAGCTGGTAGAGCGGCTTTCCAGCTTCATCGCCGCGCAGAATCCACGCATTGCCGATGAAGGCGTGCAACTCAGCCTGCTTGACGACCAGACGGTGCCAACACGTGAAGCAATCAGCACCATGGAACGCAATGCCCTGCAGGGCTTGCTGGTGGTCATCGGCATTGCCTGGCTGTTCCTCGGCTCGCGGGTGGCGGTGCTGATCGGTCTGGGCATTCCCTTTTCACTGGCCGGCACCTTCGCCATTCTCAATGCGCTCGGCTACACCCTCAATGTGTCGGTGCTGCTCGGTGTGGTCATCGTGCTCGGCATGCTGGTGGATGATGCCGTGGTCGTGGTGGAAAGCATCTACTACCGCATGCGGCGTGGGGAACCAGTGCACACGGCGGCCGGCAGCGCAGTGCGCGAGGTCTTTGCGCCGGTGACCGCTTCGGTGTTGACCACCGCCGCCGCCTTTTTGCCGCTGATGCTGTTGCCCGGCATCGTCGGCAAGTTCATGTTCGTGATCCCTTTCGTGGTCACGCTGGGGCTGCTGATCAGCCTGATCGAGGCGTACTGGATGCTGCCGGCACACATGCATCTGGTGGCCGGGAACAGTCATGCAAATCAGGATGGGGGGCTGAGCAACTGGCGAGATCGCTTCAACCACAACCTGCGTCTGCGCTATTCGAAGATGCTGCTGTGGGTGATGCGTCGTCCCAAACGCTCCCTGATGGTGGCAGCGGTGCTGATGGCCGGCGCCGTTGCTGCCGTTGGGGTGGGCATGGTGCGCGTGCAGTTCTTTGCCTTTGACCCGCTGCGCCTGTTCTATGTGAACGTCGACATGCCGGCCGGTGCGCCGATTGAAGATACGCTGGCCAATGCGCAGCGGCTTGAAGCGGTGGTGCGCAAGCACCTGAAGCCGGGCGAGGCGCGCAACGTGGCGGCCTACGCCGGGGTCAAGTTTTCCGATACCGAGCCGCTGTACGGTGAATCCTACGGGCAGCTGACAGTGTCCTTGAATCCCCGTGCCGGCGGGCGCGAGGTTGAGGAGATCGTCGAGAGCATGCGTGCCGAAGTCGAGGCCGTGCCCTCGCCGGGCAAGATCACCTTCACCATGATTTCCGGCGGGCCACCGCTGGCCAAGCCGGTCAAGGTTCGCGTGCGCGGTGACGACCCGCAGGAATTGCGCGCGGCCGCCGATGTGCTGCTCGATATCGTGCGTGCCGTGCCGGGCAGCCGCGATGTCGCCGATGACGACGTTGCCGGGCGCCCGGAGCTGGTGCTGACCCTGAACCGTGGCGCCCTGCGTGCCGCCGGGCTGGATGCCGGCCGGGTGGCGCGGCTGGTGCGCCTGCATGCCGATGGCGAGATCATCGCCATGACGCGGGATCGTGGCGAGAAAGTAGAGCTGCGCCTGCGTGCCAAACATCGTGACAACGGCAGTGTCGGCAGCGACGTCACCCGCCTGCTCGATGATCCGGTAGCACTGCCTTCAGGCGGTACAACCACGTTGCGGGCGCTGGTCAATGAGGAAACGCGTATCGGCAAGGGCGTCATCAAGCACTACAACCTGCGCCGGGCGATTACCGTGGAAGCCGACCTGGACAAGGCGGTGACCGACACCGTCGATGCCAACAAGCAGATCGTTGCCGCATGGAAAAAGCGCGATGCCGAATTCCCGAATACCGATATCGACTTCTCCGGTGAGCTGGACGACATCCAGGAAAGCCTCGATGCCATGCTGGTGCTCTTCGTGCTCGGCGTCGGCCTGATCTACCTCATCCTCGCCGCCCAGTTCCGCAGCTATCTGCAGCCGATGCTGATTCTGGTGACCGTGCCGCTGGCCTTTACCGGGGTCGTGCTCGGCCTGCTGGTGGCACGCATACCGCTCTCGCTCTATACCCTCTATGGCGTCATTGCGCTGACCGGCATCGCCGTCAATTCGGCCATCGTGCTCATCTCGGCGGCCAACGACCGGCGCGAGGAGGGCATGAGCGTGCTGCATGCCGTGGTCTATGCCGCCCGTCGCCGCGTGGTGCCGATTCTGATTACTTCGGTCACCACCATCGGCGGCCTGTTCTCACTCGCTGTTGGCCTGGGTGGAAAATCATTGCTGTGGGGGCCGGTGGCGGCGTCCATCGTTTGGGGGCTGGGTTTCTCGACCGTGCTCACCCTGTTCGTGATGCCGCTGCTCTACTGGATGGTGATGCGGCGTTTGGCAGCACCGCAGGCGGATACCGCCAGGTCATAAAACACCGCGTTACACGGGAGGGCCTGCCGGCACTGGATTAACCAGCTTGCCCTCTCCCGTATCAGCTTTCGGTAAAAAGCCTGTTTCCGGACCAACGTTTGCCTGGTGGGCGGGGTGCCTTGCAGCGGGTAGCTGCAGGTGTTCGTCCGGATCTGTTGAAGCGATTAGACCTTAATCCGCTGTATCTGAAAAACACTGAATCAAGATGTTTCCATCGCGAAAACAGATGGGAAATGCCATTGTCGGCGTATGATCACCGTGTTGATATCCCCCGAGCGCCCGCATGGAACTTCGCCAACTCAAATATTTTGTGGCCATTGCCGAGCACGGCGCCTTCTCGAAGGCCGCCGAAAAACTCTACGTGGCGCAATCCGCCCTCAGCCACCAGCTGGCGCAGCTCGAAGACGAACTGGGTGTGCGCCTCTTCCATCGTTCGCGCCGCGGCGTTGAGCTGACCGACCCCGGCCGAACCTTTCTCGCCCATGCCACGGCCATCCTGCGGCAGGTGGATGACGCCCGCCGCAGCGTGCATCACGAGGCCGGCGAACCCACCGGCAAGGTCATCTTCGGCGTGCCGCACAGTGTCTCCAACGCGCTCGCCTTGCCGCTGCTGCAGGCCGTTCGCCAGTGTCTGCCGAAGGTCGATTTTGAGCTGACCGAAGAGCTGACCGGCAACCTCATCCCCCAGTTGCGCGCCGGGCAGATCAACCTGGCCGTGCTCTTCGACGATGGCAGCCTCGATGAATTCCTCTACCAGCCGCTGCTGGAAGAGCGCCTGATGCTGATTTCCGCCACCACCGACCCCACACGCCCGAAGAAGGCGATCCGCCTGCAAAAGGCGCTGGCACTGCCGCTGATCCTGCCTGCCAACCCGCATGGCGTGCGCCCCATCATCGAGGCCGCCGCGCGTCAGGCCGGGCTGGCGGCGCCCAATGTCGTTGCCGACATCAGTTCGATCAGCATCCTGCGCACCAGCCTGCTCGCCGGCATGGGCCACACCCTGCTGCCGCCGATGCCGCTGCAGAACGAGCTCAGCGCCGGCACCCTCAGCGCCGTGCCGGTCGAATCACCGCCGCTCGGCCGCGTCGTGGCGCTGTGCGCCTCGAAATACATCCCCTTGTCGCAGGCCGCCGCCGCAGTTTCGAAACTGACGGCCGAGGTGATCGGTGAGTTGTGCCGGAGCGGGGCGTGGAAGGGTGGGCAGTTGCTTTGATGTGGCTACGCTGGTTTCCAGCGCAGCCATTTTGGGGAATGCTGGACGGCGCGTTGTTCATGCAGATATCATTTGCGGCGGCTGTTGTCCATTGTGTTGTTCGCTAGCATGCAAAGGTGAACTCGGAGGTGGGTATGGAATTGTTACCAATTATTCTGGTTGCTTTTGTTTTGTTCCTCCTGCTGCGACCCATCGTACGAGGATTCAAAGAAGGCGCCTCGTCAGAAGGTACGGAAATACCGCTCAAGATTGTTAAATCTACCGAATTCAATAACGAGGGCGATGACTCGACTGAATCTGATCAAGATCGAGATAACTGGGAGGGGGCATTCTGGGATGTTCAGTCGCCTAGGAACATCGAAGCCCTCCTACGTATTGAGTACCGAGACGGCAACGGATCACTCACGAAACGCGACATTCGATTGATGAAGTATGGCCCGTGGGAAGGAGGGGCGATTCTGTGGGCCTTCTGTCATCTTCGGCAGGCAAATAGAACATTCCGTACCGATAGGATTCTTGCTTGCGTCGATCTTGGCACTGGCGAAGTTATCGGTGACCTCAAAAAGTGGCTTGATAGTAAGTATCAGGATTCGCCGGACCGCGCCATTGAAGAAGTAATCGAAACGGCATGGGATGCAATTCGCGTGCTCTACTACGTCAGCAAGGCGGATGGCAGATTAACCAAAAAAGAGCGCGGTATTCTGATAGATGCTATTTGCAGTATGAGCAAACATCCTGCCATTAACGATGAGCGCATTAGTGACATGATTCAGTCGCTAGACTTGCCAAGTGTCACTGCGTTCAAACAGGCATTTGGGCGACTGGTTAAACAGAATCGGCCGTTGGCTGAGAAAGTTGTTTCTTGGGCCGATTCGATGATAGCCACAGAAAAGACAGTGGCACCTGCAGAGCAAGAGGCGCTTGACTACCTGAGGTCGCGGTTAGCAAAAGCCTAAAGGGCAGATTTGGGTGTCAGCTGCCTTTCTCACACTTCCACACAATGCACCCCGTGATTGCGGCACGCTGCGTTCATAAGCGCGCCTCACATCACCAAGATTGCCCTGAAGTCATTCACGTTTGTCAGCGTCGGCCCGGTGACCAGTGAGTCGCCGAGGGCTTCGAAGAAGCCGTGGCCGTCGTTGTTGTCGAGGGCGTCGCGCGGGCGGATGCCTTTGGCCCAGGCGCGGCTCAGCGTGTCCGGGCTGATCGTGGCGCCGGCGATTTCTTCCAGCCCATCCACGCCGTCGGTGTCGCCGGCCACGGCGTGAATGCCGGGGGCACCGTTCAGGCCGAGCGCCAGCGCCAGCAGGAATTCGACGTTGCGGCCGCCGCGCCCCTGGCCGCGCACGGTGACCGTGGTCTCGCCGCCGGAGAGCAGGACGCAGGGCGGGGGAAAAGGCTGGCCGTGCTGGCGCACCTGCAGCGCGATGCCGGCCATGACCTTGCCCACATCGCGTGCTTCGCCTTCGATGCTGTCGCCCAGAATGATTGGCGTGATGCCGGCCTGCCGCGCTACGGCGGCGGCCGCCTCCAGCGCCATCTGTGGCGTGGCGATGAGGTGGGTGCTCACCTTGGCGAGTTCGGGGGCGCCCGGTTTCAGTGTTTCGCCGCGGCCGCTGTCCAGCAGCTGCTGCGCGCCGGCGGGCAGGGTGATGCCGTAGCGGCGGATGATGTCGAGGGCGTCGGCGCAGGTGGTCGGGTCGACCACCGTCGGGCCGGAGGCGATATCCATCGGGTTGTCGCCGGGCACGTCGGAGATCAGCAGGTTGACGACGCGGGCCGGGTGGCAGGCGGCAGCGAGTCGGCCGCCCTTGATGGCGGAGAGGTGTCGGCGCACGCAGTTCATTTCGGAAATGGTGGCGCCGGAAGCCAGCAGGCCGCGATTGATCGCCTGCTTGTCAGCCAGCGTGACACCGGCACCCGGCAGCGGCATCAGTGCCGAGCCGCCGCCTGAGATCAGGCAGATCACCAGGTCGTCGGCTGTCAGCCCCTGCACCAGATTCAGCATGCGTTCGGCGGCGGCGCGGCCGGCTTCGTCGGGCACCGGGTGGGCGGCCTCGATGATCTCGATGCGTTCGCAGGGCACGGCGTAGCCGTAGCGGGTGATGATCAGGCCGCTCAGCGCGCCCGGCCAGTGGCGCTCCAGTGCCTGCCCCATGGCGGCCGAGGCCTTGCCGGCACCGATGACCAGGGTGCGCCCCTTCGGCGGCGGAGGCAGGAAACGGGGGATGCAGTGCTCGGGCTGGGCGGCGTTCACCGCCGCAGTAAAGAGGTCGGCGAGCAGTTGGCGGGGCGCAGGTGTCATGTGGGGCGATTCCTTGGCAGGGGGCGGAGGTGGTTCGGGTTGATTCTACGCCGCCGGCGTTGGCTGGCCGATCTCGAAATTGGCCATTTTCTCCAGCGCCCGCACCATCGCGGAATGATCCCAGCCTGAGCCGTCGTGCGCGGCACAGGCGTTGAACAGTTCCTGCGCCGTGGCCGTGTTGGGCAGCGACACGCCGAGTTGCCGGCCGGTGGCCAGCGCCAGGTTCAGGTCCTTCTGGTGCAGTTCGATGCGGAAGCCGGGGTTGAAGGTGCGCTTGATCATGCGTTCGCCGTGCACTTCGAGAATGCGCGAGGCAGCAAAGCCGCCCATCAGCGCCTCCCGCACCTTGGCCGGGTTGGCGCCGGCCTTGGCGGCGAGCAGCAGCGCCTCGCCCACGGCCTCGATGGTGAGCGCGACGATCACCTGGTTGGCCACCTTGGTGATCTGGCCGTCGCCATTGCCGCCGACCCGCGTGATGTTCTTGCCCATCAGCGCGAACAGCGGCCTGACGGCGTCGAAGGCGGGTTCGTTGCCACCGACCATGATCGTCAGGCTGGCCGCCTTGGCGCCGACTTCGCCGCCGGAAACCGGGGCATCCAGATACTCGCAGCCCAGCGCGTTGATGCGCCGGGCGAAATCCTTGGTGGCGACCGGCGAGATCGAACTCATGTCGACCACGATCTTGCCCGGCGTCAGCCCGGCGGCGACGCCGTGGTCGCCAAACAGCACGGCCTCCACATGCGGGGTGTCGGGCACCATCACGAAGATAATGTCGGCTTTTTGCGCAACTTCCGTGGCGTGGGCACAGGCCGTGGCGCCGGCGGCGATCAGGCTCTCCGGCGTGCCGCTGCGGGAATGGGTGAACAGCGTGTGGCCGGCGGCAAGCAGATGCCCGGCCATGGGGGTGCCCATGATGCCGAGGCCGATGAATCCGAGTGTTGCCATGATCGTGTCTCCGGTGATTGTCTGTGCTTGTGTCAGGCGGTCAGGGTCTTGATCCAGCCGAGGCCTTCGCGGGTGCCGGCGGCCGGCCTGTACTCGCAGCCGATCCAGCCGGCGTAGCCGATCCGGTCAAGGTGCCTGAACAGCCAGGCGTAATTGATTTCGCCCGTGCCCGGTTCGTGGCGGCCGGGGTTGTCGGCGAGTTGCATGTGGGCAATGCGGGGCAGGTGTTTGGCGATGGTGTTGCCGAGTTCGCCCTCCATGCGCTGCGCATGGTAGATGTCGTATTGCAGGAAGAGGTTGTCCGAACCCACTTCCTCGATGATGGCGATGCCCTGTTCGGTGCGGTTGAGGAAGAAGCCGGGGATGTCGAAAGTGTTGATCGGCTCGATCAGCAGGTGCAGACCGGCCTGCTTCAGTTCAGCCGCGGCAAAGCGGAGGTTGTCGACCAAGGTGGCCTGCGCTGCGGCGGCGCTGACGCCGGCGGGCGCAATGCCGGCCAGGCAGTTGAGTTGCGGGCAGCCGAGCGCGCGGGCGTAGTCGATGCCTTTTGCCACACCGTCGCGAAACTCGGCTGTTCGATCCGGGTGGCAGGCAATGCCACGTTCGCCGCCGGCCCAGTTGCCGGCCGGCAGGTTGTGCAGCACCTGCTGCAGGCCGTGGGCCTTCAGCAAGCCGGCCAGTGTTTCCTTCGGGTAGTCGTAGGGGAAGAGGTATTCCACCGCCGTGAAGCCGGCCTCGGCGGCGGCTTGAAAGCGGTCGAGGAAATCGACTTCGTTGAAGAGCAGGGTGAGGTTGGCGGCAAACTTGGGCATTCGCAGGAGCTCCTTGGGTGGTTCGTTTGCGGTATGCCGGGGCTTGCGATTGGCATGCCGAGTGCTTGTGTCGCGGAATCAGTCTTTGCCGGAAGATTAATTCTTCCCGTCAGATACAGAATAGCCATGCCAAGCAGCGACGAGAACCGTTAATTGAACCAATTCTGTTGATACTTCTGGTATCGAATCGGCAGGCAAGGGCGTCGGGCTATTGCTGAAAGTGAAGATTCTTCCTTGCGGTGGCAGCAGTTTTGGTCTGGGCAGCCTCGTCTTGCGAGTCACGCCCTAGCGCTTGACTTCCTTGGTCAGGCGCATGATGGCGCTGGCAACAGCAGTGGATGCTTTGCTGTAGGCACTTCCAGAGCCGAGCATGGCTTCTGCTTCAGAGTATTTTCTTGCGTTGATCATTGCTGCAACCTTGCCTGCCTCGAGATGAAATGCGGCATGCGTTTCAACGCACGGGCTGTAGCTATGCATCGCGGCATACTTTTCTTTGGCTTCACTGTGCAGCCATTTGCCGAGTTCGCAGCAGTTGTCCTTGGCAATGCTTTCGGCATCCAGCGTTTCCTGTCGGGCAATGGCTGAGCGGAGTTTTACTTTCCACTCGGCGTGCTTGCCAATAGCGGTATCGAGATTCATCGGGCTCTCCTTGTTGTGGCGACCTGCACCAAAAACAGGGCAAGTTCTGCGTGTCAATTGACGCTGTTACTTGCCGGGTACTGCGCTTAGCGCTGGCCGCCCACCAGTTCGATCCGTCGCCGCAGACTGGCGGCCAATTCCTGCTGCCCACTGCTTTCCGCCTGTTTGACCTGAACCCCCAGCCATGCCAGCAAGGGACGGCGCCAGCCCTGTGCGGATGCGGTATCGACAGCAATCTGGATGCCGGCCGGAGGCAGCTTGCCGCTGTTGAAAAGTACGCCGGCCGCGATCAGGCGAGGCAAGGGGGCTTCGATGGCGCTGAGCGTGCTGCCGCTCAGTCCGTGATATTGCGGTGGCAGAAGCGCAGCATCCGTTGGCTGGTTAGTCAGGAAGGCGGCGTAAGCCTGTTCAGCGGCTCCTGCATCCTGCGCCAATGCAGCGTAAGCCGGGCAATTGTCGAATTCCAGGCTGGCCACGCGGACGCCGCAGCGCACCAGCTCGGCGCGGGCAACCAGGTCCGCACGGCCGGTGCGGGACAAGTCGGCGCGGGCACGCTTGAACTCGGCCTCGGCCACCCGGCTGTTGCCGACCAGGTAAGCCGATGAAAAAGTGTTCAGCGAGGCATGCGCACCGGCTTGCCAGTCGGGTGGAACGGGGCCGCCGGCGCAGGCGGCAAGAGTCAGTGCAGCAAGTAATAAGGAGCCGCTGGCAGTGATTTTTCGGAGCTTCATGGCAGCTTGATCTCCGTGTCGCGGGCGAAGGGCCACTTGCGGTTGATCTCGTCGATCAGGTGGCCGGTCTTGCGCAGGCTGGCTTCGACCTCGCTGCGCAAGGCATCCAGGTCAGCCGTGGCGGTGCGGGTGTTGGCCGCAATGGCCTGGGCGTCGACGAGCAGGGCATCCACCTTCTTCAGGTTCTCGCGCGCATCGCGTAGCAGGCCATGCAGTTGCGTGATGGCGGCGTGCGACTCATCCATGACACCGCCCTTGCTGAAAATCCGGGCATCGGTTTTTTCGAGCAGGGTGTTGGTGCGGTCAAGCGTGGCGAGCAGTTTCTTCGCATTCTCGTCACTGCCCAGAATGCCGGCCATGGCACCGTAGCGCCCCTGCATCCTGTTCGTAACCGACTGCACGTTGCTCAATGTGGCGTTCAGCGGCGAACCTTGCGCCGAGATGCGTTCCAGATTTTCGAGCAGGGCGCGCATGGTCGCCATCACCTGTGGAATCTGCTCGCTGGCATCGCCACGCAATACGATGCGCTCTGCGCCATCGGGCAGGGGTGGGTCACTGAGGTCGGAAGAGAAGGCGCGGATTTTTGTATCGCCAACCAGGCTGCGTTCCATGGTGAACACGCTGGAGGTGCGCAGCCAATGGGCATCCTGTTTGGTTACATCGACCAGGATATGGACACTGCCATCGGGTGCCAGTTCGACACTGCGCACGCGGCCGATGGGGAAGCCGGAGAAGGTGATATCCATGCCGGTTTTGACGCCTTCGGAGTTGTCGGCAATCAGCACCAGCCGCTGGGTTTCCTCAAAGACGCCACGTGCAGTCATCACATAGATTACAAAGGCGCCAATGAGCAGGGCGGTGAGCGCCAGCAGTGCCACGGCCTTGAACTCGGCGTAGGGGATGGTTTTGCTGGAAGTGTCTTTTTTCATCGGCGACTCGGATTGGGTGGCGTGCTTATAAAAACTCTGCCGTCAGCGACAGGATTTCAATAATGATCAAAACGACGAAGAGGCGAACCGTGCCCTGCAGGGTGGCCACCGAGGCGCCGTGGCCGTCGCGCGGATCTTCCATGCTCACGGTGGCGGGAATGGTGGCTACGGCGGCGGCATACAGCAGGGTTTTGAGTCCCAGCGACATGATGACCACCGGGTCGAAAACCTGGCCGATGACACGGCTGAAGTTGCTCAGCCCCCAAGGTGTGATGCCATAAACACCGACGTAGGAGAGAAACAGCGCCATGCCGCCGCTGATGGCCACCAGTGTAAAGACAGCAATCGTGCTGGAAATGACATGGGGCAGGACAGTGCTGCGCAGCGGGTCGCCATCCTTGGTCGGTCGTGCGCGCAGGGTGGAAAAGTGCTGCATGGCCTCGAATTCCGCACTGCTGCCCATGCCGGCACGCAGGGCGACATAAAGTGCTGCGGAAAGCGGCAGCAGCTCGACGACCAATACGCGGATGACGGTGCCCAGAGCAAACTGCGAGAGTCCGTAACTCTGTGCGGTGACGACGACAATATGGACAATGACCAGGCTGAGCAGTGCCGAGAGCAGGGTGAACCAGGGGATCATCTGCCGGGCAGAAATGCAGATCTGCTGCGCAATGGCGTGCCGGTTAAGGGGTGAATAGGTGGACGGCGAAAGGGCAATGGCAAAGAGCAGGGCGCCGACATGCAGCATCCGCCACCAGCTGGCAGCCCATGCAGCAGGGCCTTGGGAGGTGGCGGCATGAGGCGGCAAGCGGGTTGGCAGGCTCATGTCATCCATCGTGGGATGATACCAGTTCGAGGTGTGTCGTCTGTCCTGGGTGGTGACGTAGCCGGTGTTTCAACTGCTGGAAAGCTGATGGCCGAATATCGTATCCGGCCATCAAGCGCAGGGAGAGAGTTGCCTTCCTTTTATGATCAGCGACGTGCCATGCTTGGCCGGCTGCCCTGGCTTTGGCCGAAGTGGTTGCCCCGGTTGCTGGCCTGCCCCCAGTTTTGATTGGTGTTGCGCTGCTGGCCGTAGTGATTGCCGTTGTTCTGATGGCGGTTGCTGTTTCCCCAATTGGCGTTGCCGTTATGCCGGTTTGATCCGCCCCATTGCGTGTGGCGATTGCTCCCTTGTGCGTCATGTTTCTGGCGGTAGATATTGTTGCTTTGACGATTCTGCGCCGACTGGATGCGACCTTGTTCGTAACGGCCGACATGGCCATCGGCGCCGGCACGGCCCTGCATGCGATTGATTTGCCCCTCACGCTGCTGCAGGCGCCCGACCTCGCGCTGGGTCAGCGAACCGGAGTTCATGCCCTGCTGAATGCGTTGTTGCTGATTGATGTTGCCTTGTACGTCCTGTTGCATGCGCTGTGATGAGGCGGAGTTCGGATTGCCACGCTGGGCATCGTGTTTCTCCTGATAGATATTGCGACTCAGTTTGTCCTGGGCATGGTCGATGCGGCTGGCTTCCTTCTGGCTGACCTCGCCGTCACGCAGCGCCTTGGACTCGAGGCGTTCGACCTTGCCGGCCTGCTTTTCCAGTTTTGCTGCTTCACGCGTATTCAACTGGCCGCTTTCGAGCCCGTTTTCTACGCGCTGCTGCTGGTTGATGTTGCGCTGGACAAATTCATCGGCGGCGGACTGTGCAAAAGCGGTGCTGGTGGCAATGGCGGTGAGTGCCAGAGCGAGCTGATGGATTTTCATTTGAGTCTCCTTGTGATCGGGTGGTTGACGGCTTTCATTGAACGCTTTGTTGGCCATCGATCCCAGATCAATTCGGTAAAACTTGTAAGCGCTTGTTTCAGGGAAAATTTGCAGACAGTGATGAAAAACTTCCTCACTGGTGGCGAAAAGGTGCAAAATTGCCGCGGTGCAGCAAATCTGCGCTGTTGCAACTGAACAATCCTCCCCGAATGAGGTGAGCCTCGATGCACATTTCGTCATCCATCAACAACAAGGCGCTGGCCGGCATTGCGCTGGCGGCGCTCGGCGTGGTCTATGGCGATATCGGCACCAGCCCGCTGTATGCGATGAAGGAGGTCTTCGCCGGCAATCACCCGATTCCGCTGAACGAGGAAAATGTGCTCGGCAGCCTGTCGCTGTTCTTCTGGGCGCTGGTCATCATTGTTTCGTTCAAGTACGTGGCGATCATCATGCGTGCCGACAACCGCGGCGAGGGTGGCATCATGGCCTTGATCGCACTGGCCCTGCACGATGCGCAGGGCCACCCGTGGCGGCTGAAGATCATTACCGTCATCGGTATTCTCGGGGCTGCAATGTTCTACGGGGATGGCATGGTGACGCCGGCGATCTCTGTGTTGTCTGCGGTGGAGGGGCTGGAGATCATCGCCCCGGAGTTGCATCCCTACATCATCCCGGTGACGCTGTCCGTACTGTTCGGCCTGTTTCTCGTGCAGAAGCGGGGGACGGCGACGGTAGGGTCCTTCTTCGGGCCAATCATGCTGCTCTGGTTCGGTACGCTGGCGGTGCTCGGTATCTATAATCTGATCGCCAATCCGGCGGTGCTGAAAGCGATCAACCCCTGGTATGGCCTGCACTTTCTCGATGCCAACAAGGCCATGGCCCTGCTGGCAATGGGCAATGTGGTGCTGGCGGTGACCGGAGCCGAAGCGCTTTATGCCGACATGGGGCATTTTGGCCTGAAGCCGATCCAGATTGCCTGGTATGGGCTGGTGCTGCCGTCACTGGTACTCAACTATTTCGGCCAGGGTGCCCTGATCCTGTCCCGGCCGGAAGCTGCGCAGAATCCCTTCTTCCTGTCGGCGCCTGAATGGGCATTGATTCCGCTGGTGATGCTGGCTACCGTTGCCACCATCATCGCTTCGCAGGCCGTCATTTCCGGCGCCTTCTCGATTTCACGGCAGGCCATGCAACTTGGCTTCATGCCGCGCATGGAGGTGCAGCACACCTCGGAGACCGAGCAGGGGCAGATCTATCTGCCGGCCATCAACTGGGGCCTGTTGCTGGCCGTATTCATTCTGGTCATCGGCTTCGGCAGTTCGAACAACCTCGCCGCAGCCTACGGCATCGCCGTGACCGGCGACATGGTGATTACTTCATTGCTGGCAACGGTTGTCGTTGCCAAAGTCTGGGGCTGGGGCTGGTACCGGGCGGTGGCGCTGTTCTCCTGTTTTCTCGTGGTCGAACTGGCTTTCCTGACTGCCAATATCCACAAGATTCCCGACGGTGGCTGGTTTCCGCTGGTTGCCGGCGCCGTTGTCTTCGTGCTGATGACCACCTGGAAGCGGGGGCGCCAGTTGCTGAGTGATCGCCTGCATGGCGAGTCACTGCGTCTTGATCCGTTCATCGATTCCTTGTTGCTTGGCCTGCCGACCCGGGTGCCGGGCACGGCCGTGTTCATGAATGCCGACCCTGAAGGTGTTCCCCATGCCTTGCTGCACAACCTGATGCACAACAAGGTGCTGCACGAGCGGATCGTGCTCGTTTCCGTCCAGGTATTCGACGTGCCCTATGTGCCGGAGATCGACCGCGTTGAAGTGCACCCGCTGAAAGGCGATTTCTATCGGGTGGTGATTCAGTATGGTTTCAAGGATGAGCCGGATATTCCTGCGGCACTGGCCCTGTGCGCCGAGGTCGGCTTGGCCATCGAGATGATGGATACCTCATTCTTCATCGGCCGTGAAACCCTGTTGCCACGTCTGGGTTCGGAGATGAACTACTGGCGTGCCAAGCTGTTTGTGCTGATGTTCCGCAATGCCAGCAGCGCAACGGCTTTTTTCCGGATTCCGCCGAACCGCGTGGTGGAGCTGGGTACCCAGATTACGCTCTGAGTTGTTGCCTTGCGGCGATGGTGGTGTGGCGCCACCGAGCTGCCGTTGAGCGTTGGCGCTAGACGACGGAGGAGAGAACATGGAGGAGGCAAGGTGACGCCACGCCTCCTTTATACGGCCTTTGTCTGACCGCTGGCTGACTCGGGCTGGTTTTACAGGCGACGAATCTTTTCCAGTAGTGCCGTGGTCGAGGTTTCGTGCAGGAACGGGATCGAATGTACGCTGCCGCCCCAGGCCCGGACTTCTGCGGCCCCGACAATGCGCTCCGGCGCCCAGTCTCCCCCCTTGACCAGTACGTCCGGCCGGCAATCAAGAATGCGTTGCAGGGGCGTGTCTTCGTCGAACCAGGTCACCATATCCACGCAGCCCAGCGAGGCCATCACGGCCAGCCGGTTTGTCAGCGGATTGACCGGGCGGTCATCGCCTTTACCCAGTCGCTTCACCGAATCATCGCTGTTGAGCGCCACGATCAGGGCGGCACCGAGTGCACGTGCCTGTGCCAGGTAGGTGACATGGCCGCGGTGCAGGATGTCGAAGCAGCCGTTGGTGAATACCAGTGGCCGTGGCAGTTCGCCGCAGCGCCTGCCCAGGAGTTCCGGCGAACATATTTTGGCCTCGAACTCCGGGGCGGCGTATTCAGACATTACAGTGATCAGTTGTTATGAACCGGCGCCGGCTGCTGGCTGCCGCTGCTACCGTTGTCAGGTGGCGGCACATCCAGTTTCTTTGCCTGCTCGACACTGATGATCTGCATCACATTCACCACTTTCTTCACGCCAGCGGTGGTTCGGGCGATCTCAATGGCGGCGTCGGCCTCATGGCGGGTCACCAGACCAAGCAGAAAAACGGTGCCTGCTTCGGTGACGACTTTGACCAGGTTGGCGCGGAATTTCCCGCCATCCACAAAACGCCCCTTGACCTTGGAGGTGATGAAGGCATCGTTGCTACGGTTCTGGAACGAGGTGACCGGAGCGACCTGCAGTTCATTCCAGATGCTTTCCACATTGGTGGTCTTGCTCGCCAGTTGCCCGATTTCGGCCTTGACTTCCTCGCTGGGGACTTCACCGGTCAGCAGCACCTTGCGGTTGTAGCTGGTCTGGTTGACGTGGACGTTCTCACCGTACTTGCTGGCGATGTTGCTGAGGATTTTCCATTCAATGGTTTCGTCTTCGGTCTGCATGCCGAAACTGCGGCGATCCATGACCGCGAGGGTGCCGGCGGTAACGCCGGTGGCAACGGCGGCAACGCAGCCGGTCAGGGCCGGGGCCGCCAGGGCAACGATGAGTGCGGTAATCAGTGTGCGGTTCATTCTTCAACTCCCAGAAGCAAACAGTCGATGCCATCACAGAGACAGTGAATGGCGAGGAGATGCGTTTCCTGAATACGGGCCGTGCGCTCGGCCGGAACGCAGATATGGATATCCCCCTCGCGCAGCATCTGGCCAATCTGGCCTCCGCTTTTACCGGTCAGCGCGACAACACTCAGGCCGTTGTCGTGTGCCGATTTTATGGCTTCAATAATGTTGGCAGAATTGCCCGACGTCGAAATCGCCAGCAGGACATCGCCCGGGCGTCCCAGTGCCCGAACCTGTTTGGCGAATACGACATTGAAACTATAGTCGTTGGCCACGGCAGTCAGGATCGAACTGTCTGTGGTCAGTGCGATGGCGGCCAGTTCCTGGCGCTCGGCCTCGAAACGGCCAACCAGTTCGGCAGCAAAATGCTGGGCATCGCCGGCCGAGCCGCCGTTGCCGCAGGCGAGAATCTTGCCGTCATTGACGAGGCAGGCCACCATGGTCTGTACGGCATCTGAAATGGGTGCCGCCAGCAGTTCCATGGCGTCGAGCTTGGTCTGTGCGCTGTCGTGGAAATGCTGGCTGATGCGGGCGATAAGGTCCATGTGGGCTATCTGACTATCTGAAATGGCGAAAAGGGCGAAAAGGCCGGAAAAGTTGGCCAGATTCTATCAGAGGTCAAGATAGACCTCGAATTCGACGCGTTGCCACGGGTTCCTGTCGTCGCGCAGGCGGGAAACCCGGGCGCTGGCACGCTCTTCTCGATCCATCGCTGCCGCCAGTGCCCGGTTTTCGGCACGGGGTACGTAGCCGAGCTTCTGCCCCCGCCATTCAACGCGAATCGCATGGCGGTCATGACGATTCTCCGGTTCCCGGATCAGCGTCAGCCGGTCACCGACGCGGATCTCCGGCCAGGCGGCGGTCAGGGCGTAATACTGGCTGCCGGCAAGCGGTGAATGCTGTACCTGGATGCTGACATTGTCTGCTGCGCACGCCGCAGCCGCCAGCGAGAAGGCGGCAAACAGGTTACATGTCGTCGGCAGAAAACGCATTGCGCAGCCATTCGATGTTTGCTTCCGTCAGCCCGTCCATCAGCACGCAGTCAAAGCGGCATATGGCATCGGGCTGTCGTACAAGATAATGCCGTGCCGCCAGTATCAAGCGACGGCGCTTGGCAGGCGAGATGCTGGCACTGGCGCCACCGAATTCCCGGTGCGTGCGCAAGCGTACTTCGACAAAAACCAGCGAATTGCCATCCCGGCAGATCAGGTCGATCTCGCCGCCACGCACGCGAAAGTTGTGCTCGATCACGCGCAATCCGTGGCGCTGCAGAAAGGATGCGGCCAGCGCCTCGGCGCGGGCGCCGTCCGTGGTATCTTTGGGCTTCACCGGAATCATCATCCTCATGACAGAAGAATCTCCCGCATTGTATGTGGTTGCCACCCCGCTCGGAAACCTCGGTGACCTGAGCACGCGTGCGGCCGATGTGCTGCGTGCCGTGCCCTGGGTGGCCGCCGAGGATACAAGGCATTCCGCCCCCCTGTTGCGCCACCTTGGCGCGTCGGCACGCCTGCTGCCGGCACACCAGCATAACGAAGAGGCTGCGGCACAGCAGGTGATCGACAGGCTGGCCCATGGTGAATCCGTCGCCCTGATCTCGGATGCCGGCACCCCCGCCATTTCCGATCCCGGTGCCCGGCTGGTGGGGCGCGTACGCGAGGCCGGCTACAAGGTGGTGCCCCTGCCCGGAGCCTGTGCCGCAGTGGCGGCATTGTCAGCCTCCGGCATTACGGCGCCGCACTGGTTGTTCCATGGCTTTCTGCCGACCAGGGCAAAGCAGCGCGAGGAAGTGCTGAGAGCGCTGGCGACTGCACCCTATGCCCTGGTTTTCTACGAAGCACCGCACCGTATTCTTGAAACCGTGGCCGCGCTGCAGACGACGCTGGGTAAGGATCGCCGGATCGTCATTGCCCGCGAACTGACCAAGCTGTTTGAAACCATCCATGCCTGCACGCTGGGCGAAGCGATGGCCTGGCTAGAGGCCGACGCGAACCAGCAGCGTGGCGAGTTTGTGTTGATCGTTGATGCGCCGGTGGCGGCCGAAGACGATGGTGCCGAAGCGGATCGCATTCTCACCCTGCTGCTCGACGAGGGTTTGCCGGTCAAGCAGGCGGCAAAGCTGGCGCATGCCATTACCGGGGTGTCGAAGAATATGCTGTATGAACGGGCCTTGGCACTTCGCGCAGGCGCTTGATTGTGGTCGCGTTCTTCACAAACCCCATCGTTCTTGGAGTTTTTACGGCTAGCGTAATGACCGCGCTGCTTTTTTACCTGCTGAATCGATTTTCTCGGCGAATTGATCCGGATGTGGAGATCGAAACCGCATTTGATGCGGTTAGATATGGTGTGGAAGGTGAGCCGTGGTCATTGCGCGGAGCTTCTGCCATATCCCTTTTCGATCAGGAAAAATGGTTTGATCTCGAATCCGGTGGCGTCGTTCTCAACAGGATTTGCAAAAATGAGCATGGTGAGTATTTTTGTGTGGTGATCGCTGGGGGGGCGGCAAATGTGACACGCCTCTCTCCGGATCGAGTGAAAGTCTTGCTCCGGAATGCTCCCGAACTGCTTGCTTCTGAATTCGGCATCCTGCCTTCTGAGTAGTGAGATGGGCGACGTTTATCAAATGGCCTAGAATTCAACAATTCACGAAATTTACCGAACATGAAACTTACGATTACCCGCCCCGACGACTGGCACCTGCACCTGCGTGATGGCGATGCGCTGAAGGCCGTGCTGCCCCATACGGCACGCCAGTTTGCGCGGGCCATTGTCATGCCGAATCTGAAGCCGCCGGTGACCACCGTTGAGCTGGCGGCAGCCTACCGCGAGCGTATTCTTGCCGCGCTGCCGGCCGGCATGGATTTCGAACCGCTGATGACCCTGTACCTGACCGACAACACGCCGGCCGAGGAAGTCCGCCGGGCAGTGGCTTCCGGTTTCGTCAAGGCGGTGAAGCTCTATCCGGCCGGGGCAACCACCAATTCCGATGCCGGGGTGACCGACCTGCTGCGCTGTGACGCGGCACTGGCTGAAATGGAAAAGCTCGGCCTGCCGCTGCTGGTGCATGGCGAGGTGACCGATGGCGACATCGATCTGTTCGATCGCGAGGCGGTGTTCATCGAGCGCGTGCTGTCGCCGCTGCTCAAGCGCCATCCCGGCCTGCGCGTGGTCATGGAGCACATCACCACCAAGGATGCCGCCGAGTTTGTGGCGGCCGCCGGGGATAATGTAGCGGCGACGATTACCGCCCACCACCTGCTCTACAACCGCAACGCGATTTTTCAGGGGGGCGTTCGCCCGCACTGGTACTGCCTGCCGGTGCTGAAGCGCGAGTTGCACCGGGCGGCACTGGTGCAGGCCGCCGTCTCGGGCAGCCCGAAGTTCTTCCTCGGCACCGATTCCGCACCGCATGCGCGCGGCGCCAAGGAGGCGGCTTGTGGCTGTGCCGGGTGCTACACCGCGTATGCCGCGATGGAGTTGTATGCCGAGGCTTTTGATGCCGCCGGCGCGCTTGATCGGCTGGAAGGCTTTTCCAGTTTCTTCGGCCCGGATTTTTACCGTTTGCCACGCAATAGCACGCAGATCACGCTGGAAAAACAGCCGCAATCCGTGCCGGAGGCATTCGACTACATTCCCGGCGAAACACTGGTGCCGCTGCGTGCAGGAGAAACCCTGAACTGGCGTTTCGTCGACTGAGGGATTCGATGATGAAGAAAATCGCCTTGCTTGCCTTGCTGCCAATACTCGGTGGCTGCGTCAACGATGGCATTGCCATGCGTATCGATGGGCCCGAGCATGCCATTTCCCTGCTGCGCGCGCAGAAAGTCCCTTGGGAAAAGAAGATGGATCTGGAGCTGGTGGTGGCGCGCATGCCGGAATGCCAGCGCCGCTTCAGTCTGGCTCAGGCACCGGTGAGCCCGGCCTTCAAGGTCGATGTCTATATGACCGGCCCGCGAAGCTTCCTGCTGGCGGAGGGAGCCCATCTCTATTCGGTGGAAACCGAAACCTGCCAGAAATTTGCCCGCCTGGAGGGTGCGCCGGAAGGCGGCATGGGCGAACTGGTGGGGGTCTTCCGCGAGGAAAATGGCAAGCTGGTGTTTGTTGCCGCGCAACCGGTGAAGTAATTACCGAAGCCTTGCAAGCCGCCATGCCCAGCCTCATGTCGGTGCCGGCGCTCTGTCCGGCACCTTTCACCTGCCCGCTTTACTTTCCGCTGGCGCCCTTGTTGCATTCCCTTCCGCCGGCGCCTGATGCAGCTGCCCTGTCGGCATTGGTTGCTGCCCGACCGGTCTTTTCCGCCCAGGGTTTGCCGATACGGTTTGCGTCCCCCGTGTCGGACGGGATGGGGTATGAGGCAAGAATTGCAGCCACCGGCGTCGTTGAAACCCGTCCAGACAACTGGCATGACTGGTTCAACGCCCTGGTCTGGCTGAGCTATCCGCGTGCCAAGGCAGCATTGTCGGCACGCCATGCCAGTGAGCTGGAACAATCGGAGGCGACAGCGGCTGTCGGTCGAGGGCATGCCCGTGACGCGATGACGCATTTCGATGAGTGCGGTGCCGTTGTCGTCGCAGAAGATGATTCCCTGCTTGAATTGTTGCGCCGATTCTGCTGGCGGGAATTGTTTGTCGAACGGCGTGCGGAGGTGATTGCCGGTTTGCGCGTGTTCATTTTCGGCCATGCCACCTATGAAGCATTGCTTTCCCCGTTTCGGGGGTTGACCGCCAAATGTGTCTTGGTGCCGGTGGCGCCAGGCTGGTTGGAAAAATCTGTTGGTGAGCAACTCGGCGAGATTGATGGCTGGCTTGCCGCCGATCTGGCCGCTGGCAAACATGGCGACTCCCGTAGCCTGCAACCCTTGCCCTTGCTGGGGTTGCCCGGGGTGGTTGCTGATAGCGAGGACCCGGCGTATTACGATGACGTGTGGCAGTTCAGGCCGGGGAGATCCCGTCAGCTACCTTCCAGCTAGCTCGGCGTCCCGCGAGCGCTTTCGAAGTTATCTTCGATGTTGTCCCCGGCTGCCTTGTGGTGTGGCTGGTTTGACGCAAAATGAGAGCCTCCGGTTGGGGCCTGCGAGGATTCGCTGCGCCGGAATTGGCAGGCCGATTTCTTTGATTCCATTGGCGGCAGACGCACTGGCTATGACAGCGATACCGATTTGGTGAGGGCTGCCGGGTGATTGTCTTGTCTGCAAACAGGCGGGGGGTGACCTCCTCGCCTATAATATCCCTCGAAGCTGGCCAGGCAACCGCTGGGTGCGCATGTCTCGTACATGTGTGCCGGGAGGAAAGTCCGGGCTCCGCAGAGCGGGATGCCGGTTAACGGCCGGACGCTATAAGGCGAAAGCCCCAAGACGATGGAAAGTGCAACAGAGAACAGACCGCCGATGGCCGCAAGGCACAGGCAAGGGTGAAACGGCGAGGTAAGAGCTCACCGCGGACGTGGTAACACGGACGGCACGGCAAACCCCATCCGGAGCAAGACCAAATAGGGAAGCATCAGGCGTGGCTCGCGCTGCTTCCGGGTAGGTTGCTTGAGCGGCGTGGTAACACGTCGCCTAGAGGAATGGTTGCCCACGACAGAACCCGGCTTATCGGCCAGCTTCACCTCACATGAAAACCGGCGTCAGGCCTGTCCTGGCGCCGGTTTTTCTATCTGACCTACAGGAGTCCTTCCGTTTTCAGCGCCATCTGTACTCCCGGGCGGGCGGCAACACGTGCCAGATAGTCATTCAGTACCGGCCACGGGGCGAGGTCGACTTTCACCCATTTCGCCCAGCCAAGCACGGTGAACAGGTAGGCATCGGCAACACTGAACTGCTCACCGAGTACATAAGGCTGCTTGTCCAGGGTTTCCGCGATGAGTGCAAAGCGCTGTGCCAGGGTGGCGCGGACAATCTCCTGCCATTCTGCCGGCGCATTGCGGAAGAGCGGGCTGAAGCCCTTGTGTACTTCGGTTGAAATGAAGTTCAGCCACTCCTGCAGGCGAACACGCGCCATGGTGTTGTTGGCCGGCGCCAGTCTGCTGTCTGGTACCAGATCGGCCAGATATTGCACGATGGCCGGCCCTTCGGTGAGCACTTCCCCTTCGTCAGTGACCAGAGTCGGCACATAGCCCTTGGGGTTGGTGGCGAGGAAGTCGTCGCCGTTCTGCGTCATCTTGGTCTTGAGATCCACCTTGATCAGTTCGTGGTGCAGTCCGGCCTCGCACAGGACGATGTGCGGGGAGAGGGAGCAGGCGCCGGGGCTGTAGTAGAGCTTCATGTAGGTCTCCGTGGGTGAGGTGCTGAACAGACCGCGCTATGTCATCAGGGTTCCTCGGTTTTCCTCCCCACTTCTAACAAAGCACTTTAAGTTGCCGTTCGCGACCATTGTTTTATAAGGGAAAAATTCATGAAAAATCCATGCAAAAACACGCCTAAGTCATTGTAGTCATTGAAAAAATTCGCAAAAACTCCTTGACCGGATGCGTTTGGGGTCTTAAAGTGGGAAAAAGTGGTATGAAGTGGGTTTACGGGAAATTCGGGTTGGTCCCGAAAGGGGAAGGGAAAACATGTTTTTCGGTGCGGCAGCGCTAAATCTCGACGCAAAAGGACGGTTGGCCATTCCGGCTCGCCACCGGGATGCGCTCGTGGCTGCTGCCAATGGAACCCTTGTTCTCACTGCCCACCCGCACCGTTGCCTTCTGCTCTATCCCGCCCCTGCCTGGGAACCCATTCGCGACAAGGTTGTTTCGGCGCCCAGCCTCGAACAGCAGTCCGCGCTGCTCAAGCGCTTGCTGGTCGGCTTTGCGCGCGAAGAGTCGCTTGATTCGGCTGGCCGTCTGTTGGTGGCGCCCGAATTGCGCCAGTTTGCTCAGCTTGAAAAACAGGTGTGGTTGGTCGGGCAGGGTAATCATTTTGAAATCTGGTCGGATGCCGGTTGGCAAAAGCAGCAAGAGGCAATTTTTGCCCTTGGGGATCAGCTGCTGCCGCCTGGCCTTGAGGATTTAGCCTTGTGAATGCTCCCGCGCAGCACCTGACGGTTCTGCTGCGGGAGGCGGTCGAGGCGCTGGCAATCAAGCCTGCCGGCGTTTACGTAGACGCCACCTTCGGACGCGGTGGCCACAGCAAGGCAATTCTTGAGCAGTTGGGGCCGGAAGGGCGTCTGTTGGCGCTGGATCGCGATCCGCGGGCGATTGAAGCTGCTGCCGCGATCGGTGACAAGAGATTGAAGGTTGTGCATCACGCGTTCGGCGAGTTGGCCGATGCGGTATGCGAGGCAGGATTCGGCGGTGTTGATGGGGTGCTGATGGATATCGGTGTTTCGTCGCCACAGCTGGATGAGGGGGAGCGGGGGTTCAGCTTTCGTTTCGATGCGCCACTCGACATGCGGATGGATACGACGCAGGGCGAGACGGTGGCGGAATGGCTGGCGCGGGCCGACGTAAGAGAAATTACACAGGTGGTGAGGGACTATGGCGAAGAACGGTTTGCTTTCCAGATTGCAAAGAAGATTGTGGCTGCTCGGAGCGAGCGGCCTCTTGCAACCACAGGTGAGCTCGCCTCGCTTGTACGCGAGACCGTGCGGACCCGCGAGCCCGGCCAGGACCCGGCGACGCGCACCTTTCAAGCTTTACGGATTCATATCAATCAAGAACTCGAGCAACTTGCGCTAGCACTGCCGCAAGCGAGAGATGTACTTAACCCGGAAGGGCGTCTGGTGGTGATCAGTTTTCATTCGCTCGAGGATCGCATCGTCAAGCGCTTCATGCGCGATGAGGCGTCGCCGGATACTCTGCCAAAAAATCTTCCACTCAAGGCCTCCCAATTGCCGCCGGCCAGGCTGCGCTTGATCGGCAAGCCAGTGAAGCCGTCTGCTGCCGAAATCAGTGCCAATCCGCGTGCCCGCAGTGCGGTGATGCGTATCGGGGAGAAGTGCTGATGCTCCGGACCAACATGGCACTCCTCTTCTTCGTGGTGTTCTGTGCGCTGGGGGTGGTGACTTCCCAGCACAAGGCACGCAAGCTCTTTCAGGAGCTTGAGTCGGCGCAGGAGCATGCCCGGCAGCTGGATGTCGAATTCGGTCAGTTGCAACTGGAGTTGTCGACCTGGGCAACGCATCCGCGCATTGAAAAAATTGCGCGCGACCGGCTGAAGATGCGTACGCCGGAGCCAGCAAAAATGCTGGTGGCTTCGCCGCGCGAGAGGGCGAAATGATGCGTGGCAAAGGCGGACGCAGCCATCGTTTCACGGAAAGCCCGGTGCTGCAGCTGGCGTTGCCGGCATGGCGCTCGCGCATGGTGGCCTTGCTGCTGCTATCGGCCTTCGGCGTACTGGTTGGCCGCGCCTTTTATCTGCAGGTGGTCAATAACGATTTCCTGCAGGAAAAAGGCGAGTCCCGCTATCGTCGCGATCTTGAAATTTCAGCTTCACGCGGCAAGATTACCGATCGTAATGGCGATGTGCTGGCGATCTCGACCCCGATGAAATCGATCTGGGCTATCCCGGCTGATGCCCGCCTGAGTGCCGAACAGTCGCAGCAACTGACCAAGGTGCTTGGGATCGATTCCCGCGAGTTGACGCGTCGCCTGGCCAGCGACAAGGGCTTTGTCTATCTGCAACGACAGGTGGCGCCGGAGGTGGCGGATCGGGTTGCGGCACTCAAACTGCCGGGGATTTATCAGAACAAGGAATACCGTCGTTACTACCCGACCGGCGACATGGCGGCCCACATGGTGGGCTTTACCGGCGTTGACGACAAGGGGCTGGAAGGTGTCGAGCTGGCCTTCGAGAAAAGTCTGGTGGGGCACGTCGGCAGTCGTAGTGTCATTCGTGACCGGCGTGGGCAGATTGTCGAAGACGTTGGGTCGATCCGCCCGCCGCAGGACGGCAAGGATATCCGCCTGTCGCTGGATTCAAAGATTCAGTACCTGGCCTATAGCTATCTCAAGCAGGCTGTCGCCGAGCACAAGGCCAAAGCGGGTGGTGCAGTGGTCATCGACGCCAAGAGTGGCGAGATTCTGGCGTTGACCAACTGGCCCAGCTACAACCCGAACAACCGAGAACATCTCTCCGGCGGTCAGTTACGTAACCGTGCAGTCACTGACACCTTTGAGCCGGGGTCAACGCTGAAGCCGTTTACAGCGGCACTGGCGCTTGAGAGTGGAAAGTTCCGTTTCGATACGATCATCAATTGCGCCCCCGGTCGATTGACTATCGGCAAGGCCACCATATCCGATGCGCACCCCCATGGGGCTTTGACGGTTGCCGAAGTGATCCAGAAATCATCGAATGTCGGGTCGGCCAAGATGGCAGCGACATTCTCGCCACAGGAAATGTGGGAAATGTTCGATGCCGTCGGTTTCGGCCAGACGGCACAACTGGGCTTCCCGGGTGAAGTGCCGGGGCGTTTGCGTCCGTGGAAATCCTGGCGACCGATTGAACAGGCAACGATGTCCTATGGACACGGCATCTCGGTTTCCCTGATGCAGCTGGCGCGGTCCTATACCGTGTTTGCCCGGGATGGTGAATTGATTCCCTTGTCGCTGACGCGTCTGGAAGATGGCCCGGTGACCGGGGTTCCGGTCTTTTCGCCGCAGACGGCGCGTGAAATCCGGGCCATGCTGGAAATGGCAGCAGGGCCGGGGGGCACGGCACCAAAAGCCCAGGTGCCTGGATACCGTGTTGCCGGAAAAACGGGAACGGCGCACAAGCTGGAAGGTGGGCTGTATGCCAACAAGTATGTTTCCTCATTTGTTGGCTTCGCGCCGGTGTCTGATCCGCGCCTGATTGTCGCTGTCATGCTTGATGAGCCATCGGGAGCCAAATATTTCGGTGGCGATGTTGCTTCGCCGACCTTCTCGGCCATTGTTGGAGCTTCACTGCGCACCCTGGGTGTGCCGCCGGACGCGCCTCGAATGAATGTCGTGCAGGCGGCGCAGGCTGAGTTGCCGAAGGAGAAGCTATGAGCATGGCAGCAGAGCTTCTTCGCCAGCTTGCCGCACTGGGCGTGCAGCCCGGTGGCGTGACTGACGATTCGCGGCAGGTGTCTCCGGGTGATCTGTTTCTGGCTTTTCCGGGCGATGCTGCCGACGGGCGGCGTTACATCGGCGATGCCATGGCACGTGGCGCCGCTGCGGTGATCTGGGAGGGGAATGATTCCAGTTGCGTGACCTGGGACGAAGTGAAAGTACCGAATATCGCTGTGCCGGGTTTACGTGAGGTCGCCGGAGAAATCGCCCATGCCGTGCTTGGCGACCCGAGCGAGCGCCTGTCATTGATCGCCATCACCGGCACCAACGGCAAGACGACCTGCAGCCAGTGGGTTGCATCCGCACATCCGCGTCGTTGCGCCATCATTGGTACGCTTGGCGCCGGGTTTCCCGGTGATCTGACTGATACCGGATTTACAACGCCACAGGCGAGCACGCTGGCGCGATGCCTCGATCAATTCATTGCCGGCCGGGCCGATGCCTGCGCACTTGAAGCGAGTTCGATCGGCATTGCCGAAGGTCGTCTGAATGGTGCGCATGTCGACATTGCGGTATTCACCAATCTGACCCGCGACCACCTGGATTATCACGGCACGATGGAAGCCTACGCTGCCGCCAAGGAAAGGCTGTTCCTCTGGCCGGGCCTGCGTGCCGCAGTCATCAACCTGGACGATCCTTTTGGCCAGCGACTGGTTACTGAAACAAGTGCCCGACTGAAAGTGGGTTACACCCTCAGGCAGGCAACGGCATCGGTCGATCTGCTGATTTCGGCCAGCAACATCCGCCAGGGGGACCACGGCCTCGCATTCACGCTGCATGCCCCACATGGAACGACGGACATCGATACGCAACTGGTTGGCCGCTACAACATCGCCAACCTTCTGGCCGTATCTGGCGTGCTGCTTGCCAGTGGCTTGCCGTTTGAGCAGCTGGCTGAGCGTCTGCAGGTGCTGGTGCCGCCTCCGGGGCGTTTGCAGACGCTGGTCGGCGCCGGGCAGCCCATGGTGGTCATTGACTATGCGCATTCACCGGATGCGCTTGAAAACGCTTTGCTCGCCCTGCGCGAGCAGGCCAATGCCCGCGGGGGCAAGCTGCACTGTGTGTTTGGGTGCGGCGGGGATCGCGATCACGGCAAACGCCCCTTGATGGGCGAGGCCGCTGCACGCGGCGCCGATCATGTTCTGCTGACCAGTGACAACCCGCGTGGTGAGTCGCCGCTGGCAATTATCGAAGAAATCCGGGTTGGAATACCGGCGGCAGTTGATGAGCCGGATCGCCGGCTGGCCATTCACCGTGCCATAGCCGCTGCCAGCCCGGCAGATGTGGTCCTGATTGCCGGCAAGGGGCATGAGTCCTATCAGGAAATTGCCGGCGCATTTCATCCCTTCTCCGACTTCAAGGAAGCCGAAAAGGCGTTGGCAGAAAGAAAGGTGGCCGCATGAGCATGACAACGCTATCGAGTGCTGCGGCCATGATCGGTGCTCGCCTGCTTGGCGATGACCGAGGTTTTGAAGCGGTATCGACCGACAGCAGGAAAATGGTTGCCGGCGATCTCTTTGTAGCGCTGCGTGGTGAGCATTTTGATGGGCACGAATTTGTCGCCCAGGCCAAGGCGACAGGGGCTGCTGGCGCGATGGTTGCAGAAGATGCGGCCGATGCGTTGGCCGGGATCGGGCTGCCGCTGATCGTGGTTGCCGATACGCGATTGGCCTTGGGCGATCTGGCACGCGCGTGGCGCAGCCGTCATCCGGTGCCGATGATTGCCGTGACCGGGTCCAACGGCAAGACCACCACCAAGGAAATGGTGGCGGCCATTCTGGCGGTGGCCTTCGGTGAAGATGTGCTGGCGACGCAAGGCAACTTCAACAACGATATCGGGTTGCCGCTGACACTGCTCAAGCTGCGCCCTCATCACCGTGCAGCGATTGTCGAAATGGGCATGAATCGCCCCGGTGAAATTGCCTATCTGACACGCATCGCACAGCCGACAGTCGCCGTCGTTACCAATGCACAGCGCGCGCATCTGCAGGGCATGGGTTCCCTTGACGCCGTGGCGGTGGAAAAGGGATCGATCTTCGACGGCCTGGGGGAAGACGGTGTTGCGGTGATCAATGTCGACGATGCCCATGCCGGTCTGTGGCAGCAACAGAATTCAGGGCGTCATGTGCTGACTTTCGGCATGGGCAAGCCGGCAGACATTTTCGGCAAGGCGCGACTGCACGGCCTGGAAACCGAACTGCATTTCATCACGCCACAGGGCGAGGCGGCCCTGGATCTGGCGCTGCCCGGCCTGCACAACGCACGCAATGCGTTGGCAGCGGTAGCGGCGACACTTGCTGCCGGTGTCTCGCTGTCGGACATCAGCGCCGGCCTGTCTGCATTCCGTGGCATCAAGGGGCGCCTGCAGCGCTGCAAGGGAATCAAGGGCGCGGTGGTTCTCGACGATACCTACAATGCCAACCCGGATTCCGTACGTGCCGGTATCGATGTGCTGGCTTCAACCATCGGCCGCAAATTGCTGGTGCTGGGTGACATGGGTGAAATCGGCGATGCCAGCGGCCAGTTCCACGACGAAATCGGTGGTTACGCCAAGAGTGCCGGGGTCGACGCGCTGTATACCCTGGGCGAAGCCTCGGCGATTGCCGCCCGGAATTTTGCCGAAGGCGCCACTCATTACAAAAAGATCGACGACCTGATTGCGGCGCTGAGCGCGGATCTGGATGCCAATACAACCGTACTGGTGAAGGGGTCCCGGTTCATGCGCATGGAACGGGTCGTTGAAGCGATTGCAGAGACCGCATCGCCAGCGGAGAACAAATCATGCTCTTGATATTTGCCCAGTGGCTCGGCCAGGATGTACGCGCCTTCAATGTTTTTGGCTACATCACGCTGCGCACCGTGCTGGCGGCGATGACCGCGCTAGTCATCTCCTTCATCGCCGGTCCGCGCGTCATTCGCTGGCTGGCAGCAAAAAAAATCGGGCAGGCAGTGCGCACCGACGGGCCGCAGACGCATCTCGTCAAATCCGGCACGCCGACCATGGGCGGTGTGCTGATCCTGATCTCGATAGCCATTACAACCCTGCTCTGGGGTGATCTGACGAACCGTTACCTGTGGGTGGTGCTGATCGTGACCATGGGCTTTGGTGCCATCGGCTGGGTCGACGACTGGAAGAAAGTGGTTTACCGCGATCCCAAGGGCCTGGCGTCGCGCTGGAAATATTTCTGGCAGTCGATGATCGGTGTTGCTGTGGCCATCTATCTGGGCATGACAGCAACCACGCCGGCGCAGCTCGAACTGATCGTGCCGTTCTTCAAGACGGTAGCCTACCCGCTCGGGATTATCGGTTTCATGGTGCTGACCTATTTTGTCGTGGTCGGCACCTCGAATGCGGTGAATCTCACCGATGGTCTCGACGGACTGGCAATCATGCCGGCCGTGATGGTCGCTGCCGCACTGGCGATCTTTGCTTACGTGGCTGGCAACGCCGTCTACGCCAAATACCTGTTTGTTCCGTATGTGCCGGGCGCAGGGGAGTTGTGCATTTTCCTCGGCGCACTCGCCGGTGCAGGGCTCGGCTTCCTCTGGTTCAACGCCTACCCGGCTGAGGTGTTCATGGGCGATGTCGGCGCGTTGGCCATTGGCGGCGCACTCGGTACCGTCGCCGTCATCGTCCGCCAGGAAATTGTGCTGGCGATCATGGGGGGGGTCTTTGTTGCCGAAACCCTGTCGGTTGCAGCGCAGGTTCTCTATTTCAAATTTACGGGTGGCAAGCGGATCTTCCGCATGGCGCCCTTGCACCACCACTACGAACTGAGTGGGTGGAAAGAAACACAGGTGGTGGTTCGCTTCTGGATCATCACCATCATGCTCGTGCTGTTCGGGCTCTCAACCTTGAAGCTGCGCTGAAATGGACTTGAAAGGCAAACAGGTACTGGTACTCGGCCTCGGTGAAACCGGGCTGGCCATGGCTGCGTGGCTCACGCGCCAGGGTGCCTGCATCCGTGTCGCCGACAGCCGGAATGAACCGCCGAATGTGGCGCAGCTGAAAGACCTGGCACCCGACGCTGTTTTGGTGACTGGCCCGTTTGTTCCGGCGACGTTTGCCGACCTTGACCTGATTGCCATTTCGCCTGGCCTGCCGGTGCAGGAAGCCAATGTGCAGGCGGCAGTGGCGCGGGGCGTACCGCTGGTGTCCGAAATCGAGCTGTTTGCCTGGGCGGTTAACACGCTGACGCCGGCGGCAAAGATCATTGCCATTACCGGCAGCAACGGGAAGACGACAACCACCGCACTGACCGGGGTGTTGGCAAGCGCTGCCGGACGCAGGACAAAGGTCGCCGGAAACATCAGCCCGGCAGCACTGACGGCGCTGATGCAGGCGATCGATGCCGGCGACTTGCCCGAATTGTGGGTGCTCGAGTTGTCCAGCTTCCAGCTGGAAACCACACACAGCCTGCGGCCAGATGCAGCAACGGTGCTCAATATCTGCGAAGACCATCTCGACCGCTATCAGGGACTCGATGACTATGCGGCAGCCAAGGCTCGCATCTTCAAGGGTTGCCGGGTGATCGTGCTGAATCGGGATGATGATCGCAGCCTGGCTTTGGGGCGTTGTGGCAAGAATTTGCGCACATTCGGGCTGGACAAGCCGCCACGGACGACGGACTACGGGCTGGTCGACGGCTGCTTGATGCGTGGTGAGCAGCGCCTGCTGCCGTTGAGCGAGATGCGTCTGGCCGGTTTGCATAATGCAGCCAATGCGATGGCGGCATTGGCACTGCTGGAAGCAGTTGGCATTTCGCCTGAGTCAGTGCTGCCGGCACTGGCTGAATTTGCCGGCCTCGAGCATCGGGTTGCGCACGTCGCATGCATCGATGGCGTCGACTACTACGACGACTCCAAGGGAACCAACGTTGGTGCCACGCTGGCAGCAATTCAGGGCATGGGGCGTAAGGTAGTACTGATTCTCGGTGGTGACGGCAAGGGGCAGGATTTCACCCCGCTGCGTGCCGCCCTGCAAAAACATGCACGTGCCGTAGCTGTGATGGGTCGCGATACTGAAGCCATCATCAGTGTGATGGGTGCTGGCAGCATTCCCTTGCAGCGTTGCAGCGACATGGCAGAGGCTGTGGCCTTTTGCGCAACGCAGGCGCAAGCCGGTGATGCCGTGCTGCTATCCCCTGCCTGTGCCAGTCTCGATATGTATCGCAACTACGTCCACCGTGCCGAAGTGTTCATTGCCGCGGTGCGTGAACTGGAGCTGGCATCATGCTGATGCAGGCGATAGACGGCCCTCGCCGCCAGCCCTCCGAAGTGGACTTCGCGCTGCTCTGGAGTGCCCTGCTATTGCTCTTCTTCGGCATGGTAATGGTTTATTCCTCATCAATTGCCATCGCCGAGGCCGGCAAGTTCACCAATCATCAGCCAGCCTACTTCCTGATACGCCATGCAATATTTCTCTGCATCGGCATTGTGGCGGCTGCCATCGCTTTCCAGATTCCGCTGTCTGCGTGGCAGCAAATGGCGCCCTGGCTGTTTGTTGCCGGCGTCGTGTTGCTGGTTGCAGTGCTGGTTCCGGGGATCGGCAAGGATGTCAATGGCGCGCGCCGCTGGTTACCGCTGGGCGTCGTGAATCTGCAGCCCTCGGAACTGATGAAACTGTTTGCCGTCCTCTACGCTGCTGATTACACCGTGCGCAAGATGGCAGTGATGCACGACCTGAAGAAAGCTTTCCTGCCCATGGCGGTCGCCATGGTTTTCGTCGGCGTCCTGCTGCTCAAGGAGCCGGACTTCGGTGCCTTCGTTGTCATCATCTCAATCGCCATCGGTATCCTCTTTCTTGGCGGCATGCGCACTCGTTTGTTCGCGGTACTGATCGTGTTGCTGCTCGTTGCCTTTGCCGTGTTGATCATTGTTTCCCCCTATCGGCGGGATCGCATCTTCGGCTTCATGGATCCCTGGTCCGACGCGTTTGGCCGTGGCTATCAGTTGTCGCATGCACTGATTGCCTTCGGGCGTGGCGAACTTTTCGGCGTCGGGCTGGGTGCATCGGTGGAGAAATTGTTCTACCTGCCGGAAGCACATACCGATTTCCTGCTGGCAGTCATCGCTGAGGAACTGGGTCTGGTCGGCGTCATCATCGTGGTCGGCTTGTTCGCCATGCTGGTGCAGCGGGCATTCGCCATCGGTCGCCAATCAGTTGCGCTGGAGCGGTTGTACGCAGCGCTGGTCGCGATGGGTATCGGGATCTGGATCGGCGTGCAGGGCTTCATCAACATGGGTGTGAACATGGGTTTGCTGCCGACCAAGGGACTGACCCTGCCGCTGATGAGCTTTGGCGGATCAGGAATCCTTGCCAATTGCGTGGCGCTGGCCATATTGCTGCGCGTGGATTGGGAGAATCGTCAATTGATGCAGGGAGCGAAGCTATGAGCGGAATACGCACCCTGATGGTAATGGCGGGTGGCACGGGAGGCCATGTGTTTCCGGGGCTGGCCGTTGCTGACCTGCTGCGTGACCGCGGCTGGCATGTGGTCTGGATGGGCAATCCTGAAGGCATGGAAGCAAAACTGGTGGCTGAGCGCGGCTATGAGATGGCGCCGGTACGGTTTGGCGCGCTCAGGGGTAAGGGTTTGCTGCGCAAGCTGATGCTGCCGATCAACCTGCTTTCCGGTTTCTGGCAGGCGCGCCGTGAAATCCGCCGCGTGCAGCCGGATGTGGTGCTGGGCATGGGCGGCTACATCAGTTTCCCCGGCGGCATGATGGCTTCCCTGCTCGGCAAGCCACTGGTGCTGCATGAACAGAATTCGGTTGCCGGTCTCGCCAATCGGGTGTTGTCCAAGGTGGCCGATCAGATCCTCTCCGGTTTTCCGGAAGTGCTGCCAAAGACAATCTGGGCAGGAAATCCGGTGCGTGCCGAGATTGCTGCTCTGCCGATGCCGGCCGAGCGGTTTGCCGGACACGATGGCCCGATCCGGCTGCTGGTGCTTGGCGGTAGCCTCGGCGCAGCGGTGCTGAACGACATTCTGCCCAAGGGGCTGGCCCTGATCCCGGAGGGCGAGCGGCCGCAGGTGGTGCATCAGGCTGGCGCCAAAAATCTGGCGACCCTGCAGGCAAACTACGCTGCAGCAGGTGTGGCGGCACATTGCGTTGCCTTCATTGAAGACATGGCCGGCGCCTATGAGTGGGCCGATCTGGTAGTTTGCCGCGCCGGCGCACTGACCGTGGCAGAGCTGGCTGCTGCCGGGGTGGGCAGTGTGCTGGTGCCTTTGCCGCACGCGGTTGATGACCATCAGACCGGCAACGCGAGATTTCTGGCCCACACCGGTGGCGCCATCCTGCTGCCGCAGGCTGAGTTGACGCCGGAAAAAATTGCCCTGATTCGAAATTACAGCCGGGATCAACTATTGCAGATGGCCGAGCGGGCGCGTGAGCTGGCCAAGCCCGATGCAGCGGAGATCGTGGCCCAAGCCTGTACGGAGCTGGTGAAATGAAACACAAGGTCAAACACATCCATTTTGTCGGCATCGGCGGCGCCGGCATGAGCGGGATCGCCGAGGTGCTGGCCAACCTGGGGTTTACGGTTTCCGGCTCTGATCTGGCAGAAAGTGCAACGACGACCCGGCTCACTGCGGCAGGTGTGCACGTGCAGATCGGGCATGCTGCAGAAAATGTTCAGGCAGCGGATGCGGTCGTGGTGTCCACTGCGGTCAAGGCCGATAACCCGGAGGTGATTGCCGCCCGTGAGCGAAATGTGCCGGTGGTGCCGCGTGCGCAGATGCTGGCCGAATTGATGCGATTGAAGCAGGGAATTGCCATTGCCGGCACGCACGGAAAGACGACCACCACCAGTCTGGTGGCATCGATTCTGGCAGAAGGCGCGCTGGACCCCACCTTTGTTATCGGCGGCCGCCTGAATGCGGCTGGCGCTAATGCCCGGCTGGGGAGCGGCGATTTCATCGTGGCCGAAGCCGATGAGTCGGATGCCTCCTTCCTGTTCCTCAGCCCGGTCGTTTCAGTGGTGACCAACATCGATGCCGATCACATGGAAACCTATGGCCATGATTTCGAGCGGCTGAAAAGTGCTTTCGTCGATTTCCTGCAGCGCCTGCCCTTCTATGGTGTGGCCGTGTTGTGTGCGGATGACGCCAATGTCCGCGAAATCATGCCCCGTGTTTCCAAGCAGCTGGTGACCTATGGGCTGGATCCGTCGGCCAATGTCCGAGCTGAAAATGTGGTGGCTGCCGATGGCCAGATGAAATTCGATTGTGTCCGCGAGAACGGAAGTATCAGCCGTTTCCCGGTGACACTGAATCTGCCGGGCATGCACAACGTGCTCAACGCGCTGGCGGCGATTGCCGTGGCCACCGAAGTGCAGGTGCCGGATGCCGCCATCATCAAGGCGCTGGCTGAATTCAAGGGCGTTGGCAGGCGTTTCCAGCGCTATGGCGAAGTGGCCTGCCCGACTGGCGGCAACTTCACGCTGGTCGATGACTACGGACATCACCCGGTGGAAATGGCTGCAACCCTGGCCGCAGCCCGCGGTGCTTTCCCGGGTCGGCGTCTGGTGCTGGCGTTCCAGCCGCATCGTTACAGCCGGACTCGCGACTGCTTCGAGGATTTCGTCAAGGTATTGAATGGTGTCGATTCCCTGTTGCTGGGCGAAGTCTATGCCGCGGGTGAGGCGCCCATCGTGGCTGCCGATGGGCGGTCGCTGGCGCGAGCGGTGCGGGTGGCCGGTAAGGTGGAGCCGGTTTTTGTCGAGGACATCGCGGCCATGCCACAGGCCGTGCTGGACATGGTTCGCGATGGCGACGTGGTGCTGACCATGGGCGCAGGTTCAATCGGCGGCGTGCCGGGAAAACTGGTGGGGAACTGAGATGGCCGGGATGCAGGCAAATGATTTCGGAAAAGTAGCGGTGCTGTTTGGCGGAACCTCGGCCGAGCGCGAGGTTTCCCTGAATAGCGGTTCTCGTGTGCTGGCCGCCTTGTGCCGGCAGGGCGTGAATGCTCATGCCTTTGATCCGGCCGAGATGCCGCTGGATACCTTGCGTGCCTTTGATCGTGCATTCATTGCACTGCATGGCCGGCATGGCGAGGATGGAACGATCCAGGGTGTGCTTGAGTTGATGCACATTCCTTTCACTGGCAGCGGCGTGATGGCATCGGCACTGGCCATGGACAAATGGCGAACCAAACTGTTGTGGCAGGCCGCCGGTTTGCGCGTGCCGGAATATGCGCTGGTCAGCGCCGACAGCGACTTTGCTGAAATCGAAGCAACACTGGGTTTGCCCCTGTTCGTCAAGCCGGCCAATGAAGGCTCATCGATCGGCATCAGCATGGTCAAGCGCGAGGGGGATCTGGCAGCAGCCTATTCAGAGGCCGCCAGATACGACCCGATCGTGATTGCCGAGCGCGGCATTCTTGGCGGGGAATACACCGTGGGCATCATCGGCAGCGGCAACGAGATGCGGGCCTTGCCGATCATCAAGATCGAACCGGCCACCGAGTTCTATGACTACGAAGCCAAGTATTCGCGGGATGACACGCATTATTTGTGCCCCTGCGGTCTGACGCAGGAACGTGAGGCGGAAATCCGCAAGCAGGCGCTGGAAGCCTTTCGCGTGCTGGGTGGCCGTGGCTGGGGGCGGGTTGATTTTCTGATGGATGAGGCAGGAGAAGTCTATTTTCTGGAGGCCAACACGTCGCCGGGGATGACGGACCACTCGCTGGTGCCGATGGCGGCACGTGCAGCAGGCATCGACTATGACTCGCTGGTGTTGCAGGTGCTGGCGCAGGCGACGCTTGGATGAAACAGGATAGCCACCGGGAATGAGCAATGTGGAACAAGCCACAATTGATGACTGCCGTAGCCGACCTGCTCATTGCAGCGGCTGCTGCCGTATTGCTGGTGGCGGGGCTGGTCTGGCTTGCACGCTTGCCGCATTTCACGCTGACCCAGGCCGTGGTGACGCACGAACTGGTCGAGGTGAAACGTGCGGATGTAGAGCGCGCCTTGTCCGGGCAGATGCGGGGCAATTTCTTCAGCGTGAATGTCGATGCCTTGCGCCAGTCGCTGGAGCGGATTGCCTGGGTGCGGCATGCCGAAGTGCGCCGGCGCTGGCCGTCGAGCCTGGAGATACGGCTGGAGGAACATCAGCCGGTGGCCAACTGGGGGGAGGAGTCCGGGCAATTGCTGAACAGTCACGGGGAAGTGTTTTCGGCGGGGATGTCAGTGCCACGTGCCTTGCCGCAGTTGTCGGGGCCTGTCGGCGTAGCGCCGGACATGCTCGGTTATTACCGCGAAGCCGTCGATATTCTGCAGCCGATCGGCCGGCAGCCACGGGCGCTGCTCGTTTCTCCGCGGCTGGCGGTGCAGTTGCAGCTGGACGACGGCATGGTGGTCGAGTTGGGCAGGACACAGGCGAAGCTGTCGGTTCAACAGCGTCTGCGCCGCTTTGTGGACTACTACCCGAGCGTGTCCATGCTCACCAAGGCGCGGACGACAGTGGTCGATATGCGGTATCCGAATGGTTTTGCGCTGCGCCTCGCAGCAGCAACTGGAACTGAGAGCAAAGGGAAGCAATGAGCAGAGAAACCAAGGATCTGATCGTCGGGCTGGACATCGGCACCTCGAAGATTGTTGCGCTGGTTGCCGAAGTCAGTCCGGAAGGGCGGCTCAACGTGATCGGCATCGGCTCCCAGGAGTCGAAAGGGCTGAAGAAAGGCGTTGTCGTCAATATCGAGGAGACGGTGGCGGCGATTTCCCGAGTCGTGCAGGAAGTCGAGCTGATGGCTGACTGCAAGGTCAAGGATGTCTATACCGGCATTGCCGGTAGCCATATTCGCAGTTTCAACTCGAACGGGATGGTGGCGATCAAGGACAAGGAAGTGCTGCCGATGGACGTTGATCGTGTCATCGAAACCGCCCGTGCCATGCCGATACCCGCCGATCAGGAAATCCTGCATATCCTGACCCAGGAATTCATCATTGATGACCAGGACAGCATCCGTGAGCCGATCGGCATGAGCGGTTTTCGCCTGGAGGTGAAAGTGCACATCGTGACCGGCGCGGTGTCGGCGGCACAGAACATTGTCAAATGCGTGCGCCGTTGTGGCATCGAGGTGAACGACCTGGTGTTGCAGCCGCTGGCTTCCAGTTATGCCGTGCTCTCCGAAGACGAGAAGGATCTCGGCGTCTGTCTCGTTGATATCGGCGGCGGTACCACCGACATCGCCGTGTGGACGCAAGGTGCGATCCGCCACACTTCAGTGATCCCGATTGCCGGCGACCAGATTACCAACGATATCGCCATGGCCTTGCGCACGCCAACCCGTGAGGCCGAGGACATCAAGCGACGCTTCGGCTGCGCCTTGTCGCAACTCGCCGATGCAGAAGACGTGCTCGATGTTGCCGGGGTCGATGACCGCCCGAGCCGCAAGCTGTCTCGCCGCGCACTGTCGGATGTGATTCAGCCACGGGTCGAGGAACTTTATGAGCTGATCCAGGCCGAGCTGCGCCGCGCCGGATTTGAGGAGGTGCTCTCATCGGGCATCGTGCTCACCGGAGGCACCTCGGTGATGCCGGGAATGATCGAACTGGGCGAAGAGCTGTTCCACATGCCGGTGCGTCTGGGCATGCCGAAGTACTCGGGTGCCCTGTCGGATGTCGTGCAAAGCCCCCGGTTTTCAACCGCCTACGGTTTATTGCTGGAAGCGCAGGTGCAGCACAAGCGCGGCCAGAAAGTGCATGAGACCCGCAACGTCAAGCAGGTCTTTGGTCGTATGAAGTCGTGGTTTGAAAAGAATTTTTGATCTTTACGTTTTCTTGCAGAGGAGGTCCCACCATGTTTGAAATTATTGATGTCGAAGAAGTAACCAATGATAGCGGCACAGTGATCAAGGTGATTGGCGTCGGCGGTGCCGGCGGCAATGCGGTTGAACACATGATCCGTGAGCGCGTCAATGGCGTTGAATTCGTGACGGCGAATACTGATGCGCAGGCCTTGAAGCGCAGTGGTTCCAGCGTCAAGCTGCAGCTCGGCAAGAGCGGGCTGGGTGCCGGTGCCAAGCCCGAAGCTGGCCGTACCGCAGCGATCGAGGAGCGCGAGCGTATCGCCGAGGCACTGAAAGGTGCTCATATGGTCTTCATCACCGCTGGCATGGGTGGTGGTACCGGTACCGGTGCTGCGCCAATCGTGGCTGAAGTGGCACGCGAACTCGGCATCCTGACCGTGGCTGTGGTCACCAAGCCGTTCGGCTTTGAAGGCAAGCGCATGAAGGTGGCCGAGCAGGGGCTGGCCGAGCTGCAGAAGCAGGTCGATTCGCTGATCGTCATCCTCAACGACAAGCTGATGGAAGTGCTGGGTGATGATGTCTCGATGGATGAAGCTTTCCGTGCGGCCGACAATGTGCTGCGCAATGCCGTTGGCGGGATTGCCGAAATCATCAACTTCCCCGGCCTGGTCAACGTCGACTTCGAAGACGTGCGCACCGTGATGGGCGAAATGGGCATGGCGATGATGGGCTCGGCCATGGCTGCCGGTGTCGATCGTGCGCGCATCGCTGCAGAGCAGGCAGTTGCTTCGCCGCTGCTGGAGGGTATCAACCTCTCCGGTGCCAAGGGTGTGCTGGTCAATATTACCGCCACCCGCGGCCTGAAGATGAAGGAAGTAAATGAGGTCATGAATACGGTGCGCGAATTTGCCGCCGATGACGCACATATCATTTTTGGTGCGGTCTATGACGAAGCGATGGGCGAGGAAATCCGGGTGACGGTGGTTGCCACCGGTCTGGGGCAGGCACAGGCCAAGCGCCAGACCTTCGAAGTGATCAACACACCGGTGGTGCAGGCGACTGGTACGCACGACATGTCGGCAGTGATGTCCTCGGTTGACTACAGCCAGCTCGATAATGTGCCGGCAATTGTCAGGAAGCGCGGTAGTTCTACGGTCGAAGCCCTGGCTAACAGCGGGGTCGATCGTTATGACATTCCGGCCTTTCTGCGCAAACAGGCTGACTGAACGCCGGCGGTGACTTCTTGTGCAGGATTGCAGCCCGCCTTTCTTGGTGGGGAGGCGGGTTGCCCTCTAATTCTGACGAGGCGTCACAGGCTGGTTTGTTGGTAACAGATAAATGGTATGACCTCTGCTGAGGGAAGGTGGCGCATGCTAAAATGCGCCGCTTTCCCAAATTTTTCAGATACATGCTCAAACAACGCACCCTCAAATCGCTGATTCGCGCCACTGGCGTCGGTTTGCACTCCGGCGAACGCGTGAACATGGTGCTTCGACCTGCTGCGCCGGATACCGGAATCGTTTTCCGCCGTATCGACCTTGATGTGCCGGTGGATCTCCCCGCTTCTGCGTTGGCGGTTGGCGATACGCGCATGTGTTCATGCCTCGAGCGCGATGGTGTAAAAGTCGGAACCATTGAACACCTGATGTCGGCCTTTGCCGGGCTGGGCATCGATAATGCCTACGTCGATCTGGATGCGGCTGAAGTGCCGATTCTGGATGGCAGTGCAGCGCCTTTCGTCTTCCTGATCCAGTCTGCCGGCATTGAAGAGCAGCCGGCGGCGAAGAAATTCATTCGTGTCACCAAGCCGATCGAAGTGCATGACGGGGATAAGTGGGCACGATTCACGCCTTATGACGGCTATCGCCTGACCTTTTCAATTGTCTTCAATCATCCGGCTATCAACCGGACCGGACAGGAAGTGACCGTCGATTTCGCTGATCATTCCTATATCCGTGAAGTGTCGCGGGCCCGTACCTTCGGTTTCATGCAGGAGGTTGAGTGGCTGCGCGAAAACGGTTTGGCCCAGGGCGGCGGCCTGGACAATGCTGTGGTGCTCGATGAGTATCGCGTACTCAACGCGGACGGGTTGCGCTATGGCGATGAATTCGTCAAGCATAAGGTGCTGGACGCCATCGGTGATCTCTATCTCCTTGGGCATCCCTTGCTGGCTGCATTTTCAGCGCACAAGTCAGGACATGCGCTGAATAATCTGCTGGCGAGAGCTTTGCTTGAGGCGGAGGACTCCTGGGAGATGGTCAGCTTTACAGAGGCCGAGCAGGCGCCAGTCGGGGTTTCACGTTGGCTGGCCGCACACGCTGCCGGCTAGTCGTCCCGGGTCTGACCAACTGATCGGAAGGCGCCTGCCGTGTTCATGCTGCGCTTCCTTGCTGTCATTGTCATACTTTCCGTTGCTGGAGGCTTCGCAGCCTACCTGCTGACACGCAACCCCAAATATCTCAACTTTTCCTGGCGTATTTTTCGCTATTCGCTGATTGTTGCCTTGCTGGTCTTTGCTTTGCTGATACTGGAGCGGGTGGCAGTCATTCCGCTTTAGCCGCACGTGCCACGAGGGTCTGAATGGCCTCCCGCAGTGGCGACGCCGGTAACTCTTCTGCCAGTGCCAGCAGCGCTTTGCTCGCCGCCATGGGTAGCTGATGCCCCATGGGGGCCGGTGAATGGCCTGCAATTTCAATGGCTTGAACTTTTACCTGTACGCCGTTACACTCAAACCCCCGCTTAGCAAATTCGCTGGCAAGCGACGGTGCCATCTGCCGTAGCTTGACCGCAACCGCGCCGTTGTCGGCGTGGATAATAACCGTCCCCGATTTGAGATTGGCTACCCGGCTGGTCCGGCCCAGATAATCAGGTGCCACCTGCTGGTAGATGTGAGCCAGTTTTTGCAGCAGCCTGGCATGTGCCATGACGTTGCCGGCAGCCTGGCTGCCAAGCAGGAAATCATCGAGGGAGTGGGGCAAGAGGGTTATCCGCAGTACAGGAGGAATTCGGTGCATATTATTCTGGTCTCCAACCGGCTGGCAACCGCGAAGACGTTTGTGGTCACTCCCCGCTTTGTCGCCTCAGCGCTGGTGATGTTGTTTGTCTTGATGTTTTCCGTCTCAGCCGCGTTGTCCTGGCTGTCGGTTCAGTTTCGCTTGCCATTTCTTGAAGACTGGGTGCTTACGGTGCATCGCAGCGAAACGAAGCGCAGTGAAACCTACATGCGTGACAACCTGGATGCGCTGGCGACCAAACTGGGCTTGATGCAGGCACAGTTGCTCCGTCTCGATTCGCTCAGTGAGCGGGTGTCCAGTCTTGCCGGCATCAAACCCCAGGATCGTCCCCTTGACCTGAGAGCGGGTGGGCAGGGCGGCCCCTTGCTGCTTGCACAGCCGTCGTCACCTGCCGAACTCGATCTGGTTGTTGACCGTCTGGCGCGGCATCTCGATCACCGAGCCGATACGCTGACAGCCCTTGAATCCCAGTTGCTTGACGAAAAGATACGTCGCGCGCTGCTGCCCACGATTACACCGATCGAGGGTAATTACATTGGTTCCGGATTCGGCTGGCGCGTCGACCCGATTGCGGGTTCAGGCGCCATGCACGAAGGGATCGATTTTGCTGCGGAGGAAGGAACCCCTGTGATTGCCGCTGCTGGCGGTGTGGTCGTGGGCGCTGAGCGACATCCGCAGTATGGCAATCTGATAGAAATTGATCATGGTAATGACTTCACGACCCGTTATGCCCATCTGTCGAAAATGCTGATCAAGGAAGGGCAAATTGTGCGACGTGGCCAGAAGATCGCCCTGTCCGGCAATACCGGGCGCTCGACCGGCCCGCACCTGCATTTTGAGGTGCGCTTCAACGGGGTTGCCCAGAATCCTGCCCGCTTTCTCAAGCAGGGTGAGCAGTTCGCTCATATCCCGCAACGCCGGAAATAGATTGTCAGCAAGCGCCTTTTGTCCGGTCTGCTCCGGTGGCGCATTCCGATGGCGTGATAGAATCCGCCCTTTCCCGAATTCACGACTCTGGTCGTATCCATCATGATTCCCGGCTTACTCAAGAAAATATTCGGCAGCCGCAATGACCGGCTGATCAAGCAATATGCCCAGACCGTCAAGAAGATCAATGCTCTTGAACCGTCGCTGGCTGTACTCTCTGACGAGGCGCTGAAAGCCAAGACTGGCGAATTCAGGGAACGGCTTGCCCAAGGGCAGGCGCTTGACGACCTGTTGCCTGAAGCTTTTGCTGTGGTTCGGGAGGCCAGCAAGCGGGTGCTCGGCATGCGCCACTTCGATGTGCAGATGATCGGCGGGATGGTGCTGCATTACGGGAAAATTGCCGAAATGCGCACAGGTGAGGGAAAGACCCTGGTGGCGACCCTGCCCTGCTACCTCAATGCCTTGACTGGCAAAGGGGTGCATGTCATTACGGTTAACGACTATCTGGCCAGCCGTGATGCGGAATGGATGGGGCGTGTGCATCACTTCCTTGGGCTGACGGTTGGCGTCAATCTCTCCCAGATGGATCACGAGGCGAAGCAGGCGGCCTATGCTGCAGACATCACCTACGGTACGAACAACGAATTCGGCTTCGATTACCTGCGCGACAACATGGTGTATACCGTTGGCGAGCGTGTGCAGCGGGGGATGAACTACGCGATTGTTGACGAGGTGGATTCAATCCTCATCGACGAGGCGCGGACACCGCTGATCATCTCGGGCCAGGCGGAAGACCATACGGATCTCTATATCCGCATGAACCAGGTGCCGCCGATGCTCACCCGCTGCGCGGAAGAAAAGGGCGAGGGCGATTACTGGGTGGATGAGAAGTCCCACCAGGTGCTGATCACCGAGGCCGGTTATGAGCATGCGGAAGAGGTGCTGGTCAATCTTGGCATCCTGGTTGATGGCGGCAGTCTTTACGATGCTTCCAACATCCTGCTGATTCATCACCTGCACGCTGCCCTGCGCGCCCATACCCTGTTCCACAAGGATCAGCATTACGTTGTGCAAAAGGGTGAGATCGTCATTGTCGATGAATTCACCGGCCGTCTGATGACCGGTCGCCGCTGGTCGGATGGTCTGCACCAGGCGGTTGAGGCGAAGGAAGGCGTGGCTATCCAGAACGAGAACCAGACACTGGCCTCGATCACCTTCCAGAATTACTTCCGCATGTATCGCAAGCTCTCCGGCATGACCGGGACAGCTGATACCGAGGCCTACGAATTCCAGCAGATCTATGGTCTTGAAACCGTGGTCATCCCGACCAACAAGCCGGTACAGCGCAAGGACCATAACGACCAGATCTACCGCACCGCTGACGAAAAATATGCGGCGATCATTGCTGACATCCGTGACTGTCACAAGCGCGGGCAGCCGGTGCTGGTGGGTACGACGTCGATTGAAAACTCCGAGTTGCTCTCCGGGATCCTGACCAAGGAAAAGCTGCCGCACCAGGTGCTGAATGCCAAGCAGCATGCACGGGAGGCCGAGATCGTTGTTCAGGCGGGTCGTCCGGGCATGGTCACCATTGCCACCAACATGGCCGGTCGCGGTACCGACATCGTGCTTGGCGGCAACGTCGAAAAAACGATCAGTACGCTCAAGGACGACGAAAGTATTCCGGCCGATCAAAAAGAGGCGCAGATTGCCAAGTTGCGGGAGGAATGGAAAGGGCTGAATGCCCAGGTGTTGGCCGCTGGCGGCCTGCACATCATCGGTTCCGAGCGGCATGAGTCGCGCCGTATCGACAACCAGTTGCGTGGTCGTGCCGGCCGTCAGGGCGATCCGGGTTCTTCCCGCTTCTACCTTTCGCTGGACGATCCCTTGCTGCGCATTTTTGCCGGAGATCGCCTGAAGTCGATCATGGATCGCCTGAAAATGCCGGAAGGGGAGGCCATCGAGCACCCGCTGGTTTCACGTTCATTGGAGTCAGCGCAGCGCAAGGTGGAGGGACGCAACTTCGACATCCGCAAGCAACTGCTTGAGTACGATGATGTATCAAACGACCAGCGCAAGGTGATCTATGCCCAGCGCAACGAACTGCTGGAAACCGGTGACATTACCGAAACGATTACCGCGATGCGTCATGGTGTCGTCAGCGACATTTTCCGTGCGCATGTGCCCCTCGAGTCGGTCGAGGAGCAATGGGAGCTGGCGGCGCTGGAAGCTGCCCTCAAGGGGGAACTGCTGCTCGATTTGCCGGTTGCCGAATGGGTCAAGAGCGAGCCGAATCTCTCTGATGACGAGATTCTGGAGCGGATTACGGCCAAGGCTGACGAAGCCTATGCCGCCAAGCTGGAACTGGTTGGTGCCGAGAATTTCCACCCGTTCGAACATAACGTCATGCTGCAGAGTCTGGATACGCACTGGCGCGAACATCTGGCGGCATTGGATCATCTCCGTCAGGGCATCCATCTGCGCGGCTACGCCCAGAAAAATCCGAAACAGGAATACAAGCGGGAAGCATTTGAGTTGTTTGAAGCTCTGCTCGATGCAGTGCGCAGCGACGTTACACGCTTGCTGGTGACGGTGCAGGTGAGGAATCCGGAAGACGTTGAGGAAACAGCGCCTCATTCCGAAGTCCAGAATGTCCAGTATCACCACGCCGACTACGACGAGGCCTTGGGCAGCAAGAACAGCCCGGCGGACAAGGAAACCAGTCCTCCAGCCCAGGCCGGTCCCAAGGTTGGTCGCAACGACCCATGCCCCTGCGGCTCGGGCAAGAAATACAAGCATTGCCACGGAAAGCTCAGTTGAACGTTTAACAACTCCATTTACTACAGAAGCACAGGGGCACAGAGAGAAGCATTCAGTTTCGTTTTTCTCTGTGCCCCTGTGTCTCTGCAGTTTGAGGTTCTCATATGCCCGTAAATTACGTTACCCCCGCCCCCGAAGCTCTTTTTCCTGTTGCCGGCGTTCGCCTCGGTGTTGCTGAAGCCGGTATCCGCAAGGCCAATCGCCGCGATCTGACGCTGATGGCGCTGGACGCTGGCTGCACGGTTGCCGGTGTATTTACCGAAAACCGTTTCTGCGCTGCCCCCGTTCAGGTGTGTCGTCGTCACCTTGCCGGTGGCAACGAAATCCGTGCGCTGGTGATCAACACAGGGGTTGCCAATGCCGGTACGGGTGAGCCGGGTATGCAGGCCGCCCAGAAAACCTGTGCCGCAGTCGGTAAAGTGCTCGGGATTGCCGATACACAGGTATTGCCGTTCTCCACGGGGGTCATTCTCGAGCCCCTGCCTGTCGATCGTCTGGTTGCCGGCTTGCCAGCGGCCGCTGCCGATCTCAAGGCCGATAACTGGCACGCCACCGCACATGCCATCATGACCACCGATACGATCGCCAAGGCAGCCTCGCGTCGTGTCCAGATCAACGGCAAGGTGGTGACCATTACCGGCATTTCCAAAGGCGCCGGCATGATCAAACCGAACATGGCGACCATGCTCGGCTATCTGGCGACCGACGCCGGCATTGCCCAGCCACTGCTGGCGGCACTGGTCAGGGAAGCCGCCGATGAATCCTTCAACTGCATCACGGTCGATGGCGATACGTCGACCAACGACTCCTTTGTCATGATCGCCACGGGGCAGTCCGGTGCGCTGTTCGCCGATGCTGCTGACGCTGGCTATGCTGAACTGCGCCAGGCAATCGTCGATGTCGCTCGTGAACTGGCGCAGGCGATTGTTCGCGATGGAGAAGGCGCGACCAAATTCATCACCGTTGCCGTCGGTGGTGGCAAGGATCGGGATGAAAGTCGCAAAGTCGGCTATGCCATCGGGCACTCGCCTCTCGTAAAAACGGCCTTCTTTGCCTCCGACCCCAATCTCGGCCGAATTCTCGCTGCCATTGGCTATGCCGGCATTGTCGATCTGGATGTCGATCTGGTCCGGGTCTGGCTGGGGAGCGAAGGAGACGAAGTGCTGGTTGCCGAAAAGGGAGGGCGGGCAGCCAGCTACCGTGAGGAAGACGGCTCACGCATCATGAAGTCTGCCGAGATTACGGTGCGTGTGGACCTGGGCCGCGGCGCGGCTGCAGCGAATATCTATACCTGCGATTTCTCCTACGACTACGTGAAGATCAACGCGGATTACCGGAGCTGATGACAACTGGACGGAATGATCCTTGCCCCTGCGGGAGTGGCAGGAAATTCAAGCAATGCTGCCTGCATTCAGGAACCGATGGACATCCGGAGGGGCAGAGGGGCGGTGCTGTTGATCGCAGCATTCTTCTTGCGCTCTTTCAACAGGGGCGCCACGCGGAATTGGAAGGAGTGCTCACTCGCTTGCTGAGTGGCAATAGAGGATCTGCTTTTCTCTGGGCGCTTCTGGGTACATCTCAGGAATTGCAAGGGAAGGATGGCCTTGAGGCGCTGAAGCGGGCGACCGTGCTTGATCCTCTGGATGTTGATGCAAATATCAGTTTTGGTGTTGCACTTCGTAATCGAGGTGAGTTCATCTCTGCGGCAGCACTATTTACCAAGGCGTTATCGAGGCAACCGGATAGTCTTGCCGCACGATTCAATCTCGGAGAAAACTGGCGTCTTGCCGGTGAATACGAAAAATCCGCGACGATACTTCGTGCCTTGGTTGGCGAACAGCCTCAGTTTGTTGATGCCTTGGTCTCATTCGCCGATGTGCTTGGAGCAATGGGGGGGGTTGAGGAAGCCGAAACTTGGTGTCGACGCGCATTGAAAATTGATCCGGCGTTCGCTTTGGCGTGCTTTTGTCTGGGAAATTTACTGCGCAAGCAGAACCGGCTGGAAGAAGCGCGGGCTGCCTATGTTGATGCCATTAATGCGGATTCCGGTTTTGTAGCTGCCTATGACAACCTTGGGTGCGTGCTTCAGGAATTGGGCTTGCTGGCAGAAGCTGAGCGATATTTTCGTGAAGCGCTGAAAATTGCCCCAGGCAATACAAACGTACTGCTGAATTTAGGCCGTATCCTGGACGAGTCGGGGAGGTATTCTGAAGCTGAGTCCGTTTATCGGTCAGCCTTGTGCCTTTACCCTGATCATTCGGTATTGCTTGAGCGTCTGGGTAATGTCTTGCATGTGTTGGGCTTGGACGATGATGCCGCAGGGTATCTGGATAAGGCGATTCTCTCCAATGCCGAATCCATAAGGTTGAGATTTGCACGGATGATGCTGAGCTTGCCATCTGTGGTGAAGAGCGAACAGGCGTCGGAAGCCGTTCCTGAAAGCTTTTCACGAGCACTCGAACATCTTGCAGGGGCACTGGAAGCAGCTGATAAAAGGCTGCCGGATGTGGCGGAACTGGCCGAAATGCCGATGCCCTTTGCGCTTGCCTACAGGCAGGGAAATCTGTGCCGCTTGCTATCACGCTTTGCTGATGTCTACAGTCAGTTGTTTGAAGCGCAAGATTTACCACCCGCTTTGCCAAGGGCGCGCATCCGCTTGCTGGTTATTTCCCACCACGTGCGTCGTCATTCAGTATGGGATGTCGTTCTTCGTGGCCTCTTGATCCATCTGGATCGAACCCGTTTTGAATTGCTGGTCTATCATCTCGGTAATTCCGTTGATGAAGAGACAGAAGCTGCGCGGGCAATGAGCGATCTCTGGCGGGATCGGGCAACGACGAGTACTCCGGAAGCCTGGTTGGCTGCAGTGCGTGCGGACTGCCCGGATGTGATTTTTTATCCCGAAGTGGGTATGTCGTCTCTTTCCTATATGCTTGCCGCGCATCGTTTGGCCCCACTGCAGGTTGCAGGGTGGGGGCATCCTGTGACGACTGGTCTGCCTACGATCGATTTGTATTTTTCGGGTGCCTTGCTTGAGCCTGAAAATGCGCAAGAAGCATATCGTGAGCGCCTGATCCTTTTGCCAGGCACGGGCTGTTGTACTGATGTGCCTGCAGACCACCCAGATTCGATAGATGATCTGTTACCGCTGATCGGTGGCAATGAACGAACACGATTTGTAATTGCGCAGCGTGCCATCAAGCTGGACCCCGCGGATGACCGACTCATCGCGGAGATCGCAGCGAATACACCAGGAAGTGTTGTTATCCTGTTTCAGGATCCCGTTGCTCCTTGGATTACTGAGGTTGTCATTGATCGTTTGCGACAGTGTTTTGTTGATCATGGTGCAAACCCCGATCACCAACTGGTCGTTTTGCCATGGCAAAACGCGGGACGTTTTCTTGGTCTGCTCAATGTCTGCGATGTTTATCTCGATTGTCCTGCTTTCTCTGGCTATACCACGGCATGGCAAGCCGTACATCAAGGTATTCCCGTCGTAACATTGGAAGGAGAGCAACTGCGGCAACGGTTGGCGACCGGATTGCTGAAGAAAATTGGCTTGCCGGAAACCATTGCACACTCTCCAGAAGAATATGTTCAACTTGCTACGGATGTCGGGAAAGCCATGCAAAGCCCTGAAATGCGAAGTCGGCAACGAGAGAAGGTCAGATATTCTGCTCGGCAGGCGGACGGCGATGTTTCTGTAGTCCGAGCATTTGAAGCGGCCTTGCTTGCAGAGCTTGGCCGATCCTGATTGGTGACATTCTTGATCGCGGATTGGTGAATATGCCTGATATCAAACACGATTTGTCCCGAACGGTTCTTGCTGTCGTCTGCCTGGCAGGCTTGGCAGGTGCATCCTTCTGGGTGCTGCGCCCATTTCTGGCGGCCACAATCTGGGCCGTCATGCTTGTTGTCTCGACCTGGCCGCTGCTGAAAAGGCTTGAAGCGCGTCTTGGCGGACGGCGGACGCCTGCCGTGGCAATCATGACGCTGGCCTTGCTGCTGCTGCTGGTTGTGCCGCTCTGGGCGGCAATAGATACGTTGGTGGAGAACAGCGGCCGGATTTCCTCGTGGGTCAAAGCTCTCGCTGCCAGTGGCTTGCCGCCACTGCCGGAATTCGTCGCAGGTATTCCGTTCGTTGGTGAAAAATTGACGGCGCTCTGGGCGGAAACTGCAGCGGCTGGGTCGCAAGAGGTTTTTGGCAAGCTCGAGCCGTATGCCGCGAAAACCGGGAAGTGGTTGCTGGCCGAAGCGGGAGGCGTCGGTTTTCTATTGATCCAGTTCCTTCTTGTCGTGGTGCTGTCGGCCATCATGTACAGCCACGGTGAAGTTGGTGCGAGGCAGCTCCAGCGCTTTGGCCGTCGATTGGCCGGTGATCGTGGGGAGAATTCGATCATCCTGGCGGGGCAGGCCATTCGCGGCGTAGCGATGGGGGTCGGGATCACTGCCATCGTCCAAACCCTGCTTGGCGGCGTGGGTCTGTTGATTGCCGGTGTGCCCTTCACGGGGTTTCTGTCAGCGCTGATGCTCATGCTGTGTATTGCCCAGATCGGGCCGATGCTGGTGTTGTTGCCGGCAGTTGGCTGGATGTACTGGAGTGGGGAGCATGGCTGGGCATCCTTTCTCCTGGTCTGGAGCCTGGTGGTCGGTTCGCTCGATAATTTCCTGCGGCCCTACCTGATCAAACAGGGTGCCGATCTGCCGCTGCTGCTCATCTTTGCCGGTGTCATTGGCGGTCTGCTCAGCTTTGGCCTGGTGGGTTTGTTCATCGGCCCGGTTGTACTGGCAGTGACCTACACCCTGCTTGAGGCCTGGATCGAGGATGGTCTGGGTAAAGCCGAATCCTGACTTGGCTTTCTGAGGCCGCACCCACTGTCCATGCGCCTATTCACGGCGTAACCGTATCAACCTGAACCAGCCGGAAGCAAATGCCGGCTGGTCGCTTTCCAGTATCAATCCGGGGGCTTGTCCGAGAACGTCCTCGAAAATCACATCCAGTCGCGTCGCGATGCGACGTACCAACGGGTTGGCCAGTCGTCGCAACAGGGCGGGTTGACCGCGTTTCAGGAATTTGTCAAAGATCAGTACCGTTCCGCCGGGTTTGACGACACGGGCAATTTCCGCGAGGCAGGCGTTCGGGTTTGGAACCACGGCAAGGATCAGGTGCAATACGGCATGGTCGACACTGGCATCGGCGAACGGCAGGTGCTGGGCATCGCCCTGGATGGGCAAGAAGCGCAGGTGGCCGGCGCGCGGCAAAGCGCGCAGCAACATGCCACGGGTCAAGTCCAGGCCAATGTAGTCGTGCTGGCCAGGTAGCTCTGGCAGATCCAGCCCGGTACCCACGCCGTTGATGAGAACCCGGCCCGGCTTCTCGGGGAGGTGGGCGAGGCTGGCGCGCCGTGCCGCCCGCGTGGCACGGTTGAGTGCCGTGTCATAGAACGGGGCAATCCATGCATAAGTGGTTTTCAGGCTCATGCGCTGCGGGTTTCAGTGCAGTACGCGCGGCACCGCCAGCGTAAACTCGGGAATGGTCGCTTCAAAATGAGTGCCGTCCTCGGCCACCATTTGATAGTTGCCACGCATGGTGCCGACTGGCGTGGGTAATGCACAGCCACTGGTGTATTGGAAACGCTCGCCGGGTTTGAGCAAAGGCTGCTGGCCAACCACGCCCAAGCCACGGACTTCCTGGGTTTCATCCTTTGCATCGGTAATGATCCAGTGGCGGGAGACCAGTTGTGCTGCAATGCTGCCCATGTTCTGGATGGTGATCGTGTAGGCAAAAACGTAGTGGTTGTTTTCCGGATTCGACTGGTCCGGGATGAATTCAGGGGCAGTGCTGATGGCAATGGCGTATTTTTTGTTTTCAGTCATGTCGTGATGGGGTGTTGGTTGGAAGGGCGCGTGTCATTGCACACGAAACGCCAGGGTAAGACAAGAAGTGAGGCGATGGGTTCTTGGTAGAATCACCTTTTCAGTATTCGCACGGACGTTCCCATGCACGTTATCGCTCCCAGCATTCTTTCCGCCAACTTCGCCAAGCTTGGCGAGGAAGTGCAAAACGTCATTGCCTCAGGCGCCGACTGGATTCATTTCGACGTCATGGACAACCATTACGTGCCGAACCTGACCATTGGCCCGCTGGTGTGCGAAGCGATTCGTCCGCTGACCACGGCGCCGATTGACGTGCATCTGATGGTGAAACCCGTCGATCGCATCGTTCCTGATTTCGCCAAGGCGGGTGCAGACATCATCACCTTTCATCCGGAAGGTTCCGAGCATGTCGATCGCACCTTGGGCCTGATTCGTGACAGCGGCTGTCAGGCTGGCCTGGTGTTCAATCCGGCGACACCGCTGGCGCATATGGACTGGGTCATGGACAAGCTCGATGTCGTGCTCCTGATGAGCGTCAACCCTGGTTTCGGCGGGCAGTCCTTCATTCCGGCGACACTGTCCAAACTCAAGGAAGCACGGGCCAAGATCGACGCCTACACCGAACGTAGCGGGCGCACCATCCGGCTGGAAGTCGACGGCGGCGTCAAGGTCGATAACATTGCCGAAATCGCCCGGGCCGGTGCTGATGCCTTTGTCGCTGGTTCGGCGGTTTACGGTGCCGGCAAGGACAGCGACCCGCAGCGCTATAACTCGGTGATTGCCGCCTTGCGTGCGGAGCTGGCCAAGGCGTGAGTGGCGGCCCCAGTCGAACCATTCGTTCGGTTACCTTCGATCTCGACGGCACCCTGCTCGATACCGTTGCCGACCTCGCGGCAGCCTGTGACGCGATGATGATCGAACTGGGCCGGGCGCCACACGGGGTCGATCAGGTGCGGTGTTTTGTCGGCAGGGGCATGGCTGTGCTGGTCGAGCGCTGTCTGACGACCCCCGCCGGGCCGCCGGAGGCAGCATTGCTTGCGCGCGGCATAGAGTTGTTTCGCCGCCACTACAGCGAATTCAATGGCCGTGATGCTGCCGAGTACCCTGATGTGCGCGCCGGATTGCAGGCCTTTCAGCACCTTGGTTTGCCGCTTGCCGTGGTGACCAACAAACCGGCTGCCTTCACTGCGCCGCTGCTTGAGCGCACTGGCCTCGCCGATTTCTTTTCCGTGACCGTAGCCGGCGATACCACCACCCACAAGAAGCCGCATCCGGAGCCCATCCTCCATGCCTGCCACTTGCTCGGTGCGCATCTTCAGGAAAACCTGCATATCGGCGACTCCGATAATGACCTGCTGGCCGCCAGGGCGGCGGGTTGCCTTGCCTTTGCCGTACCCTATGGTTATACCGAGGCCGGCCCTGTGGACACGGCCAACTGCGATGCGCTAGTATCCACCCTGCTTGAGGCCGCGCAACGCGTGGCCTCATACAATGAATCAATCAGTCAGGTACGCCATACATCGTGACCCGCAAGCCTTTTGTTATCTGGACGGAAATTGCCTCCGGCGCCTGGCGCCGCGAGTGGTGGCGTTCGCGCCAACACTGACCATTCCGTCCGTCACCGGGGGCGGACAAGAACATTTAATCCCCGGAACGAATAACGAAAACAGCTGCTTGAGGGCATCATGACCGAAACCGAATTCAATGCGCTTGCTGCGCAAGGCTACAACCGCATCCCTGTGACGCTCGAGACCTTTGCCGATCTCGATACGCCACTTTCCATCTACCTGAAGCTGGCCGACACGCCGTATTCCTACCTGCTCGAATCGGTGCAGGGTGGCGAGCGCTTTGGCCGCTATTCCTTCATCGGCATTTCCAGCCCGACGCGCATCGCTGTCTATGGTCATCAGGTGCTGGTACTGACCGGCAACCGTATCTCCGAGCGTGAAGACGACACCAACCCGCTCGACTTCATCGAAAAGTTCATGACGCGCTTCCGTGCCGCGCAGTCCTCCAACCTGCCGCGTTTTTGCGGTGGCCTGGTCGGCGCTTTCGGCTATGACACCGTGCGCTATGTCGAAACGAAGTTGACGCGCAGTCAGAAGCCCGGTGATCTGGGTACCCCCGATATCCTGCTTTTTCTGTCTGAAGAGCTGGCCGTTGTGGATAACCTTTCCGGCAAGCTGACGCTGGTGGTCTATGCCGAGCCGGGTGTTCCCGGCGCGTTCCAGAAAGCACAGGCGCGGCTCAAGGAATTGTTGGGCAAACTGCGGGCGCCGGTGAAAATTCCTGCTGAACTGCCAACACCCTCGCAGCCGGCAGTTTCCGTGTTTGGCGAGGCGGCATTCAAGCAGGCGGTGGGCAAGGCCAAGCAGTACATCCGCGATGGCGACATCATGCAGGTGGTGATCTCCCAGCGCATGACCAAGCCCTTCACCGCCAGCCCGCTGGCGCTCTACCGTGCCTTGCGTACACTCAATCCGTCGCCCTACATGTTCTATTTCGACTGCGAGGATTTCCATATCGTCGGCGCCTCGCCGGAAATTCTGGTGCGGCTGGAGCACGAGAATGGCGAAGGCGTAGTCACTGTTCGCCCGATTGCCGGTACCCGTCGCCGCGGCAGTTCGCATGAAGAGGATGCGGCACTGGCCGAAGAGTTGCTGGCCGACCAGAAAGAGCGTGCCGAGCATGTGCAACTGCTGGATCTCGGCCGTAACGATGCCGGTCGCGTGGCGCAGACGGGTAGCGTCAAGGTTACCGAAAACATGATGATCGAGCGCTATTCTCACGTCATGCATATCGTTTCCAACGTCGAATGCAAGCTGCAGCCAGGCCTGAATGCAATGGACGTGCTCAAGGCGACACTGCCGGCCGGCACGCTCTCCGGAGCGCCGAAGGTGCGGGCGATGGAAATCATCGACGAGATGGAGCCGGTCAAGCGTGGCATCTACGGTGGTGCCATCGGCTACATCGGTTTCTCCGGCGACATGGATCTGTGCATCGCCATCCGTACCGCCGTGCTCAAGGACAACCAGATGCACGTGCAGGCCGGCGCCGGCATCGTCGCCGACTCCGACCCGACTGCCGAATGGCAGGAAACCCAGAGCAAGGCCCGCGCCATCCTGCGCGCCGCCGAAATGGCCGAGCACGGGCTGGATACGCGGACTGAATGAGGGTGATGCCATGTTGCTGATGATCGATAACTATGACTCCTTTACCTACAACATCGTCCAGTACTTTGGCGAGTTGGGTCAGGAGGTGAGGGTGTTCCGCAATGATGCGATTTCGATTGCCGAAATTGCTCGTCTCAAGCCCGAGTATCTGGTGATTTCACCGGGGCCGTGTGCGCCGGCACAGGCCGGCATCTCGCTGGCGGCAATACGCGAATTTGCCGGCAAGATCCCGCTGCTTGGCGTCTGTCTCGGTCACCAGTCGATCGGCGAGGCTTTCGGCGGGCGCATCGTGCATGCCCGGCAACTGATGCACGGCAAGACCTCGCCGGTGCAGCACAAGGATGTCGGCGTTTTCCGCGGCCTGCCGAATCCGCTGACCTGTACCCGCTACCATTCGCTGGCCATTGAGCGTGAGTCGCTCCCGGATTGCCTTGACATCACCGCCTGGACCGAGGATGGCGAGATCATGGGCGTGCGCCACAAGACACTGCCTGTCGAGGGGGTGCAGTTCCACCCGGAATCGATCCTGACCGAGTGCGGCCACGATCTGCTGAAAAACTTTCTTGAGGAGCATGCGCGATGAGCCATAGTTTTACCCCACAGGAAGCACTTTCCCGAGTCATCGATCATCGCGAGATCTTTCACGACGAAATGGTGTCACTGATGCGTCAGATCATGGGCGGAGAAGTCTCACCCGTGCTCATTGCGGCGATCATCACTGGATTGCGTGTCAAGAAGGAAACCATTGGCGAAGTGGCGGCAGCAGCGCAGGTGATGCGCGAACTGTCGACCAAGGTGCTGGTCAAGGACAGCTCAAGGTTGGTTGATACCTGCGGCACCGGCGGTGATGGTGCCCACACCTTCAATATCTCGACCACCGCGATGTTCGTTGCAGCGGCAGCCGGGGCGCGAGTCGCCAAGCATGGTGGCCGCTCGGTGTCCTCGCAGTCGGGCAGTGCTGACGTGCTCGAGGCGCTGGGTGCCAACATTAACCTGACACCAGAGCAGGTCGGTGCCTGCATCGACGAAACCGGCGTCGGTTTCATGTTCGCCCCCAATCACCACAGCGCCATGAAGCACGCCGCGCCTGTGCGCAGGGAACTCGGCGTACGTACCATTTTCAATATCCTCGGACCGCTGACCAACCCGGCCAGCGCGCCGCATCAGGTCATGGGTGTTTTTCATCCCGATCTGGTCGGTATCCAGGTGCGGGTGTTGCAGCGTTTGGGCAGCCAGCGGGCGCTGACCGTATTCGGCCGGGAAGGGCTGGACGAAATCTCGATTTCCGGCGAGACATTGGTCGGCGAATTGAAGGACGGGCGGATCGATGAATATGTGGTGCACCCCGAACAGTTCAATCTGGCGGTGCATGACCCGAAAGTGCTGCGCGTGGCCAATATCGAGGAGTCCAAGTCCGTGTTGCTCGGGGCGCTGGAGAACAAGCCCGGTGCCGCGCGCGACATTGTGGCGTTGAATGCCGGTGCCAGCCTCTATGTGGCTGGTTGTGCCGAAACGCTGATTGATGGCGTCAACCTGGCATTCGAGGCCATCGCCTCAGGGGCGGCACGGGCCAAGGTCGATGCCTTTGTTTCTTGCACGAAGAGATTTTCATGAGCGATATTCTCAAGAAGATCCTCGCGACGAAGCATGAGGAAGTGGCTGTCGCCGCCGCAGGAAAACCCTTGACGCTTGTCCGTGCCGAGGCTGAAGCACAGGCACCAGCCCGGGATTTTGCCGGCGCCCTGAAATCACGGGTGGCTGCCGGCAAGCCGGCGGTCATCGCAGAAATCAAGAAAGCAAGCCCGTCCAAGGGTATTTTGCGCGCCGACTTCGAGCCGGCCGACATTGCCCGCAGCTATGAACAGCATGGCGCTGCCTGTTTGTCGGTGCTTACTGATCGCCAGTATTTTCAGGGCGCGCCCGAATATCTGCAGGCTGCGCGTGCGGCCTGCTCGCTGCCGGTGCTGCGCAAGGATTTTCTGGTTGACCCGTATCAGGTATTCGAAGCCCGTGCCATGGGGGCAGACGCCATCCTGCTTATCGTCTCAGCTCTCAGTCTTCAGCAAATGCAGGAGTTCGAGGCTATTGCTTTCAGCCTCGGCATGTCAGTGCTGGTCGAGGTGCATGACGCCGTTGAGCTGGATGCGGCGCTGCAATTGAAAACCCCGTTGCTTGGCATCAATAACCGCAACCTGCGCACTTTTGAAGTCAGCCTGAAGAATACGCTGGATCTCCTGCCGCGCATCCCTTCGGAAAAACTGGTGGTTACCGAAAGTGGCATTCTGGCCGCAGCGGATGTCGTGCTGATGCGACAAAACCAGGTGAACACCTTCCTTGTCGGGGAGACTTTCATGCGTGCCCCACAGCCCGGCGACGCCCTTGCTGCCTTGTTTGGCGACTGATTGCTCCGGTTTGTTGCGTCTGTGCAACAAACCGGCTGGCATGACGGCGAAAAAGTGCCGTCAAGGTTGCCCTGCAATAGGTCGTTTGCCACAATCCTTCCAACTTCTCGTATTCGAGAGGCTCAGCTTGGTGGGCTAGTTCGCTAATCCGCCGATCTCAAACCTAGAGGAGATTCACAATGCAAAAGAAAGTAATCGCACTGGCAGTTGCCGGTCTGGTTTCGGGCGCTGCTTTCGCCCAGTCCAACGTCACCATCTACGGTATCGTTGATGCAGCTTATGTTAACTCGACCGGCGATCGTGCTGGCACGGCCCGGAAAAACGCCAACTTCAGCGGTATCAATTCCGGTGTGATGGCTGGTTCGCGTATCGGCTTCAAGGGCGAAGAAGCTCTGGGTAATGGCCTGAAGGCTGTTTTCACCCTTGAGTACGCACTCGCTAACGATGTAAATTCGACGCTGGGTAGTGCTGGTGCTCTCCAGTCACGTCAGACTTGGGTTGGTCTGAGTTCTGCCAAGCTGGGTACTGTTGCTCTGGGTCGTCAGTACGCACCGGGCTTCTATGCACAAGCCAAGAATGACGCACTGATGGCATCGGCCGTTGCTTCGCCGCTGGCCGTCCTGAATGCCGCTGCCGGCAACACCATCATTGCTGCTTCGGCTGCTCGTTGGAACAACTCGGTAACCTACACCTCGCCGACCTGGTCGGGTCTGACCGCTCGCGGTATCTACGCGTTTGGTGAGTCGGGTGGTTCGACTGCCGATGGCATCAGCCAAGGCGACAACGGCATGTTCGGCGCTGGCCTGAACTATGCCAACGGCCCGCTGAACTTGGATGCCGTTTATCAGTCCCGTCTGTCGGTTGCAACTGCTTCCGGCCAGATTCCGGCAACGCAGGACAGCGTGAACGAGTGGCTGCTTGGTGGATCGTATGACTTCAAGATTGCCAAGGTCTTCGCAACCTACCAGGATCAGAACGACAACAACGGCACTTCGGCTAACGAAGGTGGCAACGACACATGGTCGGTTGGCGTTCAGGTTCCGGTCTTCGGCAATGGCAAGGTTGTTGCCAGCTATGCTGACATGGACTGGGATCGTAACAATGCCGGTGGCTCCAAGGCCTACGCAGTTGGCTACGTTCACACCCTGTCGAAGCGTACCTCGCTGTACACCACCTACACTGTTGTCGACAACGATCGTAACGCCCTCGTTGCTGCTGGTGGTGTTGCTAACACAAGTGCAATCGGTGAGAAGAACAACACCTTTGCCGCTGGTATCACCCACTCGTTCTAATCTGACTTTAGTCAGTTAAACGAAAAAACGGGCGCTTCGGCGCCCGTTTTGTTTTTAGATCAGCGTACTTTGGAAAAGCAGGTATTCGGCTGAAGCCGAACTACCTCAGCCGACCAGAATCAGATTGTCGCGGTGAATGAGTTCCGGCTCGTCGATGTAGCCGAGTATGGTTTCGATGCTGCTTGAGGGTTTTCCGGCAATACGCCGGGTTTCGTTGGCGGGGTAGTTGACCAGGCCACGGGCAAGTTCTTCACCTTCGATGGAAACGCAGGCCACAGCCGCGCCGCGTTCGAACTCGCCGATCACGTTCTTGATTCCCACCGGCAATAGGCTGCGCCCTTCACGCAGGGCTTTGACTGCGCCAGCGTCCAGTACCAGCTTTCCGGTCAGTTGCAGATGATCTGCCAGCCATTGCTTGCGGGCGGCAAGCGGCTGAGTCTGGGCGATCAACAGGGTGCCAATCGACTCTCCTGCTGCCAGCCGCGGCATGACATCGGGTTCATTGCCGCTGGCAATGGCGGTGTGTGCGCCGCTGCGTGCCGCACGTTTGGCAGCAAGCACCTTGGTGATCATGCCGCCCTTGCCGATAGACGAGCCAGCGCCGCCGGCCATGGTTTCCAGCCGTGTTTCTCCAGCTATGGCTTCGCTGATCAGGGTGGCGGTTGCATCCTTGCGTGGATCTGCCGTGTATAAACCCGGCTGATCGGTGAGGATGATCAGCGCCTCGGCTTCAACCAGGTTGGCGACCAGGGCACCCAGGGTGTCATTGTCGCCAAACTTGATCTCGTCGGTAACGACGGTGTCGTTTTCGTTGATGATCGGTACCACACCCAGTTGAAGCAGGGTGATGATCGTGGACCGTGCATTCAGATAGCGCTTGCGGTCGGCCAGGTCGTCGTGCGTCAGCAGTACCTGGGCGGTGGCGAGGCCGTGAGCCGCGAAAGCGCGTTCGTACACCTGTGCCAGCCCCATCTGCCCGACGGCTGCTGCTGCCTGCAGTTCATGAACGGCATGCGGACGCTTAGTCCAGCCAAGTCGCTGCATGCCACAGGCAATGGCGCCTGAGGAAACAAGCACCACCTCTTTACGCAAGGCACGTAATGCAGCAATCTGCCGCGCCCATTCATTAATGGCGGAAAGATCGAGTCCTGTGCCGTTGTTGGTAACCAGTGCGGAGCCAACCTTGACGACAAGGCGGCGTGAAGCAGCAAGGCGAGTCGGGTTCATTCTTCGTTGAAATTTGGTTCTTGGTCGGTAGTCTCGTCTTCCTGTTCGCTTGTCACAGGCGGCGTCAAAGACTGCAAAGCATCATAAATGGCATAGACGACAGGCCGGCAGCCGTCACCACTGATGGCGGCAATGCCGAACCAGCGGTCTTGGTGATCGTAGGCCTTGAGGAAAGCGGCAATGCGCGCTTCGCGCTCCTCTTCAGGAATCAGATCCAGCTTGTTCAAAATCAGCCAGCGTGGTTTGGCAGCAAGTTCGGGGCTGTATTTCTCAAGCTCGGCGACAATTGCCCGGGCATCGTGCACCGGATCGGCCTCCGGATCGGGGGGGGCAAGATCCACAATGTGCAGCAGCAGGCGGGTGCGCGCCAGATGTTTGAGGAATCGGATACCGAGGCCGGCACCGTCGGCTGCGCCCTCGATCAGGCCCGGTACGTCGGCAATGACAAAGCTCTTGTTTTCGTCCACACGTACAACGCCCAGATTCGGGTGGAGTGTTGTGAAGGGGTAGTCTGCCACTTTCGGCTTGGCCGCCGAGACGGCGCGAATGAAGGTGCTCTTGCCGGCATTCGGCAAGCCGAGCAGACCTACATCGGCCAGCACCCGGAGTTCCAGCTTGAGATCAAGCTCCTCGCCCGGTTCGCCCTTGGTGCACTGGCGCGGCGCGCGGTTGACGCTGGACTTGAAGTGAATGTTGCCGAGGCCGCCGCGACCGCCCTTGGCGATCATGACCGATTTGCCGTTGGCGTCGAGGTCGGCAATGATCTCGCCGCTGGCGGTGTCGCTGATGACCGTGCCGACAGGCATGCGCAGGATGATGTCCTCGCCACCCTTGCCGTAGCAATCCGCTGTGCCGCCGTTTTCCCCCCGCTGGGCAAGAAATTTGCGCGTGTAGCGGTAGTCGATCAATGTATTGATATTGCAGTCGGCAACAACAAAAACGTTGCCACCGCGCCCGCCATCGCCGCCATTCGGGCCGCCTTTGGGGATGTATTTCTCCCGGCGGAACGAAGCCATGCCGTTGCCGCCGTCGCCAGCCGCTACGTATATTTTGGCTTCGTCGATGAATTTCATGATGCGTCCTTCAGTAACAAAAAAGCCCTATCGCAAGGATAGGGCTTTTTCTGCTTTGCGTGTGACCACGCCGTTAATCAGGCTGCGGGAATAATGCTCACCGTACGGCGACGCTGAGCGCCCTTGACGGCAAACTGAACGCGACCTTCAACCAGTGCGAACAGCGTGTGATCCTTGCCGATGCCGACGTTTTCACCCGGGTGGAACTCGGTGCCACGCTGGCGAACAATGATGTTGCCGGCGAGAACCAGCTGACCACCGTAGCGCTTTACGCCAAGTCGTTTCGATTCTGAATCGCGGCCGTTACGTGAACTACCGCCAGCTTTTTTGTGTGCCATGTTTCGACTCCTTGCTTAGCTTGCGCTTACGCGTTGATCGCGACAATGCGCAGTTCGGTGTAGTTCTGACGATGACCCTGATGCTTCTGATAGTGCTTGCGGCGACGCATCTTGAAGATCTTGATCTTGTCGTGACGACCCTGTGCCAGCACGGTGGCTGTTACAGTTGCTCCGGAAACGAGCGGGGCGCCGATCTTCACCGACTCGCCTTCACCTACCATCAGGATCTGGTCAAGCGTGATTTCTGCGCCAACGTCCGCCGGTATCTGTTCTACTTTAAGTTTTTCACCAGCGGCAACACGATACTGCTTGCCTCCGGTTTTTATGACCGCGTACATGTTGGACTCCATACAAAACGTGAAACGAAGAACCGCGCATTATACGGATTTTTATAGCCGAGTCAAAGGCTTGTCGACCTTTAACTTGCTCAGGGAAGGCGTCCTGCCGCAATCATGCGGTTAAAGAGGATCGTTGCCGGAAGCCAGGCAACGCTATCGTCAAAGTCACTGGTGGGTGAGTGACTGACGAAATCGGTGTCGTTATCCGAATTTTCCAGTTCGTCAGTACCAGTAGGCGCTGTATTGGTGCCGCCTGCGGAATTGAAGGCGCCAAGTCCATTTTTCCCGTGGGAGAGCAGGACCACGGGGAGAGTTGAAGCAATAACGATTGTGCAGGCGGCATCTTCGCAGACACGGAAGGTGCCGGCAGAACTCAGGGTGAACCCGTTTGTGCTATTGGTGTAGGTGGAGCGAACACGGTAACGGATACGATTGTTCCAGCTATCCCAGCGAGCCACGCCCAGTGTGCTCCAAGGGAAACGCCCTTCCTCCGCGGGGCATGCGCCTGCGGTACGCGTTGCTTCTATCCCGCTGTCGTCTGCTGCCGGGCATGGCAAGTAGGGCTTGCCATCGCTAGCCGTATGGGTCATGGCGTAACCGATCAACGCATCGCGAGCCTCATTGATGACTTGTGTCGTCTCGTTGTAATGTTTGAGATCGGTCTGCACGGTAAGTGACGGCATCAATGTGGTCAAAAGCAAACCGACAATGACCAGCACGATGGCCAGTTCGGTAAGCGTAAAACCTTGGTGAGATCTCTTCGTCACTGTGGGCAGGGCTGGCTGAGCGGAAGTGGGGCACAAGGCTTTACGGTAATGCTGACCCCGTTCAGGGTCAAGGTCGCCTGATAGGTTGGCACCGTAAGGATGCTGTAATTGACCAGCGGCAGCCATCCGTTTGCCGTTAACCATCCTTCCGCCGTTGCTTCAAATACTGAAGGATTGAGCGGGCTGGCCGGTGGTGGTGTCGGTGTTGCCGGTAGGGTCATGTTTCTCCACGGGAGCTTTCCCGTCATTGCTCCCGGATTCGACCAGCCATCATTGTCAGTATCCGCATCGGGGAAAATATTGCCATTGTCTGCATGATAGCGCCGGAGCCCAAAGTCCGGAGGGCTGTTGGCCGGCGCGCCACTCACGTCAGGGCCACCAATCTCGGCCAGAACGCGTTTGGCAACCGTGCGGAAAAGCTCATCGCGCCCGATGCCGAGAACGGAGTCATTGAAGGTGTCTGACTGGGGCCCGCTGACAAAGGCATTGGCCGTGATGGCATTGGTGCCGTCCAGATAGTCAGATCGATTATTGCCTGGCCTGCCGTTTTGGCCACTGAGCGGCTGGCCAGGAGCGAAAAGTATGGCGGCCATGTTGGCTTGGGCGTCCAGTGAGAGTCCGGTAACTGTCAGCGTATTGATGGGCTGTGCCGCGGTATTGTCACGCAATGCAGACGACATGGCATACCAGAGCAATTCACCGTTTCCGTCTCGCAGGGCGTCAAGTCGGAGCGTCTTGTAAGGGAGGCGGCCAATATAGGCCGTGCAGTTTCCGGCTACGCCGTTTTCGAATCCATCATTGTCTGTATCCGGGCAGGGTAAGGAACCAGGGCGATTGTTGTCTGCCGCAGCGCGGCCGATCAAGGCCTCTTTGGCTTGTGCAAGTGCTGCCTGTGTTCGCTGTTCGATGGCGAATTTGGCTGCAGCTGGGGAAAGTTGCGCGACAAAGATGCTTAGGCCCACGATCACCACAAGGAGAAGGGCAAGGAGAAGCGCGGCTCCTTGCTGATGGCGAATAGATATCATCCGCTTAGCGCTTTGCGCCTTGAGCACCCTTGTGGATGACAATTTTTCCATCACCGATCAGATCCTGTGTGTCCTGAGTTCCGCGGTTCAGGGTTGCGCCCACCCTGACTGCTGTTTTCGGGTCGTCGCTGGATTCTATGATGACCTTTTCGTGGCCCTGTGCCGCTGGGTGAGCAATCACTCCGCTGTGGGTTTCAGTTTCGTTTTGTGGCAACCCGTTGATCCAGGTTGTGCGTTTCCCTGTGCTTCGGCGTACCTGGCCATTCACGACAATCTGCGGATCTTCAATGAGTTCCTGTGTTTGCAGGACGTTCATTGTTCGCTGACGATCCAGCAACTCGCGCTTGTCGGGGGTGAAGAAGAGTCGGCCGAGCGTTTCTTCGGCACTGACGATCCCGGCCAGGAGCATGGCTGTAGCTGCAAAAAAGAGGATGAGCCAGTTGCGAGGAGTCATGGTTTTTGACCCTCTGGCAGAATGGTGTACCAATCCAGTTGGCAGATGGCATCAAGCAGAGCAACTTCAGTGGTGCCGGTTTCTGTCCGCGGGATGCGGTTGATGAGGCAGTTGCGCACGCGAACATAGGCCTTGGCCTGGTTGCGCAGGTCGTTGATGAAATTGAGCAGGTCACCTTCGTGCAGCAGTTTCATGTGCAGGCGCATCGCGCTGCTGCGGAAGCTGAATCCTGGCAGGGCAGCCTGCTCAAGCGTTTGCTGCGGCGCAAATTCATACTCGATATCGAGGAGTTTGCGGCTTTCCTTGATGTCCTTGATCAGCTCTACCCAGTCCAGCCGCTTTTCTTGGCCAATGATGCCGCGTGATTGCAGGCTGGAAAACAGGGCCGATTTCTTCTTGATCTCGTCTTCTTCTGCGCGAACCTGGCGCAGCTTGCCTTCGAATTCATTGAGCTGACGGTTGGCACTCACATGGGATTGAGTGGCGTCGGCAAGTTGCTGGTTGGAGAGCCAGACCAGAGCGGCACCCACCCCGATCATGAGCAGTGCCGTGGCAAGGCTGAGCTGGATGCGGCTGAAATCGCTGCGGTCGAAGTTCATGGCGCTTTCCGCCGGGTGATCTCCAGCGCGAAGGGGCGGGCGCCGGTTTCCGTGACATTCGCGCTACCGCTCCGCAGCGCTTTGCCTGAATCAGTATCGAACGGTTGCTGGGTGACTTTAACGGCCAGCAAGGGGTTGCTGCGCAATGCCTCAACGAAATCCTCGAAGGCGGTCAGCAGTTGGCGCGGGGTGGCCCGTGAACCAAGATTGACGGTGCCTTTGAGCAGGGCGCGCTGATTGCCATCCGGGGGCGCCTGCGTTGAATTTGTCGTCGCGGTGGTTGCTGCCGGGCCTTTCCAGTCAATACTGTCGAGGTCAATGGCGGGTGCCTGTGCAAGTCCTTTGCTGATGTCCAGAAAAAGAAGTTCCGGTGTCGAGCCGCCACTTTCCAGCTCCGTGTAGCGGTTCATGATCTGGCGCAGCGTTTCATTACTGGTCGGTATCGGCGGGAAAGTGCGCGCAATATCCTCATAACGCTGGCGGGCCAGTTGTGCCTGCTCTGCAACATCTGAAGCTTCACTGTTATGACTATAGGCGCTGTAGAACTGCCGGCAAGAAAAAACGAGGCAGCCAATCAGGGCAATGGTACCCAGCCCGTACAGCACCTTGCGGAGTTGCCACAGGTGGTAGTCATGGCGCAGGGGTTCCTTAGCAAACTGAGCCACCGGTGCCTTGGTGGCGACCACATGAGCGAACAAGGTGTCGATGTGGCTGCTGGCCGGCGCATTTTTCAGCCCCAGCTGGTGGCTGCATTCATCAGTGCTGAGAAACTGATAATTCAGCGCTTCAGTGCTGATGCAGCTTGTTTCGATGGCAGGCAGGGCCTGTGGATGTGCCACGATGAGTGCACGCAAGGTCTGGTTGCGGGCAATGAGTCGCTGACTGAGCAGATATTGTTGCAGCTTGATGGCTTCTGCAGCGAAGGATTGGGCTATACCGACGATGCTGGTGTTGTTCAGTTGCGAAAGGCGGCTGAAATGGAGCTTGCCGTTTTCAAAATAGGTTTCGCGGATGCTCTGGTCCTGCAGGGTCAGCACGATGCAGCGTTCATCGGTGATCCTGGCTTTGCTCAGCAGCATCTCGCCGATGAATGGCAGTGAATAGATGCCTGTCAGTGCGATTCGTGCTTCACGCAGGGCGTCGACCCACGGTTCGAGCGTGGCTTGGCCAGTCAATGCCGCAAGCAGAAGCTTTTCGTCCTTGCGGCGGGTTTTTTCATAGCCAAGCGACAGTGACGCAGTGTAGGGCGTCGTATAAAACAGTTGCGACAACTTTCTTGTGATGACGGCATCCCGGTCACGTCGTTGCAAGAAAGGAATGGTCTCGATCTGGAAACCTTCTTCCGGCAGGTTGGCAAGAATGCTGAAAATGCTATGCGGATGATTGGTCAGGTATTCCCGGAACGCAGCAACGCCATGGTTCGAAGATTCGAAGCTGGCGTCATTGCTGACTGTCCCCGCCTGCCAGTGGAACACGGCGATCTGGTGAGGGCTGACGTAGAGTATGCGGCGATCCGGCATCAGGTTTTTATCTTGCTGATGACGTCGTATACCGGGCCGAGCACGGACAGCATGATCCAGCCGAGCATGCTGCCGAGCAGCATGGTCAGGGCAGGCTCAATCAATGCCTGGACCTTTTCAACCGACTCCCGGACGTCACGATTATAGAAATAGCTGACATTGGTCAGCGCGTCATCCAATGCGCCGGTGCTTTCACCGACCTTGAGCATGCGAATGATCAGGGGGGGGAACAATCCCACAGCATGAAATGCGGCAGTGACGTTCTGGCCTTCGCCAATCAGTTGTTCGACGCGTTTCAATCCCTCTTCGATGACCCGGTTGCCCACCACACTTTGTGTCGTGCGAATGGAATCGAGAATGGGGATGCCGGAAGCGTAGAGCAGGGCAAACGTGCTGGCAAAGCGGGAGAGAATAATTTTGCGGGTGATATTGCCGACCAGAGGTAATCTCAGCTTGAAACCGTCAAAGCGCAACCGGGCCGCAGGATTCGTTTGCAGGATAAAAAATCCCGCAATCGCGGCGATGACTGGCAGCAGCAGGGCGATGTACCAATAGGCGACAAGCATGTCAGAAACAAAAAACAGGACTTTGGTCTGTGCCGGTAGCTCCTGCCCCATGTTCTTAACGAATTGCTTGAGCTGCGGGACCATGTAGACCATCAGGAAAAAAGTGGCCGCCATGACAATGGTGCCGACAAATGCCGGGTACATGATGACCTTCTTGGTATGGGAGGCCAACTCGTCTTCCCATTTCAGCGATTCCATGATGTTGCGCAGAATTTCCGGCAGTTGCCCGGTGGATTCGCCGGCGCGAACCAGGCTGACAAATACCTGATCAAAAACATGGTGGTGGCCGGCCATTGCCTCTGACAGGTTCTGTCCTCCCTCGATTGACTCGATGATGTCGGCGATGACTTCACGGAAGCGAGGGTGTTCGATGCTGTCTCGCAGATCGGTGAGTCCTTCGATGATCGGCACGCCGGCACGTGTCAGTTGTTCCAGATGAAAGCAGAAGGTGATCAATTCGGTGCGAGGCACCTTGCTGCCGCCGAACAGGCTGCGGTTGGCAATGGGTTCTCCGCTGATCAGGTCAAGTTCCATGCGTTTCAGGCGCATTTCAAGGTCAATGACGTTGAGGGCATCGATGCGTCCGTGAGCCAGCCTTCCGTCTGCCGTAACCGCCTTGTATTGGAAAACCGACATGGCTACATCCTGTCGGTCAGGTCGGCAACGCGGCCGAGTTCTTCGATGGAGGTCGAGCCATCAAGCACGCGCCGCAAGCCGTCGTCGGCGAGTGTGTGGAATCCCATGTCGGTGGCCAGTCTGCGGATTTCGCGGGCGGTGGCGCGGCGTGCGATCAGTTCATCCATGTCGCTGTTGATGCGCAGCAGTTCCATGATGGCCAGACGCCCCTTGTAGCCCTGAAAATCGCAGCGTTCGCAACCACAAGGGCGGTAGATGACCGGGCGAGGTGCATCCGGGGGCATGCCGAGCAGGTGGAGCTCTGTTGAATCCGCCTGGTATGGCGTCTTGCAATGGGTGCACAGCTTGCGTATCAGCCGCTGTGCCACAATGCCGATGATGTTGCCGGCCATGATGTCGGGCAGGATGCCGATGTCCAGCAGGCGCGGGATGGCCCCGATGGCTGAGTTGGTGTGCAGCGTCGAATAGACCTGATGCCCGGTCATGGCAGCACGGAAAGCCATTTCAGCGGTATCACGGTCGCGCACCTCACCGACCAGAATGGCATCGGGATCCTGGCGCATCATCGAACGGATGCCGTTGGCGAAGTCAAGTTTTGCCGACTCCGAAACCGAAGTCTGGCGCACCAGGGCCATCGGATATTCCACCGGATCTTCGAGGGTCATGATGTTGATGCCCTCGGAGTTGATGTGGTTCAGCACAGAATAGAGCGTGGTTGTCTTGCCGCTACCGGTTGGGCCGGTGACGAGAATGATGCCCTCCGGCCGGGCGATCATCAGCTTGAGCTGATTCAGATGCGTTTCTTCCAGCCCCAGGCTATCCAGCGGTACGATTCCGCGTTGCCGATCAAGGATGCGCAGGACAATGTTTTCGCCGTGGATGGTTGGCTGCGCGGCCACGCGGAAATCGACCTGGCGGCCACTCATCGAAAGATTGATGCGGCCATCCTGGGGGGCGCGGGTTTCGGCGATGTTCATGCCGCTCATGACCTTGATGCGTACGGCCATGGCGGGCCAATAGGATTTGTGCAGTGCGCGGATCTGCCGGAGCATGCCGTCGATACGGTAGCGGATGCGCAAAAAGTTTGCTTCCGGCTCGAAATGCACGTCGGATGCTTCGCGTTTGACCGCGTCGGTCAGGATCGAGTCGATCAGGCGAACGACCGGCTGGTTATATTCGTCCGCCGATGCCTGCAGGCTGCGATAATCGATTTCTCCGGTTTCGATTTCATGCAGGATGCCGTCAATCGACAGTTCATAGCCGTAGTACTGGTCGATTGCCCGGTCAATTTCCGATTCGCCGGCCAGCAGTGTTTCAAGCTGGACATTTTCAGGCAACAGCGAGCGAACCTTGTCCACCGCGACAATATCGTTGATGTCGGCTGTGGCCAGTGTCAGACGTTGATTGTTGCTGTCGTAGTCGAGTGGGAGCAGGTGGTGGCGTTTGGCCAGTTCGCGAGGCACCAGCTTGAGTGCGGCCGGGTCGATGATGGCATTGGAAAGGTCAATGCTCTGCTTGCCCAGACTTTCCGACAATGCATCTCGCAGCGTAGCTTCTGACACGAACCCCAGCGAAACCAGCAGTTTGCCAACCGGCTGGTTGGATTTCATCTGCTCCAGCAAGGCGATGCGCAGCTGATCTTCGCTCAGGATGCCTTGTGCGATCAGAAGTTGGCCGAGTGGGCGGTGATGAGGTGTCGGGGCGTTCATTTTTGATTATCGTTTTACGTGGCGCCAACCTGCGAACGGAGGCAGTATCACGGTTTCAATTCCAGGATTCGGGCCTTGACCTGCTGAGGGTCAAATCCTGCTCTGCGACTGGAGGCTGCCGTTAATGCTTGCTGGTAATAGTCCAGTGCCAGCTTGGGCAGATGCATCTGATCCAGGCTGGCTGCGAGATTGAAGAGATAGTCGGGGTTCCCCGGGTCAGCTGTGTGTGCCTGGAAATAGGAGAGCTGCGCATCCGGCCAACGCCGCTGCCCGGCGTAGAGATTGCCCAGTGCGAAGTTGAGCGCAGCCGACTCAGGTTCTGAGGCCAGCAGACTTTTCAGCCGGCTTTCGGCAAATGCCGGATCCGTTTGTCCTCGGAGGTTGATCAGTCCGGCTTGGGCAATCACGTTCTTTGGGTCTGATTCAAGTGTTCTCAAATACCAGGCTTCGGCCTGTGCAGGCAGCCCTGCCCGCAGCGAAATTGTGGCCATACCGAGCAGCGCATCAGTATTTCTGGGGTCGGTGCGCATTGCTTTTTCGTAGGCATCAGCTGCACCTTGCATATTACCGGCCTGTAACAACTCGTAGCCCTTTGCCAAATTCGGGTCAATTTGCAGCTTGCCACGGGTGATGCGTACTGGGTTGTCGGGTTCTTCCGGTGGCGGTGCAGCAGCTTTTGCCAGTTTTTCGAGGCGAGGTGGCGATGCTGTCACGTCCGATTCCTGCGTCTCGTTCTTGTTTGGCAGTGAGAAAGTGGGCGAGGAGGGGGGGGGCTGAACGATTGGCTGGGCAGGCGGGGCGGTGGCGACAGCCGGGGCATTTGCAATGGCGGTAGCTGGCGAAGATGTTGTCAGTGAACCATGACTGCTGATTGATTGTAATTGCCAGAAAAACCAGCCGCCGATACCAAGAGCCGCCATTACTGCTGCCGCTAACGCAATCCACAGGGGTTTCCTGTCAGGTGGAGGAGGGCTTTTGGCCGCGAATACATTGCGCACCGCCTCTCGTTCAGCGGTTTCGTTGCGAGTTTGGGGAGGCGGTTTTTGGCTTTGTGGCGAGGGCGTTGTCGCCTGTCGTAATGGTGGGGATGTTGGAACTGCAGCCAGATCGGCGTCAACACTTTCCAGATGTGCTGACAGTTCGGGCAGAAGAGAAGGTGCTGCCGATGGTGGCGCGTTGCCTGGTTTGTCAGGCGGTTCGAGCGCCCATTCGGGCGATTTTACGGATGCATGCCGGCCGGCTTCGGCAACGGGTGTGTCATTAGCAGGGGGGACGGTACCATCCCGCGAAGCTGATGCTTGGCGCTTTGCCTCTTCAGCTTTTTTCAGAGCGTCGAGAAGTAAACTCACTGCAACTCCGTACGCGAATCTCTGCGGTTGATGCCAAATGGCTGGAAGACTGCCGGAGTATCAAAGAAAGAGCTATTGGGCAGTTGATCTCGCAGGGAAGAAAAATCACCGTTGACACTAGGGTCGTTGACGACCGTTGGCCTGATGAATATGACCAGTTCCGTTTTTGCCGCGATGTTGTTCCGGTTGTTGAAAATTTCTCCAAATAGGGGGATGGCCCCAACCCCGGGAATACGGCCAACTTGGTTGCCGACGCTGTCTTCCATGAGGCCGCCTAGAACACCAATTTCCCCTGCTTCGAGTCGCAGCATGGATTCCATTTCACGCGTCCTGATTTGCGGAACGTCGTTTCGTATGCCATCTTTTTGCAGCGCCGGATTGGGGTCGGGAACAAATTTCTCGACGCTTGAGAGTGATGGGCGGACGCTGAGGGTAATGGTTCCCGAATCGCTGATTTGCGGCGTGATGCTCATGAAAAATCCGACGGAAACGGTTTGTGGCGTTGTTGTGTAAGTGGCAATTGCCGCCGCGTTGTTGCCTACCGCAGTCGTGTCGCCTTTGACGTTGAAATAAACAATGTCAGTGGAAACTTTGAGGGTCGCCGTCTGGTTGTTCATGACCGACAGCTTAGGACTAGAGAGTACCTTTGTCGTTCCGTAGGCTTCAAGCAAATTGAGGTTAATAATGCCGAGGGGGTTCGAGTACTTGAGCACAAATGGAGTGACGCTCGAGGTGGCGCTCTTGGGCAGCGTCGGAGGTGTCAGGGAAAAACCGCCGCCAACCTTAGTCCAGTCAATTCCTTGCTGGTAGCCATCCGCCAATGTTACTTCGACGACCGTTGCTTCTATCATCACTTGGCGCCGCGCATTGGCGGTAACCTTAGAAATGAACTCTTGTACTTTCTGATGTTGGCGAGAGGTGCCTCGTACAGAGATGACACCTGTTTCCTGATTGACCATTACTGTGGCGGCAAAAATTGTTTCGTAATCCTTGAAATCTCCCTGACGCAACCCTTGCGCACTTCCCGAATTTTGCTGAGGCGGCGCGGAGGAAGATGTATTGGTGCCAGTGTTGCCGGAAGAATTGGCACCTGCTGCTGAGGCGCTACTTCCTGATGCTGTTCCCGCAACACTCTGGCGTGCTGTAGCCTCGGTTGCTTCCACTGCGCGACGCGAAAGTATCCGTTCCTTGTCGGTATCCTGAAGAATGCCACGAATGTTCTTCTCCAGAGAGTCCCAGAAATGGTTTTTTGAATCATTCTTGATCTGGATGCGCGAGGCATTGCCTCCCTGAGTTGCGCCAGTTGCACCAGGAATGCCGCCAGCGGCGATTTGGGTGTTCGTTGACAATGTGGATGAAACTTCCCTTGACATGTTGACGTAGTTCACCTGATAGCTGCGCAGGAACGGTGTGTCTGGCATGACAGTCAGATTTTGGCCGTCCATTTCGAAGCGCATGTCTACTTGCTTGGCAATGCGTTCAAGGATTTGAGGCAGCGTCTGATCGATAGCGTTCAGAGTCACGTAGCCATTGATGCCGGCAAAAATATCGACATTGACTTTTGCATCTCGTGCCAGAGCAAACAGCAGATCGTGGACTTTGACGTTGTTAACGACCACGCTATAGGTTTCCGTTTGAGGACGTGCTTTTGGCTTGGGTGCATCCAGTGCCTGCGTGATTGGCTGCGGAATTGATGCTTTTGCGGGGGGAGCGGATTCTGCGAGAAGATGCCCGGAAGAAGGCTCCTTGATGGTCGGGGAGGCGCAGGCTGCCACAAGCAGTGTGGCAAAGGTGGCGCTAAGAAGCCGCAACGTCATGATGACTTGTCCCGATAGGTGTGTATGCAATTATCGTTTGATGATATCACGTAAGGTTTCTATTGCAAGTTCATGATTTGTAACTATTTCAATGCTTATAAAATGCGCTCAGCGCAGCTTGGAAACTGATCTGACGTGTGGGCGCCCGTCACGCAGTTCGGAGGGAAGTGCATTGACTGCGGCATTGGCTTGTTCGCGGCTGGCAAAATCACCGTAGATCACGCCGATCCTTTCTTTTCCACTCAAGCTTGATCTATACACCCGTAACTGTTGTGCGTCCAGACTGGCCGCATGTTCCGTGAGAAAGTTATCTACTTCGTTGATTGCTGCTGATTCAACATTGAGGAGCTGAATGAAATATCGGTTGCCCCGCGATGTTGCGATCCAGTCTGCAGAAGCCGCAATCCTTTCTTCCACAGACAGGCTTGCTGAAGTCTGAGCGCTAACTTTTCCTGCGGGGCCAGGCACGACTGGATCGGGTGCGGGAGAAGCGGCTTGTGCAGGTGAGGTGGGTGTGTCAGGCAAAGGGGCCGGGTTTGCAGCGGTTGGGGGGGCGGGGGAGGTGGGTGTTCCTTGCCCGTTGTGCGAGAGAAGCAAGGTTGCGCCAGCGGCACCAATGGCAACGGCCATCAGGAGGAGTGCCGCGATGATCCAGGTGCGAGGCTTGGCGGTGCCGTCGGCCATTGGCTTGAACTGGGCGTCGCGAATTGCAGCCTTGGCTTCCTTCTGGTCAATCTGGTGGGTACCTTGAGAGAATGCGGCGAGCAGCGCCTTGTCGGCCAGAATATTGATACGACGTGTCAGCCCTTCCGAGGCCTTGCTGATCATCTGGATGGCCTGGGGGGTGAACAGATCCGGGCCGTGATAGCCGGCGGCACGCATGCGAAACATCAGGTAGCTCGCAATATCGGTACGTTTCAGTGGTTCCAGGGCAAAGTTGTGGGTGATGCGTTCCTTGAGTTGCCGCATGTCGTTCTGCGCCAGGCGCGCGTCAAGTTCCGGCTGTCCGAACAGTACGATTTGCAGGAGCTTGTGTCGGTTTGATTCCAGGTTCGACAGCAGGCGTATTTCTTCTAGCGACTCCGAAGGCATGGCATGGGCTTCGTCAATCAGCACCACGACCTGTTTTCCTGCACCGTAGATTTCGATCAGGCGTTCCTGCAGCGAGCGCAGCAGCAAACGGGTTCGGTCTTCGGGCAATGGCATGCCCAGTTCCTCGGCAATCGCAAAGAGAATTTCGTCACGTGAGAGCGAGGGGTTGGCCAGGTAGACCGTTTCCACATTCTCCGGAAGGCGTTCAAGTACCATGCGGCAGAGCATGGTTTTGCCGCTGCCTACTTCGCCACTGACCTTGACGATGCCTTCGTCATGCGTAATGGCATAGATCAGTGCGTCCAGCGTTGAGCCGCGGTTGCCGCCGGCAAAGAAAAATTCCGTATGCGGTGTGATTCGAAAAGGTGCTTCACGCAGACCAAAGTGATCAAGGTACATCAGTGCTCCCTTATGTTGCTGCGATTTAATCGGGTCGCCTGTGCAGCTTCCATGCGGCTGTAGAGGGTCGTTCGGTTGATGCCGAGCATTCTGGCGGCCTGGCTGACATTGCCCTGCGTCAGGGATAGTGCAGCGTCGATATAAGCGCGCTCCATCTCGGAAAGCTCGGCGTCAAGATTGAACGGGGCCAGCGATTGCAGGCGTTGTGTGGCAGCATCAAGGTGGCGGCCGTCACTGCTGGCAGGCAACGCATTGGTTATCTGAAAATCATCCGGGAGATCCAGCTCCTGAGCCAGATCGTCAGGCGTGACAAGGGCTCCCGCATGTTTTGCGGTTAATCGGATAACCACATTCCGCAGTTCCCGCACATTGCCGGGAAAGGGGTAGGACAGCCAGGCAGATTTTGCTGCAGGCGCCAGGTCAAAAGGTTTTTGCGCGGCCAACTGGGCATAGTGCTTGCGGAAATAGTCAAGCAGCAGAAACTTGTCTTCGCCCATGTCCCGCAGTGCCGGAACCCCAATGCTGAAAACGGAAAGCCTGTGATAGAGGTCGGTGCGAAAATGGCCATCGCGGATTTCGCGACGTAGATCCCGGTTGGTGGCGGTGACAACGCGTGCCCGCGAGCGGCGGGTCTGGGTTTCCCCGACGCGCTGATAATCGCCGTTTTCCAGGACGCGCAGCAGCTTGGCTTGAAGTTCCAGCGGGAGTTCGCCGATTTCATCCAGAAACAGGGTGCCATCGCCAGCCTCTTCAAAATACCCGGCTTTCGATCCCGATGCGCCGGTAAAGGCGCCTTTGGCATGGCCAAACAGTGTTGGCTCGACCAGAGAGGGGGAGATGGCCGCGCAGTTGAGCGCAAGAAAAGGGCGATGGTGCCGGGTAGTGGCAAAGTGCAGGCAGCGTGCCACGATTTCCTTGCCGCTGCCGGACTCCCCTTCGATCAATACCGGGAAAGGGGATTCTGCATACTGGGCAATCTGTGCGCGCAGCTTTTCCATCGGCAGGCTCTTGCCAATGAGTGTCGGGCGGGCATCATTCGTCGCACGTGGCTCCGTTGCCGAAAACAGGCTCATGCGGTCAAGCAGTTGGCGAAGTTCCTTTGGATGGCAGGGCTTGCCAACGAAATCGGCAGCGCCCAGAGTACGTGCGTGACGGGCATTGGCCTCGTCATTCTGGCCGGAAAGCACAACGATACGGATGGCGGGCGCCAGCGTGAGCAGTTCGGTAATCAGGGAGAAACCTTCGTCCGGCCGGTGCGGCAGTGGCGGCAGACCGAGGTCAACTAGTGCCAGCGCTGGAGGTTGGCGAAGCTGGTGTAGCAATTGCAAGGCCTGCGGCCGGGAATGGCTGGTGATGATTTCAAAAGCATCCCGCAAGGCGATGGATAAGGTATCGGCAATCAGCGGGTCGTCGTCGACGATCAGCAGCAGTGGCTTGCCATCCTTTTTTTGCTCTGTATTTGTCGGCATGGTGCTTCTGTCCTGGAAACCCTTCAATTATCCACAATAGTTACACGGAATGTACATTGCCGCTAATATTCACGCTCCGGCATTCGCCGCACATGGCAGTCTTTCCGGGGGGGCGTGACTGCTTCCGGGGGCGCTGGTTTTTATTCTGGTAGAATCGCCGCCTTCTGATATTTTTGGATTTCACTGTGCCAGCCGATAGCCTGGTTAAAATCAGCGATCTCAGCTTTTCCTACGACAACCGCGCCATTCTCAACGGAATCAATATGGAATTCCCGCGAGGCAAGGTTGTGGCCATCATGGGCGGCTCGGGTTGCGGCAAAACAACGCTGCTGCGCTTGATTGGCGGGCAGTTGCGGCCATCAGCCGGGGCGGTGACGGTCAATGGCCAGGTCGTTCACGAAATGGGTCATCAGACCTTGTACGATATGCGTCGGCGCATGGGCATGCTGTTCCAGTTTGGTGCCTTGTTTACCGACCTTTCGGTGTATGACAATGTCGCTTTCCAGATGCGTGAGCATACGGATCTGTCGGAAGAGCTGATCCATGACCTGGTCATGCTCAAGCTCAACGCAGTCGGCCTGCGCGGTGCTCATGCACTGATGCCGAATGAACTTTCCGGCGGCATGGCGCGCCGGGTTGCGCTGGCGAGAGCGATTGCGCTTGATCCGATGCTGATGATGTATGACGAGCCGTTCACCGGACTTGACCCACTTTCGCTGGGTGTCATCGGTCAGTTGATCCGCAAGCTGAATGATGCGCTGGGGGCGACCTCGGTGATGGTGACGCATGATATCCATGAGTCGATGCTGATCGTCGATTACATCTATTTCATGTCTGAAGGTCGGGTTGTCGCTGAAGGCACTCCGGATGAATTGCGCGCAACCAAGGATCCGTTTGTTCATCAGTTCCTCTATGCCGAAGCGGATGGTCCGGTACCCTTCCATTACCCGGCGCCTGATTTTTCGGTTGATTTGCTGAGGAGTGATGCGCGTGGCTAAGGTGCAGGATCTTCTCATTGGTTTAGGCGCACGGGTGACCGACCGTATTTGGCGTTTGGGTTTTGCCATGCGCTTTTTTGTCATGCTGCTCGTCTACTCGGGGCAGACGTTCGCGCGTCCTCGTCTGTTGATGCGCGAAATCTGGTTCTCCGGTGTTCTGTCGCTGATCATCATCCTGGTTTCCGGCTTGTTTGTCGGGTTGGTACTCGGCTTGCAGGGCTATGACACCCTGCAACGCTATGGTTCGGCCGATGCGCTGGGCGTGCTCGTGGCTTTGTCGCTGGTGCGAGAACTCGGGCCGGTCGTTGCCGGTCTACTGTTTGCTTCCCGCGCCGGATCGGCACTGACGGCTGAGATTGGCCTGATGAAGACAACCGAGCAGTTGAAGGCCATGGACATGATGGCGGTGAACCCTCTGGCTCGTGTCGTTGCCCCGCGCTTCTGGGGCGGGGTTATTTCCATGCCCTTGCTTGCGGCCCTGTTTTCAATGATGGGCGTGTTTGGCGGTTACCTGATCGGTGTTGTCTTCATCGGTGTCGATGAAGGTGCATTCTGGTCGCAGATGCAGTCGTCGGTAGATTTCTTTGAAGATGTGCTCGACGGCATCATCAAGAGTTTTGTTTTTGGTGTGGCAGTCTCGTTGATTGCCGTATTTGAAGGCTATGACTCGGTACCAACGGCGGAAGGTGTTTCGCGCGCCATTACCCGTACGGTTGTTACCTCGTCTCTGGCCATTCTTGCCCTGGACTTTGTCCTGACCTCATTCATGTTCGGGAGTTAATAATGAATCGGACGATGCTTGACCTCTGGGTCGGCTTTTTTGTTGCAATAGGGATCGGGGCGCTTATTTTTCTGGCCTTGAAAGTAGGCAATCTGTCAGGCGCCAATTTTGCCGAAACCTATGTATTGCAAGCAAAATTTGATAACATCGGCGGCCTGAAAGTGCGTGGGCCGGTCAAAAGTGCCGGGGTCGTTGTCGGACGTGTTGCAAACATACACTTCGATAGCACGACATATGAGGCTGTAGTGACGATGAACCTTGACACGCGCTACCACTTCCCGAAAGATACTTTTGCGTCGATTCTGACCTCAGGTTTGCTTGGCGAGCAGTACATCGGTCTGGATGTCGGCGGTGATGAAAAGATGCTGAAAGCCGGAGATGTGATCGCCAAGACGCAGTCTGCGGTTGTGCTGGAAAAACTGATCAGTCAGTTCCTGTTTAATAAGGCCTCGGAAGGGCCGGAAACGAAATAATAATTCAGAGGGATTACCGTGAAGAAAATGTTCGTGAAATCGGTTGTTTCGTTTGCAGTAGCTATCGCACTGTCGGGTGCGGCTGTTGCTGGAGATAATCCGAAGGATCCGGCCGAGGGTTTCAACCGTGCGATGTTTGCGGTGAATGAAGGTCTGGATACGGTAATCATGAAGCCGGTAGCGCAAGGCTACGACTACGTTGCCCCCTTGCCGGTAAAGGCGGTTGTCGGCAATTTCTTCAGCAACATCGGCGACCTGATGATCGGGGTTAACAACCTGCTGCAGGGCAAGCCGGATCAGGCCTTGAACGATTGGGGCCGCGTTCTGGTCAATACCACCATCGGCATTGGCGGTGCTTTCGATATTGCCAGTGAAATGGGCATGGACAAGCACTATGAAGATTTTGGCCAGACCATGGGTGTCTGGGGTGTGGATGAAGGTGCCTACCTGTTCTGGCCGGTCATCGGCCCGCGCACGGTACGCGATACGGCTGGCTGGGTCGTTGATTCCTACACCGATCCGGTCTGGTATATCGATGATGTTCCGACGCGCAACACGCTGGTCGGTATTCGTCTGATTGACCAGCGTTATGCGCTGCTGCCGACGGACAAGATCATCGAAGAAGGTGCGCTTGACAAATACACCTATATCCGCGACTCCTATCTCCAGCATCGCCGTAATGCCGTTTATGACGGTAATCCACCGCGTAACGGTGCGGCAGGCGAGGATGTTCGTCCGGCACCGATCGGCCCAGGCTCGTCCAAGCCGGCTTCGGACAAGTAATTTCCACGTATTTCGGCTGAAAGGTAGTGATGAAGTATCTGTTTTCTCTGCTGGCAGGAGCGCTGCTCCTGTCCGGCAATGTTTTTGCCAGTGATGAAAGCCCGGATGTGCTGGTCAAGAGGGTCACCGAAGAGGTGCTTTCGATCGTGCGAACCGACAAGGATATTCAGTCGGGAGACAGCAGAAAGGCTGTTCAACTGGTTGAAACCAAGGTGTTACCGAATTTCAACTTCATGCGCATGACCTCGCTGGCCGTGGGCAAGGATTGGCGCAAGGCCACCCCTGAGCAGAAAAAGCGCTTGTCGGATGAGTTCCGGACTCTGCTGGTTCGTACCTATTCGAATGCGCTGACGGCTTACAAGGATCAGCGGGTTGTCTTCAAGCCTTTCAAGATGGAGCCGACCGAAACCGACGTGATGGTTCGCACCGAAGTGCGTCAGCCCGGCCAGCCAGCCGTCCAGATTGACTATGCGCTGGAGAAGGACGAAAAAAGCTGGAAGGTGTACGACGTGGTTGTGGCCGGCATCAGTCTGGTGACCAATTATCGTGATTCGTTTGCGCAAGAGATTCGTGCCGGTGGCATTGATGGCCTGATCGCAACGATTGCGGCCAAGAACAAGCAGATTGCAACCGCACAGGCGGCAAAAAGCTAAGGCATGCTTGAACGTAAAGGTTCCTGCCTGAAAGTATCGGCGCCGATGCTCTTTTCCGGAGCGTCGGCTTTGCTTGCTTCCGGCCGCAGCGAGCTTTCAGCGGATATTACCGAGATTGATCTTTCCGGCATTGGCGATGCTGATTCATCGGCATTGGCCGTGCTGTTTGCCTGGTTGCGTGATGCCAAGGCAATGAATTCATCACTCCGTATCACCCATTCACCAGCCGGACTGGTCAGCCTGGCTGCACTTTACGGCGTTTCCGACTTCCTTCCGCTCGCTTGAGCATGGTCATCCCGTAGTTCTGGAGAACGCCGTGGGCGTCGCCGTATCCATTCAGCAAGTCGAAAAGCGATTTGGTTCGCTGACCGCCCTGGCGGGGGTTTCGCTCGACATTGCCGAGGGGGAATTCTTTGGTTTGCTTGGCCCGAACGGTGCTGGCAAGACGACGCTGATCTCCTGCCTGGCGGGT
>JACKLY010000006.1 GCA_024235655.1 Zoogloeaceae bacterium | reverse complement strand
GGGTAGGGAGTTCGAATCTCTCCGGGCGCGCCAAAACATAAAAAGCCGATTTCTCACGAAATCGGCTTTTTGCTTTTCAGGTGCTGGCAATGCCCATTGGAATCATTGAATCTCTGGATCACGAAGGCCGTGGCATAACCCGGCTGGATGGCAAAACGATTTTTGTCGAAGGCGCCCTTCCCGGCGAGGAAGTCGAGTATTCCAGCTTCCGGAAGAAACCGAGCTATGAAATCGCGCAAGCCACAAAAATACTTCGAGCCTCCCCAAGCCGCGTCACCCCTGGCTGCCCGAATTTCGGTACCTGTGGCGGCTGCAGCATGCAGCACGCCAGCCACGCCACCCAGGTAGCGGCCAAGCAGCGGGTGCTTGAAGACAGCCTGTGGCATATCGGCCGCACGACACCTGAACAGCTTTACTCACCGATCTACGGCGAACCTTGGGGTTATCGGCACCGGGCACGTATTGGCGCCCGGTTGGTGGCCAAAAAAGGCGGGATCCTGATCGGCTTTCACGAGCGGCGAAGCAGTTTCATCGCCGACATGAAGGAGTGCCTGAACCTTCCCGCTCACGTCTCAAACCTGCTCGTACCGCTTAGGGCTCTGGTTGGATCGCTATCGATTCGGGAGCGCCTCCCCCAGATCGAGATTGCCGTTGGTGCCAACTGCACGGTACTGGTTTTTCGCATTCTCGAACCACTGAATGCAGCAGACGAAAACCTGATGCGGGAATTTTCCGAGCGCCACGCCGTTCAAGTCTGGCTGCAATCGAAGGGGCCGGAAACGGTTGAGCGCTTTCACCCTGTAGACGCCCCCCCGCTCAGCTATATCCTGCCGGAATTCGATCTGGAACTCAGGTTCTCACCCACAGAGTTCACCCAGGTCAACCCCGCAATCAACCGCACGCTGCTAAGACGCGCCATGGCTTTGCTGCAACCCAAGGCTGGAGAGCGTATTGCCGACATGTTCTGCGGCCTCGGCAATTTTACGCTTCCTATCGCCCGCTCTGGTGCTGAGGTCATTGGCATTGAAGGCAGCGAAGCGCTTACCCGACGGGCGACAGAAAATGCTGCCCTGAACAATCTCTCCGACAACACCCGCTTTGCCGTTGCCAATCTGTTCGAAGCCACCGAGGAAAGTCTCCTGGCCCTTGGCCAGTTCGACAAGATGCTGATCGACCCACCGCGAGAAGGTGCGCTAGAACTGGTCAAAGCCCTAGGACAACAAACCCCGCAACGTATTGTCTATGTCTCCTGCAGCCCGGCGACCCTGGCACGCGACGCTGCCATCCTGATTCACGAAAAAGGCTATCGCTTCCGTGGCGCCGGGGTGGTCAATATGTTTCCAAACACCTCTCACGTCGAATCAATCGCGCTTTTCGAAAAACCCTGAAGCCTGCTATCTTTAATGGATGAATGACACGCCTCTGATCACCTCATGGACGGAGTATGCCCAGGTTGCGGCAAGGCTTCTGGCACAGGCTGAACACAGCATTTCGATTTTCGATGCCGACCTTTCCGCCTTGCGCCTTGAGCAACCGGAGACGTCAGCCGCACTGACCAGATTTTTTCGTTCAACTCCATCCACGCTGGTCAGAATTTCAATACGCAACCCCGCGCCACTCAGAAATTCTCATCCTCGCCTACTGGAACTCCTGCGTCTTTTCTCCCACAAGCTGGAAATCCGGGAAACACCAGCTCAATTAAGCAATCTTTCCGATTCGATACTTCTGGTGGACAACACGTCTGCATTGATCCGCTTTCACAACGACCATCCACGCAGCAAGGAAATCATCGCCAGCTCCGAACTGTGCAGGCCTTACCAAAAACGCTTCGAGGATATCTGGAGTGAAGGTGGTAACCAAATTTTCGCTACCGTAACCGGTCTGTAGGCTTCATTTTGCAACACTTCAAGCCAACAACATATTTTGTAACGCTTGAAAAATAAGCAATTTCTTCATGCTAGAATCGCGCGCCAGCCGGCTTAATGAATGCTGGCTGGTAGCGGTTTATTCCGCTTGATTACCCAACCAATAAGGAAATCATCATGAAGCACTCTCTCCTCGTCGCTGCCCTGCTTGCCCTCGCCGTTTCCGCTTGCGGCAAGAAAGAAGAAGCCGCTCCGGCTCCGGTTGCTGCCCCGGCACCTGCTGCCGCCCCAGCACCTGCTGCCGCCCCGGCCGCTGATGCCAAGCCTGCTGATGCTGCTGCACCTGCTGCTCCGGCCGCTGATGCAAAACCTGCTGACGCTGCTGCACCTGCTGCCGCTCCGGCCGCTGATGCAAAGCCTGCCGACGCAGCTGCACCTGCTGCCGCACCAGAAACCAAGAAGTAATTCGGTTTCTGGCACGAAAAAGCCGGCCTCAGGGCCGGCTTTTTTATGGGAACACAGGGTAGCAAGGCTTCTCTAATCGATACTGCGCCAGGCAAAGCCATTGTCCTGATCCGCGACACCAATCCAGTCATTTTCGCAATCAAGCACCCTGGCCAAGGCAGCCATAGCCAGTTCCGGCCGGTTATTCTGTTCGGAAAGATGAGCCGCAACAACGTGCTGCAGACATGATGTATCAAGTTGTGCCAAAAGCGCTGCCGCCGCCCCATTCTCCAGATGACCCAGGCGCCCCGATATCCGCCGTTTCAGGGACAAAGGGTAATTCGATTGTTCGAGCAGATCACAATCATGGTTGCACTCAAGCACCAATGCATGGCATCGCTGCAAAACTGAAACGACATGGGGAGTCACACTCCCGATATCGGTGAGAACACCAAGCCGCCGTGAACCATCGGAAAAAACATATTGGACTGGTTCGCGGGCATCATGAGGAACCGGGTATGGCTGCAGTTCGAGATCACCGAGTGCGTATTGCGTATGGCCATCAATCACACGCAACTCCGGCAAGGCTGACTCCCGCTGAGCGACATGAGCCAGCGAACCATGAGTCATCCACACCGGAATGGCATAACGACGTGCCAGCTTGAAAACGCCACCAACATGGTCTCCATGTTCGTGTGTCACCAGAATTGCCGCCAGTGTTTCCGGTGCAACGCCCAGGCGCTGCAGGCGCCTGACAGAATCCTGCAATCCGAAACCACAATCGAGCAGCACACGTGTGCCACCCGATTCAACGATCAGCGCATTGCCCCGGCTCCCGCTTCCCAGCGAGGCAAATCGCATTACTTGAGCTGTTCGTACAACAAACTCAGGATACGTTTCGCAGTTTCGGAATTGTCTACGCCACCTTCACGCGACAGTACCTGTACTGAGGAAACCCCGTTACCGTCAGATACATGAATCCGATACTGGATCTTGGACAAAGCGGCGTCACCACTGCCCTTGAACGGATTCAGCTTGGACAGCCAACCGCCTTCCTCTTTCTTGGAATTGACGTCAGCTTCGGGGTCAACATAGCGCACATAGTACAAACCCTTGGACCGGTCACGGTCTTCAACCGTAAACCCGACCCGGTCAAGTGCCAAGCCAACCCTCCGCCAGGCGCGATCAAAACGTTCCTGCATTTCCAGCGCACCAGCACCATCAGCAGAGCGGACGATCTTTGCACGCTCAGTCGGTCGCTCCTGAACCGCTGCCAGCGAGGCGGCAGCACGCTTCTCGTCAGCGCCAAAGCGGATCATCATTCGCCGCAGCATTTCTGCCTCAAGCTCGGGGTCCGGTGGGCGAGGCTGCCACTTTGTCTGGTCTTTTCCTTCGGAAACAAAGACTTCGTACATGCCACGGTGGCTGATATAGATCTCTGTCGTACCCGGTTCAGCACCAGGCTCAAGTCTCGTCCTGAATTTGTCTCGCTCCGCTGTTGAATAAAGGGAATCGATGACCTTTCCCAGGGTGTTGCGCAGGAAATCCTGAGGAATCTTGGCGCGATTCTCCGCCCAGTCGGTTTCCATAACCCCTGCTTCAGGCAATTCAAGCGAAATCAACAGCCCATTCTCTTGCCAGAAATCCTTGGCAACTCCCCAGGCCTTGTCAGGCGTTCCGGCAACCACCAGCCAGCGCTGATTGCCAGAGCGCTCGATACGTGCCTTATCAACATTGGGGAGAATGTCGCTCCCCTTGTTTCCACGGCCTTCCGCAGTTCGTTCGTTGGCGTAGGCCGAGAAGGTAGCACTCCCCTTGCCGCCCCCACTATCTGGCACGGCAAAACGATCATCGCGTGCCGGGGCGACCAGATCCGGCGGCGTTTCCAGTGTTGGCGCCTTGCCCGCCGACTTGTATTCGATCTTTTTTGTTTCCATGCCGATCGAACCACAGGCGGCAACGGAAACAACGGCAAACAGCGCGACTATGCGCGTGACGACAGACTTCATGGACAAGAAACCCCGGATCAGGCCAGCACACCGGCCTGGCGCATGGCGTTACGAACACGCTCATGGCACTCAGCAGACAATGCCGTTAACGGAAGACGAATACCACCACGAATCAGCCCCTGCTGTTGGCAGGCCCATTTCACCGGGATCGGGTTGGCTTCACAGAAAAGATGACGATGCAAGCCGAGCAGGCGAGCGTTGAGGTCACGTGCCGTTTTTGCATCCGAAGCGAGAGCAGCAGCACACATCTCATGCATCAGGCGCGGAGCCACATTGGCCGTCACCGAAATCGACCCATGCCCACCGAGCAGCATCAGTGCAACGGCCGAAGCATCATCGCCGCTGTAGATGGCAAAACCCTCCGGTGCACGTGTAATCAGGTCAGTGCCACGTTCGATGTTTCCCGTCGCATCCTTGATACCGACCACATTCGGAATGGCAGCCAGCCGCAGAGTCGTGTCGTTACTCATGTCTGCAACCGTCCGCCCCGGTACATTGTAGAGAATGACGGGGAGTTCGACGGCCTCGGCAATGGCACGGAAATGCTGATACAGGCCTTCCTGCGTCGGCTTGTTGTAGTACGGCACCACCGACAGACAGGCATCGACACCCACTGACTGGGCGTGGCGAGTCAGTTCGATCGCTTCCGCGGTCGAATTGGCTCCCGTACCGGCAATCACCGGTATGCGTCCTGCCGCATGGGCAACCGTGAAGCGAATCAGCTCCCCGTGCTCTTCGATATCGACAGTCGGCGATTCGCCAGTGGTGCCAACGATCACGATGCCGTCGGTACCTTCCTTGACGTGATGGTCAATGAGCTTGCCCAGACTGTCGTAATCAAGGCTGCCATCTTCGTGCATGGGAGTAACAATGGCGACAATGGATCCTGTAATCATATTCATGCAAAAACCGAGTGAAATAAGCGCTAGATTCTAACTGAAGGGAACGGTACTGGGTATGTTAATGAATCCGTTGCTCTCGATCAGAGTTCAGCCAGCGTACGGAGATGGGCGCCTACGCTGCGAGCGAGGGCTGACATGACATAACCCCCTTCAAGCATGGAAACAATCCGTTTTTCACTGTGCTTGGCAGCAACCTGCATCAATTGCCCGGTGACCCAGGCGTAATCCTTCTCGAAAAGCTTCATGCTGCCCATGTCATCTTCATAGTGGGCATCAAAACCAGCCGAAATGAATAGCATCTGTGGCTTGAAGGCATTCAATCGCGGCAACCAGACGTCAACCACGGCGGAAGCCAGCTCCTCGCCGCCCGAGCCCGCTGGCAACGGCACATTGACCATATTCTCTGCCGGGTTTTCAGCGCCACTATAGGGATAGAAAGGGTGCTGGAAAATACTGCACATCAGTACCTTCTTGTTCCCCTTGAAGATATCTTCAGTACCATTGCCATGATGCACGTCGAAATCAATGATTGCGACGCGCTCCAGCCCATGTGCTTCGATGGCATGCGCCGCTGCCACTGCAATGTTGTTGAAGAAGCAGAAACCCATGGCATTGGTTCGCTCGGCATGATGCCCCGGTGGGCGTACCGCACAAAAAGCATTCTGAACCTCTTTACCCATCACCAGGTCCACTGCCATGCAACCGGCGCCCGCCGAACGTAATGCTGCCGCCCAGGTATGCGGACACATGGCGGTATCGGGGTCCAGATGCGCAATCCCATGCTCGGGTGCTGTACGTTTGATCCGCTCCAGATGCGAGGCGGGATGCACGCGCAGCAACTGTTCGAATGTCGCCAGCGGTGCGTCGTGATAATTGAAATAGGCATCAATCCCTTGTGCAATCAGGTGATCATTGATGGCGGTCAATCGGGTTGGTGACTCCGGATGGTAGGAACCCATGTCATGCAACTGGCAATCTTTGTGCGAAATGAATGCGGTAGCGGTCACTTATGCTTGTCCCTGCGATTATGGTTATTCCGACAGATACACCCTGCCCGCCGCACATGAATCGGCAGCAAACCCTGACGGTTATTGATAGTTCTATTACAGTCTCATTATCAACCCAATCCTCACACCACCACAAGCCATGAGCCAAGCACGCACCAACCTGTTTTCGACAATAAAACTCGCTGGAGAAGTCATCCTTGGAAAGGAACGGCAGATCCGTCTCTCACTGGCCTGTCTGCTGGCTCGCGGCCACCTTTTGATCGAAGATTTGCCAGGCGTTGGCAAAACCACGCTGGCGCATACCCTTGCACAGTTACTTGGCTTGCGCTTTTCGAGAATCCAGTTCACCAGCGACCTGCTCCCGGCAGACATCATCGGCAGTTCCATCTACGACCGCGAGAAAGGCAGTTTCCACTTCCTGCCGGGCCCCATCTTCTCGCAGGTACTGCTTGCCGACGAAATCAATCGTGCTACGCCAAAAACACAAAGTGCCCTGCTTGAGGCCATGGAAGAACGCCAGGTCAGTGCAGAAGGTGAAACACATCGGCTGCCAACGCCTTTCTTCGTCATTGCCACCCAGAATCCCTCGTATCAGATCGGCACCTTTGCCTTGCCGGAATCGCAGATGGATCGATTCCTCATGCGTATCGATCTCGGCTACCCTGATCGCGATGCAGAACGGCAGTTGCTGACCGGCGGCAATCCGCGGGAGAGAATGTCCACCCTGCCCATAGCACTCGGAACAAACGAATTACAAGCCCTTCAGTCAGAGATTGGCGAGGTGCATGCTGCTCCCCCATTGATCGATTATGTGCAGGCGCTGGTTGAGCAGACACGACATGACCGGGCTTTTGTTCATGGGCTTTCACCACGTGCGGCACTGGCCCTGCTTGCCGCAGGTCGCGCCTGGGCTTTCATGGAAGGGCGCACCATGGCGCTGCCTGAAGATATTCAGGCTGTCTTTCCCGGTGTTGCGGGACACCGCCTGCGTCTGGCCCAGGGCAACGGTCATGCAACAGCAGAAAACCTCGCCAACCTGATCGAACGCACCCCCTTGCCCTGACATATGCGCCTGCTTGCCAACGCCAGCCGCTGGCTATTCCGTCTGCAAAGGGAAGAACAGTCCCCGATCATCCTCAACCAGCGCCGGATTTTCATCCTTCCTACCGGTGCCGGGCTGTTATTCGGCGCAGTGCTGATCGTCATGCTCATTGGCGCCATCAACTACACCCTGAGCCTTGGCCACGCACTCGTTTTTCTACTGGCCAGCCTTGGCCTGATTGCCATGGTGCACACCTTCAGAAATCTGTTGGGCCTTACAATCCAGGCTGGACGTTCAGCACCGGTTTTTGCCGGCGAGCTGGCCCGATTTCCTCTCTATCTGAGCAATCATCGCGATGAGTCGCGATGCAAACTGGAATTCCAGTTCGACAAGCTAGACAGCAGCAGCATCAACCTGCCCGAGCGAGCGTCGGCCAGCGTCCACGTCACCTGCCCGGCACGACACCGAGGCCGGCTCAAGCCCGGCCGGATCATCCTCCACTCACGCTACCCACTCGGGCTGTTCAGGGCCTGGAGCTACCTGCAGCCTGATTTATCCTGCGTGGTTTACCCAACGCCGATTGCTCGACCACTCCCCCCGCCAACTGCCATTGCCGAGCCCGGTTCTTCACGTGGCAACACCGGCCAAGAAGATTTTTCCGGGCTGCGCTTGCACAACCCGAGCGACTCCCCCCGGCACATTGCCTGGAAAGCAGTAGCCCGCAGCGTTGACGCCTACCCGCTTCTGGTCAAGCATTTTGCCGGAGGGGCCCATCAGGAACTCTGGCTGGACTGGGGGCTGACAGCCAGCGAAGCCGATGACGAAACGCGGCTTTCCATTCTCGCCGGCTGGATCATATCGGCAGAATCGGCACAACTACGCTACGGGCTCACCCTCCCATCGCAAACCATCCCTCCCGATTCAGGCACAGCCCATCGGGAACGCTGCCTCGAAACCCTTGCGCTCTACGGCCATGAAAACCCGGAAACACGCTGAACCACTTGAACGTGCTGCAGTGCCCTGGCTGCTCACCTGCGCACTGGCCACGGCAGCACCACACGCCTCTCACTTGCCGGTCTGGCTGAGCTGCCTGGTTTCAGGTGTCATTGCCTCGCGCTTCTGGTTGTGGAACGTGAACAAGCCATTGCCCTCCCGCTGGTTATTGACACTGCTGGTCATTGCCGCCACTGCAGGCATCGCGCTGCAATACCGGACCATTCTCGGACGTGATGCCGGCGTGGCACTGCTGGTCCTGTTCATGGCACTGAAACCGATGGAAATGCGATGGCGTCGCGACGCCATCGTCGTCGTCATGCTCGGTTTCTTCCTGCTACTGACGCATTACCTCTACTCGCAGAGCATCCCCACCGGCCTCTGGCTGATGACTGCTGCCACGCTGCAAACCGCAACACTGGTTCGTATCTACGGTGGCTCGCAACCGCCGGCCATCATCATGCGCAAGGCAGCAACCATGCTGGCCCAGGCAGCGCCACTGATGCTCGTTCTGTTCGTCCTTTTCCCTCGGGTTTCAGGCCCGTTGTGGGGCCTGCCACAAGATGCGCACAGCAGCCGATCGGGCTTGCCGGATTCGATCGAGCCAGGTTCCATCTCTGACCTCGTGCTCAATGGCAGCCTGGCATTCCGGGTGCGCTTTGAAGAAACACCGCCGAGTAACTCCAACCTCTATTGGCGAGGGCCGGTCATGGATGAGTTTGATGGTCGGACCTGGCGTCCTGCCCGACTGGAACGTGAGCCAGTCCCGAAAATTGACGCACTGGGCAAAAGTACGCGTTACGAACTGACACTGGAACCACAAAACCAGCGCTGGCTGCTGGCACTTGATGCGCCGGCCGCACTACCACCCGATGCGCATCTCAGCCCCCGCATGCAAGCCTTGTCGCGGCACCCGATCCGGGCTCGTAGTCGTTTCACGATGCAATCCGTGCTGGATTACCGTGCTGGCATAGAAGAATCAGCGAGCATATTGAAACTGGCCCGGCAATTGCCGGCAGAAGGCAATGCCAGGGCACGTGCACTCGCCAAAAGCTGGCAGGAAAAGCACCACAACCCGGCAGCCATTGCCGCAGAAGCGCTACAGCTATTTCGCGAGGAAAACTTCATTTACACCTTGCAGCCACCACTGCTTCAGGAAAACTCGATCGACCAGTTCCTGTACGAAACCCGACGCGGCTTCTGCGAACACTATGCATCGGCTTTTGTCTTCCTGATGCGTGCCGCCGGAGTCCCGGCCCGCATTGTGGCCGGGTATCAGGGGGGAGAAATCAATCCGGTCGATGGTTATCTCACCGTCAGGCAATCGGATGCGCATGCCTGGGCGGAAATCTGGGTCGCGGGTCGGGGTTGGCAGCGTGTAGACCCCACAGCTGCCATTGCGCCGGCACGCGTTGAAAGCGGGATCGCGGACGCCCTGCCCGCAGGCGAAAGCCTGCCGGTAATGGCAAGAGTGGATCTGGGCTGGCTGCGCCAGATGCGCTTTCGCTGGGAAGCAATCAACAACAGCTGGAACCAATGGGTGCTCGGTTACAATCCCGAACGTCAACGAGAGATGCTTTCCCGCATCGGCCTCGGCGAAATCGACTGGCGAGGAATGACGGCCTTGCTTTCGGTCATCTGCGGCGTGCTGCTGGCAGCCATTACAATGTGGACACTCTGGAGCCGCAGCCGCCTTGACCCGGCCCAGCGCGCATGGTTTCGTTGCTGCGCCCGCTTGAAAAAGCTCGGCATGCCGCGCCACCCGTGGGAAGGCCCGCTGGCATACGCTGAACGGATAGCAAAGTCCCATGCCGGGTATGGAGAGATCGCCCTCCAGGCTGCATCTGCCTATGCCAATGTCCGATATGGCAAGGGTAACCCGCTCGACATCAGGATCATCGCGGCAGCGACAAAACGACTGCCAAACAATTGGAGATTCACTTGAGGAAACTGTTCGCCGTATTGGTCATCGCCTGGATTCCCACCGTGCTCAATGCAGCCAGCCCGCCAAACAGCTTTGCCAGCAACCCGGAGGTGCAGTCATTCATCAGCGAGATGTCAGCCAAGCATGGATTTGAGACTGACTGGCTGAACATGCGCTTTTCACGCCTGCAACCCAACGAAACCGTGCTCAAGGCGATCAGGCCGCCCGCCGTACCGGAATTGCAGCGCTCATGGGAACGTTACCGTGCCCGCTTTCTCAATGATCGACGCATCAACACCGGTGTCCAATTCTGGCAGCAGAATGCTGCCACCCTGGCACGCGCCCGGGCAATGTTTGGCGTGCCTGAATCAGTCATTGTCGCCATCATCGGTGTCGAAACCGAATATGGAAGAAATACCGGTCGCTTTAGCGTCCTGCAGTCGCTGGCAACGCTGGCTTTCAACTACCCACCCAGAGCCGAATTCTTCCGCCAGCAATTGGAGCAGTATCTCTTGCTGGCTCGCGAGAACGACTTCGACCCATTGGTACTCAAGGGCTCCTACGCCGGCGCCATCGGCATTCCCCAGTTCATGCCCGGCAGCCAGCGGAGCTATGCCGTAGATTTCGATGGCGATGGAAAAATTGACCTGACACGTAGCACCGTCGATGCAATCGGCAGTGTCGCCAGTTTTCTGGCACAGCACGGATGGCAGGAAGGTGGCGCAGTGGCCAACCAAGCGAGCCTCACTGGCGACCCAGCCCCATTGCTGGCCCTGGGCATCAAACCAGAAAAAACACTTGGGGAAATGAATTCAGCGGGCGTCATTGCGGATGGCGACCCACAGCAAGCTGCCGCACTGATCGACCTGGTGACCCCGGAGCAAGCCACCGAGTATTGGGTGGGTTTCCAGAATTTCTACGTGATCACGCGCTACAACCGATCCAGCTTCTATGCAATGTCGGTGTATCAGCTGGCCGAAGCGATACGCCAGCGCAAGGACAGTACCGACGACAAACCTGCATCAGGCACAAACTAGAGCAGGTTGTCCTTGGTGACACCACCCCGCTTGATGATCCGCCGCAGGTGGTTGAGCGCCTCGATCTGGATCTGGCGCACACGCTCACGGGTCAGGTCAAGGTCTGCAGCAATCATCTCCAGCGTACAGACATCCACACCATTGAGTCCGTAGCGGCGCTCGATGACTTGCCGTTGCTTGTCCGGCAATTGCGAAACCCAGTCCACCAGCAGGCCACCCAGTTCGTTTGATTCCAATTGCGCCTCGGGGTCGACACAATTCTCATCAGCCAGCGCATCGGCAATCGAGTGGTTGGGATCGATTTCGAGTGGCGCATCAAGCGATGCAATATGCTCATTCAATGACAGGATGTGCTGGACACTTTCGACCGGGCGGTCGATCAGGTGGGCAATCTGTTCGTGACTGATTTCCCGGCCATTCTCCGACTCCAGATGGCGCACCGCGCGCAACACCAGATTCAGTTCCTTGACGACATGAACCGGCAGACGAATCGTGCGCGACTGGTTCATGATTGCCCGCTCAATGCTCTGCCGGATCCACCACGTGGCATAAGTCGAGAAACGGAAACCACGCTCCGGATCAAACTTTTCCAGCGCATGAATCAGGCCGAGGTTGCCTTCTTCAACGAGATCAAGCAGCGGAATACCGCGATTGAGGTAGCGCTTGGCAATGTTCACCACCAGGCGCAGATTGTGCTCGATCATTTTCTGGCGGGCAGAAAAATCGCCCGCGCGCATGGCTCGCGCTGTCGACGCTTCCTCTTCCGGGGTCAGCAGTGGCTTGGCACCGATCTCGTTTAGATAGAGTTGGGTGACATCATTGAGGATTTCCGTTTCTGCAGTAGCTGTTTCAGCCGCTTCCGCAGGCTCGGCAGTTGCCTGTTCAACGGCCTCCGGCGATTCCGGTTCTAGCAGCGCTTCATCTTCTTCGAACTCGGATTGGTCAGCCATGGTCAGCGTTGTGGCAAATACTTGAGCGGGTCCACCGGCTTGCCTTGGCGCCGCACTTCGAAGTGCAATTTGACCTGATCAGCATCGGTATTTCCCATTTCGGCGATCTTCTGCCCTTTGCTGACCGACTGCCCTTCCTTGACCAGCAGATTCTGGTTGTGCGCGTAGGCAGAAAGGAAGGTAGCGTTATGCTTGACGATGATCAATTTGCCGTAACCACGCAAACCGGTACCTGAATAGACAACTTTACCCTCACCTGCAGCAACAACAGGGTCTCCAGCTCTGCCTCCGATATCGATTCCCTTGCTGCCAGCCTCGCTGAACTGGGAGAGCAGCTTTCCGTTGGCCGGCCAGATCCAGCCCACATCATCCGGGCCGCTACTTGCTTCCGCAGGCCCGGCAGGTTTCGAATCCGGCTTTGCCTCAGGTTTGATTTCTGCCGGGGCAACAGCCACCACCGGTGCTGGCTCGCTACCACGCTGCGCCTGAGCCAGCGCCTCTTCCGAATAAGGCACTTTTCCTGCCTTGGGCTCGGTTTTGAATTGTGGAACACTGCTCACCGACTGTGCTGGCGGCACCGACGAATCGAGAGAACGCTGCTCAATGCCTGAACTGCTGCCAATCGGTTGTGCAACGACGGCACCACCCTCGGCACGCGATGCAGCCGGAGGAGCAACCCGCAACTGCTGACCGACACGAATCTGCCCCGGGTTCTCGATCCGGTTCATGACGACCAGTTCGCGATAGTCGATGCCGTGATCCCGCGCAATGCTGTAGAGCGTATCGCCCTTCTTGACGGTATAGAATTCCTTGGCCGATCCCTCACCCCGCGATGCTCCGGCACGGTCAACAACCGGTGCAGGCGACAGGCTGGCGCAGGCACTCAGTAAAAGAACAGTCAGCGCAAGCGCAAAACGACGATAATCGATCATTCAATCCCCGACAGCAGTGGAACAAAACGGACGGCATCAAGCCGAGATTCAACATATCCTTCAGGCCGACGTTCGATCAGGCAGAGTACCTGTTCCCCGGACCCCAATGGCAACATCATTCTGCCACCAAGCGCCAGCTGCTGCAAAAGCAGCGGCGGTACACGCTGAGCGGCCGCAGCGAGAATGATGGTATCGAACGGCGCAGCTTCCGGCAGCCCCATCTGGCCATCACCGTGTTTCAGGCGAACACGAAACTCCTGTACCTGACGCAGATTCAGCTTGGCCTTTGCAATCAACGGCTCCAATCGCTCGATGGCATAGACCTCATCGGTCAACTGCGCCAGGACGGCGGCCTGATAACCGCAACCTGCACCAACCTCCAGGGTTTTTCCCAAACCCGGCCGCCCCGCTTTCAGCGTCTGGATCATGCGCGCGACGATGTACGGCTGCGAGATTGTCTGCCCGAGACCCAGTGGCAGTGCCGTATCCTCATAAGCTCGATGCGCCAGTGCTTCCTCGACAAAAACATGCCGGGCTACCGATGCCATGGCCGCCAGGACTGCTTCGTCATTGACCCCTTTTTCACGGAGCCGCTCAATCATCCGCGCGCGCGTGCGCTGCGAAGTCATGCCGATGCCGGTTACCCCATGTGCCATTACTTGAGCCAGGACTCGATCATTGACAATTGCCCGGTATGGGTCAGGTCAATCTGCAACGGAGTCACCGATACATAGTTGTTCGCAACCGCGTGGAAATCGGTACCTTCACCCGCGTCGGCAGCCTCGCCAGCGGCGCCGACCCAGTAAACTGTTTCGCCACGCGGTGTTTGCGCCTTGATCACCGGTTCAGCCTTGTGCCGGCGACCCAGGCGCGTCACCCGAATACCGCGTATCTGATCCAGCGGTACATCCGGCACATTCACATTCAGCAGTACCGGCGTCTTGATCGGCTGCGCCAGAAACCGTGTCACCAGTGTTCGTGCAATGTCTGCTGCCGTCTGAAAATTCCCACCCGACTTGCTGACCAGCGACACAGCAATAGCCGGCACCCCCAGCAAGTACCCTTCCGTTGCCGCAGCAACGGTACCGGAATAGATCGTATCATCGCCCATGTTGGCGCCATGATTGATCCCGGAAACCACCATGTCCGGCAAGGTATCCAGCATCCCTGTAACAGCGAGATGCACACAATCGGTGGGCGTTCCATTCACGTGGTAGAAACCGTTTGCAGTACGCCGCAAGGAAAGTGGGCGATCAAGCGTCAGTGAATTGGAAGCGCCACTGCGATCCCGTTCGGGAGCAACAACAGTGATTTCGCCAAGACCGGCAAGCCCACGGGCCAGGTGATCAATGCCTGGAGCAAAATAACCGTCGTCGTTGGAAAGAAGAATATGCATGAGCCGAATCTGGAAAATTGCTGGTATAAAAAACCGGCGCCATGCCGGTTTGAGAGAGCACTTGACGACGATTGAAAGGTGCTTGGATTCTAACAGTTAGCAGACTACGCTTCCAGCAGCTTCATTACGCATACAGCGCTGCATTAACCGTGCAGCAACACCAAGGACAATCCGCCGATGACTGAACATCCCTGCAACGAGTCGACTGCCTGCTGGCAGGCCTGGTGCGATGGTTCGGCTGCACCTAACCCAGGAAAGATCGGCATCGGCATCGTACTGATCTCGCCAGAAGGCACACGCATGGAAAAGTCCCTCGCGATTGGCCGCAGCGGCTGTAATAATCAGGCAGAACTCCATGCGCTATCTCTGGCGCTCGATCTGGCATTAACTGCGGGCAGCCAAACCATCCACCTCAGCACCGACAGCAAAGCCGCGACTGACTGGATCAACGGTAGCGATACCACGTCAGCCCAGCCACTCGCCACACTCATTGCCGACATACAGCAGAAAATGCAGCATTTCCAATGCGCCAGGATTTTTTGGATTCCACGGCACAAAAACGGGGAGGCTGATCTGCTTTCTCGTCAGGCACTGGGCTTACCTGGCGTCGTCTTGCGAGAGAAAAGCAAACACCGCAAGCACCATTGATAACACGCCCCACACCGCACTCTGTATTCCGCCCTGAATTGATTCTAGAATGAATCATTGCAGTCATAACTAAGAAGGACTCCTGACATGAACACTTCAATGATCAAAGGCGTTGTTCTCGGCAGCGCAATTGCTCTCGCTGTTGGTGCAGCAGGCATTACCGGCTACCAGACGATGACCAAGCCGAAATTTGCCGAAGTACTTGCGGCCAAGGAAATTACGGAAACGGTCAAGACGCCGCGTGAAGATTGCCAGGAAGTTGAAGTCAAGAAGCAGGCGCCGGTCAAGGATGAGCATCGTATTGCCGGAACAGCAATTGGTGCAGTGGCAGGTGGGCTCCTCGGTAGCACGATTGGCAGAGGCAGCGGCAAAACCGTAGCTACAGTAGCTGGCGCTGCAGCCGGAGGTTATGCTGGAAACAAAGTACAGCAGAACATGCAGGAAAAGGACACCGTAACCACCACGGAAACACGTTGCAAAACCGTTTATGACACTTCAAAAAAGAGTCTCGGTTACGATGTTTCATATCGGCTTGATGGCAAGGAGGGGCTGGTACGGATGGCCTTCAACCCGGGAACTCAAATCCCGGTAAAAGACGGGCAATTGGTACTGGAAAAAACCGAAGCCAAGAAATAACCCCGCCCGGAAAACATAAAAGCCAATCCGAAGATTGGCTTTTATGTTTGAAACGATTGGTCGGGGCGGCGGGATTCGAACTCGCGACCCCTTGCACCCCATGCAAGTGCGCTACCAGGCTGCGCTACGCCCCGACGAGGCGCGGAGTATAACTGAAAGCGCGCTGCGACTCAAACGTGAAGTAAGTCGATTACTTTGTTTAATTCAAGACGCAGGGATTCTGGCGAAAGAACTTCAGGTCCATTGTCTTGCGGGCTGCCGTGCGCACCATCATCCAGCCGGTTACGCGCACCGCTGATCGTGAACCCCTGGCTGTAGAGCAACTCCCGGATCCGTCGTACAAGGAGCACTTCATGGTGCTGGTAGTAACGACGATTTCCACGGCGCTTGACCGGCTTCAACTGGGAGAATTCCTGCTCCCAGTAGCGCAACACATGCGGCTTGACACCGCACAAGTCGCTCACTTCACCTATGGTGAAATAGCGCTTGGCTGGAATCGGCGGCAGCGCTTCGCTAGAGATGTCTTTAGGATTGATTTCCACGGTCGAACGCTTCCACCTCGGACTTCAATTTCTGGCTCGCATGAAACGTGACGACACGGCGTGCGGTAATCGGAATTTCCTCACCCGTTTTCGGGTTGCGCCCAGGCCTTTGCGGCTTGTCGCGCAGCTGGAAATTGCCAAAACCAGAGAGCTTTACGCCATCTCCACGTTCCAGTGCATTACGAATTTCTTCAAAGAAAGCCTCGACCATATCTTTGGCTTCGCGCTTGTTGAGACCCACTTTCTCAAACAAAAGATCAGCGAGTTCTGCCTTCGTGAGCGTCATTCTTATTCCTTGTCAGACACGGAGTTGCGCCGCAAAGGCGCTTTGCAGATATGCCACCAAATGTTGCATCGCGGCATCAACTTCCGCGTCTTGCAAAGTCCTTTGAGTATCTTGCATAACTATTCTGAACGCAAGACTTTTCTTACCAGAATCAATGCCTTTACCTGTATATATGTCAAACAACCTGAGCTCTTTTACCAAGGCTGGCGCATTTTTAAACAATCCATCCTGGAGGGTTTTCAGGGCAATTTCCTGATCCACGACAACCGCCATATCGCGGATAACGGCGGGAAAACGCGAGACCTCGGCATACTGCGGCAATGTCGCCATTCTCAGCGCATCCAGTTCCAGTTCGAAGACCACTGGCGCATGTGGTAAATCGTATTTTTGCACCCAGGCTGGATGCAACTCACCAATAACACCAATGATTTCGCCATCCAGAACGACTGCGGCCGATCGCCCAGGGTGCAAGGCCGGATGAGTTGTTTTCTCGAAGCTGGCTACCAACGGCGCCAGCAGTTTCTCAAGGTCGCCCTTGATATCGAAAAAGTCGACCTGCCGGCTGGACACGCCCCACTGTTCAGGCAGCGCAGCGCCAAAAGCCAGAGCAGAGAGACGCCAGGGCTGGTGGAATCCATCGACCGGCACGCCGACCTTATCCCGTTTAAAGCAACGACCCGTTTCAAACACGCGAACCCGGCCTTGCTTACGCTTGAGGTTGGTCACCAGATTGGCCACCAAGCCACCGAACAGCGAGGAACGCATGACGCCCATCTGGCTGGCAATCGGATTGGCCAGACGGATCGGATCGGCATTCCCGGAAAAATCCGATTCCCAGCTCTCCTCAACAAAAGCAAAATTGACGACTTCCTGATAACCGCTATTGGCAAGTGTTTGCCGGATATTTGAAAGATGCCGAGCCGATTCCGTCTGTGGCAACATCGACAACCGGCCTTTTGGTGCCGGCGCCGGAATGTTGTCATAGCCATGCAGACGTACGATTTCTTCGATCAGATCCTCTTCGATCTCGATATCGAAGCGATAGGAAGGCGGAGTAACGACAAATTCATCCCCTGTCTGCACGAACGGTAGGCCGAGTTTGGTAAAAATATCGGCAATGGCTGCCGCAGAGAACGGCACCCCAAGAACACGGCCCACGCGCGACACACGCAAGCGAACGGGCTGGCGTGGAGGGAGGTCGGCAACCGCCTCGACCAGCGGGCCAGCCTCACCACTACAGATTTCGAGAATCAGTTGCGTTGCCCGTTCAATAGCTGTTTGCGTCGCGCCGAAATCAACTCCACGCTCAAAACGATGGGAAGCATCCGAGCCAAACCCATAGCGACGAGCTCTCCCGGCAATCGCTGTCGGGGAAAAATAGGCAGATTCAAGGAACAATTCGCTAGTATCGAGCGTGATGCCACTTTCTTCCCCCCCCATCACACCTGCCATGGCCAAAGGCTTTTGATCATCAGCAATCATCAACACATCGTCATCAACAGCGATGGTTTGCTCGTTCAACAGCAATAGTTTTTCGCCCGGCTTAGCCATGCGTGCATGGATGGCACCACAGAGCTTGGTGTTATCGAACGCGTGCAGTGGTTGCCCCAATTCCAGCATCACGTAATTGGTGATATCGACCAATGCAGAAATGGAACGAATGCCGGAGCGCTCAATTCGGCGCTTCATCCATTCCGGCGTCGGAGCACGCGCATCAACACCGGTGATGATACGGCCGCAATAGCGCGAGCAGGCCTCCGGTGCATCCAGAATGATTTCCCGCACATCGGGGATCGTGACCGACACCTGGGGCGGTGTGATGTACCTCGCCGCTTCACCGGTCAATGCCGCGACCTCACGGGCAATCCCGGTCAGCGACAGGCAGTCGGCACGGTTGGGCGTGAGCTTCAGCGTCAGCAGGCGATCGTCGAGATCAAGGTACTGGCGGATGCTCTGCCCCACCGGCGCATCGACTGGCAGGATCAGCAGGCCGGAGGCGTCTTCGGCGATGCCGAGTTCCTTGGCCGAGCAGAGCATGCCGGAGGACTCGATGCCACGCACCTTGGCCAGCTTGATGACGAAGTCGCCCGGCAGCTTGGCACCGACCAGCGCACACGGCACCTTGAGGCCGGCAGCCACGTTGGGCGCGCCGCAGACGATCTGCTTCGGCGAACCATCGCCGATATCGACGCGACAAACGTTGAGGCGGTCTGCATCGGGATGTTTGTTGACTTCGAGCACCTGCGCAACGACAACGTCGCTGAATACGGGTGCCACGGTTTCCTCTTCCTCGACTTCGAGGCCGGCCATGGTGAGGAGATGCGACAGTTCTTCGCCCGAGAGCTTCGGGTCGACGAAAGTGCGGAGCCAGGATTCGGAGAATTTCATACAAACTGCCTCAGGAAGCGGAGGTCGCCATCGAAGAAGAGGCGCAGGTCATTGACGCCGTAGCGCAGCATGGTCAGGCGGTCCGGCCCCATGCCGAAGGCGAAGCCGATGTACTTTTCGGGGTCGATGCCGACGTGGCGCAGTACGTTCGGATGCACCATGCCGCAACCGGCGATCTCGAGCCAGCGGCCCTTCAATGCGCCGCTCATGAAGGCGACGTCGATCTCAGCCGAAGGCTCGGTGAACGGGAAGAACGAGGGGCGGAAGCGCACCTGCAGATCGTCGCTTTCGAAGAAGCGGCGCAGGAAGTCGGCGACCACGCCCTTGAGGTCGGCGAAGCTGACGTTCTCGCCGATCCACAGGCCTTCGACCTGGTGGAACATCGGCGAGTGCGTGGCGTCGGAATCGACGCGATAGACGCGGCCCGGCGCGATGACGCGGATCTCGGGCATCGTCTCGAGATGCTTGTACTTCTCCACGTGCTGCTGCATGTAGCGCACCTGGATCGGGCTGGTATGCGTACGCAGCAGGATGCCTTCAGCGACCTTGCCGCTTTCATCCTGCAGATAAAAGGTATCGTGCATCGACCGCGCCGGATGGTCGTCGGGCGTGTTCAGCGCGGTGAAGTTGTGGAAATCAGTTTCGATCTCGGGGCCGTCGGCAACTTCGAAGCCGATGGAACGGAACAGGCCTTCGATACGCTCCAATGTGCGCGTTACTGGATGCAAGCCCCCGCGCATCTCCCCCCGTCCCGGCAAGGTCACATCAAGCGCCTCTTCTGCCAGGCGTGCCTCCAGTGCGGCCAGACGAATGGCTTCGCGACGTGCATTCAGTGCAGTCTCAATCGAGACTTTGGCCAGGTTGATGGCAGCACCCGCTTCCTTTTTTTCTTCTGGAGGCAGTTTGCCCAGGCCTTTCAGCAACTCTGTAATCTGGCCGGATTTACCCAGATAGCGGGCCTTGACCTGTTCCAGCATGTCGGGATCCTGAGTGGCTGCGAAAGCATCACAGGCTTCACGAACGATAGTGTCGAGATTCTGCATTTGGATATGTGTCCAGTTTGGGGCTCACCGAAAAAAAAGGAGGCGCAAGCCTCCTTTTTCTTACCCAGTGGGTTCAGGCGTAGAGGCTTTTCCTCAGGCGCCGAGGCTGGCCTTGGCCTGGTTCGCAATGGCAGCGAACGCCGGCTTGTCAAACACTGCCAGATCAGCGAGCACCTTGCGGTCAACTTCGATCTGAGCCTTTTTCAGACCATTCATCAGCGTGCTGTATTTCAGACCCAATTCACGGGCAGCCGCGTTGATACGGGCAATCCACAGCGAACGGAACTGACGCTTCCTTTGACGGCGGTCACGATAGGCATACTGACCGGCCTTCATCACCGCCTGTTTGGCGATGCGATAGACGTTCTTGCGACGGCCGCGATAGCCTTTGGCCTGTACAAGGATCTTCTTGTGGCGCGCACGCGCCGTTACACCACGTTTTACTCTTGGCATGTCGGCTCTCCTTTACGCGTAGGGCATCATGGCGCGAACCTGGGCCTTGTCGGAATCATGGACTCCAGTCATGCCGCGCAGTTGACGCTTGGATTTGGTGGTTTTCTTGGTCAGGATGTGGCGCTTGAACGCCTGACCCCGCTTGATGCCGCCGCTGGCACGCACCTTGAAGCGCTTTTTGGCGCCGCTCTTGGTTTTCATCTTGGGCATTTGGATGCTCCTTAATGTCATGTCGCCAGGTGGTTTCCCCTCGGAAACGCTTGTACTACCCGACGCCACTTGTATTTGGCCAGCCGCCACTCGGCGACAGGCCAGATGCTGCTTACTTCGTTACAACCTTCTTTGCCGGTGCGATGATCATGATCATCTGACGACCTTCCATCTTCGGCATCTGCTCGACCTGACCGATTTCTTCCACATCAGCCTTGATTCGCTCCAACTGGCGCATGCCGAATTCCTGATGCGCCATTTCACGCCCACGGAAACGCAAGGTCACCTTGACCTTGTCGCCTTCTTCAAGAAAGCGCGTCATGTTTCTGAGCTTGATCTGGTAATCGTTTTCGTCCGTTCCCGGGCGAAGCTTGACTTCCTTGACCTGCACCTGCTTCTGCTTGAGCTTGGCTTCGTGTGCCTTCTTCGCCTCTTGATACTTGAACTTGCCGTAATCCATGATCCGGCAAACAGGCGGTTGAGCCAGCGGAGCAATCTCTACAAGATCGACCCCTGCTTCTTCGGCCATTTGCATAGCCGTTCTGACACTCACGACTCCGACTTGCTCTCCGGCTTCACCAATCAGACGAATTTCCGGTACGTTAATCTCTTCGTTAACGCGATGCGCTTTTTGCAGTGCTATGGTCTTCGCTCCCCAATAGACAAAAGTTAAGCCGTGCCACTCCGCCCAGCAACCTCATCAAGAAGTCGCTCAACCAAGGCCTCAATGGGCATTTGCCCGAGATCTTGGCCTCCGCGTGTGCGCACGGCCACCAGCCCGGCTTCCTTTTCCTTGTCGCCGACGACAATCTGATAAGGCATCCGGTTCAAGCTATGTTCGCGTATTTTATAGGTAATTTTCTCGTTGCGCAAATCCGAATCGGCGCGCAGGCCTGCATTCCGTAGCGTTTGCGCCACATGCTCAGCGTAATCAGCCTGTTTTTCCGAAATATTCAGCACCATGGCCTGAACGGGCGCCAACCAGAGCGGAAAAGCCCCCGAGAAGTTCTCGATCAGGATGCCGATGAAGCGCTCCAGCGAGCCAAGTACGGCGCGGTGCAGCATCACTGGCGTTTTGCGCGTATTGTCCTCGGCGACGTACTCGGCGCCCAGGCGTGCCGGCATCGAGAAATCGACCTGCATCGTCCCGCACTGCCACGAACGCCCGATCGCATCCTTGATGTGGAACTCGATCTTCGGGCCGTAAAACGCCCCTTCACCGGGCAACTCTTCCCATTCCAGATCAGATACACGCAGCGCCTCGCGCAGCGCGTGTTCAGCCTTGTCCCAGACGGCGTCGTCACCGACGCGCTTCTCGGGACGCAGCGCGAGTTTCACCGCGATGTCGGCAAAGCCGAAATCGGCATAGACGTTGCGCACGATGTCGTTGAAGGCCGTCACTTCCGTCTGGATCTGGTCTTCGGTACAGAAGATGTGGCCGTCGTCCTGGACGAAACCGCGCACGCGCATCAGCCCATGCAGCGCCCCCGAAGGCTCGTTGCGGTGGCAGGAACCGAACTCGCCATAGCGCAACGGTAACTCACGATAAGAACGCAGGCCGGCGTTGAAGACCTGGATGTGGCCCGGGCAGTTCATCGGCTTGATCGCATAATCGCGATTCTCGGACGCCGTGGTGAACATGTTGTCCTTGTAGTTATCCCAGTGACCCGATTTCTCCCACAACGTGCGGTCGAGCACCTGCGGACATCGTACTTCCTGATAGCCGTTGTCGCGATAGACGCGGCGCATGTACTGCTCGATCTCCTGCCACACCGCCCAGCCCTTGGGGTGCCAGAAGACCAGCCCTGGCGCTTCTTCCTGCATATGGAACAGATCAAGATGGCGACCCACCTTGCGGTGATCTCGCTTTTCAGCTTCTTCAAGCATGTGCAGGTAGGCGTCAAGATCTTCCTTTTTCGCCCAGGCGGTGCCGTAGATACGCTGCAACTGCTCGTTTTTCGCATCCCCACGCCAGTAGGCGCCGGCCACCTTCATCAACTTGAATACTTTGAGCTTACCGGTAGAGGGCACGTGCGGGCCACGGCAGAGGTCGATGAAATCGCCTTCGCGGTAAAGCGATACGTCCTGGTCGGCGGGAATGGCGGCAATCAGTTCGGCCTTGTACTTCTCGCCCATGTCGAGGAAGAACTTGACCGCGTCGTCGCGGCTCCATACTTCACGCGAGATCGGGATATCGCGCTTGGCGAGTTCGCTCATCCGCTTCTCGATTGCAGCGAGATCATCTGGCGTGAACGGCCGGGCATAGGCAAAGTCGTAATAGAAGCCGTTGTCGACTGTCGGGCCAATGGTGACTTGCGCTTCCGGGAACAATTCCTTGACGGCATAGGCCAGCAGATGTGCCGTAGAGTGGCGGATAACCTCCAGACCATCAGCGTCACGGTCGGTAATGATTGCAAGATCCGAATCCTGCTCGATCAGGTAGCTGGTGTCGACCAGGCGATCACCCACCTTGCCAGCAAGTGCAGCACGCGCCAGACCGGCACCAATGCTTTGCGCTACTTCGGCAACAGTAACTGCTTGCGCGAACTCTCGTTTTGAACCATCGGGAAGCGTGATAATCAGCATTCTTTGACCCCAGAAACAAAAAAAGCCAGAGCGGCGCTCTGACTTTTGTATTTTGGTAGGCGCGATTGGATTCGAACCAACGACCCCCACCATGTCAAGGTGGTGCTCTAACCAACTGAGCTACGCGCCTACTGCAAAGAAGGCCGCATTATAAACACTTGCCGGCCGATTGCAAGGGCTGGGCGAGCGATTTTTACTGCGGCCACTTGGCCAGATATTCGTGCCAGTGCGGCTTGTCGATTCGTAACAGTTCGCTTCGCACAAAGGCCAACTCATTGGCGTACTCATCACGAGACATCTCGCCGCGCATCAGACGGAAGCGACAGAGCACCAGATAAGTATTCACCACATCGGTTTCACAGTAATCGCGGATCTCGCCGATCCGTCCCTCCTGCCAAGTTTCCCATACCTTGCTGCCATCCATACCCAGCTTGCCGGGAAAGCCGATCAGCTTGGCCAGATCATCGAGCGGCGCATTGGCACGAGGTTGATACATCGCCAGGAGATCCATCAGATCCAGATGACGGGCATGGTAACGGCTGATGTAATTGTTCCACTTGAAATCACGGCTGTCGTTGTAATCGCCATCGCCCATATCCCAGTATCGCTGGGCACAAACACCGTGAACCAGACCACGGTAATGCAGTACCGGCAAATCAAAACCGCCGCCATTCCAGGAAACCAGCTGTGGCGTAAATTTTTCGACCCCGTCAAAAAAGCGCTGGATGATCTCGCCTTCGCTCTGTTCCGGCTCGGATAATGACCAGATTTTGAGCGTATCTCCGGAGCGCAGGACGCAGGAAATGGTGGCCACGCGTTGCAGATAATGCGGCAGAAAATCACTGGTCCCGCCGCTGGCGGCTCGGCGCTGCTGAAACGCCAGTTCAGCGACCTCGGCATCGGACATATCTGCAGCCAGGTCATGTAAACGGCGAAGACCGGCGACATCCGGAATGGTTTCTATGTCAAAGACCAGTGTTGGTTTCATCAGGCAGGAAACACACCCGTGGAGAGATAGCGGTCGCCACGATCACAGACAATGCTGACGATCACCGCATTCTCGAGTTCGGCAGAAAGACGCAAGGCGACGGCCAAAGCCCCTCCCGAGGAGATGCCGGCAAAGATGCCCTCCTCCCGCGCAAGCCGTCGGGTAATCTCTTCCGCTTCGGATTGGGCGACGGACTCCACCCGGTCTACACGGCTGCGGTCAAAAATCTTCGGCAGGTAGGGTTCGGGCCACTTGCGGATACCCGGAATCTGCGAACCGTCTTCTGGCTGGCAGCCGACGATGCACACCGCTGGATTCTGTTCCTTGAGATAACGCGACACACCCATGATGGTTCCCGTCGTGCCCATGCTGGAAACGAAGTGCGTGATTCGTCCCCCGGTATCCTGCCATATCTCGGGGCCAGTGCCTTCGTAGTGTGCGAGGGGGTTATCCGGATTGGCGAACTGGTCGAGAATGAGGCCACGCCCTTCATCACGCATGCGTTCGGCAACGTCTCGGGCCAGTTCCATGCCGCCATCCTTCGGCGTCAGGACGAGTTCGGCACCATAGGCTCGCATGGTCTGCCGACGCTCGATACTCTGGTTCTCCGGCATCACCAGCACCATGCGGTAGCCACGCATGGCGGCGGCCATGGCCAGTGCAATACCGGTATTGCCGGAAGTGGCCTCAATCAGGCAATCCCCAGGCTTGATCGTGCCACGTGCTTCTGCCCGGACAATCATGGACAAAGCCGGCCTGTCCTTGACCGAGCCGGCAGGATTGTTCCCTTCCAGCTTGGCCAAAATGACATTGCCACGCTTGGCCGAGGCCTCACTGGGCAGGCGTTTCAGCTGAACCAGCGGCGTATTGCCGACAAATCGCTCCAGAGACTCAAACATGCTCTGCCAGCCAGGCGACGTACTGGCGAACGCCCTCCTCGACAGTTGCGAATTCATCCTTGTATCCGGCTGCGCGCAACCTGCCGAGATCCGCCTGGGTAAACGCCTGATACTTGCCGATCAGCGCCTCCGGAAAAGGAACGTACTCAATGATGCCTTGCTTCACCAGCGAATCCAGCGGCAACTCTGCCTCGCCACTCAAGGCCCGGGTGCTATTGACTGCGGCCACGGCAACATCATTAAAACTCTGTGCACGCCCGGTACCGAGGTTGAAGATGCCAGACTGACGCGGATGATCAAGGAACCAAATATTCACCTTGGCAACATCGCCAACATAGACAAAATCACGCTGTTGCTCGCCTGGCCCATAGCCATGCGACCCTTCGAACAGTTTGACCTTGCCCTCTGCACGGCACTGATTGAAATGATGCCAGGCCACCGAAGCCATACGCCCCTTGTGATTCTCGCGTGGGCCATAGACATTGAAATAGCGGAAACCAACCACCTGCGAAGAGGCTTCCGGCAAGCGCTTGCGTACTATCTGGTCAAAAAGGAACTTCGAGTAGCCGTAGACATTGAGTGGCGCCTCATATTGCCGCTCTTCCTTGAACACGCTACTGCCGCCATAGGTTGCCGCACTCGACGCATAGAGGAACTGGACTTCCTGATCAAGACACCAGTCGAGCAGATCCAGCGAGTAGCGATAGTTGTTGTCCATCATGTAGCGGCCATCGGTCTCCATGGTGTCGGAGCAGGCGCCTTCATGGAAGATGGCCTCGACATCGCCGTCAAAATAACCCGCCAGCAGTCGTTCACGGAATTCGACCTTGTCGATGTAGTCGGCAATGTCGCAGTCAACGAGATTCCTGAACTTGTCGGCACGGCTCAGATTGTCTACCGCAATGATCCGGTTCACGCCGCGTTCATTCAGCGACTTGACGATATTGGCACCGATAAAGCCAGCGGCGCCGGTAACGATGGTGTACATGCGTGTTTCCTTTATTTCATCAATTGAACGCTGCGTTCAATTCCTCACGGGTGACGACAGCCGTACCCAGTTTGCCGACGACAATTCCGCCAGCCAGATTGGCTACATGCACCGCGTCCTCCCAGATACTACCGACAGCCAGCATGGCCGCCAGCGTGGCAATCACCGTATCACCGGCACCGGAAACATCAAAGACCTCCAGCGCCCTGGCAGGTTCGTGGAAAGCACCGGATTCCCGGTAGAGGCTCATGCCCTCTTCGCTGCGCGTGACCAGCAGGGCATCCAGGCCAAGTTCGCTGCGCAAGCGTTGGGCACGAAGCGCCATGTCCTCATCATTGGACCAGCGCCCGACAACTTCTTTCAGCTCCGCCCGGTTCGGCGTAATGATCGTGGCGCCTGCATAGCGCGTGTAGTCATCCCCTTTGGGGTCAACCAGAATGCGCTTCCCGGCTGCACGTGCCAGGCTGATCATCTCGGTAATGTGGGTCAAGCCCCCCTTGCCATAATCCGACAGGACAACCACATCGCAGTCAGCCAGGAGTTTTTCAAACTCCGCCAACTTGGCCTGCAAGACTTCGTGCGAAGGCGACGTTTCGAAATCGATCCGCAACAATTGCTGCTGGCGCCCGATGACACGCAGTTTGACTGTTGTGCTGATGGCCGAATCCCGGTGCAGGCTGGAACGTACCTGCTCTGCATCCATCAGTGCGGCCAGTGCGGCGCCGGCTTCATCATCACCCACCACCGAAAGCAGTGCGACCCTGGCACCGAGCGCAGCGGCATTGCGCGCCACGTTGGCAGCACCTCCCGGGCGCTCTTCGCTGCGCTCAACCTTGACGACCGGCACCGGCGCCTCGGGAGAAATCCGGCTGACATCGCCAAACCAGTAGCGATCAAGCATGACGTCGCCGACAACCAGCAAACGTGCTTTGGAAAGATCGGGAAGACCGTTCAGAGAGTTCATTGAGTCCTCATTGATTCATGGATCGCCGCTTCAGCGCCTGAGAAAAAGAATCCGGCCTGCCCGCTCAAAGGGTCAGATCAAATTCCTCGGTGCGCTTTGGCGGATAGGTTTCCCAGCCACCACAAGCCGGGCATCGCCAGTAAAACTGGCGGGCCTTGAAACCACAGCTATCGCAGCGATAGCGAGCCAGGCGGCGGGTATAGTTTTGCACGATTCCCTTGGCCAGATCGATATCCGCACGAATTTCCGTTGGGGCATTGAAGAGCCGGGCCTCCAGCAGCTTGTCAAAACCAAGCAAGGTCGGGTTCCGCCGCAATTCATCACGCACCAGCGTGTATGCAGCCTCAGCCCCGTTACTCTCCAGTACCAATTCAAAAACCACATCGAGCAGATCGAGTGAATGGTAGTTCTCAAGATAACCACGCAACAAGCGCAGCCCTTCATCACGCCGCTCAATGAACCGGTAGGAATTCAGCAGGCGTTGTGCAACCAGTGCGAGGTAGGTCGGATTCTGCGCTTCGATCTGCTGCCAGGAATCAATGGCCGCCTGATGATTTCCTTCCTGTGCAAACAGATCGCCCTGCAGCAGGCTAGCCCGGACACACAGACGGTTGGTTTCGAGTGCTGTTGCCAGATGCGCCCTGGCCTCTTCTCGACGCGAGCGGATCATCTCGGCAGAAGCAAGCTCGCAGTAGTACTCCGCGACTTCCTTCCGTGATGCGACATCCGGCAACTCGCGTGCAATCTCGATGGCTCGCTGCCAATCCTTGCCCAGCTGATAGATTTCGAGCAGGTTACGCTTTGCTTCCTCGTCCAGCGGCGTACCACGCAAGCGCTCAAAAGTTTCCTCCGCCCGATCCAGCAAGCCGGCTTTCAGGTAATCCTGCCCCAGCTCCGACACCGCGGCCAGTTTCAGATCCTCTGGCAAGTCATCGCGTTCAACCAGGTTCTGGTGCATGCGAATGGCCCTGTCCGTCTCGCCTCGGCGACGGAACAAGCCGCCCAGCGCAAAATGAAGCTCAACCGTCTGCGGATCAATCTTGACTGCTTCGACGAATGATTCGATTGCCCGATCCGGCTGCTCATTGAGCAGGAAATTCAAGCCTTGAAAATAGGACCTTGGCAGGGATCTCGACTCTTTCACCAGATGGCGAATATCGATGCGCGCAGCCGCCCAGCCCAATCCGAAGAAGGCAGGGAACAGCAGGAGTTGCCAGTATTCAAATTCCATCATGAACGGGGGGGTGCAATCACCCGGACTTCAGCTTTGGCTGCATTCAGTTCCCGACGCAGTCCAGAGATTTCACGACGCAAACCAAAGATTGTTCCCAGCAGCGATAGCGCACCAAAAAATGCACCGGTAGCAAAGAAGACGAGAACAACAATAACCAGCGGCGCCTGCCAGGAGGTTTCAAGGAAAAACTGTACGCGAACAGGGTCGGTGTTCTTGACTGCAAACGCAAACAGGAACAGAAAAATGAAAGCCCTGACCAACCATACCAGTGTACGCATCACTTACCCCTCAGGCATAAAAAAGGGCGGCAACTCGCGTTGCCGCCCGCAATCTACCACAGCTTGCCTCAGGAGCGCGCGCTATCAACGCGCTCCCGTAGTTCCTTGCCGGCCTTGAAGTGTGGAACCCACTTCTCCGGGACACTGACTTTGTCCCCGGATTTCGGGTTCCTGCCGACTCTGGGCGGGCGGTAATTCAGCGCAAAGCTGCCGAACCCCCGGATCTCGATGCGATCATCCTTGGCCAAGGCCTCGGACATCGCATCCAGCATCATCTTCACCGCAAAATCAGCATCCTTCGCGACCAACTGTGGAAATCTAACAGCCAGCCGGGCGATCAGCTCGGATTTGGTCATGCTCAGCCTTATTGGTTGTTCAGCTTGGCTTTCAGCAACGCGCCCAGGTTGGTCGTGCCCGAAGCAGCGTTATCCGAAGCAATCTTCTGCATCGCTTCATGCTGCTCGGCATGATCCTTGGCCTTGATCGACAGATTGATGCCGCGGGTCTTGCGATCAACGTTGATGATCATTGCTTCCAGCTCGTCACCCACTTTCAGGTGCTGGCTGAGATCTTCGATACGGTCACGGGAGAATTCAGAAGCACGCAGGTAACCTTCGACATCGCCTTCCAGCATGACGACTGCACCCTTGGCATCAACCGACTTGACCACGCCACGGGAGATGGTGTTCTTCTCATGCGTTGCAATGTAGCTGGTGTAGGGGTCGCCTTCGAGCTGCTTGATACCCAGCGAGATGCGCTCCTTGTCGGTGTCGATGGCCAGAACAACGGCTTCAACTTCGTCACCTTTCTTGAAGCCGCGGATGGCTTCTTCGCCAGCCTGCGACCACGACAGGTCGGAGAGGTGCACCAGACCATCGATGCCGCCTGGCAGACCAATGAAGACACCGAAATCGGTGATCGACTTGATCTGACCAGAGACCTTGTCGCCCTTCTTGTGGTTCTGCGAGAACTCTTCCCACGGGTTAGCCATGCACTGCTTCATGCCCAGCGAGATACGACGGCGGTCTTCGTCGATCTCGAGGATCATGACTTCGACTTCGTCGCCCAGCTGAACGACCTTGCTCGGATGAACGTTCTTGTTCGTCCAGTCCATTTCGGAGACGTGCACCAGGCCTTCGATGCCCTGCTCGATCTCGACAAAGGAACCGTAGTCGGTCAGGTTGGTGACCTTGCCGAACAGGCGGGTGCCCTGCGGGTAACGGCGGGCGATGCCGACCCACGGATCTTCGCCGAGCTGCTTCAGGCCCAGCGAAACGCGGTTCTTCTCGGTGTCGAACTTGAGGATCTTGGCGGTGACTTCATCACCCACGTTGAGCACTTCGCTCGGGTGACGGACACGGCGCCAGGCCAGATCGGTGATGTGCAGCAGGCCATCGATACCGCCGAGGTCAACGAACGCACCATAGTCGGTGATGTTCTTGACGATGCCCTTGACGACAGCGCCTTCCTTGAGGTTCTCAAGCAGCTTCTCGCGCTCTTCACCCATGGTGGCTTCAAGCACGGCACGACGCGACACAACGACGTTGTTGCGCTTGCGATCGAGCTTGATGACCTTGAATTCCATGGTCTTGCCTTCGTACGGCGTGGTGTCCTTGACCGGACGCATGTCGACCAGCGAGCCCGGCAGGAAGGCACGGACGCTGTTGGTCATGACGGTCAGACCGCCCTTGACCTTGCCGGTGATGGTGCCGGAAACCAGCGAGCCATCATTCAGAGCCTGCTCAAGCGAGTTCCAGGCAGCGATGCGCTTGGCGCGATCGCGCGACAGGCGGGTTTCGCCAAAACCGTTTTCGAGCTGCTCGATGGCAACCTGGACGAAATCGCCCGTATTGACTTCGAGTTCGCCCTGATCATTCAGGAATTCTTCAACATCAATGTAGCTTTCGGACTTGAGTCCGGCGTTAACAACCACGAAGTTCTGGTCGACGCGCACGACTTCGGCGGTGATCACCTCACCCTGGCGCATTTCCTGGCGCGCAAGGCTTTCTTCGAAGAGTTCGGCAAAGCTTTCGGTAACTGGGACAGCAGACATGGATTTTCCTTACCGCATCACTGCGGAAAAACAAGTAGTTAAAGATCGTTCTCGCCCCCCGCTCCACTAGGGAGAAGGAAAAAGGATCTCGTATCAGTTCTGCGAACCGCCGGCGCTACCGGAAAATCGGAACGAAAACCAGCAAGAGACCCAAGGGGGAAAAAACACCCTGTCAGTCAGACGGCACCTGCCGCCTCACTGTTTGTGCAGCACCTCATTGCCCCAGCCCAAAACCTGCGCCACCGCTTGTTCGATGGTCAGATCAGAGGTGTCGAGCAATCTGGCACCTGCACTTTGCTGCAAGGGCGCAACGCTTCGCGTACTGTCGCGTTCGTCGCGCTCGCGCAAATCCTGCAAAATGGGGCGCATTGTAGCCTCAATCCCTTTTCCGATCAACTGCTTATAGCGTCGTTCAGCACGAATCTCAACGCTGGCAGTCAGGAATACCTTTGCCGCCGCATCCGGAAATACCACCGACGCCATGTCGCGCCCATCGGCAACCAGACCGGGCGTCCGCCGGAACAGCCGCTGCCGGAACAGCAAGGCCGCCCGCACAGCAGGCAGTGCCGCCACTTTGGAGGCTCCCGAGGACATTTCCTCGGTGCGGATGGCTTCGCTGACTTCCTCGCCAGCGAGGCGAATGGAGTCGCCAGAAAAAACAACATCAAGCTTTGCCGCCATCGCAACAACAGCAGGCTCATCCTCCCAGGCAATCCCGGCACGCCTGGCTGCAAGCGCAGTCAGTCGGTACAACGCCCCGGAATCAAGATAATGCCAACCCAAGGCGGCCGCCACCCGCGCGGCGACCGTCCCTTTTCCCGAAGCCGAGGGGCCATCGATGGCGATGACCGGCACGGCTTTGGTCACCTCAGCCAGTCGCTCGAAATAGTCAGGAAAAGTCTTGCCGACACAGCGGGGGTCATTGATGCGTAGCGCAGTCCCGAAGGCTGCCAGTGAAAAGCACATGGCGATACGATGGTCATCGTAGGTATCGATGCCTGCCGGTGGTGACGTCAGATCAGCCACCGGGGTGACACGAATGTAATCAGCCCCTTCCTCGACCACAGCTCCCAGCTTGCGCAATTCCTTGGCCATTGCCGCAATGCGATCCGTTTCCTTGACCCGCCAGGAAGCAATATTGGTCAAGCATGTCGGGCCACTGGCAAACAGTGCTGCAGTCGCCAGCGTCATCGCTGCATCAGGAATATGGTTGCAATCCAGTGTAATGCCCTTCAGACCTCCGGCAGGCGCACTGGCTGCTATCCAGTTATCGCCCATTTCAATCACCGCGCCCATCTGTGCGAGCGCCTCGGCAAAGCGTACATCGCCCTGAATCGAATCCCGCCCCACCCCTTCAACACGCACCGGGCCGCCACCGATGGCACCCAAGGCCAGAAAATAGGAAGCCGACGACGCATCTCCCTCGACATAGACAATTCCCGGCGAGCGATAGCGGCTGTTGGCGGGAATGACGAATTGCTGCCATCCGTCGCGGGCAACTTGAACATCAAATCGCGCCATGATTGCCAGCGTAATTTCGATATAGGGCTTGGAAATCAGTTCGCCCACGACCTTGACTGTGGTTTCGACACCGGTGAGCGGCAAGGCCATCAGCAAGCCGGTCAGGAACTGGCTGGAGACATCGCCACGGACATTGACCGTACCTCCCGGCGTAATGCTTGCCGGCCGGATTTCGAGCGGCGGGAAACCGTCCTTCCCCAAATACGCCACATCAGCCCCCAATTGACGCAACCCATCAACCAGGTCGCCAATGGGCCGCTCGTGCATGCGCGGCACGCCGGAGACCTTGTAATGCCCCCCTGCCAAGGCCAGAGCGGCGGTGAGCGAACGAACAGCCGTCCCCGCATTGCCCAGGAAAACAGCGCCGGTCTTATTCGGAAATGCGCCGCCCACGCCAGAGACATGAACAACGCCATCTCCCCCGTGACGAATTCCGACACCCAACTGCTGCAAGGCTTCAAGCATGACCTGCGTGTCGTCCGACGCCAGCAGATCGCGCACTTCGGTTTCTCCCTCGGCCAGCGCAGCGAGAAGCAGGACACGGTTTGAAATGCTTTTGGAACCGGGCAGGCGAAGCGTTCCCTGCGCCGAAACGAGGGGCGCAAGATCGATAAAATCCATCAGAGTGTCCTTCTTACTTTTGCCCTAGTTGCCAGGCTCGGCGAGCAGTGCGGGCAGTATCAAAAATTTCTTCAAGACGCTGGCCATCGCCGGCATCAAGCACGGCTCGAAGTTCGTCGAGCTGGGCACGGTAACGGTCAAGCTCTTCCAGCAAGGCCACACGATTTGCCAGGCTGATGTCACGCCACATTTCGGGGTGACTGGCCGCAATTCGCGTGAAATCACGAAATCCGGAAGCAGCAAAGGTAAAGAACACCTCGCGGTTATCGCGCACGGCGAGATCGTGCACCAATGCATAGGAGAGCAGGTGCGGCAGGTGACTTACGGCTGCAAACACCCGGTCATGCTCGGCAGGGGTCAGTTCATGGATCTGGGCACCGCACCACTCCCAGGCGGAGCGGACACGGGCGACATTGAGTACCGAATTCTCGGGCAAGGGGGTCAACACCACCTTGCGCTCACGATAGAGATCCGCTCTGGCAGCCGCAGCACCACTGTTTTCAGCGCCAGCTATCGGATGTGCAGGCACGAACTGGGCGACACGTTCACCGAAAGCATGGCGGGCAGCAGCGACAACGTCGGACTTGGTGCTACCACCATCCGTCACGACTGTATTGGGCCCTAGATAGGGCGCAATGCGCGCCATGATCTCGGCCATCTGCCCCACCGGGGTCGCCAGCAACACCAGGTCGGCATCCGAGACCTCCTGGCCGACATTGATACCAACCCGGTCAATTACACCAAGATCGATGGCCTGTGTCAGTGTCGCTACGCTACGACCAAAGCCAACCACTTCCTCAACTTCGCCAGCAGCTTTCAGCGCTAGTGCAAAGGAACCACCGATCAGGCCGACACCAAAAACGACAACCTTGCCAAATTCGGGTGAGTCAGCCATGTGCATATTCCATCAAAGTGCCTTTTCGAGCGCCTCGAGGAAGCGCTCGTTTTCCGTCCCGGTACCGATGGTCACACGCAACCAGTCCGGCAAGCCGTACCCTCCGATGGGACGTACGATTACCCCCTGCTTGAGCAGGCGCTGATTGACGCCGGCGGCATCAGCCACCTTGAATGTCACGAAATTGCCGTGCGCGGGGATATGTGCAAGACCCAGCCGCTTCAGGCCGGCAATGATCATCTCCTTGCCGGAACGATTCAATTCGTAGCTCCTGGCCACGAATTCATGATCGTCCAGTGCGGCCACGGCTGCTGCCAGTGCCAGATTATTGCAATTGAACGGTTGCCGCACGCGGTTCATCAGGCCGGCAATTTCAGCCGAAGCCAGTGCATATCCGATGCGCAAGCCAGCCAGGCCATAAATCTTGGAGAAGGTGCGAGTAATGACCAGATTGGGAAACTCGGCCAGCCAGGCAACCGTTTCCGCACGCTCCGCCGGAGGCAGGTACTCGTTGTAGGCTTCATCCAGCACGACGATGACATCCTGCGGCACCGCCTGCAGGAAGGCCTTCAGTTGCGGATAGGGGAGAAAGGTTCCGGTCGGGTTATTCGGATTGGCAATCCAGACAATACGGGTATCCGGCCGGATTGCTGCACGCATTGCATCGAGATCGTGGCCGAAATCCTTAGCCGGAACAACCAGCAGTTCTGCACCAGTTGCCAAGGTAGCCAGGGGATAGACAGCGAAGGCATGCTGGGCAAACACGGCTGAACGTCCCGGCGCAAGAAAGACGCGCGCCACCATTTCAAGGACATCGTTCGAACCATTGCCCAGCACAATGCATTCAGCAGCCAGCCCGGTATGCGCGGCCAGCGCCTTTTTCAGATCGAAATCGTCCGGATAGCGCTCCAGCGATGCTGCCGCCGAGGTCAGCGCAGCCTTTGCCCTGGGGCTCATGCCCAAGGGGTTTTCATTGGAAGCCAGCTTCAGAATCTGCTCTACCGGGATACCCATTTCACGAGCCAGTTCGGTAATCGGCTTGCCCGGCAGGTAGGGGGAAATGGCTCGAACATAGGGCAACGCGTGATCGGAAAGAGACATGAATGACCTCGAGAAAATCAGCGGTTCAATAGACAGCAACGGGGTACGAGCCGAGCACTTTCAGGTAAGCCGCCTGTTGTTGCAGTTCGACCAGTGCCTTGGCAATCCTGGGCTCTTCACGATGCCCGTCGATATCGACAAAAAAGACATAGTCCCAGAGCGTATGGCGTGCCGGCCTTGACTCCAGACGGGTCATCGAAACCCCGGCTTCCGCCAGTGGCAGCAACAAACCATGCAGAGAACCCGTGCGATTCGGCGTGGACATGATGAGCGAGGTTTTATCGCGACCCGAGATGCCCGCATCGAAACGGCCAAGCACGACAAAGCGCGTCGTGTTGTTCGGCTCATCCTCGATATTTGCGACCAGAATCGGCACATGGAAGCGCTCGGCCGCCGCTTCGCCGGCAATTGCGGCAGCCCCCGCCTCTTGCATGGCCATTTCTGCCGCCTGCGAATTGCTCCCTACGGAAATTCGCGGCACATTGGGCAGATTGCGGTTCAGCCACTCATGACACTGCGCCAGCGACTGCGCGTGGGAATACACCTTGGTAATACTGTCCAGCGAGGTTTCCTGCGTCATCAGATTCTGATGAATGCGCAACACCACCTCGCCACATATCTTGAGCGGTGTCGACAGGAGCAGATCCATGCTGCGACCTACGGCCCCCTCGGTCGAGTTTTCGATGGGGACGACCGCGTAGTGCGCATGGCCGGCCTCAACTTCACGGAACACCTCGTCGATGGATGTCTGCGGTAGCAAGTGCGCGGCATGGCCGAAGTGCTTGGTCGCGGCACTGCCGGTAAATGAGCCGAGCGGCCCAAGGAAGGTCACCGACAGCGGTTGTTCCAGCGACAGGCAGGCTGACATCACCTCGCGGAACAACCAGGTCACATGTTCATTGGCAAGCGGGCCAGGGTTTTGCTGCTGGATTCGGCGCAATACCTGTGCCTCGCGTTCCGGGCGATAGATGAATCCAGCCTCACCATGCCGCGCCTTGATTTCACCGACTTTCTTTGCACAGCCGGCACGCTGGTTGAGCAAGGCCAGAAGCTGCTGGTCGATGGCATCAATTTCGTTCCGAACGACCGCCAGTTCCTGCTGCAGATCATCACTCATGCGTTCCGCTTCCGAAAATCATCCATGAATTCAACCAGTGCTCGCACACCGTCCAAGGGCATGGCGTTGTAGATCGATGCGCGCATGCCACCTACCGATTTATGTCCCTTGAGAGAAACCAGACCTGCGGCTCTGGTCTCGGCCAAAAACAGGGGATCCAGCTGACTGTTCGCCAGAGTGAACGGCACATTCATTCTGGAGCGATCGGCAGTGCGTACCGGGTTCAGATAAAAGCCTTGGCTGCTATCTATGCAGGCATAGAGCAGTTCCGCCTTTTGCCGGTTGATCTTTTCCATTTCAGCGAGACCACCCAGACGCTTCAGCCGCTGAAAGATCAAACCCGCAACATAGATGGAAAAGGTCGGTGGCGTATTCAGCATCGAGCCGTTTTCAGCCATCACGGCATAATCAAGAACGCTGGGAATCGTGGATGCCGCGCGACCGAGCAGGTCTTCACGAATGATGACCAGTGTCACGCCGGATGGCCCCACATTCTTCTGCGCCCCGGCATAGATCATGGCGTACTTCGACACATCCACCGGGCGCGACAGGATGTGCGAACTCATGTCGGCAACCAGCGGCGCAGAAACTGCGGGCAGTCGCGAACAATCGATTTCTACGCCGTGAATGGTTTCGTTGGTGCACAAATGGACATAGGCCGCATCCGGATCGAGATCAAGTTCGGCAGGATCAAGGCTGCGCGTAAAACCCGAGGCCTCTGTGGAGCCAGATTTTCTGACCGTGGCAATACCGGCTGTAACACGCTGCGCTTCCTTGAACGCCTTCTTAGACCAGGAACCGGTGATCAGGTAGTCCGCGGACATCCCGGTGCCAGCACCTGACAGCAGATTCATCGGCAACTGTGCAAATTGCTGCGTAGCACCCCCTTGCAGGAAAAGCACCCGGTAATTGGCCGGGATGCCCATCAACGCTCGCAGGTCTGCTTCGGCTGCCTCGATGATCGAGGTGAACTCCTTGCCACGATGGCTCATTTCCATGACACCGCAGCCAGCACCATGCCAGTCGAGCAACTCGTCCTTGACCTGCTCCAGCACCTCGGCCGGCAGGACAGCCGGGCCGGCACTGAAATTCCAGACTCGTGACATGGAATCCTCGCTTGTACCTAAACTGACGCCTTACTCTGCATCGGCATCGTCGTCCGTTTCAACAATCTTCTCCAGACCGGCCAGTTTTTCGCCGGCATCCAGGGAAATCAGGGTGACTCCCTGCGTCGCACGACCCAGTTCGCGAATCTCGGAAACACGGGTACGAATCAGTACGCCACCGGTAGTGATCAGCATGATTTCGTCTTCATCGGTCACCAGCTTGGCTGCGACCACCCGGCCGTTGCGGTCACTGGCCTTGATCGCCATGACCCCTTGTGTGCCACGACCGGAATGGCGGAAATCAGCCAGCGCGGTACGCTTGCCGAAGCCATTCTCAGTGGCAACCAGCACGGTCTGCTGCTCATTCTCGGCAACCAGCAACGACAAGACCTGCTGCCCCTTGCCCAGTTTCATGCCGCGTACGCCCCGCGCCGGACGACCCATCGGCCGTACAGCTTCTTCGTCGAACCAGACAGCACGGCCGGCATCCGAAACCAGCACGATGTCATTCTCGCCATTGGTAATCTCGGCACCGATCAGGTAATCGTCCTCATCCAGTGCCACCGCAATGATGCCGGCCTTCCTGGGGTTGGAGAATTCCGACAGCGGGGTTTTCTTGACGGTGCCTTGCGAGGTGGCCATGAAAATGTAGCGATCCTGCGCGAACTCCTTGACGGGCAGGATGGCGTTGATCTTCTCGCCTTCTTCGAGCGGGAACATGTTCACGATCGGCTTGCCGCGGCTGTTGCGGCTGCCTTGCGGCACTTCGTAAACCTTGATCCAGTAGACGCGGCCGCGGTTCGAGAAGCACAGGATGTAGTCGTGCGTGTTGGCCACGAACAGGTGGTCGACAAAATCGTCTTCCTTGACCGCCGCCGCCTGCTTGCCACGACCGCCGCGGCGCTGCGCCCGGTAATCCGTCAGTGGCTGCGACTTGATGTAGCCAGTGTGAGACAGGGTCACCACCATGTCCTGCGGCGTGATCAGGTCCTCGATACCCAGATCCTGCGTATGCATGACGATCTCGGAACGACGCTTGTCACCGAACTGCGCCTTGATCGCAGTGAGTTCCTCGCCGATGATCTGCGTGATCCGTTCCGGCCGATCCAGAATGTCCATCAGATCAGCGATCTTCTCCAGCAATTCGCGGTAGTCGGAAACGATCTTGTCGCGCTCCAGCCCGGTCAGGCGCTGCAGACGCAACTCGAGAATGGCCTGAGCCTGGGCATCGGAAAGGAGATAGCCCTTTTTCGACAGGCCGAACTCGATGCCCAGCCCTTCCGGACGGGTGGCATCCATCGCCGCACGCGCCAGCATCTCGGTCACTGTCGGCGAAACCCAGAGCTTGCTCATCAGGCCACGCTTGGCATCGGCCGGCGTCGGTGCCGCCTTGATCAGGGCAATGATTTCATCGACGTTGTCGAGCGCAACGGCCAGACCTTCCTGTGTATGCGCCTTTTCACGCGCCTTGCGCAGTTCGAAAACCGTGCGCCGTGTGATCACTTCGCGCCGGTGGGCGAGGAAACACTCCAGCATCAGCTTCAGGTTCATCAGGCGCGGCTGGCCATCGACCAGCGCCACCATGTTCATGCCGAAGGTGTCCTGCAACTGTGTCTGCTTGTACAGATTGTTCAGCACCACTTCAGGAATGACATCGCGCTTCAGTTCAATGACCACGCGCATGCCCGACTTGTCGGATTCATCCTGGATATGGGAGATGCCTTCGATCTTCTTGTCGTTGACCAGCTCGGCAACCTTCTCCAGCAAGGTGCGTTTGTTAACCTGATAGGGCAGCTCATCAACGATGATCGCCTGCTTGTTGCCTTTTTCCAGGTCTTCGATGTGCGTCCGTGCGCGCATCACTACGCGTCCGCGGCCGGTATGGTAGCCGTCACGCACGCCGGCAACGCCGTAGATGAAACCGGCGGTCGGGAAATCGGGGGCCGGGATGATTTCGATCAGGTCATCGATGGTCATTTCCGGATTGGCCAGCAGCGCCAGACAACCATCCACGACTTCGTTCAGGTTGTGCGGCGGGATATTGGTGGCCATGCCGACCGCAATACCGGACGAGCCGTTGATCAGCAGGTTCGGAATTTTCGCCGGCATGATCAAGGGTTCCTGCTCGGACCCGTCGTAGTTCGGCCCGAAGTCGCAGGTTTCCTTGTCGATATCCGCCAGCAGTTCGTGGCCGATACGTGCCATGCGAACTTCCGTGTAACGCATCGCCGCAGCGTTATCGCCGTCAACCGAACCGAAGTTACCCTGGCCATCGACCAGCATATAGCGCAGGGAGAAATCCTGCGCCATGCGCACAATGGTGTCGTATACCGCCGTATCACCGTGCGGATGGTATTTACCGATCACGTCGCCGACGACACGCGCTGACTTCTTGTAGGCCTTGTTCCAGTCATTGCCCAGTTCGTGCATGGCAAAAAGCACACGACGATGGACAGGTTTCAGGCCGTCACGAACATCCGGCAGTGCCCGACCGACGATTACGCTCATCGCGTAATCCAGGTACGAACGCCGCATTTCGTCTTCGAGGCTGACCGGCAGTGTTTCCTTGGCGAATTGTTGCGTTGCTTGCGTTGGTTCCATATCTCGTCCACACACCGCTTGAAGGCGGCTTATGTTGTCGTCTTGTCTTGGCGAAACCGGAGATTCTATCACGCAGAGACATCACCACTGCATCGCATGAGGAGCCGCCTGAAAAGCTCACAATCACTTGGAAAATGATGAAACTTCGTGCTTTAATCCCACGCACAGCACCGCCGACAACCTCAAATCATCAATTACGGCAATTTAGGAGGAGTCATCTTGAAATCAAAATTCATCGCTCAGTCGCTCACGGCCATCGGCCTGATCGCCATGACAGCGCTGGCACACGCCCAGTCGACCGATCGCGTCTACGCCATAGACCAGCGCGGAGAAGTCGCCAAGAGTGGTGCAGGCCTGTGCTGGCGCACCGGCTTCTGGACACCGGCAGCCGCAGCCAATGATCCGGCAGGCTGCGCCTGCGACAAGGATCTGCTGCCCAAGGAAAAGTGCGAACCTGCAGCCAAGCCAATGGCTTCGCCTGCAGCGGCAGCACCGGCCGCGGCCAAACCGATCACCCTGTCGGCCAAGGAACTTTTCGGCTATGACAAGGCCACACTGACGGCAGAAGGCAAGGCAGCAATCGACCGGGAAATCTTTGCCAAGCTCAGCACGGTTGGTCCGATTCGCCAGATCATGGTCACCGGCCACACGGATCGCATTGGTTCGCAGGAATACAACCAGAAACTGTCTGAAAAGCGTGCCGAAGTCGTCAAGGGTCACCTGATCGCCAAGGGCCTGCCGGCTGACAAGATCGAAACCATGGGTGCAGGCAAGACGCAACCGGTTCCGGGTGTGAAGTGTGCCGACAAACTGCCGAAGAAGCAGTTGATCGAGTGCCTTGCACCGCATCGCCGCGTGACCATCGACGTCACGGCCAATCCAAAATAACAAGCGGAACCCAATCAATCCGCACACAAAGAACCCCGCTCCGGCGGGGTTTTTTGTCCTCATGGAATAATACGTACCATGACTCAGAATCCAGTCCAACCCATTGATCTTCTGATCAAAGCCCGCTGGATCATGCCGATCGAGCCAGCGAACACTGTTCTTGAACACCACGCTGTTGCGATCAGGCAAGGGAAAATCCTTGCCATACTTCCTGAACACGATGCCGGCCAGCAATTCACTGCCGCACAGGAAATCCGTCTGGACAAACACCTGCTGCTGCCAGGCCTGGTCAACCTGCACTGTCATGCCGCGATGACACTGCTCCGTGGCATCGGTGACGATACGCCACTGATGACCTGGCTACAGGAGCATATCTGGCCGGCAGAGGCAAAACACATTTCTCCGGAATTCGTTCACGATGGCACCCTGCTTGCCTGTGCCGAAATGATCCGAGGCGGCATCACCTGCTTCAATGACATGTATTTCTTCCCGGAGGCCGCGGCAAAAGCAGTCATCGAATCCGGCATGCGTGCTGTCATTGGTCTGGCGCTTCTCGATTTTCCCAGCAGCTATGCTACCGATGCCGACGATTACCTGGCCAAGGGCCTGGCCGCACGCGACGCACTGCGCGCGCAACCGCTGCTCCATTTTGCACTGGCACCACACGCCCCCTACACCGTTGGCGATCGAAGTTTCGAAAGAATCGCCACATTGACGGGGGAACTCGACCTGCCGGTACACCTTCATCTGCATGAAACTCTGTCGGAGATTGAGCAAAGCCTCGCCACTTATGGCGTAAGACCACTGGAACGCATGCACCGACTGGGCATCGTCTCACCCAACCTGATTGCCGTACACGCCGTACATCTCAATGATCATGAGATCCGGCTGCTGGCTGCTGAAGGCGCATCGGTAGCCCATTGCCCCAGTTCGAACCTCAAACTCGGCAGCGGCCTGGCGCCAATCCGCGACATGCTGAAGCAAGGCCTGAACATTGGCATTGGCACCGACGGCGCCGCCAGCAACAACCGGCTTGACCTGCTCGCCGAAGCTCGCCTGGCTGCCTTGCTGGCCAAGGGTGCCAGTGGCGATGCAACGACAATGAATGCTTTTCAGGCCTTGCATGCGGCAACCCTGGGGGGTGCCAAGGCGCTTGGACTGGCCGATGAAATCGGCTCCATCGTAGCGGGAAAGTCTGCCGATCTCTGCGCCATCAGTTTTGATGACACCTCAATGGCACCTTGCTACGCGCCGGAGTCCCATGCAATCTATGTAGCCGGCCGGGAAAACGTCAGCCACGTGTGGGTTTCAGGCAAAATGCTGCTGGAAAACCACACTCTGACCGGAATGCAGAAAAAGGATTTGGAAAAAATTGCATCCATATGGCAAACTATTATCAGTCCGTGCGAAAACCTAGCCTGACAAGGGTTGGCCTAGTGTGTAGCCCGGGTCTGGGACTCCAACTTACAAACGAGGGAAACGAATGAAGAAAATCGCCAAACAATCCCTGATGGTCGTTATTGCGGCTGCCATGGGTCTGGGTGCATCTATTGCCAATGCTGATGGCCACATGGGCAAGGATCGCGTATATGTAATCGATGGCCGTGGCGAAGTTGCCAAGAGCGGTGCCGGCCTCTGCTGGCGTACTGGCTTCTGGACGCCTGCCGCTGCTGCCAATGATCCGGCTGGCTGCGCCTGCGACAAGGACCTCCTCCCGAAAGAGACCTGTGAGCCGAAAAAGCCAATGGCTGCAAAGCCGATGGGCAAGCCAGCTTCAGCCAAGGTAACCCTGGCTGCTGACGCGCTGTTCGACTTCGACAAGGCTGTTCTGCGTCCGGAAGGCAAGGCCAAGCTTGACGATCTCGTCGGCAAGTCCAAGTCGCTGAACCTGGAAGTCATCATCGCTGTTGGCCACACCGACCGCTTTGGTTCCGATGCCTACAACCAGAAACTGTCCGAGAAGCGTGCTGCTGCTGTGAAGACCTACCTGGTGAGCAAGGGCATTGAAGCCAACAAGGTCTACACCGAAGGCAAGGGCGAGAAGCAGCCCGTGACCGGCGACAAGTGCAAAGGCAACAAGAAGACCAAGGCTCTGATCGAGTGTCTGCAGGCTGACCGTCGCGTCGACATCGAAATCATCGGCACCCAGAAGTAATTCTGGCCCGCTGGTCAAAAAAGCCCTGCAATGCAGGGCTTTTTTCTTTCTGCCGTTTTAATTTTCACTGTATTCCGAAAAACCATGATCAACGCCGACCCGACCGAACTGGAAAAATTTAGCGAACTGGCTCACCGCTGGTGGGATCCGAACAGCGAGTTTCGCCCTCTGCACGAGATCAACCCGCTTCGCCTTGACTGGATCAACCGTCATGCCGGCCTGGCCGGAAAGAAAGTCCTCGATGTCGGCTGCGGCGGCGGCCTGCTTTCCGAAGCCATGGCTACTCGTGGCGCAACGGTCACCGGCATTGACCTGTCTGAAAAGGCGCTCGGCGTTGCCCGCCTGCACTTGCTCGAAAGTGGTCACTCAGTCGATTACCGTCTTCTTTCGGCAGAAGAACTCGCTGAACAGGAAGCCGGCCACTACGACGTCGTCACCTGCATGGAAATGCTCGAACATGTACCCAACCCGGCGAGCACCATTGCCTCCTGTGCAGCGCTGGTAAAACCCGGCGGCCATGTTTTCTTCTCGACCATCAACCGTAACCCGAAGGCTTATCTGCTGGCAGTGATTGGCGCCGAGTACATCCTGAAGATGTTGCCGAAGGGCACGCACGACTATGCCAAGTTCATCAAACCATCAGAAATGGCGCGCTGGGCAAAAAGTGTCGGCCTGGAACTCGACGAAGTGATCGGCATGACCTACAACCCCTTGAGCAAGCGCTACTCGCTAGGCCGCGATACCGATGTGAACTATCTTGTTCACACCACCAGGAATGCCTGACGCCGTCCTTTTCGATCTCGACGGCACCTTTGCCGATACGGCACCGGATCTCGGTGCGGCACTCAATCACCTGCGTGCCGACCTTGATCTCGAGCCGGTCAGCATGGAGAAACTGCGCCCCTTTGTATCCCAAGGGGTGCGCGGCATGCTGCGTGCCGGACTGGACATGCTGCCCGACCACCCCGACTACACCGACTATTACCAGCGATTTCTCACGCACTACCAACAGGCGCTATGCACCCATACCGTCGTTTTCCCCGGCATTGATGCGCTTGTCCAGACACTGGAGGCCGAAGGCATTGCCTGGGGCATCATTACCAACAAGTCGCAGCGTTTCACCTTGCCGCTGATGGACGCACTGGGCTATGCCCGCCGCGCAGCCTGCATCGTCAGCGGTGACTCTTCTCCACGCGCAAAACCATACGCACACCCGATGCATCTGGCCTGTTCCCTTGCTGGCTGCAGGGCCACAGCAAGCATTTATGTCGGCGACGACCTGCGCGACATCCAGGCCGGCAAGGCGGCGGGCATGACAACCATTGCCGCCGCCTATGGTTATCTGGGGGACAGCGGCCCCATTGACCAATGGGGTGCCACCCACCGTGTTGAGCATGCCAAAGATATTTTCGACATCGTTTCTGGCTATTGACCCCCCGGGCAAATCACATCGCACCTTGAAATCAGGCGCCATCGCCCCCATAATGTTCGTACGGTCGTAATTCCGGCAACCCGGAAGCGTTCTGGACGGCGGTTCGATTCCGCCCATCTCCACCACAGGGGGGGTGATCTGGTCTCGACAGGGTGAAAGAAGGCGAGCAGGCGGCCCGAGAGGCGACGGACGTAATCCGCGCAAAACCACAAACGCAAACGATGAGCGTTTCGCAATGGCCGCTTAAGGCCTGCTGAGGACATAGCCGTCCAATAAACAGAATGGCTATCGACGGGGGCTTCGGCCCCCGTCGTCATTTCCGGGCCACAATCGCCTGATCGCCAAGTTCCCCGAGACAATTGATGCGCACAGAAACCAAGGATACGACGCCAGACATCCCCCGGGTTCGCTTCCGCGATGCCTTGCTGTTCTGGCTCAAACTCGGCTTCATCAGCTTTGGCGGCCCGGCAGGGCAAATTGCCATCATGCATCAGGAACTGGTTGAAAAACGACGCTGGATTTCCGAAAGCCGCTTCCTGCACGCCCTCAATTACTGCATGCTGCTGCCCGGCCCGGAAGCACAGCAATTGGCAACCTATCTCGGCTGGCTGATGCATCGCAGCTGGGGCGGCATTGTTGCCGGCTCGCTGTTCGTCCTGCCTTCGCTGCTCATCCTGATCGGGCTATCGTGGATCTATATGGCACATGGCCATCAACCACTGATTGCAGCCGTCTTCTGGGGCATCAAACCGGCGGTCACTGCAATTGTGCTGCATGCCGCCTGGCGTATCGGCAGCCGGACATTGAACAATGGCCTATTGTGGGCCATTGCGCTGGCCGCCTTTGCCGCGATTTTCTTTCTCCATGTCCCGTTCCCGGCAATCGTCATCGGCGCCGCCGTGCTCGGCCTTGTTGGCAGCCGGTTCGCCCCGACGAAATTCTCTGGCCGTCCGCACGGCGACACGACTGGCGTATCCGGCAAACCGGAAGCAGCCGCTACGCTGCCGCATACCCGTTTCCGCTGGTCACGACTGGCAAGCGTGCTGATTGTCGGCGTGTTGCTCTGGAGCCTGCCGATGGCCGGACTGGTGCTTGTCTTCGGCTGGGACCATCTGCTGACGCAGATGGGCTGGTTCTTCACCAAGGCGGCCCTGCTTACCTTCGGCGGCGCCTACGCCGTACTGCCTTACGTCTATCAGGGCGCCGTCGAGCATTTCGGCTGGCTCACTGCGGCACAGATGATTGACGGCCTCGCCCTTGGAGAAACGACTCCGGGGCCACTGATCATGGTGTTGGCCTATGTCGGCTTTATCGGCGGCTGGGGCAAGGCCATCTTCGGGCCGGACGCCCTCTTACTGGCCGGCGTGACAGCGGCAATGATCGTCACCTGGTTCACCTTCCTGCCTTCCTTTGTGTTCATTCTGGCCGGTGGCCCGCTGGTCGAATCGACGCATGGCAAACTGGCTTTCACTGCACCACTGACCGCAGTCACCGCAGCCGTGGTTGGCGTCATCCTCAATCTGGCGCTGTTCTTTGCTGGCCATGTGCTGTGGCCGGCCGGATTTGATGCTGCTCTGGATGCCGGTTCCGCGGCCATCATGCTAGCCGCAGCGCTGGCACTGATCCGCTTCAAGCGCGGCGTCGTTCAGGTGATTGGCGGCGCCGCCGCCAGCGGTCTGCTGCTGCACTGGCTGACCTGAACACGAGGCACTCTACTGGATGCCCGCCTTGCGCTGCTCCATGCGAATGTAGGCGACGATATGGGCAACATCATCCGGCGTTACGGCCGGCACCGGCGCCATATCGCCGAATTTCCAGTGATGCGCACGAACCCCGTTCTTTGCGGCCATCTGGAATGCCGCATCACCGTGATGCGAGGGTTCATAGATCTTGTGCAGCATCGGTGGTCCCTTATCGCTGCCATTCAGATCTGGGCCATGGCAACTGGCGCAATTCTTTTCATAGAGCCCCTTGCCCTTCGAGGCATTCGGCATCAGCCCCGCCGAGGGCTGCGGCACCTGGTAAGACTGCGCGGCAACAGGCAGCGCAAGCAACGTAGCAAGTGATCCGAGCACTCGACGCAATCCGTTCGTATTCGACATCGGCTTATTCTCCTTTTTCATTCGATCAACCGGCACCGGGTGGAGGTGCCGAGCAGCATGAATGCGGCTTGGCTCGTGCATGGGCCTCGGCGTTCGCCTGGCGCCAGGCATGGAAAGAGGCCAGCAGACGCTTCAACCAGGCAGGCATGATTCGTCCCGGCTCCGAGTGAAAGCCATCACCGCATTGGCATCGCTTGCGGCATTGACGCCGGGGCGCCCTCGGAACGACGCATCATGTGCTCCATCATTATCTGCATTCTGTCCATACGCTGCTCCATCATCTGCAGCCGATCGGCCGGCACCGCAGGTTTGCCAGGTTGGCCGGCGCCTTGATACATCATCCCGCCATGCATCATCCCGCCCGGCATCATGCCTTCACCCATCATCGGGCAGTTCTCCCCATTCGCGTAGAGCGCATGACCAAGCATCATGTTTTCCTGCGCCGTCTGCATGTAGTCAGCCACCGCTTTCTGCCGTTCCTGATCGGTTTTGGCTGCACTGACACGATCCAGTTGCACGATCATCCGACGCAAGTTGGTCTGCATGGATTTCACCGGGGAATCAGCGACATCGCTTACCGAAGCGGACATCCCGTGCATCGGGCCACGATGATGTCGAACATCGGCCTGCGCCGAAAAAGACAAGGCCATGCTGGCCACGAGTGCGGCGAGAAGATGTTTCTTCATGATCGTTCTCCTGTCATTTGCTGCGTTTAGTGTTTGTGATCCATACCCGGCATTGCTGCCAGTGGCGTAAAACGCGCCTGCTCGGTTTTCTTGTCAGCCTGAATGATGGCAACCACCACCTTCATCTCCGGGTCTGAAGAATAAATCGCCATCCCGCGCAAACGGTTGTCACCGTCAGGCTTCAGCGTGGCCGTGGCTTTCTGCTTGCCTGCAAGGATGATTGCCGATCCCGATGCGCCTGCGCTTGAGACCTTGTTGCCGGCATGATCGGTCAGGTACACATAGACCGGATTTTCCTTGGCTTCCCTGCTGTCCCTGACCACCACCAACTCGTAGTGGAACGGGCCGGCCATGCGCAACTGGCCGCCATTCGGCGCCTTTTGTGTATCCAGATAGGCATCATCATGGGCATGCGCCAGCGAGCCACCCAAAAAGCCGGTCAAGGCTGCGGCTGCCAGCAAGTTAGCGGCAATTCTCGAAATTTTCATGCGGAATTCCTTTCCATTAATAGAGAAGACTACGCGTTTCCATCGTTAAAAACTTTCCGTGCCACGTGCTTCGAGCAGGCGCGCCAGCGGCTTCTCACCCCACAGGCGGAACATCACCGGCGTCAGCAAGGTGTCGAGCAGGGTCGAACTGATCAGGCCGCCGAAGATGACCACCGCCACCGGGTGCAGCACCTCCTTGCCCGGCGCATCAGCAGAAAGCAGCAGCGGCACCAGCGCGAAAGCCGCCACCAGCGCCGTCATCAGCACCGGTGTCAGGCGTTCGAGCGAGCCGCGCACGATCATGTGGTCACCAAACTTCTCGCCCTCGAAGGCACACAGGTTGATGTAATGGCTGATCTTGAGGATACCGTTGCGCGTGGCAATACCGGTCAGCGTAATGAAGCCCACCAGCGCTGCCACCGACAGCGGCTGCCCGGAAATCCACAGCGCGATCACGCTGCCAACCAAGGCCAGCGGGATATTGCCCATGATAATGGCGGTCAGCGCCACTGAACGATAGCGGCTGTATAGCACCAGAAAAATCATTGTCAGCGACACCATGGCCAGCACGGCAATCAATTGCGACGCCTGCTCCTGCGCCTGGAACTGACCTTCGAGCGCGGTGTAATAGCCCTCGGGCATCGGCTTCGAGGCCAGCTCGGCACGGATCGCCTGAATCACTGCCGACATGTCGCCACCATCGGTATTGGCCGAGATGACGATGCGGCGGCGCGAGTTTTCGCGACTGACCTGATTCGGCCCCTCACCGTTTTCGATACGGGCCAGTTTCGACAAGGGGACATGACCGGTCGGCGTTTCGATCAGCAGATTCTCCAATGCCTGAAGACTACGCCCGGATTCCGGCAGGCGCACCAGCAGGTCGAAGCGGCGATTGCCTTCAATCACCTGAGTGATTCGTTCGCCCTCGATCATCTGTTCGAGCGAACGCAGCAGGATGCCCGGTGCCACGCCATAGCGTGCTGCCTGCTCGTAATCGACATGGATCTTGACCTGCGGAATCAGCACCTGCTTTTCGATCTGCAGATCCGTGACACCGGGAATACGCCCAAGGCGCAGCTGTAGGTCAGCCGCCAGCCCGCGCAGCGTATCCAGATCATCCCCAAAGACCTTCAGTGCAATCTGTGCCCGAACGCCGGAGAGCAGATGGTCAAGACGGTGTGAGATTGGCTGGCCGATGCTGCTGACGGCTGGCAGGGTGGCCAGCCGTGCCCGGATGTCGCTGATCACCTCGGCGCGGCTGCGTGCCGACACCTTCAGATCCACATCCATCTCGGTCGAATGCACCCCTTCGGCGTGCTCGTCGAGCTCAGCCCGTCCGGTGCGACGTCCGACTTCACTCACCTCCGGCACACCCATCACCAACTGCTCAGCCAGCGACCCAATGCGGTTGGATTCTGAAAGAGAGGTTCCCGGATTGAGCAGCAGGCTGATGGTCAGTGTGCCTTCGTTGAATGGCGGCAGGAAGGAGCGCGGAAACAGCGGAATGCTGGCCACGGCAATCAGCACCACCGCTGCCGCTGCGGCCAGCAGGCTGCGGCCATGGCCGAAGGACCAGTGCAGCAGCTTCGCATCCCAGCGCTTGAGGTGAATCACCAGCGGGCTGTCACCCTGATGCAGCAGCTTCATTCGCGGCAGCAGGTAGAAGGCCATCACCGGCGTGACCGTGACCGACACGATCATGCTGGCCAGAATCGAAACGATGTAGGCAATGCCGAGCGGTGTAAACAGCCGCCCTTCAATACCGGGCAACACGAACAGCGGCACGAAGACCAGCACGATGATCACTGTGGCGTAGACAATCGCCGACCGCACCTCCAGCGTGGCCTTGGCAATCACCTCCACCACCGGCCGCGGCTCCGCCAGATCGCGATTCAGCTTGAGCCGCCGCAACACGTTCTCGACCCCGACCACCGCATCATCGACCAGTTCACCGATGGCAATTGCCAACCCGCCCAGAGTCATCGTATTGATCGACAAGCCCATGTAGCTGAAGACCAGCGCCGTCACCAGCAGCGAGAGCGGGATCGCCGTCAGCGAAATCAGCGTGGTGCGCACATTGAGCAGGAACATGAAGAGAATGACGGCAACCAGGATCGCGCCATCACGCAATGCTTCCTCGACGTTATTCACCGAGTTCTCGATGAAATCGGCCTGACGAAACAGGAACTGCGGCGCCTCGATACCGACCGGCAGGCTTTTCGACAACTCGGCCATCGTGTGCTCGACCTCGCGGGTCAGCTTCACGCTGTCGGCACCGGGCTGCTTCTGCACCGACAGAATGACTGCCGGCTTGCTGTTGAAACTGCCATCGCCACGCTTGATCGCCGGCGCAAGCACCACATCAGCAAGCTGCTTGAGCAGGATTGGCTGTCCATTCCTGACCGTCACCACCACATTCTGCAGATCGTCGACGCGGCTGGTGCGGCCGATCTGGCGGATCAGATACTCACGCCCGTTCGATTCGAGAAAGCCGCCGCTGGTATTGGCGCCGAAATCTCGCAAAGCCGTTTCCAGTTGCTCGCGTTCGACACCCAGCGCCTGCAGTTGCGCTGGCTTCAGCTCAACCCGATACTGCTTCACCTCGCCGCCGATCGGGATCACCTGTGCCACACCGGGGAGCGTCAGCAAACGGGGACGCATCACCCAATCAGCGTACTCGCGTACCTGCATCGGGCTGACCTTGGCCGGATCGGCGGGCAAGGCGATCAGCAGGATTTCCCCCATGATTGACGAAATCGGACCCAGCTGCGGCACGATGCCCGGCGGCAACTGCTCACGCACCAGGTTCAGCCGTTCGGCGATCTGCTGCCGGTTGCGATAGATCTCCGAACCCCATTCGAACTCGACATAAACAATGGAAAGACCGACCCCCGATACCGAACGCACCCGGGTCACGCCCGGCATGCCGTTCATGCTTGATTCGATCGGGAAGGTCACCAGCTGCTCGACCTCCTCCGGCGCCATGCCGCCGGTTTCGGTCATCAGCGTCACGGTCGGCTTGTTCAGGTCGGGGAATACATCCACCGGCATCTGGCGTACGGTCAGCGTGCCGTAGATGACCAGCAACAGGGAAATACCGACAACGATCAGGCGCTGGCGGAGACTAGTATTGATGATGGCTTCAAACACGATGGCTCCCGGCTCAGCGAACCTGGGCCAGCAGCGTGGCACCGTCGGTCACCACACGCTCACCCTCATGCAAACCAGCGGTCACAGCCACATTCACCGCATCCAGTGGTTTGAAGCTGATCTTGCGTGGCATGAAACGCTCGGCCTCGGCCTTCACCCAGACAATGGTTTCGCCACTGCCATTCTTGACCAGCGCACGCTGCGGCACCGCAACACCTTCAATCGTTCGTGTCGTCCGCGCAATCACCTTCAGCGGCTGGCCCACCGCCACCGGCACCGTCTGCGACAACACACGGAAGTGCAGCGGCATCGCCTGATCACGCAAGGCCCGGCCAGCACCGATGAACTGAAGCACCAGCGCACCACCGGGCATTGGCGAACTGGCTTCGCCAATGCCATCGGCCAACACCGGATCGTAGGCCAATGCCTCGACTACCAGCCGGGCCGGATCCAGCACCTCGAACAGCACGTCCCTGGCTTCGACCACCTGCCCGTTGACCACATTGGCCGCCGCCAGCACGCCGCTCACCGGCGCCACCAGCACTTCCGGCGCATTGACGCTGCCGGCCACCGCTGCCCGACGCTTTTTCAAGGCGAGCGCCTCATAGCGTGCCGCCTCGATTTCCTTCTGCGGCACAGCCCCTTCCAGTTGCTCATAGCGCCCAAGTTTTTTCTCGGCAATCGCCAGTTGCGCTTCCAGCTCGGCCAGTTGTGCCTGCTGGTTACCGCGCTCGATGCTGCTCGCCACCGGCCGTAGATAGGCCAGTACCTGACCCTTGCTGACTTTTTCTCCGAGCAACGGCAGCCCCTTGGGGCCAGGTTCAATCCGGCCCGACTGCGCCGCCTGCACTCGGCCACCGGCATTCGGGTCGGCAATCACCACCCCGTTGAACTCGACACTGGCGGCCAATGCCCCGAGCTTGGCCACCATGGTGCGCAAACCCAACTGGTACTGCACCGGTTTGGGCACAAACAGGCTGCCATCGGCCAGGCGCTGTGGCGAGCCACCAGCGACCGGCAGGGCAAGCGCGGCCTTGTCATCATGGCTGTGATCCTCACCACCATGGGCGATGGCAGTGCCGCTGGCCAGCACACCGATCGTGGCCAGAAAAGAAAGGGTGAAGCGTATCGTTGGCATGCGTGTCATCCTTCAGTGCGTTTTTTTCTGTGTGCCGTACTTGCGTCGGCGAATGGCGATCAGGCCGGCACCGGCAAGCAGGAGAATCCCTGCCCCACTCCAGACAGCCCACTCACTCCAGCCATGGGTATGCGGCACGCCAGCTTCCGGCACGCTTCGATCCAGCGTCGCACTGAGCAGGTCAAAGCGGTCTCCCGCCTCCACCGTAATTGCCAGCGGATATTGGCCGGGGCTGGAAAAATGCTCGCCGGGAGCCGCGTAGATACCGGCAGCCATCGGCTTGGCCATGGCCTTGAACGCACCACTTTCAATTTCCAGCTTGGCATCAGCCACCGGCTCATTACTGGCAAAATGATCCAGATAAAGCATGAGCTTGCTGTCTTCAACAACCGCCACCAGTTCAAAATCGGCGCTTGCCGTTCCCGTGCGCATCTGCGTCGTAGTCGGGGCTGCAACAGCCGGTTTGCTTTCGCCATGGTCTTCACCACCGTGCGCCATCGCAGGCATGGAAAGGCCATTCATGACCAGCACGGCCAGGGCTGCAGCCAGAGTTTTATTCAGCGGATGGATCAAGGCAGGACTCCCATGGCTTGTTTGAGACGGGACTGAGCGGCCGACTGGCCGATGGTCTGGCGGCGGTACAAGGCTTCGGCCTCAAAGGCCGCGGTGCGAATGCGCAGCAGCGAAGCCAGATCCGATTCGCCCAGTGCAAATGATTTCTCGGCAAGGCGCAGGTTGTCGGCCGCCAGTGCCTTGCGCTCGCTGGCCATCACCAGCTGCCGCTCGGCGGATGCCAGTTCGCGACCGGCCTTGTCCAGCTGCTGTTGCATCTTCAGCTTTGCCTGCGCGAGTTCTGCATCGGCCTGCGAAAGTTCGGCGCGTGCCGCCGCGTTCTCGTGGCGTACACGCGGGCCCGAAGAAAATGGAATGGTGATCTTGAAACCGACCGCATTGGAATAGGACTCATCGACGCTGCCGCGCTCACGCATGACGCGGAAGGCAAGCTCGGGCGAATCGCGTCGGCTTTCATCGGCCACCTTCAGGCGCGAACGCGCCAGTTGCGCATTGGCAGCCACCGCCAGCAAACCGGGATGGGTTTCCGGCGCAGGTATCGTGTCAGCAGGCGCTTCCGCTTGCAGCAAGGCCGGCGGCGCAACGCCAGTCAGCTGCGCGTAGCTCTGTTCTGCAGCAAGCAAGCCTGCCTGTGCTTCAAGCATCTCGGCTTCTGAGGCAAGCAACTCGCTGCGAGCCAGATTGGCATCAACGCGCGACAGATCGCCCAGCTTGAAACGCCGCTGCACATCGCGCTCCAGCTGTTGCGCCGAAGCCAGCCGCTGCTTTGCCAGTTGTTCCGCAGCACGTGCAGAAGCGACAGCCCACCAGGCCTCGCGCACCTCACCTGCTACCTGCAGACGCAGCGCCAGGCGGCGCGCGGCGAATTCGGAACCCGCACTTTCCGCCTCGGCCTCCCGCGCCGACCACTGGCCGGGCAACCACAATGGCACCGCCATTTCCACTTCCCACTCATTTCTTCCCACATCGCGGTGATAACGATCATTAAGATTTGAGAGCGATACGGAAGGGGCGCCAGGAAGCAGACTGGCCGACGCCTCACGGCGTGCTGCGACCTCGTCTTCGCGTGCCGGCATGGTCGCTGCAGTCGGGTGGCGCGCCCAGGCCTGCACCAGCGCATCGGACAGGCTTTGTGCCTGCGCCGGAAGCATGCCGCCGGTACCAGCAAGCAACCCGAGCAGGAATAAAAGTTTTCTGTTCATCGAAGTTTTCCGCCAAAGTTTCGTACCTGCGCACACCACGGCCAGAGCGAAGCGGTAGCGCTGCATGGACGGCATCTTGCAGAAACGCACCCGACAGCAGGCTGACCGCTGGATTACAAATTTGTAATCTTTGGCCACAGCCCTTGTCGAACAGGCACAATTGCCCTATCCACAAGGCAACACGACACACGACATACATCTCGCGGCAATGAAGATCCTGATTGTTGAAGACGAAACCAAGACCGGCGACTACCTGAAACAGGGCTTGTCGGAGGCCGGATTTATTACCGATCTCGCACGCGACGGCATGGACGGACTGCATCTGGCCAGCACCGGCGACTATGACCTGCTGGTGCTCGACGTCATGCTGCCCGGCATCAACGGGTGGCAGGTTCTTGAAGCCCTGCGCCGCAACGACACGGAAACGCCGGTGCTGTTTCTCACCGCCAAGGACCGGGTCGAGGATCGCGTCAAGGGGCTTGAACTTGGCGCCGACGACTACCTCGTCAAACCCTTTGCCTTCTCCGAACTGCTCGCCCGTGTGCGCACGCTGCTGCGCCGCGGGAAAAGCGGCAGCGAAACCAGCGCCCTGCAGGCCGCCGACCTGGAACTCGACCTGCTGAAAAGGCGTGTCAGCCGCGCCGGTCGGCGGATTGAACTGACCGCCAAGGAATTTGCGCTGCTCGAACTGCTGCTGCGCCGGCAGGGCGAAGTCCTGCCGCGTTCGCTGATCGCCTCGCAGGTGTGGGACATGAATTTCGACAGTGACACCAATGTCATCGAGGTCGCCGTGCGGCGCCTGCGCGCCAAGGTGGACGACCCGTTTGAACCGAAGCTGATCCGTACCGTGCGTGGCATGGGTTACGTGCTGGAGGTGCCGGAATGCGCCTGATGCCGGGCATCTCGCTGACCGCCCGGCTGACCCTGCTCTTCGCCACCGGATCGAGCGTGGTGCTGCTCGCACTGGGCTGGCTGATTGGCATGTCGATCGAGCATCATTTCGCACAACAGGATCTGCACACGCTGCACGGCAAGCTGGTGCTGGCACAAAACATTATCGAACGGGTCGACTCGGCCGAAGCACTGGAGAGCGCGCGCGGCCAGTTGAGCGACGCGCTGGTCGGCCACCACGACCTGGTAATGAAGGTCATCGGCCCGAAACAGGAGGTCTTGCTGGCCTCGCCTGAAGCCAGCTTTCCTGAGGCATGGCTGGCCGCCACCGCCAGCCATGCCGATGCCCATCTGACGGTTTGGTCCCAGCATGGCCGAACCTACCGCGGCATGGCCGCCGCCATCCCCACACAACTTGCCGATTGGCCACCCGTAGTCGTTGCCGTTGCTGTAGACATCGACCACCACGAAGCCTTCATGACCAGCTTCCGGCTGACGCTTTGGCGCTTCGTTGCCGGCGCCGCGCTGCTCACCGGCCTGCTTGGCTGGCTCGCCGCCAGCCGTGGCCTGGCGCCCTTGCGCCGCATGCGCGAACGCGCCGAAACGGTGAGCGCACAGAATCTAGACCGTCGCCTGCCGACCGATGCCGTGCCGCCGGAACTGGCCGATCTGGCCAACACCCTGAACGAAATGCTCGACCGGCTGGAAGAAGCCTTTCATCGCCTGTCCGACTTCTCCTCCGACATCGCCCACGAACTGCGCACCCCGATCAGCAACCTGATGATGCAGACCCAGGTATCGCTGTCGCACGCGCGCGATGCCGATGCCTACCGCGAGATCCTCGAATCCAACGCCGAGGAGTTCGAGCGTCTGGCGCGGATGATCTCGGACATGCTGTTTCTGGCCAAAACCGAGAACGGGCTGGATGGCGCTGCGCTGGCACAAGGCGAAACAGTTGATCTGGCCCATGAAGTCAGCGACCTGTTCGAGTTCTACGAAGCCCTTGCCGACGAAAAGGGCGTTCGCCTCGAACTGCATGGCGCCGGTAGCGTTCCCGGTGATCAGCTGATGCTGCGGCGCGCCCTGAGCAACCTGATCTCCAACGCACTGCGCTACACGCCATCGGGGGCTTCCGTCAGCGTCAGCATTGCAGCGGATCCGGCGCAAAACCAGATCGTGCTGGAGATCGACAACCCGGGCGCAACGATCCCGGCCGAACACCTGCCGAACCTGTTCGAGCGCTTCTACCGCACCGACCCCTCACGCCAGCATGCCGGCGGTGAAGGCACCGGCCTCGGCCTGGCCATCACCCGCGCCATCGTTGCCGCGCATGGCGGCGAGATCACGGTGCATTCGGCCAACGGGCACACCAGCTTCAGGTTGCGGCTGCCAGCCGCCTAGATCCCTATCATCACTTGCCATCCCCAAAAAGGACACCCAATGAAAAAACTGCTCTCCATCTCGCTCGCCGTGCTCTTCCTTGGCAGCAGCCTCGCCCAAGCCGCAGACCAGGAAGTCGAGGTTTACAAAAGCCCCTACTGCGGTTGCTGCGGCGGCTGGGTCAAGCACATGGAAGACAACGGCTTCAAGGTCAAGACCCACAACGTGGACGATGTGTCTGCCGCCAGAGCAAAACTCGGCATGCCGGAAAAATACGGCTCCTGCCACACCGCCCGCATCGGCAACTACCTGATCGAAGGCCACGTACCGGCAGCCGATGTAAAGCGCCTGCTCAAGGAAAAACCAAAGGCTGTCGGTCTCGCCGCCCCCGGCATGCCGGGGGGCTCGCCGGGCATGGAAAGCGCACCGGCGCAGCCCTATGAGGTATTCTTGGTGGAAAAGAACGGAGGCGCCAAGGTGTTTGCCAGACACTGAAGCAAGGCCGTTGCAGCCTCCTCGCATCTGCCGCTTGCAGCCTGACCGACGGATCGGAGTACAAGCCATACCTTGCCTGTAGCGAATGACCGTATGCCCAACCTTGATATTCGCACCCTGAGTTTTCTCGCCATGATCAGCAGCATCTTGCTGGCTGTGGGCCTGCAGGTTGTCAACCGGGTCATTACGCGTGATGCCAGTTTGCGCCTTTGGGCCATGGGGGCCACCGCCACCGGCTTGGGTTTTGTTCTCCTGGCACTGCGCGGCCTGATCCCTGACCTGATCTCGATTGTTGTCGCCAACACCCTGCTGGTGATGGGTGCAACCTGGCACTACTTTGGCAACCGTGCGTTTCAGGGCTTGCCGAGGCCATCGCCCTGGTATTGGTGCCTGGCGGCGGCAACCGCCGTGCTCTTCATCCACTTCAGTTACCTCAGCCCGAATCTGGCTGCGCGTATCGTGATCATTTCCCTCGTGCTGGCAGCCCTCCGCTTCGCCAGTGCTTTCGTGCTGGTGCGTCCTGCCAGTGGCCGGGATAGCCTGGTGCGCTGGGCCATTGCCCTGGCCTATGGAATGGCTGCGGCATTTTTCGTGGTACGGGCGGCGGTCAGTTTCTTCATCGATCCGGGCACCCAGAACTTCATGAGCACCGCAGGGCTGGTGCAGACCTTTGCCTTCGTCTTCGAAATCTCGCTCGCAGCCATTCTCGGCATCGGCCTGCCCTTGCTCGTTCTTGGCCGAACACATCACCTGCTCGAAGCCAGCGAGCGCCGTTATCGCAACCTGAGCGAATGGTCGCCAGCCCCCATGGGCGTTCATGACGGTCACCGGCTCATCTACGTCAACCCGGCTGCCATCCAGTTGTTTGGAGCACAAAGCGCACAAGACCTGCTGGGCAAGACGATTGTCGAGCTGACCCACCCTGACTTTCGCCAGATCAACATAGAACGTGGCAAGGCGGCGCTTGAAACAGGGCAACCCAACCCGATGATCGAAGAAAAACTGCTCAGGCTGGATGGCACACCCATCGATGTCGAGCTGAACAGCATCCCGGTGCTCTATGAAGGCCAGCCGGCCGTTCAGTTCGCCATGAACGACATCACCGAACGCAAGCGCATGGAGGATCAAGTGCGCCAGCTGGCATTCCACGACCCGCTGACAGGCTTGCCGAATCGCCGCCTGCTCAAGGATCGGCTGCACCAGGCCATGGCCGCCAGCGTACGCCATCAGCACTTTGGCGCGGTGATGTTTCTCGACCTGGATAATTTCAAGCCCCTGAATGATGTGCATGGCCATGAAACTGGTGACCTGCTGCTGATCGAGGCTGCCGGACGATTGAAGCAATGCGTACGTGCCATGGATACCGTGGCACGTTTTGGCGGTGACGAATTCGTCGTCGTGATCAATGAACTGGCCGATACCCGTGAAACTTCAACCGCCAGAGCAAGCTTGATTGCCGAGAAAATCTGCACCTCGCTATCCGCCCCGTATCTGCTCGTGCAAAAGAACAGTGAGGACGCAGCAAGCATCGAACACCACTGCACCGTCAGTATTGGCGTGGCGCTTTTCTTCGGCCAGGAATCGAGCCAGGACGAAATCATCGGGGCGGCAGACGGCGCCATGTATCAAGCCAAGGAAAGCGGTCGCAATCAGTTCTGCATCGTGCCGGGAAACGACTGAACCCTGCTCAGGAAACCAGGGGTCCGACAAACTCAGCGCCCGCGCCCGGGAAAAAGCAAGGCCCAGGCGGCCTTGTCGCCCGCCAGCAGGGTCAGGTTGGCCGGATTGGGCGCCGGGCATGGCTGCGCCGCCAAGGCCTGCGCCAGCGCGACACAGGCGGGAGAAAAATAGGCGCGCACCGTGCAGTGCAAACGTCCTTCGGATTCGTGACTGACAAACACTGCCATGTCAGGCAGCATCCCGGCCGCCTGACGGGCGAGGGCAAACTGTGCTTCGATGTCGGCCAATGGCTCGCTGGCGGTGATGCCATCGCCGAGACTGATTGAAAACCAGTCGATCATCTGCGCACTCCATGCCGTTCAATGAATCCGAGCGTATCACTGAGCGCCGGGTAGCCCAAGCGCCACGCCGACGATACTGCCGCCGGCATGGCGCCTGCCTTGCATCGTGTTACATGGCGGTGATCAGAACTTGACGTTCACCCCGGCGTAGAACGAGCGTCCCATGCCGGGCACGGCGTTGCCCCAGCCAAACATGCCATCGCTGGCTGGCGGGTTGATCGACATGGTGCGGCCCTGGCCGGTATAGGCACCACCCAACGGCATGTCGTACTCGCGGTCGAACACGTTTTCGATGCCGAAATCGACACGGACATTCTTCACGGTGTAGCTGGAACGCAGGTTGAACAGGCTGTAGCCGGCCGTTTCGACCTCATTGCGCACATCGGACACCTTGTCCTTCTCCGACACCATCACCAACTCGGCAGCACTCTCCCAGCCACCTGTCTTGTGCGTCAGTGCCAGCGTGGCGTTGTACGGCATGATGTTGTAGAGGTTGTCGCCGGTATCGCGGTTCTTGCCATTGGTGTAGTTGAACAAGCCCTTCAGGCCCCACTCGCCGAGGTTGTTGCGGCCCAGCGGCATCTTGCCGGAAAGATCCAGGCCGTAGAGGCGGGCATCCTGGTTGGTGTATTGCAGCACGACGAACTGGTTGGTGGTGGTTGCATTGCCAGCGCTACAGGCGCCGGTACGGCAGCGCACGGCGTCGATGTAGTCCGTGACATAGGTGTAGAACGGCGTAGCCTTGAACTCCCAGTGGCGATCCGCGGCGTGGAAGTCGAAGGTAGTCGATGCCGTATAGGCTTTTTCGGGATCGAGGTCGAGGTTGCCGACATAGCCGTTGCCATCACCGACAAAGTTGTTCATCACCGCCGCCATCGACCACGTTGACCACGTGTAGCGCTCGTAGAGGTTCGGCGAACGTGTCTTGCGGGCGAGGCCGAATTCGATGTCCCGGGTTTCGTCCGGCGTGTAGCGTGCCAGCGCCGTCATGTCCCAGTTATTGTCGGTACGCTTGTGGCTGCGGGCGTTGAAGGCATTGGCATCGACAGTCTGATTGCCCATTGCCCCGGCAGCCGTGCTATAGCCCCGCACGTCACCGGCATCGGTTTTCACATGCTCATAGCGGGCGCCCAGCGTGGTCAGCCATTTCGGGCTGAGGTTGGATTCCCACTCGCCGTAGAGGGCGCTGCGGTCACGCTCGCCATTGCGGATGTTCTGGAAGGTGCCGGGCGACATGCCGCCGCCGGAAGGCGGCCACCAGTCGTCCAGGCGATACTGCTGCAACTCGGTGCCGACACGCAGCACGTCCTGCGTGCCGAGCAGGATGTCGGCCTTGACCGAGAGGCCGGTGTTGTGGCTTTCGGTTTTCATCGGCATGCCGGAAGCACAGGTGGAACCGATCGGCGAACAGGGGACGCCATTGACGCCCGAGTTGGAGAGCGTGCCGTACCAGAAGCGCTTGTCGTCACCGAAATCCATCTTGTGATCGACCTTCTCGTGATAGCCACGGGTCTCCAGCGAGCCCCAGTCGTACTTGCCGAGGTGGCGCAGGTTGAAGCTCAGTTGCTGGTTGTCGGTCAGGTCCATGCGCTGATTCGGGTAGTTCTGGTAGGGCATGTCCTGAAAGCCGATCTTCGCCTCGACCAGATGGTTGCCACCCTTCATCGCCACGCCCAGCGTGTGGTTGCGTGTTTCGTAGGCGGTCGAGCCGACTTCATCGCGGTCCAGCGTATGGCCGGCAACGCCCGTGGCCGTGTAGTTCTTGAAATTGCCGCCGGCCTTGTAGTTGTCGGCCTGCGCGGTAGCGCCGGTGTAGCTCAGGCTGAGGCTTTCGCTGGCATAGGTGGCCGACACATTGCCGCCGTAGGAATTGCCGTTGCTGCGATAGAAGGCACCAGCCTCGCCGGTGAACAGGTTGCCGGCACCGGGGGCGGCGAACACGGGCTCCTTCGTCTTGGCAACGATGGTGCCGGCGATGCTGTCGCCACCGGCGCTGACCGGCGAAATGCCGGCATAGACCTTGACCGATTCCAGCGCACTCGGGTCAACGTAGGAAAGCGGTGGATTCATGTGGTTCGGGCAGGAGGCGATCAGGTCCATGCCATCGAGCTTGGTACGCACCCGGTCGCCAGCCATGCCATTGACCACCGGCAGGCTGGAAACACCGCCGGCACTTTGCAGGTTCACACTGGGAATGTTGCGCAGCAGGCTGGCGCTGTCACTGGTGGCGGCCCGCAAGGGTGTCAGCGAGCGATCGCCCAAGGCACCCGCCGGTGCCGGCGCCGGTTCGATACGCGAACCGCTGACGACAATTTCATCCAGTGCCGTGGATTTTGCATCCGCACTCGCAGTACTGGTTTGGGCGGTAGCACCCTGCCACACCCCGGAAAGGGCACAGGCAATGGCAATGGCAATCGGCTTTCCGACAGGCTTTCTCGATACGTTCACAACACTCTCCCCTGAAATCAGCCCGGCCATCTGGCAGGGCGCAGGCATCGTAGGGAAATATGCTGCAATGCGGAATGTGACACGATGTCGCACCAAGGTGGTGCGGGCGCTGCCTGTTTTGCTGCTGGCGACCGACTCATCACGCCAGAAACCGCCGGAAAAACGGAGATTCGAGGCAGCCGGCAGTACACTGGCCGCTCCCCGTTTTGCACACTGCCTTGCCATGAAAAAAACTGCCCCGCCTCCCCAAGCCTGCCCCTGCGGCAGCAACCTCGCCTATGCGCGCTGCTGCGAACCCCTGCACCAAGGCCAGCCAGCACCAACGGCCGAAGCCCTGATGCGCGCTCGCTACAGCGCCTATGTGCTGAAACTGCACGACTATGTGCAGGCCACCTGGCACGCCAGCACGCGGCCGGCAGATGTTGGCGAAGGGGATGCTGACGCGACCCGCTGGCTGGGGCTGGAAGTGAAACGGCACGAGCAACCGGATGCCACACACGCCATTGTCGAATTCGTTGCCCGCTACCGGGTGGCCGGGCGCGGCCACCGCCTGCATGAAACCAGTCGCTTCGTGCATGAAAACGGGCACTGGTATTACGTCGATGGCGATATCGGCTGAGGCGAAAAAGTGGCGTAATTTACAATGTTTTGAGCTCAACCCGCACTACGACTGGGCTGGCCCATTTTTCAATTTGGCGTAATTTTCATAGTTTACGGCAAAACCCGCCGTTTTTTGACAAGCGGCGACTAGCGGCGGATGATTCGCCGCTTCAGGTGCCCGCCGTCGCCAGACGCCGGGAGAATCGGGAAAGCGGTGAAATTCCGCTACGTGCCCAACGCTGTGAGGAAGATGCCCAGACACGATGCCACTGGTGAAAACCGGGAAGGCGTCTGCGGCAGTTGATTCCGAGTCAGAAGACCGGCCTGAAAAGTTTGCGCGCCGCGTGGAAAGCGGCACGCCCACTTTTTACGCAAGGGGAAATTGCAATGTCATCCGCAAACACCATCCACGACCACCACGCTTTCACCACTGAAGCCCGCGAAGCCATCTACCAGGCCATCTTCATGCGCCGCGACGTACGCGGCCAGTTCCTGCCCAAGGCCGTTCCGGACGAAATCCTCAGCCGCATCATCACCGCCGCGCACTACGCGCCGTCGGTCGGCTTCATGCAGCCGTGGAATTTTCTGGTGGTCAAGTCAGACGCGGTGAAGCAGAAGGTGCACGCCGCCTTTGCCGAAGCCCACGCCGAAGCCGCCGAGATGTTCGACGGCGACAAGCGCGCCACCTACAAGACGCTGAAGCTGGAAGGCATCATCGAGTCACCGGTCGGTATCTGCATCACCTGCGACCGCGAACGCACCGGGCCGGTGGTGGTGGGTCGCACGCACATGAAGACAATGGATCTCTACAGCAGCGTCTGCGCCGTGCAGAACCTGTGGCTGGCGGCACGCGCCGAAGGGCTGGGCGTTGGCTGGGTCAGCATTTTCAACCAGCACGCATTGCAGGAGGCACTGGGCATCCCGAAAGGCATCACCCCGATCGCCTATCTCTGTGTCGGCTACGTCAGCCACTTCTACGCCAAGCCGGAACTGGAAACCGCCGGCTGGCTGCCGCGCATGCCGATCGAGGATCTGGTCTATTTCGACCAGTGGGGCGAGAGCGACAAGCAGCAGCCATTGGTGCAACAACTGATGCGCGACCAGAAAATGGTGCAATCAGCCGCCAACTCGAGCGAACACCAGCCGGTGGCGGAACGGTTTATTGCCTAGACCTGTTTTTTTACGGGCGCCTTGACCGCAATGCATTGAGGCGCCCTTCTTGAGGAGAACCGAACACCATGAAGAACATCCTGTTTGCCCTGTTTCTTATGATCAGCACAAACGCCTTCGCTGACCAGGTTTTACTGATCGGCTCCTGCCCATACAAAACCAGTCAATACAAAAACATGCAATTTACATTTCAGGTCAATGAATCAGCACCCGATCTGGAAAAACGCCTTTTCTCGTACCTAACCACAGGCCAGGTTTTCAGTCAGGATGTAGCCAACTGCACCAATGGGGAAAAATCTTTGCGCATCAAGGAAGTCCTCTCCGGAGCCGAAGCCACCGTCTCCAAAGCGCGCCGTGATGCCATTGCCAAGTGCCGAAAGGCTGGCAATCGCTGCATAGGTGGCACGCTTTCCCTGCGTGACCTCAAGTAGAGCCATCGGATTCAATGCAGGCAACCACAATCCCACTCTTTTTGTAATGCGTATTCCACCAGAAGAGCATCAGAAAAAAAGAATGGGGATTGGTCATTTTTGCATTTGGCAAAATTTTCATAATCCACAAAAAACAGGCGCCTCCTTTGTCCATGACACCTCCTCCGGTCGAGCAGCCGGATGCCCCGGACACTGCTGACATGGCATGTACCGAGCCACTCACCCTGCTCCACCGCGATGCGCAACTGGTGGTGATCGACAAGCCGCCCGGCCTGCTCGTGCACCGCACGGTGCTCGATCGCCACGAAACCCGCTTTGCCGTGCAGATGCTGCGCGACCAGATCGGCCAGCGCGTATCGCCGGTGCATCGGCTGGATCGTGGCACTTCCGGGCTGCTGGTGTTTGCGCTGGACAGCGACACGGCACGCACCCTCTCGGCCGAATTCGCCACGCAGCGTGTCAGCAAGACCTACCTCGCCGTCGTCCGCGGCTGGCCGGCCGAAAGCGGCACCATCGACTACCCGCTGAAACGCCAGGCCGACGATGCCGAATGGCAGGATGCGCGAGCCGAGAACCGGCCACAGGAAGCCGTCACCCACTGGCGGCGGCTGGCGACGGTGGAACTGCCGCTGGCCAACGACCGCCACCCGACCAGCCGCTACGCCCTGCTCGAACTGACACCGGAAACCGGCCGCCGGCACCAGATCCGCCGCCACCTCAAGCACATCGCTCACCCCATCATCGGCGATGCCACCTACGGCAAGGGCCCGCACAATCGCGCCTTTGCCGCCCACACCGGCTGCGCCCGACTGCTGCTGCACTGCGCCGCGATGTCCTTTGCGCACCCGGCGGATGGTGCAGAACTGCACCTCACCGCCCCGCTCACCGGCGCCTTCCGGCAACTGCTGCAGACGCTGGGCTGGCAGGATCTCAGATTTGCAAGCGATCCGAACTGATGTATACCAATCGCTGGCCACCTGCGCTGCATCGCCGTCCGCCGGCATCAGCAAATACTGCCGGAGCGACCGACATGCCCCTTTTCAGATTCTCGACACCGACCACCCTCAGCACACTTGCCTCATTCCATCTTGCAGCCTTGTTGCTGGCGCTGTGTCTTCCTTCGTCTGCTGACGCCGAGGTGCCGATTGCCGGCCGCGACAATCCGCTACTCGGTGCCGAGGGAACTTACCGGCTGGAGTATCAGCAAAGCACATGGTCACTACATATCCAGGCGGCTCAAGCCAAGAAACCGGTAGCCATTGATTTATCAGCGTGCTTTTTCTGCAAGCGGGAAATCGAGGAGGGAGAAGACGGTGAGGCGATCGGCGATTGCGAGGGCGACGGCGTATTCCCAATCGTCATCAAGAAGGTGGCCTATGTGGGCGTAGCCTGCCATATCGGGGTTCACAGCCACCGGGTACAGCTTTTTCCAGCCAGCCAGTCAGCCCCTGCCTTTTCTGTGACGGGGGATTACTTCACCGAACTTGCGGTGCTTCAGGATGGCGTTGTTGTGGACTACGATCGCCGTACATCACACAACATCATGAAACAAAAGCAGTCGCGTTTTCCAAGTAATTTCGTGCCGAATAGTTCAAGCACTAACGACCGCAGCAGCCAGCAAAGCGCACAGCTGAAACCAGCCTTGACCGACCTTCGCGCAGGGCCCGTCGACGACGCGCCGATTCTTGCGCGCATGAAGCCACAAACCGTCTTTCTGCACGGCGCGCCGATCACATCCGGCTGGCAATTTGTCTCCCGCAAGGATGGCATATTCGGTTACGTCAAAAGTAACGAACTACAGTTCTGAATTCAGGAAGAACGGCATCAGTCACGGTTTCTGACCAGCTGCTGCAATGCATTGCCGGTATCAGGGAAACACCAGGGTTGCTCAAGCAGCAACAAGCCTTCTTCGCTGATGACAATTTCACCCTCACCCATGTTCTGCACGATCCGGACATCGGCGTTGCGATAACGCTCATCAGCCAACAGCACAGCAATGTCTGCCAGTACCGTAGCAACCAGCGCAATTTTCTTACCGGCATCGCCATAGGCGCCGGCATAGGGCAGGCGTAGCCAGATGCGTCGATGGGGCTGGATATCAACGTAGTAGAAAGCATAACTGTTGGCGCCATAACCCCAGACACCGCTGAACCAGTAATGCGTGTCACCTGCGATAACCAGGTTTTCAAACTGGTCGCGGAGCAAACAGGGCTCGCTAACTGCCGTCGTGCCAACCATGCGGGAACCCGTGCCGTGCACCGGCATTATTTTTTTTGCTGGCAGCAAGCCGGAGGGGAAAGGCCGCTGAAATGTTCCTTCGAAGAAACTGAAAAAATCCTCGGGCATGTCTGCCTCCTGATTCAGTAGAGGAGCATCGAGTACTGCAGCAAGCGAACGCATGAAATCAGCCCGGCTGCCATCATCCTGCAACACCACATTGAGTGATGACCACTGGATCTCCGTGCCACCACTTTCCAGAAGACGAAAAACCACTTCCGCGCCCGACCACCAGCCACCCGTTCTGAGCACGATCTCGTTGGCGGTTACGCGATACTGGCGATAGCTTGCAAGCTCCGGCAGCGCACTCACAGAAAGCGGAACGGGTTGCTTTATCCGTATCCGGTATTTAGGACAAAAGGTCTTTCCCCCGCGCTCCCCCACCTCACGCCATGGAGTCAGCCAGTAAGCCAGCTGCAACAAGGCCGGTACCGAAACCAGCGCAAACGACAGCAACTCCACTTCCCAGAGCAGGCCGGTCCACGGCCAGCGCAACCCGTGAAGAAAGAAATAATCCACCAGATAAAGCAGTGGCAGGGATAGAAACAAATAACGCACGCCAAGCCTTTCTTTTGCACTGCCGCCCACTCAGATCCGTGCGGCCTTCTGCCGGATACTACACAAGCAAGTGTGTAAAATCGGGCAAATTCCCCCTGTGTATAATCAACCGCCATGATTAATTGCAACCCATCATGGCGCCAGCGCATGATTCGCACTGGCCAACAATTCCTGCTGCTCACACCGCTCATCTGGCTACCGTTTGATGTACTGGCCGCAAGCGCACTGGTTCACGGCTACAAATCGACACCGGGAAATCATGGCATGACCTACTGGGAAGGCGAGCACCGCAGTGTTGCCGACGCAGAGAAAAAGGCGCTTCAGCGCTGCAATGCCTACGCAGTACGCTGTCAGTTGCTTGCCTCTACAGAAGGGCCAATGCACTGGGCTTATTACTACGCATATGAAGGGAAACCCCCTCTTGTCATCCTGGGCACAGACAAACAGGATCTGATGCATAAGCTCGACGCATCCTGCCGGAACAGATTTGGCAGCGGGCGCTTTAACGGCCAGAACTGCCCACCGCCTCCCAATGTTTCCTTCAAGGTCGACAACACGCCACCTGGGCCATCAGAATCCGAGCAGCAACGCCTCGCACTGCGCAATTTTTATGGCATTGATAAGCCGGTGACGGCCACAGGCAAAACTGTCGGACGCAGCCCACAGGAAACACTGGATCTGGCTCAAAAAGGCAACGCCGAAGCGCAGTTTGAATTATCCGAAATGTATGCCAACGGCAAAGGCGTGCTGAAGGATGACCATGCTGCACTCACCTGGCTGACCAAAGCAGCGAACGCCAACCTCCCTGCCGCCAACCTCAGCCTCGGCAAGCGCTACGAGCAGGGCAACGGGGTTAAACAGAGCCGCCCGACGGCATATGTTCTGTACGAGAAAGCAGGGGCTTCAACGGATATGGCCAGGGTGGACAAGCTCCTGACCACGAGTGAACGCACCTTGCTACTGGCCTACAAGAAACGTCAGCAGGAGGCCGGCAAGTGAATATCCGACATTCACTGACACTGGCGCTACTGCCTTTCCTGGTGGCATGCAATCAGGCTGGTGAGCCCTGCGAATACACCGAGCTGGAAACCACGGGCACCGTACAGACAGTTGCCGACGAGAAAGCCGTTGTCTTGCTGGCAGCGCTCGGCAATACCCACATCATTGATGAAGTCCGCTTTCCGGAACTACCCAAACCGGGGCAGCAATACCACTTCATCGTCCAGACAATTGCCAAGGGCTCCTGTGCCCCTTACGCCTACCGGGTGGTCAAGCGCCTGCCCTGACGCCGGGCAACACAGATAGATCAGGGCTTGGCGCATTGCTCAAGCTCGGCACGCAGATTCCCGATATCTGTAACAACCCAGCCATCGGCAATCTTGTGCAGCTTGATTTTCGTCACCCCTGGAGCGCCAAAATTCCTGAAGTGCACGCTGGCAGTCACGGTGTTTCCCTGAATCTCCGGAATGTCGATCCGGAAATCGGTCAGGCGAACATCCTGTGCATCGACCAGCGGATCACCCCCAATGCAGGCGATGAGCCGGTTTTGCGCCTTGCCCGCCGGGCCAATCGCCGCAAGCAATTGTTCATCCAGAATCGTTTGCATTTCGTCTGCCAGGCACCAGAAACATGGCTTTGCACGCCATTTTTTACCCCCCGCTTCCGGTGAGTAGTTATACAGAATTTCAATGACAACGCTGACTTCCGACGCATCGTCCAACTCCCCGGCAAACACCGGAGAAAATGCTGAGAGAAAAATCGACAATGCGAAACAGCGAAAAAAATTCATACTTGGAGAAATCCCTTTTGGCACATGATCAATGGCGCAAACAAACAGCAGGTTTGGGCATTTGAAAGACACACAACGTAGCGTCGATACCTTACAAGAAAACCCCTGCCTCCGACAGAAAAGACTCAAAGCATATGTTTGTAACAATTTGTTTATGTTGATTTTTTGGCCGCTAACCCATGCTAGGATTTTTCATTTTTGAAAAATTTCAGCTTGCGTTGGACTTGGCAAGCCAAGGCAAGCACGCCGGAAATTTCATAGAGGCTCCATGCGTAATTCATTACTCAAGATGTTCGTAAATCCCTTGCCTCTACTATGGGCGGCACTGCTCTATGGCATGTGCCACCCCGCAGCGGCCGCTTCGCTTCCGGAGATTCTGCAGGAAAAGGGCGTCAAGACGGTTATCGATACGAGCGCCATCCACCAGCCCACCCGCATCCTGCCGCAACGCTTTCTTTCTCAGGAACAACTGCGCGCAGAAATTCGTGCGGCAAAGTCTCCTGCTCTGCTTGTTGAAAGAATAAGGGACGAAAAGAAGGTCTTCCTGGAGCTATGGAAAATCGACGGTGAAGAAGCGTCCTTGTTGTTTGAAGCACAAAAAAGCGGCGCCGAATTCACTACTATCTCCGGGCAGATCGAACCGGATCCGTGTGCGGATTCGCACCCGAAAATCTTGCTTGTACAAACATCAATCCCGCAGCGGGGCGAGAGACCATTCATGCCAGGCCCGCCTCTGGAATTTTATTATCACTTCGAAAATGGGCGCTATGTGCGTGGCGACAGTCGATGTGCAGGAAAAGCTGACTGAACTGGCATTTTGCAGTGCCGATTGATTTCATCAGCGTGGTATCTTCCCTGCCATGACACTCATGCTTTCCGTTTCGAATCTATCCAAGGTCTACGCTGGCAAAAAAGGCGATTTTCAGGCGCTCAAGGACATCAACCTTGAGATCCGCCGCGGCGAGATCTTTGCCCTGCTCGGCCCCAACGGTGCCGGCAAGACGACGCTGATCGGCATCATCTGCGGGCTGATCAACGCCAGCAGTGGAAAAATCACCGTCGATGGCCACGACAACGTCGCCGACTACCGCGCCGCCCGCGAACTGATCGGGCTGGTGCCACAAGAGCTGACCACGGATGCCTTCGAGACCGTTTTTTCGGCGGTTTCCTTTTCGCGCGGCCTGTTCGGCAAGCCGCGCAACCCGGCCTACATCGAACAGGTACTGCGCTCGCTGTCGCTGTGGGACAAGCGGAACAGCAAGATCATGACCCTCTCCGGCGGCATGAAGCGCCGGCTGCTGATTGCCAAGGCGCTGTCACATGAGCCGCGCATGCTGTTTCTCGATGAACCGACCGCTGGCGTCGACGTGGAACTGCGCCGCGACATGTGGAACCTGGTGCGCAAGTTGCGCGACGACGGCGTCACTGTCCTGCTGACCACCCACTACATCGAGGAAGCCGAGGAAATGGCTGATCGCATCGGCGTCATCAGCAAGGGCGAGATCATTCTGGTGGAAGACAAGGCCACGCTGATGCACAAGCTGGGCAAAAAGCAGCTCACGGTGTACCTGAACGAAGCGCTGGCATCAATCCCCGCCGCACTCGCCGACGACGCGCTGGAACTCTCCGCCGACGGCTACACGCTGAGCTATACCTACGATGCCGAGCAGGAAGCAGAAGGGCGCCGGCAGCAGCGCGGCATCGGCGACCTGCTCAACGAACTGAACAAGGCCGGTATCGGCTATCGCGACGTGAACACAAAGCAAAGCTCGCTCGAAGAAATCTTCGTCAGCCTAGTGAACCGATGAAAGCACTGAACACCAACGCCATCCGCGCCATCTACCGCTTCGAGATGGCACGCACCCTGCGCACGCTGACGCAGAGCATCGTTTCGCCGGTGCTGTCCACCTCGCTCTACTTCGTCGTCTTCGGCGCCGCCATCGGCGGCCGCATACCGGAAGTGGACGGCATCGCCTACGGCAGCTTCATCGTGCCCGGCCTGATCATGCTTTCGCTGCTGACACAGAGCGTCGCCAACGCCTCGTTCGGCATCTATTTCCCACGCTTCACCGGCACCATATACGAGGTGCTGTCGGCACCGGTGTCCTATCTCGAAATCGTCATCGCCTATGTGGGTGCGGCCGCCAGCAAATCGCTCATCCTCGGCGCCATCATCCTCGCCACCGCCGGCCTCTTCGTGCCGCTGCATATTGACCACCCGCTGTGGATGCTGCTTTTCCTCGTGCTCACCGCCGTCACTTTCAGCCTGCTCGGCTTCATCGTCGGCATCTGGGCCGACGGCTTCGAGAAGCTGAACCTGGTGCCGATGCTGATCATCACCCCACTCACCTTCCTCGGTGGCAGCTTCTATTCGATCGACATGCTGCCGCCCTTCTGGCAAACGGTGACGCTGTTCAACCCGGTGGTCTATCTGGTCAGCGGCTTCCGCTGGAGCTTCTACGGCATCGCCGACGTCAGCCCGGCGCTCAGCCTGGGCATGACCCTCCTTTTCCTCTTTGCCTGCATCGGAATCGTCGCGTGGATCTTCAAGACCGGCTATCGGCTGAAACCATAAAACTGCCCCTGCTCTACTCATTCCGGCGTTGTCCCTACGCCATCCGCGCCCGTCTGGCGCTGATTCAGGCTGGCGTTGAATTTGACCTGCAGGAAGTTGCCCTGCGCAACAAACCGCAAGCCATGCTCGCCCTTTCACCCAAAGGCACCGTGCCGGTGCTACTGCTTGCCGATGGCCGCATACTCGACGAAAGCCTGGACATCATGCGCTGGGCATTGAGCCAGAACGACCCTCAAGGCTGGCTGACCAAGGGCGATGCCAAGGCACAGGCCGAGCTGATCGAACGCAACGATGCGCTGTTCAAACCACTGCTGGACCGCTACAAATATCCGACTCGTTTTCCTGAACAGCCCGCCAATGAGGCCCGCGACACTGCCATCCGCCTGCATCTGGCACCACTTGACCAGCAACTGGCAACCCAGGGCTATCTGTTTGGCGATTCCCTTTCGCTGGCTGATGCCGCCCTGCTCCCCTTTGTGCGGCAATTTGCAGCGGTGGATGCCAACTGGTTTGAAAGTATCCGATTACTCGCGCTACGCCGATGGCTGCATGATGGGTTGGCTTCTCCGCTGTTCAAGACGGCAATGAGGAAACCAGAATGAAGGCTATAGTTTCAAAGGCTTGTTTCTCTCCATTGCCCGCACTGTCGTTCAGACTCAAATCACAGCAGTGGAAAGAGATTCTATGGCACAGCACATGCTGATCAGATACTCGAGGTGGGTCTTCACCATTGCCGCAGCATCTGCGTTAACAGTTGTTGCCCAGGCTGCGCCACCAGCGACGACTCTTTCTGAAAGCGGCTATGGCAAGCTTCGTTTTGGCATGACGCTCGCACAGGCAGAACAGGCACTGGGTGATAAACTGATTGCCGGTGAAGGAGAGTCTCCCAATACGCGCTGCTACCAAGTCCACCCGAAAAGTAACCCGGTGCAGTACAGCCTGATGATCAAGAAGGGCCGGGTTGCCCGGATGACGATCCACGATGCCGCAAGCGATATCCGGTCAAGCCGTGGGATTGGCCTGGGCGACCTGGATAGCAAAGTCCGGCAACAATATGGCACCACTCTGATTGATGAAGAGCACGAATACCGGGGGCCACGCGGACGCTATCTCACCTGGTGGAACCCGAACGGAACACACGGCCTCCGCTACGAAACAGGGTTCGATGGCCATGTCTTCAAAATCCATGCAGGCGACAAAAGCATCACGTTGATCGAAGCATGCTCGTAATCCGGATTGCTGGTTCACCATCGCTGAACCAGCAAGCTTTACTTACCCGTTGCCAGCGCCTCTCCTGCATCACTTCCATTACCGGACATTCAAACCGGCCAGCGTCTCAAGCCGATATTATTCGGGTTGAATCGTACCCGGCCTGCGGGTACCATCGCCACAGGCCGTGATCTCTCAATTCACGGTTTTCAATCAGGCCAAGGCGAAGGCGAAGGCGAAGGCAAAAGAATGCTGACTCACCCCCTGCAGGATCTAGAAACCTGGGTGCTGTTTTTCAGCGGCGCCGAGCTGCCTGTGCTGCGGCATACCGCGCGCCAACTCGACGAAGCGAGAGAGAAGATCGACCGTATCAGCGGCCGTGACATCGCCCGCATCGTGCTGCAGGATCCGCTGATGACCGTGAAGGTGCTGGCCTATATCCAGCCTTTTTCCGGTAAGAACCTGCGTTCCGACATCACCACCATTGCCAGCGCGGTGATGATGATCGGCATCGAACCGTTCTTCGAGCAGTTCAAGGAAATGATCACCATCGAGCAGATGCTGAAGAGTGAACCGCAGGCCATGCTCGGTACGCTCAAGCTGGTTCGCCGTGTGCAGCGGGCCGCGCACTACGCTCACCAGTGGGCGCTGTGGCGACAGGATCTGAACGTTGAAGAAATCACCATCGCTACACTGCTGCACGATCTTTCCGAGATATTGCTGTGGTGTTTTGCGCCAAAACTGGCAACTGACATCAACGACCGGCAAAAGGCTGATCGCACATTGCGCAGCGCCACTGCACAACAAGAGGTATTGGGAATCACCCTGAAGGAACTGCAGCTCGGCCTTTGCCACGCCTGGCACCTGCCGGAACTGCTCGCCAACCTGATCGATGCCCCCCAAGCCGAACATCCACGGGTGCGCAATGTCAGCCTCGCCGTCGACCTGGCTCGCCATTCTGCCAACGGCTGGAATGATGCCGCCCTGCCCGACGATTTCGCCGCCATCGAAAAACTGCTGCACCTCACCCGTGACGGCCTGATCGAACGACTCAAGCTCAGCGACGAAGAAAAAGCGCAGCTCCCCCCCATGCCGGAGATGCCGCCGCCAGAACACCCGGCGGGGTAGCACCTCAGGTACCGAGAATAAAAAAATGGCTGCAGTTTCTGCAGCCACTTTTCTTTCGAACCCGAACCGGTCGCCGGATAGGCTTATCCCGACAAACCCAGCGCCTTCGCTACCCCTGCCCCGTAGGCCGGGTCAGCTTTGCTGCAGTTGGCAATGTGGCGCAGCTGAACTTCCTTCGAGGCACCTCCGACGGAACGTGCCGTATTCTCGAACAGTACCTGCTGCTGTGCCGGGCTCATCAGGCGGAACAGCGCACCCGGCTGCGAGTAGTAGTCATCGTCCTCGCGGTGGTTCCAGTGGTCGGCCGCACCTTCCACCGACAGCGGCGGCTCGCGGTAGTCGGGCTGCTCCTGCCACTGTCCGGTGCTGTTCGGCTCATAGCCGATGCGACTACCCTGGTTACCATCGACACGCATGGCACCGTCACGGTGGTAGCTGTGGAACGGGCACTTCGGTGCATTGACCGGGATCTGGTGGTGATTGACACCGAGCCGGTAACGCTGCGCATCGCCGTAGGAGAAGAGCCGCGCCTGCAGCATCTTGTCCGGCGAGAAACCGATGCCGGGGACGACGGCGGCCGGGTTGAATGCCGACTGCTCGACTTCGGCGAAGAAGTTCTCCGGGTTGCGGTTCAGCTCCATGACACCGACCTCGATCAGCGGGTAGTCGCCATGCGGCCAGACCTTGGTCAGGTCGAAGGGGTTGTACGGCACCTTCGATGCATCCTTCTCCGGCATGACCTGCACGAACAGCGTCCATTTCGGGAAATCACCCTTGTCGATGCTCTCCAGCAGGTCGCGCTGGTGGCTTTCGCGGTCCTTGCCGACGACGGCCTCGGCCTCGGCGTCGGTCAGGTTTTTGATGCCCTGCTGCGACTTGAAGTGGAACTTGACCCAGTAACGCTCGTTCTGCGCATTGATGAAGCTGAAGGTGTGCGAGCCGAAGCCGTGCATGTGGCGATAGGTGGCCGGCAGACCGCGCTCGCTCATGACGATGGTGATCTGGTGCAGGGCTTCCGGCAGCGACGTCCAGAAATCCCAGTTGTTCTGCGCGCTGCGCATGTTGCTGCGCGGATCGCGTTTGACCGCATGGTTGAGGTCGGGAAACTTGAGCGGGTCGCGCAGGAAGAACACCGGCGTGTTGTTGCCGACCATGTCCCAGTTGCCTTCCTCGGTGTAGAACTTGACGGCGAAACCGCGGATATCGCGCTCGGCATCGGCCGCGCCACGCTCGCCGGCCACCGTGGTGAAGCGGGCAAAAAGTTCGGTCTTCTTGCCGACCTGCGAAAAAATCCTGGCCCGTGTGTATTTCGTAATGTCATGCGTCACCGTAAAGTGGCCGTAGGCGCCGGAGCCCTTGGCATGCATGCGCCGCTCGGGGATCACCTCGCGGTCGAAGTGGGCCAGCTTTTCGAGCAGCCAGACATCCTGCAACAACACCGGGCCACGCGGGCCGGCCGTCATCGTGTTCTGGTTGTCGACTACCGGGCAACCGGCGGCAGTGGTGAGTTTCTTCGGGTCCATGTTTTTCTCCTTCTGGTCAATGATGAAAACATATTTCATGTCACTGGAAACAGTCTAAGCCTCCAAACCATCATGCAAAAGGAAATTACTTCTATGCGTTCAATAGGAAAAAGCTATTAGGCACCTGAATCGGCAACAATGAACGTGTGCTAGGGTGAGCCTCCCGCAATGAATGAAAAACCCAGATGAACCGGCAAGACGCGCCCCTCCTTCCTGCAACGGCTCGCGGCACTCAGATTGCGTTGATCTACGCCCTGGTCGCCGAACGCCTGACAAGCTTCTACGAACACGATCACTGGCTGACCGAGGCACAGGGCGCCAGCCTGGCCGCTGACTGGCTGAACCGCACGAAACGCAGTCTGCCGTTGGCCGAAAGAAAGCATCTCTCGGCATTGAGCGACGATCTGGCCCGGCAGATTGCTGCCTCACTCTCACGTGAAGCCGGCCTGCTGACTGCACATGAAATGCAGGAATCGCTGGACGCCAACTACGTTTCGGAAATTGGCAATGCCCTGATGCTCGAATGCGAGCGGGTGCTTGACGCGGCGGCTAGCGCTGAATAACGCCTGCCTGATCGCAGAAGGAACGACGGTTCATGCGGCGATATCGATCCATTCACTGAAGGTGGCCGCCTGACCATGCAGCCTCCCCTCTTCGTCGATGACATTCCGCACGGTCGCATTGCGAACTTCAAAACGATTGCCCATGCGGTCGATCCGCACACCGCAGTAGTCGTCGATGTATCCCTGGCGCGCGACGATGTCGAGCAAGCGCTGACGCTCGCTTCGTGCCAGCGGCTCCGCTGAATAGCGTGAAGGAAGGCCGATGATCTGATCCTCCGTCATGGCAAAGCGCTGCTGGGCTGCCCGATTGGCATAGACAAAGACCGGGTCGCTCAGGGTGTTGTGCGAGAGAACGACAAAGGGAGCGTTGAACAGCGCCGTTGCCGCCTCAGCCGGGTTGGCCAGCGGCAGGAGCACGTGCCCGGTGAGCTGGCGGTAGCTGCGGATCAAGAGCAGCGCGTAGTCGTTCTGCATATTCTGGTTCATGTAGCGATGGCCTTGTGTTTCCGGGCAGGGAAACCGTTCAGAAATTGATGGCACATGACGATGGCTTCACCCTGCCAAGTCTTGCCACCAGCAGGGTAGCGCTGACACCGTGGAGAAGCGCACTGAGAAAAACTGGGCAAATCGCCGTGGCCGGCAGGGTATTCATGTGTGGCAGTTTGTTGTCCATGATCATTACGGCAAAAACGGCAAGGTTTGATCCTTCCTCATTCTTGCAAGCGCAAAAGCAGGCAGCCCGAATCGTACACGAACGGCACGCTATCCATTGGCCGCTGCGCTGCGCCGCTCTTCGCACAGACACGCCATCGTTCTAGAATGAATCCATCACCATCGACAGGCAAACTCACATGAACGCCACTGAAAACAACAGCCCACTCAGTCTGCAGGAAGCAGCACGCCTGTTGCAGGACACCCCGCAACACGAAGCCGAACTTGAGCTGGCACATGCGATTGAACATGGCTCGCTGCATGCCAACATCAAGCGCTGGGCGAGCGAGCAATGGGAAGGACAACAGCTGCCCGGCAACATCAACCGCCGGGAAACATGGATAGCGCGCGATGATTTCGACACCTGGCTGGCAGGACGCACGCTGAAATTTCCGCTGCAACAAGGCTGAGGTGCAGGCCGGCATCGCCCCGGCCTGTTTCGATGCGGGAAACCGCACGGTACCCCCTGTTGCATTCTGGATTCCCGCACACAACCGCCGGAATCTCGCGCTGAACAAATCAGAGAACCACAAAAAAACAATGCATTAGAAAAACGTAAAAACATGGCACGCCTCCTGCAATAAGGATTGCAGCAACCGGATTTCGGTTAGCCAATCTTTGGAGGAGACACCATGAAACTACGTTCACTGATCGCCATTGGCGCCATCACGCTTGGCGCAACGACGGTTCACGCCGCCGAATTCATCAACGTGCTGACCGGCGGCACCAGCGGCGTCTATTACCCGCTCGGCGTTTCGCTGACCCAGATCTACGGCAAGGCCATGCCGGATGCAAAGACCTCGGTACAGGCAACCAAGGCCTCGGCTGAAAACCTCAACCTGCTGCAGGCCGGCCGTGGCGAGATTGCCTTCACACTGGGTGACACTCTCTCCGAAGCATGGAAAGGCAATGCCGACGTCGGCTTCAAAACCCCGCTGAAGAAGCTGCGCACCGTTGCTGCGATCTATCCGAACTACATCCATTTCCTCGCTGCCGCCGATTCCGGCATCAAGTCACTGGCTGACCTCAAGGGCAAGCGGGTCTCCGTCGGCGCGCCAAAGAGCGGCACCGAACTCAACAGCCGCGACATCATGAAGGCTGCCGGCCTCAGCTATCAGGATTTCGCCAAGGTCGAATACCTTGGCTACGGCGAATCGGTTGAATTGATGAAGAACCGCCAGCTCGACGCCACCCTGCTTTCTTCCGGCCTCGGCGTCGCCGCCGTGCGTGACCTGTCGACAGCGCTGAACATTGTCGTCATTCCGATCCCGGTCGATATCGTGACCAGGATCAACGATGCGGCCTACCAGACCGGCACCATTCCCGCCAACACCTACAACGGCCAGACCGTTGATGTGCAGACGGTGCTCGTTCCGAACTACCTGGTCAGCCACGAAGGCGTGCCGGTGGAAACGGTCTACAAGATGACCAAGTCGATGACCGAGAACCTGGAAGCCATGGGCACCGCCCATGCCGCCGCCAAGGCAATCAAGAAGGAAAACATGGCCAAGGGCTCGCCGGTGCCGCTGCATCCGGGCGCCGAGAAGTACTACCGCGAAGCCGGTCTGTTGAAGTAAGCCATCATGACCACGAACGCTCTCCCCCAGACGAACATCGAGCAGGAGACATTCTCCGAGCACGGCAGCCTGCGCCGTCTCGGGGGGGGCGCTCTCCTGGTTCTGACCGCCACCGCACTCAGCTTCTCGCTCTACCAGTTGACGATGGCGGCCTTCCACCCGCTGTCCAGCCTGATCATGCGGGCGCTGCATGTCGGTTTTCTGCTGACGCTCACCTTCATCCTCTTCCCGGCTACCCGCGGTGACAGGAACCTCACCCGCGTGCCGCTGCGCGACTGGCTGCTGGCCGCCGGTGCCTTTGTGCTATCGACCTATCAGTGGATCTTCGAAGTCGAGCTGATCCAGCGCGCTGGCGAGCCGACCACGATTGATCTGTGGGTCGGCACAGCGATGATCCTGCTGGTATTTGAAGCAGCGCGGCGCATCCTTGGCCTGGCCCTGCCGACCATCTGCGCACTCTTCCTGCTCTACGGCCTGTTCGGGCAATACCTGCCCGGCGACCTGGCGCATCGCGGCTATGAGTTTTCGCAGGTGGTGGACCAGCTGGGTTTCGGTGCCGAAGGCATCTTCGGCATTCCAACCATGGTCTCGGCCAGCTACATCTTCCTGTTCGTGCTGTTCGGCGCCTTTCTCGAACATGCCGGCATGATCAACCTGTTCAATTCCATTGCCCTCGGCTTCGTCGGCCATGCCAAGGGGGGCGCGGCCAAGGTGGCAGTCATCTCGTCGGCGCTGATGGGCTCGATTTCCGGCTCCGGTGTTGCCAACGTCCTGACGACCGGGCAATTCACCATCCCGCTGATGAAGCGCTTCGGCTACTCCGGCGTCTTTGCCGGCGCCGTCGAGGCCACCGCCTCGATGGGTGGCCAGATCATGCCACCGGTGATGGGCGCCGTCGCCTTCATCATGGCCGAAAACCTGAACGTGCCCTATGTCGAGATCGTCAAGGCGGCGCTCATTCCGGCCATCCTCTATTACGTCACTGTTTTCTGGATGGTGCATCTGGAAGCCGGGCGCAAGAACCTCGCCGGCCTGCCCAAGGACCAGTGCCCGAACCCTTGGCGCGCCATGCGTTCGCAGTGGTATCTGATCCTGCCGCTGGTGGGCCTGGTCGGCATGCTGTTCTACGGTTTCACACCGATGTACTCCGGCATGGTCGGGCTCTCGCTGTGCGCCATCCTGATTCTTGGCACCGCTGTTGCAGCCCGCATTTCGGGAGCCGCCTTCCGCTACGCCTTCTGGCTGACTGTCGGCCTTGCTGCCTCGCTGCTGGTCAAGTGGGGTGTCTATCCGGTGCTGATCGTCATCGCCTCGCTGGCCATCCTCTGCCTTGGCATCAAGGGCGGCAGGGAAACCCTGCGCATCATGCGCGACAGCCTCGTTGATGGCGCCCGCCAGGCGCTGCCGGTCGGCGTTGCCTGCGCGATTGTCGGCGTCATCATCGGCATCCTGACGCTGACCGGCGCCGCCTCCAACTTTGCCAGCGTCATCCTCCGCGTCGGTGAAAGCAGCCTGTTCATTTCGCTGCTGTTGACCATGCTGATCTGCCTCCTCCTTGGCATGGGCATTCCGACCATCCCCAACTACATCATCACCAGCTCGATCGCTGCACCGGCCCTGCTCGATCTCGGCGTGCCGCTGATCGTCAGCCATCTCTTTGTCTTCTACTTCGGCATCATGGCCGACCTGACGCCGCCGGTGGCGCTGGCCGCCTTTGCCGCCAGCTCGATTGCCAAGGAATCGGCCATGAAGATCGGCCTCAAGGCGGTGCAGGTTGCCATCGCCGGCTTCGTCGTGCCCTTCATGGCAGTCTACGACAATGCGCTGATGCTGCAGGGTGATCCCTCCGTGCTGGCGGTGCTCTGGATCGTCGGCAAGGCCTTGCTGGCCATCGCGCTATGGGGTGCTGCCGCCATCGGTTACCTGCGCGCACCGCTGCGGATGTGGGAACGGATCTGGGCCACGGGTGCCGCCTGCCTGCTGATCGTCGCCCTCCCGCTCACCGACGAACTCGGTATCGGTGCTGCTGTCGTTTTCATTGGCTGGCACTTCTATCGCACGCGCAAATCGCTAGGAGCTTGCGCGGCCAACGCAACGTGATCGACAACAGCCTTTCCACGCGGCTTGCTACCCCTGCCACGTGGAGAGGCTGTATGCCGGCTGACGGCTAACGAGATCTGCCGTAGGATGCCAGCGTGACTTCACCGTTCCAATCTCTGACGTTCTTTTCTCTGCGCGGTGGGCGCCGCCATCGCGGGCTGCTTGCGGCCCTGCTGGCATTGATCGCCTGCACCGTCACTGCATTACTTGCCTATCGCAGCACACTCGATGCCGGCATCGCTACCGAGCGTGACGCCGCTACACACCGCCTGGCTTTCTATGCGCAGACACTGGAAGCCAGCCTGACCCGCTATGAATCCCTGCCCGGCCTGCTGGCGCTGGAACGCGACCTGACCCAGGTGCTGGCCAACCCGGATCAACGTACGCAACAAGCTGCCAATACCTATCTGGAAGCCGCACAGCAAGCCGCGGGCGTTGCCGCTGCCTACCTGATGGACATCAACGGCAATACGCTGGCAGCCAGCAACTGGCAGAAGCCGGGCAGCTTCGTCGGCCAGAATTACGGTTTCCGCCCCTATTTCCGTGAAGCGATCGATGGTGGCACCGGGCGTTTCTACGCCATCGGCAGCACGACCGGCGAACCCGGCTACTTCCTGTCTGCACCAATGCGCCAACAGGGCAGGATCGTCGGCGTCATCGCCATCAAGGTGGCGCTGGAAGGTTTCGAGCAGGCACTGATCAACAGCGGTGATATGGCACTGCTGGTTGACGGCGACGGCATTGCCTTTCTCACTTCAAATCCCGCCTGGCGCTACCATGCGCTGGCGCCACTCACACCAGCAGTCCGCAGCGAACTGGCTGAAACGCGCAAGTATGGAAGCCGAGAACCGGCGCCACTGCTTGCCGGCAATGGCATTGCTGCCGGCAAGGACAGCGTGCGCCTGCTCGAGGACGGCAAGGCCCGCGAACTGATCTGGCACGCCCATCGTGTTGGCCCGCTGGGCTGGCAACTGGTACTGCTGAACGACCCGACCGCGCAGCGCAACGAAGCTGTCATTGCCGGTGCAGCCGCCGCCTTTGCCAGTGCCTTCCTGCTGACGCTGGCAATCATCCAGCGCTTGCGCCGCAGGCGGCGCGAGGAACTGAAACGACTGCATGCCGAGCTTGAATTGCGCATTGCCGAACGCACCGATGACCTGTCTCGGCAGATCGAGGCGCTGGAGCGCACCAAAGCCATCCTGCATGAAACGCAGGATGCCGCAGTGCAAGCCGGCAAACTGGCCGTGCTCGGGCAAATGTCCGCCGGCATGACGCATGAACTGAACCAGCCGCTGGCGGCGTTGCACGCCTATTCCGACAACGCCATGGCGCTGCTCGATCGCGGCCGGACTGAGGAAGTACGCGACAATCTGGCATCGATCAGCCATCTCGCCGGCCGCCTCGGACACATCGTCGGCCAGCTCAAGTCCTTTGCCCGCAAGGCGCCCGCACAGCCAACAGCGGTGGCCGTGGACAGCGTGCTGGCCAACGCCCTGCTGATCATCGAGCCGCGTCGCCGTGAACTCGCAGCCGGCATCGACACCACCGGCGTCACCGCCGGCCTGCAGGTGCGCGCCGAAGCCGTGCGCCTTGAACAGGTGTTGGTCAATCTGTTGCGTAACGGGCTGGATGCAGCCGCTGCGGTCAGCGTGCCACAACTCGAAATCGATGCCCGCTGCGAAGGAGAAGATGTCCGCATCACCGTGCGCGACAACGGCAGCGGCCTGCCGGCATCGACACTGGCGCATCTGTTCGAACCCTTCTACACCACCAAGAGCGCTGGCGAAGGCCTCGGACTCGGACTGGCCATCTCGCTGACCATCGTCGAAAGCCTGGGCGGCCGCATCGAAGCAGCCAACCGCAACCAGGGACAAGGGGCCGAGTTCTCCGTGCTGCTTCCGGTTGCGCCGCAAGCCCCTATGCCCAGGCCTGACTATCGAAAGGATGAGTTGTGAGTACCCGGACTGAAAACAACGCAAGCGCCTCGGCCCTGCCGGTCTTCCTGATCGAAGACGATCCGGACGTACGCCGTGCCTGCACGCAGTCGCTGCTCATTGCCGGCTTTGAAGTGCGCAGCTTTGCCGACGCTGAAGCTGCGCTGGCCGCACAGGCAAAGGAGATGCCGGGCATGGTCGTCAGTGACCTGCGCCTGCCGGGACAGGACGGCCTCGCGCTGCTGCGCGAAATGCGGCAGCATGATCGCGAACTGCCGGTGGTGCTGATCACCGGCCATGGCGATGTCAGTGTGGCGGTAGAAGCCATGCGCGAAGGGGCTCACGACTTCATCGAAAAGCCTTTTGCCACCGAGCGCCTGATCTCGGTGGTACAGCAGGCCATGGAAAAACGCGCGCTGCTGCTCGAAAACCGCCGCTTGCGCGAGTGCCTGAACGACAATGGCGAGGTACCGCTGATCGGGCAATCCGCCGCCATGCAGGCGGTACGCCGGCTGATTGCCGGGCTGGCGCCGACCGATGTCGACATCCTCATCAACGGCCCCACCGGCGCCGGCAAGGAAGTGGTAGCCCGCGCCATCCACGCTGCCAGCGGCCGGCGCGGCCCCTTTGTCGCCATCAACTGCGCCGCCCTGCCGGAAAGCGTTTTCGAAAGCGAGATGTTTGGCCACGAGGCGGGCGCCTTTACCGGTGCCGGCAAACGCCGTATCGGCAAGATCGAATACGCCCACGATGGCACGCTGTTCCTCGACGAAATCGAGTCGATGCCGCTGGCACTGCAGGCCAAGCTGTTGCGCGTGCTGCAGGAGCGTGTAGTCGAACGCCTGGGTGGCAATGCCTCGATTCCGGTGGCCTGCCGCATTGTCGCGGCGACCAAGGAAGACCTGCGCCAGGCAGCCGATGCCGGGCGTTTCCGCGCCGACCTCTATTACCGGCTGAACGTGGTCGCCATCGAGTTGCCGGCCTTGCGCGAACGCCGGGAAGACATTCCCCTGCTTGCTGCCTTCCTGATGCAGCAGGCCGCCAAACGCTTCGGCCGGCCAGTGCCGGAATGGATGAACGCCGACCTGCTGCGCTGGCAGGCCTACGACTGGCCTGGAAACGTACGCGAACTGGGCAACATGGTTGACCGCGTCTGCCTCGGCCTGCCGGATGGTCTGGGTAGCTCCGAAGGCAATGGCAATGGCAATGACCGTGGCGCTGGCCTGAACAGGTCCTTGACACAGCAGGTGGACCACGCCGAACAACAGATCATCGAAGCTGCACTCAAGGACAGTGGCGGCAATGTAGCCCAGGCCGCCGAAGCTCTGCAGCTACCGAAAAAGACGCTTTACGACAAACTGCAACGGCACGGGATTGTTGCCGAGCGTTTTCGTGGCGAGGGGAAATAAGGCCAGCATGCCCGGCCATTGCAGGCTGCAAAAACCGGTGCCTACATCAGCCTTTCAAATTCCTCGACCGGCACCGGGTAGCCAAACAGATAACCCTGACACAGCAGGCAGGCGTGTCGTTCCAGAAACTCCCGCTGCGCTTCCGTCTCGACCCCTTCGGCAATGACCTCCATCCCCAGATTGTTGCCCATGCCGATGATGGTTTGTGCAATCAGGGCATCTTCATGCCGGATACCGATATTGCGGACAAAACTCTGGTCGATCTTGATCTGATCCAGGGGCAGCCGTGTCAGATACGACAGTGATGACTGGCCGGTACCAAAATCATCCATCGAGAACTGGACACCATCGGCCTTGAGCGAGTTCATTTTCACAATGGTGTCTTCGACACTGATCAAAACCGCGCTTTCAGTCAGTTCCAGCTTGAGTCGTTCCGGCCTGGCTCCGGTGCGATCGAGCACGTCACGCACCTGTTGCACAAACGCCGGTTGATGAAACTGGCGAGCACTGACATTGACGGACAAGCGCAGCGAATCAAACTGCGCATGCCCCTCCCAGCATTTGAGCTGCCTGCACGCCGTTTCAAGCACCCATACGCCAATCGGAACAATCAGCCCGGACTCCTCGGCGTGCGGGATGAACTGCACCGGTGACACCAATCCTCGCACCGGGTGTGCCCAGCGGATCAGCACCTCCGCTCCAACCACCTCCAGGCCATGTGTCACCTGTTTCTGGTAATAAAGGAGAAATTGCCCTTCAGCGAGTGCCACACGGAGATCGGCTTCCAGCGCTGCCTGTGCGCTGATCGACGCCTGCATGTTGGGGTCAAAAAAACGGAGCGTATTCCGCCCCGCCGTTTTGGCCGCATACATGGCCAGATCCGCCTGTTTCATCAATTCATCGATGGTCTTCGACTGATTGCTGAAGAGGGTTGCACCGATGCTGACGCCACTATGGTGCTGTCTGCCAATCAATGTATACGGCTTGGCCATGGCCGAGAGTATTTTCTCGCAAACCACATGGACCAACTCTGCAGCCTCCTTGGTTCGTTCGCTCAAATTCTCGATGAGCACGATGAATTCGTCCCCCCCCAGTCGCGCCACTGTATCGCCATCGCGCAAAACGCTACCGAGACGTTGCGCGGCCTGCACCAGCAGCGCATCGCCGACATCGTGACCCAGGGTGTCATTGAGCGTTTTAAAGTGATCGAGATCGAGGAAAAGCAAGGCACCGTGACGCTCATGTCGCTGGCTGGAAGCCAGCGCCTGCCGTAGCCGATCCATCAGCAGACGTCGATTGGGCAACTTGGTCAGCGGATCAAAAAAAGCCAGTTGCTCGATTTCAAATGCTGCTGCCTTTTCGTGCGTGATATCGACCATGCCGGCAACGTAGTGCGTCAGATGTCCACTCGCATCCTTGACTGCCGTAATCGAAATCCGGGCCGGATACTCCTCGCCATTCTTGCGCTGGTTCCACAGATCGCCCTGCCAGGAACCTTTCGTGTTCAGGCTCGCCCACATCTCGGCAAAGAAACGCTGATCCTGTCGCTGCGAGCCAAGCATTTTCGGGGTTTTCCCGACGACATCGTCGGCCTGATAGCCGGTTGTTTCGGTGAAGGCGCGATTGACCCGGAGAATGCGCGAATTGGCGTCGGTGACGATAATGCTTTCCTGAGCCTCGAATGCTGTCGCAGCGATACGCGTATTGGCTTCGTTTTCCAGACGGCGGCGTTCATTCCGGTTCAGCACGATGGCAATGCCGGCCAGCGCAAACAACCCCCCCATGAGCAGCAAGCCATCACGCCACACAACCTGTCGCCAGAGGGTGAGCACCGACGCCCTGGACAAGCCGTAACTGACAATGACCGGGTAATCGTTTAATGCGCGGTAGCTGTAGATGTATTCGTCATCACTGCCGAACAGTGTTTCGTGTACCGTTCCTGTCGGCCAGCTCGGGATATGCCGGCGGAACAGCGGCGTTTCCGACCAGTCCCCGGCTCCATCAGACTCGTTCGCCGGTGCACTGATGGCCTCCCAGCCGGCCGACAGGAAAAGCCTGACAAAGCCCTTGCCGCGACGATCGATGGAATCGTAGAAAGGCTGGAAATAATCATTGCGGACCATGGCCACCAGCACACCGGCAAACTTGCCATCGGGCGAACTGACGCGCCGGCTGATCGGTAGCATCCAGGTATTCCCGTCGCTTGCCAGCTCCGGCTTGCCAAAGACCAATTCCCGATCTGCACCCCGAACATGTGGCACAAAGTAATCGCGATTGGCACGCGATTCCGCTGGCAAGGAATTCCCATTACCGTCCCCTCGCAGCTCGGCTGGCAGGGTGGACAATACGACGCTACCCGCGCGATCGAGCACCATGAAAGAGCGGACGATCTGATCCTGAGGCAACAACCCTCTCAAATATTCGGCAAAGACCTGGGGATTTCGTACGCCACTCGCGCGCAACTCCAGCATGACCGCATCTGCCGCCACAATGATCGCGTTGATCCGGCGGAAGGACTGACGCGCATGTTCCTCGAGCACCCGCGCAATATTCTGCGATTCCTTGCTTGCCACCTCGATTGCGGTTTGATACTCCCGTGACAGGCTGTAACCGACAAAGGCGGTGACCACCAAACCAGTAGTCAGTGCAACCAGTATTGGCGGGAATCGAAATGAAAGTTTCATGAACCTACTTCAGCATCCCGGTTTCGCGGTAAAACCGCTCGGCACCGGGGTGAAAAGGAATCCCTGCCCCTTTGACGGCATTGCCCAGGGTAATGAACTTTCCTTTGGGGTGTCCTTCCGCCAGTTTTTTCTGCCCGGCTTCACTGTAAAGCGCCTTCACAACCTGATAGACCAGATCCGCACTGAGTCTTTCGCTGGCAACCCATTGCGCCCCGACGGCCAATGTCTTTACCGCACCAATCCCTTTGTAGGTCTCTGCCGGGATGGTATCAACTTGCAGAAACGGGCTGCTGCGCATGAGGCGGTCGGCGGCGCCTCCATCGATCGGCAGCAGTGCAATGACAACGCCGGCTGAAGCCATGTCGGCGATCGCCGCAGCGGGGGCGCCACCGGTAAAGAAAAAAGCATCCAGCGTACCGGCAATCAACCTGTCGCCAGCCTGATTCGGCTTGATGTATTCCGGGCGCAGATCCGACTCTTGCAGATGATAGGCTGCAAGAATCTGCCGAGCACTGATCAGCGTACCTGAGCCGGGTTCATCCAGGGCAACACGCTTACCTTTGAGATCGCTGATCGACTGGATGCCCGAATCCTTGCGCACCACGACATGCATGCTCTCCGGGTACAGATTGGCAATCAGCCGCAAATCGGAAAGGCCGGGGCGCCCTTCAAAAATACCGGTTCCTTTCATGGCCCAGGTTGCCACATCGGCCTGGCTGAATCCTGTTTCCAGTGCACCACTGCTGACCGCAATGACATTGCCCAGCGATCCGTTACTGGCTTGTGCAGTGGCCAGCAGGATGTCCGGCCGGGATACGATACCGGCGACCAACTTGCCGATTGGATAGTAGGTACCTGCCGTGCCGCCCGTACCAATGCGCAAATACTGCTGCGCATTCGCCGAGGCCATGACACCCATGCTGCAGGCTGCAATGAGCAATGCCTGCATCAGCTTTTCATGCAAAATGATTTTCATCATCCTCTCCCGCTGAAAGCCATCGAGACAACGTGTGACGCTGGCACACTGCCCTACAGGACAAGTATTGCCGACGCCCGTTGCGGGGTCAATTCATTCAACGGCGGAAAGGCGATCAGGTTGCATCACGTGGGCTTGCCGCAGGGCATCTGTCAGTCCCCGGATGATGGTTCATCCAGCCACAAACGACGCCAGCCTTCATGCCCGAGGCGATTAAGCGTATCAATGTTTCTATCGAAGATCTCGGCGGCATCGGGGAAGGCGGCAACGGCGCGATCGATGCTGGCTTCGCGCAGCAGGTGCAGGGTGGGATACGGAGAACGATTGCTGAAATTCTCGATATCGTCCGGATCGCTGCCGGAAAATTCGTAGCGCGGATGCAGGCTGGCGATCTGGAAGACGCCATCGAAATCGAGATTGCGGATGAGAGCGTCTGCTTCTGCGAGAAAGAAATTGAAGTCGATAAAGTCGCCCATCACCTGCGGGTGAATCAGCAGCGTGGTATCCAGTAATCTGGCATCGGTAGCGGCAAGCAGCTGCAATTCTTCGGCCAACTCGGCTAGCAGTTCATCTGCTGTCTGCGCCGCGGTGACGGCATAGCGGATCTGTTGTTTGACGTGCACGGCCTTGGCAAAGGGGCAGAGGTTGAGGCCGATGACCGCCCGCTCCAGCCACTGCTGTGTGGCAGCGACGATCCCGGCGGCCGCTTCCGGGTCAGCTGGCGGCATCAATACATCGGGCAATGTGCTCATGTCGGCAAGTGAGCCATGCTCAGCTCGCGCCCTTCATGGCTTCCAGTGCTTCCCAGCGCTCCAGCAGCGCCAGCAATTCATCGTCAATCGCGGCCAGGCGGGTGGACATGGCCTGAGCTGCCTGCGGGTCGCTGGCGTAGAGGTTCGGGTCTTCCAGTTTTTCGGTGAGGACTTTCTGTTCGGCTTCGAGTGCAGCAATCTCGCCGGGCAAGGCTTCCAGTGCGCGCTGATCCTTGTACGACAGGCGGTTGCCCGTGTTGCTTCTGCCTTTGGCAGCGGCCGGCTTTGGCTCGGCGTCGGCCTTCTTTCTCGCCTGCGCCTCGGTAGCCTCGGCAGCACGACGCTGGCTCTGGTAGTCGGCCCAATCGGTGTAGCCCCCGGCATATTCATGCCAGACACCTTCGCCTTCAGCGGCGATGGTCTGGGTCACCACGGCGTCGATGAAGGCGCGATCATGGCTGACCAGGAACAGCGTGCCCTTGTAGTCCTGCAACAGCTCTTCCAGCAATTCCAGCGTTTCGATGTCGAGGTCGTTGGTCGGCTCATCGAGCACCATGACATTGGCCGGGCGGGCAAACAGCCGGGCCAGCAGCAGGCGGTTGCGCTCGCCACCGGAGAGCGACTTGACCGGAGAACGGGCACGCTGCGGGGCAAAGAGAAAATCCCCCAGATAGCTGATCACATGCTTTTTCACGCCGGCCACTTCGACATAGTCGGAGCCCGGCGAGATCACATCAACCAGTGCGGCTTCCGGATCAAGCTGGGCACGGAACTGGTCGAAGTAGGCGACCTGAACCTTGGTACCCAGCCGAACCTTGCCTTCGTCGGCTGCCAGTTCGCCAAGGATCAAACGCAGCAAGGTGGTCTTGCCGGCGCCGTTGGGGCCGATCAGGCCGATCTTGTCACCACGCATCAGACGGCAGGAGAAATCACGCACCACGGTCTTCTCGCCGAAACGCTTGGTCACATGCTCCAGCTCGGCCACCAGCTGGCCACTCTTGTCGCCCGAATCCACGGCCAGCTCAACCTTGCCCTGCCGATCACGCCGCGCGGCACGTTCCCGCCGCAATTGTTCAAGACGCAGCACACGGCCTTCGTTGCGCGTGCGGCGGGCTTCAACCCCTTTGCGGATCCACACTTCCTCCTGCGCCAGGAACTTGTCGAACTTGGCATTGGCCACTTCTTCGTCGTGCAGCATCTGCGCCTTGCGCCGCTGGTATTCGGCAAAGCTGCCGGGGCAGCTCATCAGCTTGCCTCGGTCAAGCTCGACGATGCGTGTCGCCACGCGGTCAAGAAAACGCCGGTCATGGGTGATGAAAAGCAGCGTCGTATTCGACTCGATGAGCAGGTTTTCCAGCCACTCGATGGCGGCAATATCGAGATGGTTGGTGGGCTCGTCCATGAGCAGCACCTCGGGCGACACGGCCAGCGCCTGAGCCAGCGCAAGGCGCTTTTTCTGCCCGCCGGAAAGGCTGCCGACACGCGCATCCGGATCCAGCGAAAACTTCTGGATCACGCGCTCGGCCTGCGACTCATACTCCCATGCGCCCACTGCTTCCAGCGATGTCTGCAGGGCATGCAGGCGCGCAAGCAAGGCCTCATGATCGGCCTCCGGCTCGGAAAGCTGATGCGAAACCTCATGGTACTCGGCCAGCAGGCCGGCAGTTTCCCCCATGCCGGCAACCACTGCCTTGAACACGGTCAGCTCGGGATCGAACGGCGGTTCCTGCGGCACATAACCGATGCGCGCACCGGGCTGGCGCCAGACCTGGCCGTCATCCAGGGCACCGCAACCCGCCAGCGCCGCCAGCAGCGAAGACTTGCCGGTGCCGTTGCGACCGATCAGCGCGACACGCTCACCGGGATCCAACTGAAAATCGGTCTGATCAAGGAGAGGAACGTGGCCAAAGGCCAAGGAGGCATTGCTGAGCGTCAAAAAGGGCATGAGGGGTACAACAGAAAGGGGCACAAGGTGCCGAAGGAGCAATTTTACAGCCTACGCAGCACTACCGTCCGGAGAAGTGAAGCTGCGAGCAAGGCCATGAAGCCGGCAGCAAGAAAGGCCGTTGCGGCACCGCTGAACTGCCACAAACCGCCAAAGAGCAAGCCAGCCGGAATGGCGGCGAATCCGACGATCATGTTGTACCAGCCAAACGTGGTGCCGCGTGCGTCTGTCGGCCCGAGCTCTCCAACCAGCGCCCGCTCTGCGCCTTCGCCCAGCCCGGCACAGAAACCATAGACCAGTGCTGCGCCCCACAGGGTAGACGGCGAAGTCACCAATGCCAGCAACATGAAACTGCTGCCATGCAGCAGCCAGTGAACATGCACGATCCGTCCGTGCCCGAGCCGATCGGAAAGAAGCCCGCCGAACCAGGCAGCAAGTGCCTTTGCAAAACTCATGGCGGCCCAGAGCAACAACAAATGGGGCACCGACATATCGAGCTCATGCCCGCGCAACACGACAAAGGTTTCCGATGCGCGCGCCAGTGTGAATAAGGCCAGAAGGATGAGATAACGTTGCAGCGCCGGGGCCAGCAGGCCCCACGCCAAGGGCGCAGCAACTATCGGTGCCGGCGACGGATACGCCGCCGCCGGCTCTTCATCGCGCACGGCAAACGCCACCAGCGCCACGCCGATAAATCCGGGAACCGCTGAAAGCACGATGATCTCGGGCAGCGTCAGCGAGGTCATGGACAGACACGCGGCCGCCAGCAAGGCGCCCCCCATGGCCCCCCCATTGTCCAGCGCCCGATGCAAACCATAGGCACGTCCACGGAGATCCGCAGGCGTGGCATCGGCCACCAGGGCATCGCGCGGAGCAGTACGGATACCCTTGCCGACACGATCCGCCCCACGCAGCAGGGCCACGGCACCCCAGCCTCCCGCCATCCCCATCAAGGGACGTACGAAGTTGGAAAGGAAATATCCTGCCAGCACGAACGGCTTCCGCCGTTGTCCCCATAGATCAGAACGCCGACCGGCATAGAGTTTGAGCCATGCGGCGATGGCTTCAGCGGCCCCCTCGACCAGCCCGAGCGCCAGCGGCCCGGCGCCGAGTACGGCAGCCAGCAGTATGGGAATCAGCGGCGTCACCATCTCGGATGGCCAGATCGTTGAAGAAACTGACCATGCCGAGAACGACAACCACGCGTGGCAGTCGGCGGGATTTCGTCATTGGCATCGCTCAGGAAAATAGCAAGGGAGCATCTGAATTTGGTTGGTTCTACACACAACCGCTACAATACGCGCCCGGCTCTCCTCGTAGTTCAATGGATAGAACGGCCGCCTCCTAAGCGGCAGATACAGGTTCGATTCCTGTCGAGGGGACCACATCCCCTCATTCCTTTTCCGCAGGCGGTTTGCCGAAGCGGCGAAGCAAGCCTTTTTCCCGTTGCCGCGCTATGAAATTTTCGTTGTGCGGCCAGGCGCCGGTTTTCAGCCGGGTGAGCAGGATGCCACCGCCCGCACGCATGGCCAGCACCAGCACCATGACGATCAGCAGGGGCGACAGCGAGAGGATGATCAGCCATTCGGCCATCTTTTTTGTCTTGGTCAGTAGCGGTGGCCCGCCCAGCCTTTTCTGCAGCATCTCCACCATGAAGAAGAGCACCATGGCATTGGTGATCAACGCGCCGAAGCCGAAAGGTATCCGGCACCCAAGCCCGGCCAGGTCGCTATCGGCACCAAAAAACCCGAAGGAAAAACCGCCACTGCAGACCCGTTCGCCGACGCCGAAGGCAATCCAGTTGATGATTGCCGCCATGCCAACGAGGATGCTCAGGACGAGCACATCACGTAGCCATGGCAAATCCTTGTCCAGCGCCACCACGGCACCGGCAGCGACAAAAACACCCCCTGCGGCAAAGCCCAGCCAGGGCGGGCCGTTGATATCCGCCTGACGCAACGGGCCGATATCGAAGGCAGCCAGCATCGGCATCACGCCAGCAGCAATGAAGGCCAGGCCAAACAGCAGGCGGGCACCTGCACCCAGGTCGCTGGATTTTTTCATTCCGATACCGACATCAACGCACCGGCAGAGCGGTATCCAGCAAGCCTCGCACGAGGCGGGCCAGCAACCAGAAGAGAAACACCGGGAGGAGCAGGGTCTGCATCAGGAAAACCACCGCAAGCCGTATAGCGTGCTCGACCGTCTGCTCGGCCACGGCCTTCAATTGCTGGAAGCGGGTGCCGGCATCGATGGTTTGCGCCCACCAGTTTTTCAGGCGATCGACCACCCCGCTCTTGGCCTCGGCAGATGCATTCTCAGGCGGGGTCAGCGTTTCCAGCTGGCTGGCTGCGTTGGAGACAAGCGCCTTGCTTTGCACATACTCGGGTTCGAGGAATTTTTCGAAAAGCAGATCCGAGCCAACAATGACCGCCGGCATGGCAAAGCGGATCATGACCACAAGAAGCATCAGGGGCATGACCCACTTCGGCATCGGCCCGCCGCGCACCAGCCAGATCACCCAGGCCAGTGCAAGCACACTGAACATGCCGGTGACGACGATGTCGCTGCTGATCGCCAGCGCCACCTTGAAAACGCCAAAGGCAATGCAGGCACCGAGCATCAGCGCCGAGAACTGTTCGATCAGATCGTTCAAGGGGTCGAGCACCTGCCCCGGCGCCAACGTGACGCCACCGACAGCCTGTACCGACACCTCGGTACCCTGTACCACCGAAATCACTGCATTGAGGGTACGGGCAACAGCAAAGGTGGCCAGCGCCCGCTTCAGGCCATCATCCACCCGCGTTTTTGCCAGATCATCAACCGGCCCCAGCCAGGCCAGCGCCACCAGTGCGGCGACAAGCACCACACCCACCCAGTATCGTAGCGGTGTGTCATCGCGTCCTGCAGAAAACGGATTGCTGTGCATGCTGCCTCCTTTTCGTGCTGCGCCGTGGGTGATACCTGGTCTTGTTGGTTCAAAGTTAGCACGCCGGGCACAGGAACTTAAGCCTGTTGATTGATAACAGCAAATTCCCCCTTGTTTTTTACGAACGGTCGTTCTATTATTTCCCCATGGTCAATCTTCACACAAAGCTTTCCAAGGGTTCGGAAACCCGCGCCATCATTCTTGATGCCGCCGTCCAGCAGGCGGCAGTCGAGGGCTTTGATGCGTTGACCATCGGCACACTGGCCGCGCAAACGGGCATGTCCAAAAGTGGTCTGTTCGCCCACTTCGGTTCCAAGGAAGAATTGCAGATCGCCACGCTAGACGAGGCAGCGCAGCGTTATACCGAGCTTGTTTTCATGCCGGCAATGCGTGAACCACGAGGCCTCAGGCGCCTGACCAAGTTGCTCGACAACTGGCTGCAATGGACAAGGATCAGTGGACTGAAAGCTTGCCCGATGATGTCGGCAAGCGCGGAATTCGACGACAAACCCGGCGCCATGCGCGATGCCGTTGTTGCCCATATGCAGCGGCTCAACCAGGAATTGATGCGCAGTATCCAGCAGGCCATCGATACTGGAGAACTCTCACCGGATACCGACCCCGAACTGCTTGCCTTCGAGATCTTTGGCGTCATTGCCTCATGTTATCGATCACGCAATCTATTTCTCGACAAGAACGCCAACCAGCTGGCCCAGCGCGCCTTCAACCGGCTGCTCTCTTCTGCACTTGCAGCACCCGTCACATCCGCGGTGCGTACGACTCGTCCGCGCCGTAAAACCTCCCCAACTGCCTGATTAAAGGAGATTGTCATGGCTCATGCCGCCCCCCTGTTTTCACCCGTCTTTTTTGGCACGATCGTTCGTTCTTTACTTGTCATGCCCCTGCTCCGAGCCAGCACCCGCACCGCGCTCGCCATTGCCCCGGCATGGGTTGCACGAACCACCGCCCGACGCTTCATCACACCGCCAAGGATAGGACACACTCCGCCCGAACTTGAGCTGTTGAAAAAAGCCCGCCGTCTGACAACAGCCTCCCCGATGGGGCAACTGGCCACCTGGCAGTTTGGCGACAGCTGGCGCCCGGCCGTGATCGTCAGCCACGGCTGGGGTGGCCGCGGCGCCCAGTTTCGCGAGTTTGTACCGGCACTGATGGAAGCCGGCTATCAGGTCTGGATGTTCGACCATGTCAGCCACGGCATGAGCGAAGGCCGGGAGGCACCGATCACCGATTTTGCCCGCGGGCTTGCCTCCGTGGTTCGTGCAGCCGAGGCCAGCGGCGCTCGGGTCAGCGGGCTGATCGGCCATTCGCTGGGCGCTGCCGGCATCGGCATCGCCTTGCGCCATGAGTTGGGCAACCCGGCGGCGATCCGCGTTGTGCAGATCGCACCGCCGGCCTCGCTGATTCGCTATTCGCATCAATTTGCCCGGATGCTCGGCCTGCCGGAAGCCCTGCGCGCCGGCATGCAATGGCGGCTGGAACGAAGAATCGGCAAGAAATGGCAGGAATTCGAGCTCCCCGGCGCCGTTGCCCCGCTGCAACAGAAAGCGCTGGTGATACACGACGAAAATGACAAGGAAACGCGGCTGGACGATGGGCTGCAAGTCGCAAAATCCTGGCCGGATGCACGGTTCAAGCGCACGCGCGGCCTCGGGCACAACCGGATCCTGCGTGATGCAGAAGTCATCAGGGCAGCGATTGATTTTCTCGCTGGCAGCAAGGAGTTTCCCCTGCCGGGGGAGGATGAAGCATCATCACCGCCGATCCCTGCGCCGCTGTACTGATCTGGCAGAACGGAATCCACAGAAGCCCACAGAAACCCTGTGCAAGTCTGTGGATAAGCACTGAACAAGTGTCTTATATAAGTCTTTCATAAGGGTTTTTTCTCGTTGCACAAAGTTTGAGCGTTATGCATTTGTCACAGCGGAAAATGCCTTGCCGTGACATGGCTGCGAATATCCGTAAAATCTGGCCTGTTCCCCATTTGCTGGACAAGCCAGAAAGCGAGACGCCATGAACCGCCAGCATAGTCGCCTGCTTGTTATCGGTCTGATCCTGAGCGCCCTGTTTGTCGGTGCCCTGCTGGGTGCGCGCTATTTCGCCACGCAGGAGTTGAAAAAATCGATTGAACGTGCGCTTGGCACACGCAGCGAGGTCAAGGAAATCGTTGTCGGTTTCCAGCAGATTGAAATAGTCGGCATCCGCATCCGTGGCGAAGAGGGCTGGCCGGAAGAGAACGAACTCAGTGCCGGCAGGATCGTCGTCAAGCCTGACTGGGGGGCCTTGCTGTCACGCAGCATCCGCATCGCCAGCATCCGCATCGAGGACGGCTACCTGTCGGTGCTGCGGGAGAAGAATGGCAAGCTGAAGCTGCTGCCGGCGCTGCTGGACACTCCGGCCGGCAAGACAGCGCCGGTAGCGGAAGAGAAGGACGAAGCCGCCGGCAAGCAATCGAAGACGCAGGAAGTTGCCGCCGCCGATCCGCCGCCTGAAGTACGCATCGGGAAAATCGAGCTGCTCAACGGCGCCATCGATTTTCATGATGCCTCGATCCGGAAACCGCCGCACAAAATGCGCCTGGAGCAAACCATGCTCAGCATTGAGCACATGCTGATTCCCGCGCTGACCGGAGAAACCAAGATCGTGCTGGAAAGCACGGTGAAAGGCGTGCATCACGACGGCCGCCTGACTGTCAACGGCTGGATGGAAATTGCCAGCAAGAATTCAATGCTGAACACCCGGCTCACCCGTGTCGACCTGGTCAGCTTTGAGCCCTATCTGATCAAGGCGGCAGAAACCCGGGTGAGGAAAGGGTCGCTGGACATGGAGCTGAAGTCGACAATCAAGAAAAACCGGCTGCATGCCCCGGGCTCGATCACCCTGAGCGGGCTGGAGCTGGCCAAGGGTAAAACCTTCATGGGCCTGCCGCGCAATGCGGTGCTGAAATCAATGAAGGACAGCAAGGGCCAGATCAAGATGGCCTTCACCCTGGAAGGCGACGTCAACGACCCGAAATTTTCCCTGAACGAAGCCTTCGTTGCCCAGCTGGGCATTGGCGCCGCGAGCGCGCTTGGCATCAGCCTGGAAAGCCTGGCAACCGGTATCGGCAAAGCCGGCGGCGGAACGACCAAGGCATTGGGCAATGCAGTATCCGACCTGCTTGGCGGCAGGAAATAGTCGCCGTGCCTGGCACATAAGCAGAATACGAAAGAAATCATCCGACCATGAGCCGACCCGCCCCCAGGCACGACATCGACATCAGCGAAGAAGCCGGAGTCCGCTACCTGCATTTTGGCACCGAGTGGGTGCAGGGTGCGATGCGCATCGCCCGCCCCTGGTCGCTGGAGCTCGCCTACACCAAGGAGATGATGGCCGGCCTGCTGCTTCGTGATGCTCCCTGGCCGCGCACGGCACTGCTGATTGGACTGGGCGCCGGCTCGCTGACCAAGTTCATCTGGCGCAACCTGCCGCAAACAAAAATGACGGTTGTCGAAATCAACCCGCAAGTGCCGATGGTTGCCTGGCAGAGCTTCAAACTGCCGCAGGAGGATGAGCGCTTTCACCTATGCATTGGCGATGGCGCCGACCATGTCATGCAGAGCAAGCGGCAATACGACCTGATTCTGGTCGATGGCTTCGACCATAACGCCCGCGCCGGCGCCCTCGACAGCCTGCCCTTCTACGTCAACTGCCGCGCCCGCCTGAGCCGCAACGGTGTCTTTGCCACCAACCTGTTCGGGCGTACCCGTGGCTTTCGCAGCAGCGTGGATCGCATCGCCGAAGCCTTTGATGGCCGCAGCATGGTTTTCCCCTCCTGCGACAGCGGCAATGCCATCAATATTGCCGTGGATGGTGACCCGGTGGCGGTCACGCTGAGCGACCTGCGCGCCCGGGCAACCCAGTTGAAGAAAGCCACCGGGCTGGATCTGGCACCGACAATCACCCGGCTGCAACTGGCCAAGTCGCTCCCGGGCGAAATGCTCAGGCTATGAACCCATTCCTGACGCAGGAAATATTTTTATCCGGGCAAGTTCATCCTTGCCTTTTTTATCAACTGAACTAGGCTTATCAGAGCCGCACCCATAAGCGCTTGGCATTGAATAAGCGCATCCAACCAAAGCGGGCAGACAACCAGCGCGTACTGAAGCATTGCAGACGGGGACACCCCGCAGACAGTACGCAACACAGGAGAATGCCCATGCTATGTCTTGAAGATTGCCTCGACTTTTCCGATCTGGAAGAAGATGAAGTGGCGGCGATTGCCGAACACGAACATGTTCCACCGATTGTTGCTGCAGAACTCGGTTGTGCCTTGCTGAAAACCGATGACGGTGTTGCGATCATCCACCAGATGATTCTGGATGATCTGCAGATTGCGCTGGAGCACGGCCAGATGGCGCATGCAGGAGAGCTGGTGATGACCTACCAGCACTTCCAGCAGACCCACCCCCTGCACATTTAACCCCGATTCAGACCTCCTCCCTCTGAGGACTCTGCCGGCACCAAGCCGGCTCGGGCTTCCTGCGCTGCCCCTTCGGCGCCGGAAGCCCTCTTTGTTTTTGCCTGTCCGAACCGGCTTCAGTGCTGATCGCAGGCCTCAAGAAAGCTCAGCAGCTCTTCCCGCAGGCGGTAGTAATCCGGATGCTCCAGCAGCATTTTCCGGGTGCGCGGGCGGGGCAAATCGATTTCCAGAATCTTGCCGACCCGGGCACGCGGGCCGTTGGTCATCATCACCACACGATCGGCAAGGAGAATGGCCTCATCGACGTCATGCGTCACCACCATCGCGGTCAGCTGGCTACGGCTCCACACATCCATCAGCACCTCCTGCAGATCCCAGCGCGTCAGGGAGTCCAGCATGCCGAACGGCTCGTCGAGCAACAGCAGCTTCGGCGAAAGCGCAAAGGCACGGGCAATGCCCACCCGTTGCTTCATGCCGTTGGAAAGCTCAAAGGCCTTTTTGCCTGCGGCATCGCTAAGGCCGACCCGCTCGAGAAAGTGGGCGACAATATCCTGCCGCTCCTGGCGGGTGGCATGCGGATAGACCTGATCCACCCCCAGCTCGACGTTTTCGTAAGCGGTCAGCCAGGGCACCAGACTCGGGGCCTGAAAAACAATGCCGCGATCCGGGCCGGCAGTAACCACCTCGCGGTTGTCGAGCAGCACCACACCTTCGCTGATGTCGTTGAGGCCGGCCACCATCGACAGCACCGTCGATTTTCCGCAACCGGAGTGGCCGATCACCGAAATGAACTCACCCTTCTTCATGCGCAGGTCGAATTTATCAACCACGGTCACCGGCCCCTTTTTCGTCGGGTAAACCTTGGATACCTGCGAGAACTCGACGTAGCGGTCAAAGTGAAGCGGCTCCGCCTTGGGCGCGACGACCGGCTCAGGGATGACTTCGGAAACCCCTTTCACCTTCCTGTTTTCAAACTCGCTGCTGGTATTGGGCAAGACCGAAGGCAGGCTGATCACCTTGCCCTGCTCGCCTGACTGCGCCATGCCGACCTGCATCAGATACTGGGTCACCTCCTTGCGCAGACGCTTGAACTCCGGATCGTGGTTCATCGCCGCCCGGTCTCGCGGGCGGGGCAGATCCACCACGAATTCCGGGCCGAACGTGGCCCCGGGCCCCGGGTTCAGCGGAATGATGCGATCGGCCATGATCAGCCCCTCATCCACATCGTTGGTGATGAGAATGACCGTCTTCTTTTCCTGATCCCAGATACGCAGGATTTCGTCCTGCAGGTTGGCACGGGTCAGCGCGTCGAGTGCCGACAGCGGCTCATCCAGCAGCAGGATTTCCGGGCTGGCGGCGAGCGCACGCGCCACCGAGACCCGTTGGCGCATGCCACCGGAAAGCTCGTTCGGCCGCTTGTCCATCGCCGGGGTCAGGTTGACCATGGCAATGTACTTTTCCACGCGTGCATTGCGCTCCTCGGCCGACTGTTCCCTGAAAACCTGATCCACCGCCAGCGCCACGTTCTGGCGAACGGTCATCCAGGGCATCAGGGAATAACTCTGGAAGACCACGCCGCGATCCGGCCCCGGCCCTTCCACCGGCCGCCCATTGAGCAGCACCGAGCCGGCATCCGGCGAAATCAGGCCGGCAATCAGCGAAATCAGCGTGGTCTTGCCACTGCCGGAAAAACCGACAATAGCCACAAACTCACCTTCGTTGATCTTGAGGTTGATGTTCTTCAGCACCGAAGACACATGCCGCCCCGAGCCATAGGACTTGGACAGCGCCTGTAACTCCAGGAACGCCTTGTCCGCGGTGGCCGGGGGGAATTTCTCCTCCGGTACGTCAATCACTTTCCGTTGTGCCAGCGACATGATGTGCTCCCGTAATCAGTTGGCGGGCTGGCCGAAACTCACCAGCTGCTGCAGCGTGTTCATGATGCGATCGAGCATGAACCCGACGATGCCGATGGTGAATACCGCAACCATGATGCGGCCGAGCGATTGCGAGCTGCCGTTCTGGAACTCATCCCAGACGAACTTGCCGAGACCTGGGTTCTGCGCCAGCATTTCCGCCGCAATCAGCACCATCCAGCCGACCCCGAGCGACAGGCGCAGGCCGGTGAAGATCAACTGCAGGGATGACGGCAGCACAATCTTGGTGACCTTGGTCCACCATGAAAGGCGCAGCACCTTGGAAACGTTGAGCAGATCCTTGTCGATCGAGGCCACGCCCAAGGCGGTGTTGATCAATGTTGGCCAGAGCGAGCACAGGGTCACCGTGACCGCCGAAACGATGAATGATTTCTCGAACATCGGATCGGTCGACACATAAACAGCACTCACCACCAGCGTGACGATGGGCAGCCAGGCCAGCGGCGATACCGGCCGGAAAATCTGGATCAGGGGATTGATCGCGATCTGAAAGGTTTTCGACAAGCCACACAGGATGCCGAGCGGCACCGCCACCAGCGTGCCGATGGCAAAGCCGGTGAACACGGTGTAAAGGCTGGTCACGATCTGGTCGAGATAGGTCGGCTTGCCGGTCCAGGAACGGATGCTGACATCCGCCTTGGGGTCTTCTGCCAGCGCCTCGGCATTGCGCTTTTCCTGACGGGCATAAAAAGCGGCCGCCTTTTCCCGCTCATTGTGATGCTCCTGCACCAGCCCCTGCGCCTCCTTGACCACCTGCACCGGGCCGGGAATCGCGCCCAGGCTGGTCTGCACGCCGGAGGCAAGTCCATTCCAGATCAGCAGAAAAAAGGCGAAGGCGAGCACCGACACGCCGATCATCAGCAACATGTCGCGGAACTGCTGGCGCGGGTCTTCACCGGCGGCCAGGCGCAGGAATGGAACGAACCATGTAAAGCCTGTCTTGCTACAGAAATTTGCCATTTGGTTGAACATTTTTAACCTCATTATTCTGCTCGTTGATCAACAGCACTGACGGGTGCTGCCGGCGTACCGGCACGGGAGTCGCGCCAGCACGCCGCCTGTCTTGCCTGCCCCTTACTTGACCTTGTCCTTGCCCTTGAGACCGATTTTCAGGCTGTCGATGTAGGCATTGGGCTTGCTGCCGTCATAGACGATGCCGTCGATGAAGTCGTTCTGCGGCGGCTTGAAACCCGATTCCTTGGCAAAATCCGGGAAATCGGCGGCCTTCATCTTGCCCTCGGCGATCAGCTCCTTCGCGGCTGCGGCGTAGATGTCCGGGCGATAGACCTTCTTCGCGATATCCGCATACCAGGAATCCGGCTTGTGCTCGGGAATCTGCCCCCAGCGACGCATCTGGGTCAGATACCAGATGGCATCGGAGTAGTACGGATAGGTCGCGTTGTAACGAAAGAAGACGTTGAAGTCCGGCACCTGGCGCACATCCCCCTTCTCATACTCGAAGGTGCCGGTCATGCTGTTGGCAATCACCTTGTAATCGGCACCGACATAGCCCGAGCGGGAAATGATCTTCGCGGCTTCAGGGCGGTTCTTGTTGTTTTCCGCATCCAGCCACCAGGCAGCCCGGATCATTGCCTTGACCACCGCCTTGTGAGTGTTCGGGTGCTTGTCGTTCCACTCCTTGGTCACGCCGAACACTTTTTCCGGGTTGTTCTTCTGGATCTCGTAATCGGTAATGACCGGCGCCCCGATCCCCTTGAACACGGCCTGCTGGTTCCAGGGTTCACCCACGCAATAGCCGTCGATGGTGCCGGCCTCCATGGTCGCCGGCATCTGGGGCGGCGGTGTCACCGACAACTGCACATCCGCACTGATCGTGCCACTGGTATCACCCTTGAGCGGCGCGTAGTAGCCAGGGTTCAGGCCGCCCGAGGCGAGCCAGTAACGGAGCTCGTAGTTGTGTGTCGAGACCGGAAAGACCATGCCCATCTTGAAAGGCTTGCCTTCCTTCTTGAAGTCATCGACCACCGCCTTCAGGTACTCGGCCTTGACCGGATGCACCGGCTTGCCGTCCGGCTGCTTCGGCAACTTGGCCTTGAGCTTTTCCATCACCGCGTTGGAAACCGTGATCGCGTTCCCGTTGAGATCCATGCTGAACGCCGTGATCACATCGGCCTTGGTGCCATAGCCGATAGTGGCGCCGATCGGCTGGCCAGCAAGCATGTGTGCACCATCAAGCTCGCCAGAAATCACCCGGTCGAGCAGCACCTTCCAGTTCGCCTGCGCCTCCAGCGTGACGTATAGCCCTTCGTCCTCGAAATAGCCTTTTTCATAGGCGATGGCCAGGGGCACCATATCGGTCAGCTTGATGAAGCCGAACTTCAGATCCGGCTTTTCAATTTTTGCCTTGGCCGCCAGTGCCGAACCGGCGCTCATTTGAGCGACGACTGCGAGTGTCACCAGAGCCAGCCGGGAAAATCTGCTTGAACGGGATGGCAGCGCTTTTTTTTCAGATGCCTTTTTCATGGAACGACTCCTTCTGGTAAGAAACGGTGATGGCCTCTACTACGCAATCGCCATGCCAGCCGGAGAAATTCGCTTTTATCCTTTTATATTCATCATATTACGGTGATGCATCGTTCTGTGATGCTATTTCATAATGCACTGCTGCAGTGCAGCAAGGCGGTGCATGAGCACTCATGTGGTGACAAAACCTGGGGGGCATAAACTGATGCCAAAGACATGCCGGATGCATGATCTGGACAAACCAGCACCGAATAAACAACCGGAAGATAAAGACGGATGGGAAGAATTACACTTGCAGGACGCGCGACAGAAAAACCAGAACGGCCTGCGATATTACGCGGGGGAATTAAACAGGCGACGGCAGCACTTTCGTCGCAACTATTCTGCAGCTACGCGTTGCAGGGCAGTGGCGAGTTTTTCCTCGCCCACCAGCGCCTCGGCACGCTCGAACAATTCCCGTTCTTCAAAACGCACGTGGGCCGTCAGCAGGTCGGCAAAGCGCAGCAAGACTTCGGCATCCGGCAGATCCAGCTCGCGAATCAGGCGTTGCATGGCGCGGTGCTCGATCAGGGTGCGCGCTACCACGGCATTGGCGCCGACTGCTTCAAGCAGCGGCAGCAGGCATTGCTCCTCTTCCTTGAAGTGGGGCAGCAGCTCCTGCAGGAACACCTGTTGCGCTCGCAGGCAGGCCGCTTCGATCGCCGCCTCATCGCCGCTTTCGGCAGCGCGCCGCAAACGCACGGCCAAGGACAGCGCACCGTGATGTTCGCGTGAAAGATCAAGCAATGCCGGGCAACGTTTCATGAGAACCAGTTTCACCGCCGGAAGGCAGTCAGTCCTTGATGGTCATCAAAAAGACCGGGTCAGCCCCAGTGCATAAGTCGCCATGGCCTGCACCATGGCTTCAGCCTCACCCACCGGCGGGCTGAGAACAAAGCGCACATCCGGGTGGGCCTTGCGCAACTCATCCATCAGCACCGGCACATCGTTCTTCAGATGACCGCCCTGGGCGATGAACATCGGCACCACGGTAATGGCGTCAAACCCTTCCTGCACCAATGCACGGGCGCAATCGACCAGGGTTGGCGACATGAATTCAAGGAAAGCGAGTTCCACCCGCAAGGTGGAATCGCGCTGCAGCACGGCTTCCCGCACGCGCCGCATCGGCTTGGCCCACTCGGGATCGCGGGCACCATGGGCAAAAAGAATCAGGGCTGGTTTGGTCATCGGTTTCAGTCTAACGCAGCAAATACATGAGCAGAAAAAGATTGATGGTCAGCGACACGGCGGCCACAAGCTTCCAGGTCAGCAGCGGATTACGCACCATCAGGGGCGCCCGCTGAGGCGGTTTGACCGGCCGCGACGCGCCGCGTTCCAGCGCCAGCAAAAATTCCTCGGCCGTTTCGAAACGCTGTGCCGGATCAAGCGCCACCGCCTTGAGCAGAATGTTCTCGACCCAGGCCGGGATTTCCGGCCGCCAGCGCGTTGGCACCACCGGCTCGCCAAATTTCGGATGCTGGAAAGGCTCGATTTCACCGTAGGGATATTTCCGCGTCAGCAAGTGGTAGAGCGTGACACCGACCGCGTAGAGATCATGTTCCACCGAAGCCGGCACGCCACTCAGCAACTCCGGCGCCATAAAGCTCGGCGTCCCCGGATTGCCGGCCACGGCATTGCTCTCCCCCGCGCTCACGGCCACCCCGAGGTCGAGGATGCGCAAGCGGCCATCCTGCCCCAGATGAATATTGGCCGGCTTGATATCGCGATGTGCGATTTCCAGCCGGTGCAGCGAACCGACCCCTTTCAGCAGGCGGATGCCATGCTGCACCACCTCGGCCACACTGAAATGGTGATCGGCATCCAGCATTTGCTGCAAGGTAGCGCCTTCGTGCCAGGTCATCAGGAAATACAGGCAGCTCCGCTCATCCGCCGGCACCACCTGCGGGAAGAAAGGCGACACCACACGACGGGCACGCCACTCTTCCATGATCAGGCCGGAAATTTCCTCCGTATCACCATCGAACTCGGGGCGCAGCGTTTTCAACACCAACCGCTGTCCACTGCGCTTGTCACGCACCCGGTAAAGCTGGGTCAGCCGCGAATCGTGGATGACCGCTTCAATCTCCAGGCCATCCAGTTCCTGCCCCGCTTTCAGCCTTGGCGGCAAAGGCAGACGGGCATTGTGCTCCAGGCTGTCGCGCAGGTTCGGCGGCGGCAGCGCCAGTGCTTCGACCACCACGGCCGAGGCGTTATCCTCGCCACCGCGTGCCAAGGCCAGGCTGGTCAGTGCAGCCGCTGCCCGTTGCGGTTCGGGGTGATCGAGCAACACCTCGACCAGGGTGGCCTCTTCCAGCACGCCCCAGACGCCATCGGAGAGCAGCACGAAGCGATCCCCCTCCTCCAGCTCACCTTCGGCGTAATCGAGCAGCAGATGGGCATCCAGCCCGACCGCGCGCGACAGCACATTCTTCAGCTCGGGGTGATCCCACAGATGATCCACGGTCAGGCGCAGCAACTTGCCGCCGCGCAGCAGATAGATGCGTGAATCGCCAATATGCGCAGTGAAATAGCGCCGGCCGCGGAGCACCACCGCCGACAGCGTCGTGGCCATGCCGGCCAGCTCGGGATCGCGCGCCGATTGCGAGAGCAGCCAGCGGTTGAGCGCCGTCACCACCTTGTCGATGGCGCGATGCACCCCCCAGGTATCCGGCGTGGCGTAGTAGTCGCAGAGCAGGCCGCGCACCGTGTACTCGGCGGCCTCGCGCCCCCCCTTGTGCCCGCCCAGCCCGTCGCCCAGCGCCGCCACCAGCCCCTTGTTTTCCAGCTCCTGGCCTTCCGGCGTGACCACCCCGCAAAAATCCTCGTTCCGCTCGCGCGGGCCGGTGAGAGAGGAATGACCAATGGCGACTTGCAGAGGCATCAACAAACTCCAAATAAAACCGGGGGAACCTCTGTTCCCCCGGCCATGCTGGCTCAACTTTACGTCAGATCTTCGCTGCCGTCAGGTGTGCAGCACCCCAGGTGGTGCGCCAGCGGGTTTTGACACCGGTCAGGCCGATGAAGGCCAATATTGCGAGCCCGGCGAAGATCAGGAAACCGATCTGGTAGCTGCCGGTGAGCTGCTTTGAATAACCCAGCGATGAAGCCAGATAGAAGCCGCCGACACCACCGGCCATGCCGACCAGCCCGGTCATGACGCCGATTTCCTTCTTGAAGCGCTGCGGCACGAGTTGGAAGACGGCACCGTTGCCCATGCCGAGGGCGAGCATGGCGCCGACGAAGGCGGCCAGCGCCATCCAGGCTTCCGGCAGACCGATGCCGACGATGGCGAGGAAGACGGCGGCAAAGAGGTACATCACCGAAAGGGATTTGACGCCACCGATGCGGTCCGCCACGTTGCCGCCAATCGGCCGCACCAGCGAGCCGGCAAAGACACAGGCGGCGGTGAAATAGCCGGCCATCTTCGGGTCAAGACCATACTGGGTGTTGAAGTAGATGACCAGCGAGGAAGCGAGGCCGACGAAGCCGCCGAAGGTGACCGAGTAGAAGAACATGAACCACCAGGAGTCCTTGTCCTTGAGCACCTTCATGTATTCGGCCAGCGACTTGGGCGGTGGTGCGTCGGGGGCGTCCTTGGCGATGACGAGGAAGATGATGAAGACGATGGAAAGCGGGATCAGCGCGATGCCGAAGACGCTGGTCCAGCCATAGGCGGCAGCCAGGCCGGGGGCGAGCAACGCAGCAAAGGCAGTACCGGAATTGCCGGCACCGGCGATGCCCATGGCCGTGCCCTGATGTTCCGGCGGATACCAGCGCGAGGCCAGCGGCAGCGCCGCGGCAAACGAGGCACCGGCCACACCGAGGAAGCCGCCGAGGATCAACACTTCGCTGTAGGAATGAACACCGACCAGCCAGGCATAGGAGAGTGCGACGATGACGATGATCTGGCCGATGATGGCCGCCTTTTTCGGCGACAGACGATCAACCAGAATGCCCATGACAATGCGCAGCAGCGCACCGGCGAGCACCGGCACGGCGACCATCATGCCCTTTTCGGCATGCGACAGGCCAAGATCCTTGGCAATGCCCACACCCAGCGGCCCGAGCATGACCCAGACCATGAAGGCCAGGTCGAAGTAGAGAAAGGCGGCCAGCAAGGTGGGGGTGTGGCCGGCCTGCAGGAATGATTTTTTATCCATGGTGATGCTCCTCAAACTTTCAGAAAAACCTTGCCGGCGTCGACCTTGACGTCGAACTTGTTGCAGCCACCCACATCCGGGGCCACCGCTTCGCCGTTGTCGAGCTGGATGTTCCAGCCGTGCATCGGGCAGGTGACGCGCTTGCCATGCACGATGCCTTGCGAGAGCGGGCCTCCCTTGTGCGGGCATTTGTCGTGCAGGGCGAATACTTCATCTTCCGCCGTGCGGAAAATGGCAATATCGCCGCCTGAAATGCGTTGTACGACACGCGACCCAAGGCGGGGGATGTCTTCCAGTGTGCAGATTTGCAGCCAATCGCTCATGTGCTGATTCCTGGTTTGCGCACCCTTCCGGATGCAGGATTAACAATGTTGAGCACTCAAATGCAATCGGCGTGCCAGGCAGATATGTCCATGTTTTATATGGATTTACGCAGACAGAAGGCAATGGCCACGCACCAGAAGGGCGCACCGGAATCCAGCTTGGTGCAATGCAATAAAATCGGGGGTAAAGCGCCGGGGAGAAAATCAGCGCGGGCGGCACACCACTCGCCGTACTGGCGAGCAGTGTCTGTTCACTCAGGACAGCTTGGCGAGCAATACGATATTGATGAGCAACAGGGTCAGCGAAACCCCCTTCCAGAAAGTGACCGGATGCCGTTCGATCAACGGCAGCCGTGTCCTGCTCAGAAACTCGGCATTGGGATGATGGAGGTCATGCACGAACTCGGAGAGTTCCTCGTAGCGCTTGTAGGGGTCTGGGTGCACGGCTTTCCTGATGGCCACATCGATCCACGCGGGGATCTCGCGATCGTCGTGCAGGACAGTTTCATAGTTCAGATTGCGTTGTGCACTTCTGGTGCGCGCTTTCGGCACCTCCGCCCCATAGGGGAGCTTGCCTGACAGCATCTGATAGGCAATCACACCCAGCGAAAACTGATCCGAATGCACAGTGCCGCTTTCACCGAGAAAGTATTCCGGCGCGGCATACTGCGCTGCCCCGAGCAGGTTGATCTGCTCGATCGGCGTGGCGATTTCCATTACCCCGGCCACCCGGGTTGCACCAAAATCGATGATTTTCAGCGTACCGGTGCTGTCGATCATGATGTTGTCCGGCTTCAGGTCCTGATGCAGCATCTCCAGCCGGTGAAAGGCCTGCAGCCCCTTGGCAATCTGGGCAATGATGCCGCGCACCGATTCCACATCCGGCTTCGGGTTGTCGATCATCCATTGCGCCAGTGTCTGGCCCTCTACGAATTCCGTTACCACGTAGATGAAATTCCGCTTGCGCGACTGCTTGCAGGGTTTCAGCACATGCGGACTGTTGATGCGCCGGGCGATCCACTCTTCCATCAAAAAGCGTTCGAGATAGGCAGGGTTGTCGCGCAGATCGATGGATGGCGTCTTGATCACCACCCGCTCCTGCGTTTCCTGATCGACAGCCAGATAGATGTGGCTGCGGCTGCTGCCATGCAGTTCGCGCACGATCTGGTAGCCGTCAAACAGCATGCGGGCTTCGAGTACGGGGGCAAACGGCAGGTCGGCAAGCTGCCGGTACATCTCGTTCGCTTCCGGCGCTGGCAGTTCGTCGATGCGGATGATCTGCAGGGTCAGGTTGTCGCCACTGCCGCGTGCAAAGGCATCCTCAACGATCTGTCTGGCCGCGGTATCAAGCGCATTGCCGGCCGCGGCAATCGTCTCGATGATGAAGCGTGGGTCGGCGAACTCATAGACACCGTCGGTGGCGAGCAGGAAGATATCGCCTGGCTTGAGCGGCTCGGCGCGGTAATCGATATCCAGCTTTTTATCGATGCCCAATGCACGCGCCAGATAACTTTCTGCCGAAGAGACCCAGAGCCGGTGATCCTCGGTCAGTTGTTCCAGCCCGGCATCGCGCAAGCGGTAGATGCGAGTATCGCCGACATGGAACAGGTGCGCCGTGGTCGATTTCAGGATCATGCCGCTGAAGGTGCAGACATAGCCGCGATCCTTGTCGTAGCGGTGCGGGCTCTGCTGGGTTTGCGAGTGCAGCCAGGAGTTGGTTGCAGTGAGCACCCGCTCGCCGGCGGTTCGTACCGACCAGGCTTCGGAGGTGCAGTAATAATCCTCAAGAAAACCGCCGACAGCCGTCTGCGCGGCAACCTGGCTCACCTCGCTGCTGCTGATGCCATCGGTCAGCGCAATGGCAATGCCCTTGGCACTGAGCAGCGGCTCCTTGGGCACGCAGATGCCGTGGAAATCCTGATTGCGCTCCTTGCGCCCCTTGTCGGAATACTGGCCGACCGTGATGGAGAGTTGCTTAGTCATGATTCATGGCCCATGGCAATGAAAAAGCCCCCGTCCGAAGATCAGGGGCTTGTTGTGTAATCAACAATCGTCAGATCAGTGGGCCGCGCGCTTCGGCGCGGTGCGCACATGGGTCGAGTATAGCGTCAGGCCGACAAAGGCCAAACCACCGACCAGGTTGCCGATCACGGTCGGGATCTCGTTCCAGATCATGTAGTCGTAGATCGAGAAGTTGCCACCCAGCAGCAGGCCTGACGGGAACAGGAACATGTTGACGATGGAGTGCTCGAAGCCCATGTAGAAGAAGAGCATGATCGGCATCCACATGGCAACGACCTTGCCGGTGACGTTGGTCGAGACCATGGCGCCAACGACACCGGTCGACACCATCCAGTTGCAGAGCACGCCACGGATGAACAGGGTCAGCATGCCGGCTGCACCATGCTCTGCATAGCCCACGGTACGCCCTTCGCCAATGTGGCCAATGGCCTGCCCCACCTTGTTCGGTGGCGTATCGAAACCGAAGGTGAAGATGATTGCCATCATCACGGCAACAGTGAATGCACCACCAAAATTGCCGACGAACACCAGCCCCCAGTTACGGAAAACGCCAGCCCAGGTCACTCCCGGACGCTTGTCCCAAACGGCCAACGGACACAGGGTGAATACGCCGGTGAGCAGGTCGAAGCCGAGCAGATAGAGCAGACAGAAACCGACCGGGAAAAGCACCGCGCCAAGCAACGGCTGGCCGGTCTGCACAGTGATGGTGACGGCGAAAGCTGCAGCCAGTGCCAGAATGGCGCCGGCCATGTAGGCGCGGATCAGCGTATCGCGGGTGGACATGAAGATTTTCGCTTCACCCGCATCAATCATCTTCGTTACGAATTCTGTTGGTGCCAGATAGGCCATGTTTTACCCCTTTTGGATTGTTTTAAATATGTCGCAATAATTGTTGCCTTCAGACTGCGAGATAGACGTCTCCGTTTTCCAGCCTGACTTCGAACTTGCTGCAGTGCCCGACATCCGGCGCCACCGCTTCGCCGTTGTCGAACTGGATGTTCCAGCCGTGCATCGGGCAGGTGACGCGCTTGCCGTGGACAATGCCCTGAGACAGCGGCCCGCCCTTGTGCGGGCATTTGTCGTGCAATGCAAAGACCTCGTCTTCCGAGGTGCGAAAGATGGCGATATCGCCGCCGAGGCTCTTCACCACCCGTGCACCAAGGCGCGGGATTTCTTCCAGGGTGCAGATTTTTTTCCAGTCACTCATTTTTTGCTCCCTCAAACCGGCTGAACGGCCAGCATTTCAAATTCACGCTTGAGCTCGCCTTCGACACGCTCTGCCCACGGGTCCTTGATGCCCTTGAGTGAGTCGAGCAGCCGGTTGTAGAGCGCCTTGCGACCTTCTGCGTCCTCGACGATCTTGCTCTTGATGTATTCCAGACCAACGCGCTGCACGTAATGGCAGGTGCGATCGAGATACCAGGCTTCTTCGCGATAAAGCTGGAGGAAGGCGCCGGAGACCTCCATCACTTCCTCGTCACTGCCGACCTTGCACAGGAACTCGGCCACCTCGGTCTTGATGCCGCCGTTACCCGCCACATAGATTTCGTAGCCGGAATCGACACCGATCACGCCTATGTCCTTGATGCCGGCTTCGGCACAGTTGCGCGGGCAACCGGAAACGGCGAGCTTCACCTTGTGCGGGCTCCACATGCCGAACAGCATCTTTTCCAGCTTGACGCCGAGATCCATCGACTTCTGCGTGCCGAAGCGGCAATGCTCGGCGCCGACACAGGTTTTTACCGTGCGGATCGACTTGCCATAGGCATGGCCGGAGACCATGCCGGCAGCAGAAAGATCGGCCCACATCTTCGGCAGGTCGTCTTTCTTGACGCCGAGCAAGTCGATACGCTGGCCGCCGGTGACCTTGACGGTCGGCACCTTGTATTTTTCGGCGGCATCGGCAATCGCCCGCAGCTCGTTGGGGGTCGTCAGACCACCCCACATGCGCGGCACCACGGAGAATGTGCCGTCCTTCTGGATATTGGCGTGCGCCCGCTCGTTGATGAAGCGCGACTGCGGGTCGTCCTTGACCAGGTGCGGCCAGGTCGAGATCAGGTAGTAGTTGAGGGCGGGGCGGCACTTGTCGCAGCCGTCCGGCGTCTTCCACTCCATGAAGGAAATCACGTCGGGCACGCTGGTGAGTTTCTTTTCGCGAATGACCCGGCGCACATCCTCGTGGCTGTGATCCGTGCAGCCGCACATCGGCTTCTTGTCGGAAGCCGTGGCCTGATAGGCGCCACCCAGCGTCGAGGCGAGGATCTGCTCGCACAGGCCGGAACAGGAACCGCAGGAAGACGCCGCCTTGGTGTGCTTCTTCACTTCGTCGAGGGTGAACAGACCCTTGGCCTTGATCGCCTGAACGATCGTGCCCTTGGTCACGCCGTTGCAGCCGCAGACCTCGGCGTCGTCGCTCATGGCAGCGGCCTTGCTCTGCCCCTGGTGACCGACGTCGCCGACCGTGCTCTGACCGAACAGCAGGTGATCACGAATCTCGTGGATGTCCTTGCCATCCTTGAGCAACTGGAAATACCACGGGCCATCGGCGGTGTCGCCATAGAGCACGCCACCCACCAGCTTGTTGTCCTTGATCACCAGTTTTTTGTAGACGCCACCGGCCGGGTCGTTGAGCACGATTTCTTCGGTGCCCTTGCCGCCCATGTAGTCCCCCGCCGAAAACAGGTCGATGCCGGTGACCTTGAGCTTGGTCGAGGTGACCGATCCGGTGTAGCGGCCGATGCCGTAGTTGGCGAGGTGGTTGGCGCACACCTTGGCCTGCTCGAAGAGCGGTGCCACGAGGCCGTAGGCGATGCCACGGTGCGAGACGCATTCGCCGACGGAATAGATTTTCGGGTCGTAGGTCTGCATCGTGTCGTTGACCACGATGCCACGGTTGCAGTAAATGCCTGCCGACTCGGCCAGCGCATAGTTGGGACGAATGCCCGCGGCCATCACCACCAGATCGGCCGGGATCTGCATGCCGTCCTTGAAGCGGATGGCGGCCACCCGCCCGGATTCCCCGCCAATCAGCGCTTCGGTATGCTTTTCCAGCAGGAACTTGAGGCCGCGGTCTTCCAGCGATTTCTGCAGCATGCGCCCGGCCACCTCATCGAGCTGACGTTCCAGCAACCACGGGCCGATATGTACGACGGTCACATCCATGCCGCGCAGCTTGAGACCGTTGGCCGCTTCCAGACCGAGCAGTCCGCCACCGATGACTACCGCATGTTTGTGCGTCTTGGCGGCGTCGATCATGGCATCGGTATCGGCGATGTCGCGGTAGCCGATGACCCCCGGCAGGTCATTGCCGGGAATCGGCAACATGAAAGGCGTGGAGCCGGTTGCCAGCAGCAGGCGGTCATACGGCTCGACCGAACCGTCTTCGGAGATCACTTCGCGGCGAACGCGGTCGATCTTGACGACTTTCTTGCCGAGATGAAGATTGATTTTGTTTTCTCGGTACCAGTCGTGGTCGTTGAGGATGATGTCCTGTACCTGCATTTCTCCCGCCAGCACCGGGGAGAGAAGGATACGGTTGTAGTTGGGGTGTGGCTCGGCACCGAAGATGGTTACGTCATACATTTCCGGCGCAATCTTGAATAGCTCTTCAAGTGTGCGAACACCTGCCATGCCGTTTCCAACCATCACCAATTTGGGTTTGCTCATGCTTGCGACTCCAGTGTGTTTAGCTTTCCAACACACCTAATGCAACGCCCGTGCCAGTATCACAACGTGTTGTTTTTCAATACCTTTGGAATTATCGACCGACCCATTCGGCACCACCGTGGTGCGTGCTGCCATCTGGCGGTGCGGCATTTGAGCTTGCCAGCCCGGTTCCGGTGCGAAACAATCGTGTTATAACCAAAGTGATACCAAACAAACGACACTGGCATGGCCAAGCAGACCCATCAGATGCAGCCCAGAAAAGCCCCGCGGCACCGCCCTGTGCGGATGTTGCTGATGGTTGCGTCTGTACTGTTGCTGGCCATCTTTGCGGTAGCCGGCAACGAGATCCATTTGATGCACCAGGCGGCCTATGAACGTGCACGAACCCAGATCGAATCTGCCAGTCACGCACTGGCCAACCAGACTGAACAGTTGCTGCTCGCCGTGGATCTGTCGCTCGCGGCGACGCAGGCGGAATTGCGTCGCCTGACGCCGCTGCAACGAAAGGAACCGGAGCGAGTCAGTCGCTTGCTGAACGCCCATGCCGCGGGTATTCCGGCGATTGCCAACATGGGGTTTATTGGCGCCGATGGCTGGCTGGTCTCTCACTCCGAGGTTGCCACCCCGCCCCCTCAGCGCTTCGACGACCGCCCCTATTTCATTGCCGCGCGAGACAGTGCTCAGGATCAGATCGTTATAGACGAGCCGACGGTCGGGCGTGTCAGCGGCAAACGGCTGATCTTTGTTGCACGCCGGGTCGTGGATGAAGACCAGCATTTTCTTGGTGTGGTAGTCGCCAGCATCGACACCCGCTGGCTGGTCAATATGCTGCATTCCCTGAGCAATGCACCGGGAAGCACGGCCGTTGTTTTCCGCAGCGATGGCCGCTTGCTGGCACGCTATCCGGACATTGACGAGGCTTATGGCCGTTCTTATGCCGGGCGCGATTTATTCACGCGGCACCTGCCCAGCTCCCCGGCCGGTGCTTTCTCGGACGTCAGCGGGCTCGATGATGAACCGCGCCTGATCTACTACCAAATGCTCCACCGTTACCCCGTGGTGGTGCTGGCGGCGACCGATGAGTCCCTGCTCATCACCCACTGGCGGGGAAGTGCGCTGCGCATTGGCGGCAGCGCGCTGATCGCCGCCCTGCTGGTCGTGATGCTTTTCTATGTCATTTACCGGCAGCTGCACCAGCTTGAATTGCAGGCACGCCATCTGCGCCAGCAGGCGCAGACCGATGCCCTCACCGGGCTACCCAACCGCGCGCTGTTCGAAGACCGGCTGGAACGTGCACTGGCATCGGCCACCCGCAAGCAGCGTCAGGCGGCGATTCTTTTCATTGACCTCGACAAGTTCAAGGCAGTCAATGACTCACTCGGACATGCGGCTGGCGACCAATTGCTGCAGGAGGTTTCGATGCGATTGGCCGCTTGTCTGCGCGTCATGGACACGGTGAGCCGCTTAGGGGGCGATGAATTTACCGTGCTGCTGCCGGAAATCGAATCGGAAAATGACGCCATCTCGGTCGCGGAAAAGATTACGGCGGCAATTGCCCGGCCTGTCGACATTTCTGGCCATGAGGTGCACGTGACCTGCAGTGTCGGGATTGCATTGTTTCCGGAAGATGCCGACGAAGCCGGCTCCCTGTTGCGCCATGCCGACTTCGCGATGTACTCAGCCAAGGCTGCCGGCCATAATGGCTGGCAGCGTTACCGCCGCCAGCCTTAGCTTTTTCCTGGATCAGACCGAAGCCATTATGTGCCCGTTGCTTTCCACGGCGACGATGGCCTTGGCTTCATTGACATCCGCCGCATAGCCACAGGCAACGAGGCATGCTGCCAGCTGGTTGGCAATCGGCGACGGCAGCGGCACCTGCCCATCCAGCACCCGGTTGATCCACGCCGCGGTGGTCGCCGCTTCGGCATCGTCGGGCAGTGGTGGCAATGCCTTCAGGCTGTCGTGCTCGGATTCGAACACGATGTCGCACAGGCCATCGTGCAGATGCTCAATGCGCGGGCGTCGCTTCGGGTTGGCAAAGGGTTCGCCTTCGGTCGCCCGGAACAGCAGGGCATGGGCACGCTGGTTGCCAAGCACGTCACGCATCGTATCCATATAGGCCGGGTGGGTCGCCGCCGCAAGGATCACTCCCTCGCCCCGGAACGGATCGATCATCTTGACCAGACTGTGGGCACTGCTGCGAACGCCCATCCGGGCGCGCAGGGAAAGCAGGTTGGCGAGGCCGGGCGCGATGACGGAGAGCGGCGCAAAGGCAATGCCGCGCTCATCCAGCGCCTGCTGTGCCTGACATTGGGACGTCACCGGCATGATGTTCAGTTCACGGAATACATGGCCCGTGGTGATTCGACCAAAGCCTTCCAGCAAGCCATGCACCACCACCGGCACGCCAAAGCGCTGCAGCAACAAGGCCAGCAGCGGTGTCAGGTTGGCCCCCTTGCGCGCACCGTTGTAACTGGGAATGACCACCGGCCTTGGCCCGCCATGCGGAAGATGGAAGGCATGTACTCGCTCATTGGCAGCATTGAGGAAACCGATCATTTCATCGGTGGATTCGCCCTTCATGCGCAGGGCAATGAGAATCGCCCCGAGTTCGAGGTCGGGCACCCCGCCGTCGAGCATCGCTCCATACAGATGCTGTGCTTCTTCGCAGGAAATATCGCGCGAGCCTTCGGCTCCACGACCGATCTCCTTGATGATATGGCCGTAGCTCATTGTCTTCTCCGGTGGTCTGTTATGCCGCAACCGGTTGCGCGGCTACGGCCAGTTTCTTCAACTCCGGCAAACATCCGCCGCAGAAAGTTCCACATTTTAGCTTGTCCTGCAGCGAAGCCAATGAGGCCCCCGCCTGCAACGCCGACTTTATCTGTGCCTCAGTGACATCGGCACACTTGCATACCACCGGCGAGCGCGGTGCAGCCTGTTTTGGTGCCTGCGCCATCGGCGCCAGTGCAAAACGGATCAGCGAGGCATCCAGCGCATTGTCGGCCATGGCATCCTTCAGCCAGGCCATGGCCTGCGTTTCGCCGGCAAGGCGCACGCCCAGCAGGCGACCATGGCGGGCGACGGCTTTCTTGTCGATTGCGCGATTGGGGTCAACATACACGATGCTGCCCTCATCAGTTTCCAGGCCAAAGAGTGCGTCGATTTCGGCAAACAATGCAGCATCGGGTGCTGCCGGTAGCGCAGCACGAAAAACGACCAGCGGATCATTGCGGCCAAACAGACCGGCCGTGGCGTAGGGGAAACGCTTGAGCAGGGTTCGTGCTCTTGTCAGCAGGGCAAGTTCGTTGCAAGTTGCTGATGACGCATCACCGTGCCGCATGACGACCAGTGTCCAGGGCAGTTCGGCTTTTACAATGGCCACTGCGGCATGTTTGAGTTCAGGCTGCGCCGAATAGGGATCGGTGGCGGATGGCATCAGTGCATTTGCGCCATAGCCATTCATGAACTGCTCGCCCCAGTGCATGGGCAGCCAGGCGCGGCCGCGTTTGAGACCGCTATCGCCCTCGACCCTGACAATGATTTCGCCGCGCCCGTTGCTGATCCTGGCCAGATCGCCCGATTCCAGGCCACGGTGGCGCAAGTCGCAGGCATTCATCTTGAGCAGTGGCTCATCCTCGCCGTTGAACAGCCTAGGCACTGTGCCGGTACGGCTCATGCCGTGCCATTGTTCGAGCAGGCGGCCGGTAAGCAGGCTGATCGGGCGGGCAGGATCGGTCAGTTCCGCTGTCGGTTTGTGTTCGGTGGCGACAAAGCGCGCCCTCCCGCTTGGCGTTGGGTAACGGCCATCGTCATACAAGCGAACCTTGCCGGCCCTTGCACCTTCCGGATAGGGCCACTGCTGCGGCCCCTGCGCTTCAAGCAGGGCATAGCTGATGCCGGTGATATCGAGATCGCGACCGCGCGTTGATTCACGATGTTCGGCATGAATGGATTCTGCCGACGTGTAGGGGAACAGCCTGTCAGTCAGCGGCTGCCCCAGCGCATGACCAAGGCGGCGGGCAAAATCCAGGCCGATCTGCCAGTCATGACGGGCTTCTCCGGGTGCCGGCACGGCAGCCCGGACACGTGAAATGCAGCGCTCGGAGTTGGTGACCGTGCCCTCTTTCTCGCCCCATGAGGTGGCTGGCAACAGGAGATCGGCATAGGGTGCCGTATCGGTATTGCCATAGGCTTCCTGGAGGACGACAAATTCGGCTGCTTCCAGCGCCGCACGCACTTCCGCCTGATCGGGCATTGACTGGGCCGGGTTGGTGCAGGCAATCCATACCGCCTTGATTTCACCCTTTTTCAGTGCGCGGAAAAGTTCGACCGCCGGCTTGCCCGGCTTCGGCGGCACGAAGGGCACGCCCCAGAATCGAGCCATCTCGGCGCGGTGATCCGGGTTACCCAGATCACGGTGCGCAGACAGAAGGTTGGAAAGGCCGCCTACCTCCCGCCCGCCCATGGCGTTCGGCTGACCGGTCAGTGAAAACGGGCCGCAACCGGGCTTTCCGATCTTGCCGGTTGCCAGATGCAGATGGATGATTGCTGCATTGTTGTGCGTGCCGTGCCAGGACTGATTCAGTCCCTGACAGTAGAGCGACAGCGAGGTTGTTGCTGAACCGAACCAGCGGGCGGCCAGAATGATCGCTTCCGGATCAAGACCGGTCAGTTCGGCAGCCATTGCCGGGGTATAGCGCTCGGCCAGTTTCTCATGCGCTGCAAAACCTTCGGTATGTGCGGCAATGTAATCGCGATCGACTAGATTTTCCTTGAGCAGCACATGCAGCATGGCGTTGTAGAGGGCAATGTCACTCCCCGGATTCAGCGGCAGGTGCAGGTCGGCAATCCGTGATGTTTCCGTTTGCCGTGGATCGACCACGATGATGCGCAGATTCGGGTTGGCTGCCTTGGCCTCTTCTATTCGGCGAAAAACGATGGGATGAGCAACCGCGGTATTGGAGCCGGCAATCAGGATACACTCTGCGCTATCGATGTCTTCATAAGCACAGGGCGGGGCATCGGCCCCGAGTGTCTGCTTGTAGCCGGCGACAGCAGATGACATGCACAGGCGTGAATTCGTATCGAGGTTGTTGGTGCCAATCAGCCCTTTGGCCAGCTTGTTGAAGATGTAGTAATCCTCAGTCAGCAGTTGCCCTGCCAGATAGAAGGCGACCGAATCCGGGCCATAGGCTCGAATGGTCTCGGCAAACCGTGCAGCAGCGTGATCGAGCGCTTCATCCCAACTGACTTGCTGCCGGGGTTCATCTCGTCGGCTGCGCAGTTCGGGGTGCAACACCCGGTAGTCATGCCGCGCCGTCTGGTCAAGGCTTGCTCCCTTGGCGCAAAGCCGGCCAAAATTTGCCGGATGGAGGGGGTCACCGCGCACACCGATAATCTTGCCTTTGTCACTTTCAATAATGACGCCGCAACCGGTACCGCAGTAGCAACACGTGGATCGGGTTTCTGTTTTCATCAATGTCATGGCTCCTGCCAATACTTCAGCAATTGGCATGCCACACTATAAAATCAATGCGTTAGACAGGAACTACACAGGAAAACGAGATACCGCGCGCTATTCTGGTGCGTTGATGGAACAAACAGGGCGGCGGCTCGGTGCGAACGCACCAGAACAGGGAATTTACTTGATGCGCTGCAAGGTCGGCCGAGGCCTGGGCGGGGAGGAAGGATCAGGATCTGATTCGGGTTTGCTGGCGTCTGCTTCTGTTTCTGGTACTGACTGCAGTTCCGGAACCGCGGTGAGTACGACGGCCGGTGCTTCAGCCGGAGGCGTTGTGGTTTCTTCCTCCGCAGCAGCTTCTTCAGCTTCCAGCTCGAACGCCATGCCCACGCCGTTTTCACGGGCATAGATGGCCGTTACGCAGGCCAGCGGCACGGAGATGTCGCGTGCGACACCGCCAAAGCGGGCCTGGAAATCGATGAACTCGTTACCCAGCGTCAGTCGATTGGTTGCATCAAGGCCGACGTTGAGAACGATCTGCCCATCACGCACGAACTCCAACGGTACACGCACCCGTGCGTCCACAGCCACCGCCAGATAGGGGGTGAAGCCATTGTCGGCACACCATTCATGGATGGCCCGGACAAGATAGGGTTTGGTCGATGGAAGTGTCATCAGTACCGGATAAGGCATCAGTACCGGAGCAGCGTGCATAGCCGCTGCCCCGGTGTCTGCTTACTTGCGCATGACCTTTTCAGGCGGGGTCAGCGCATCGATGAAGCCCTGCCGTGAAAAAATACGCTCGGCGTATTTCATCAACGGAGCGGCCTGTTTGCCCAGATCGATACCGTAGTGATCAAGGCGCCAAAGCAATGGCGCGATGGCCACATCCAGCATCGAAAACTCGTCACCGAGCATATGCTTCTGCTTGCTGAAAAGTGGCACCAGTTCAATCAGGCGATCACGAATCGACTGACGGGCCTTGTCGGCCGTCTTGGCATTTTTTTCCAGTGCATCGATGTGCGAGAAAATTTCGCGCTCCATGCCTGAAAGAAGCTGGCGGGCCTTGGCACGCATGATCGGATCGGCCGGCATCAATTGCGGATGGGGGAAACGCTCGTCAATATATTCATTGATGATGTTCGGCTCATACAGGATGAGGTCGCGCTCAACCAGCACCGGCACGCGGTTGTACGGGTTGATAACGGCGATGTCTTCCGGCTTGTTGAACAGGTCGACATCGATCACCTGGAAGTCCATGCCCTTTTCGTATAGGACAATGCGACAACGGTGGCTGAAGGGGCAGGTTGTCCCGGAATAGAGGTTCATCATGATCAATACCCTCAAAAAGCGAATCGGCATCGCTACGGTGTGACCTTGCACACCGGCGATGCCGTATGTCTGGACTCAGACGATTACTTGATATCTTTCCAGTACTCTTTCTTCAGTGCGTAGGCAAAGCCGAAAAGAACACAGAGGAAAAGAATGACAAAAATACCGAGTTGCTTGCGTTGTTCCTGCATTGGCTCAGCCATCCACACCAGGAAACCCACCAGATCGGAAACGGCCTGATCGTATTCCTTCGGCGACAGCTTGCCGGGAACAGCCAACTCCAGCTTGTGGTCCTTGTTCAGGACCTGCTCACCCTGAAGTTCCCAGAGAATGTGCGGCATGCCGACATTTTCAAAAGCCAGGTTGTTCCAGCCGGTCGGGCGCTTGTCGTCACGGTAGAACTGGCGCAGATAGGTGTACAGCCAGTCCGCACCCGAACCGTCAGCCGAAGCACGGGCACGGGCGATCACCGTCAGATCCGGCGGCGTTGCACCAAACCAGGCACGCTGCTCACCAGCACGAGCGGCAACCCGCATCGGCTCACCGATCTTGTCGGCAGTGAACATCAGGTTGTCCTTGATCTGCTGCTCGGTCAGACCCAATTCGGTCAGACGGTTGTAACGCATATAGGAAGCACCGTGGCAGTTCAGGCAGTAGTTGACGAACAGCTTGGCACCATTCTGCAATGCCGGCTTGTCCGCAACCGTACCTGGCCACTTGTCAAGATGGACGGAGCCACTCGCAAATGCCACGATCGGTGCAAAAAGGAATGCGATGAGAATTTTTTTCATTTTTTCCATCCCCATTACATGGTGACCCGATCCGGTGCCGGACGGTACTTGTCAATCTTCGAATACCACGGCATCAGCAGGAAGAAGCCGAAGTAAATCAGGCTGCACAACTGGGAAATCTTCTCACCCCAGTAGGAAGGAGCCTGCGTACCAAGGTAGCCAAGGATGAAGAAGGAAATCACGAACAGCGTGAGGAAGGTCTTGTAGATCGGACCACGATAGCGGATCGACTTGACCGGGCTGCGATCAAGCCACGGCAGGAAAGCAAAGATCACTACCGAAGCACCCATTGCCACCACACCCCAGAACTTTGCATCCAGACCGAAGATCGGCCAGACCATTGCCCGCAGGATCGAGTAGTACGGCGTGAAATACCAGACTGGCGCAATGTGTGACGGTGTCTTCAGCGGATCAGCCGGATAGAAGTTGTTGTACTCGAGGAAATAGCCGCCACCCTCCGGAGCAAAGAACATGATTGCCGAGAATGCCATCAGGAAGACAACAACACCGACAATATCCTTGACCGTGTAGTACGGATGGAACGGGATGCCGTCCAGCGGAATGCCCTTGTCGTTCTTCTTGGCCTTGATCTCGACGCCATCCGGGTTGTTCGACCCGGTTTCGTGCAGTGCGAGAATATGCGCTGCAATCAGGCCGATGATCACCAGGGGGAAGGCAATAACGTGGAAGGAGAAGAAACGGTTCAGGGTGGCATCACCGATGACGAAATCACCACGCAACCAGATCGAAAGCGGATCTCCGATCAGCGGGATGGCCGAGAACAGGTTAACGATGACCTGAGCGCCCCAGAATGACATCTGGCCCCAAGGCAGCAGGTAACCGAAGAAAGCCTCACCCATCAGGCACAGGAAAATGCCGACACCGAACAGCCAGGTCAACTCGCGCGGCTTGCGGTAGGAGCCGTACATCATCCCGCGGAACATGTGCAGGTAGACGACGATGAAGAAGGCAGAAGCCCCCGTTGAGTGCATGTAGCGGATGACCCAGCCCCATGGAACATCACGCATGATGTATTCGACCGAGGCAAACGCAACCGGAACACCATCAGCATTCAGGGCTGCATCGGGCTTGTAGTGCATGACAAGGAAAATGCCGGTGACGATCTGGATAACCAGAACCAGCAGCGCCAGCGAACCGAAGAAATACCAGAAATTGAAATTCTTCGGTGCGTAGTATTCCGACAAATGACCTTTCCACATGGCGGTTGCCGGGAAACGGGCATCAACCCATTCAAGCAGGTTGCCCTGTAGCGAACCGTCGGATTTGTATTTTTCGAAGTTGGTATTCGCCATGACTTATGCCCCCTTCTTGTCTTCGCCGATGAGGATACGACCCTCGGCCATGTAGTAGTGCGGCGGGACTTCGAGGTTGTCTGGTGCCGGCTTGCTCTTGTACACACGCCCAGCGAAGTCGAAGGTTGAGCCATGGCACGGGCAGAGGAAGCCACCCATCCAGTCAGCGGCCATACCTTCTTCGGCCCCTTTCTTGAACTTGGAAGATGGCGAGCACCCGAGATGCGTACAGATACCCACGACCACCATGATTTCCGGCTTGATAGAGCGGGTTTCATTCTTGGCGTAATCGGGCTGCATCTTCTTTTCCGACTTGGGATCTGCCATCTCGCCATCGAGTTTCGGCAAGGTTTCAAGCATGTCCTTGGTACGGTTGATGATCCATACCGGCTTCCCGCGCCATTCAACGGTCATCATCTGACCCGACTCGAGTTTGCTGATATCAACCTCAACAGGAGCGCCGGCCGCTTTGGCACGCTCGGAAGGCAACAGGCTGGAAACAAACGGCACCAGTGCCGCTAGTGCCCCAACCCCCCCAACAGCCGCAGTTGCGGCGACTAAACGCCGCCGGCCGCAGTCCACTTTGCACTCATTGCTCATCGCGCAGATCCTAGAACTTGGGTAAATGGGAAGAAATCAAACCCGCGATTATACTGAAAAACGCACGTCATTTAAACGGCAACGGGCAGGGAAAGGGATATTTCTCTTGCGTCACAGGGTTTTAGAGCACCTGGCGCCGCTCTCTGACTGCTTGCGCCAGCGTACCGCTATCGACATATTCCAGCTCGCCTCCAACCGGAACACCGCGTGCGATTCTGCTTACACTGATCCCGCGGCTTTTCAGCAGCTCAGAAACATAATGTGCGGTGGCTTCGCCTTCATTCGTGTAATTGGTGGCCAGAATGACTTCGCGTACTACACCATCATCGGCACGCGCCAGCAGGCGATCCAGCTTGAGATCATTGGGCCCGACGCCATCCAGCGGCGAAATCCGTCCCATCAACACGTAATACAGACCACTGTATGCGTGCGTCTGCTCCATCATGTTCATATCTACCGGTGTTTCAACAACACAGAGCAGACCCGCATCGCGCTTGGATGAAGCGCAACGCGTACACAGCTCGGTTTCCGTGAACGTATTACAGCGCTGACAATGCTGGATTGCTTGCAAAGCAAGCTCGAGACTCTCTGCAAGACGACCTGCACCAGCCCGGTCGTGTTGCAGGAGAAAATAGGCCATTCGTTGCGCAGATTTTGGCCCTACGCCAGGAAGACATCGCAGTGCCTCAATAAGCGCATCAAGACTTGAAGGATTCACCGGATGGTTCTAGCTAGCTGGAAACTGAATGACAGTCGGATGAGGGTACTCAAAAGGGCATCTTGAAGCCAGGAGGCAAATTCAACCCAGCCGTAAAACCGGCCATGCGCTCCTGGCTCACCTGCTCACCGCGCCGAACACCATCGTTGAATGCCGCGGCGATCAAATCCTCCAGCATTTCCTTGTCATCCATGACCGAATCGTCAATCGACACCCGGCGCACATCGTGAGAGCAGGTCATCACGATCTTTACCATGCCGGCACCGGACTGCCCTTCAACTTCAACGGAGGCAAGCTCTGCCTGAGCCTTTTTCATGTTTTCCTGCATCTGCTGAGCCTGCTTCATCAGCCCTGCAATCCCACCTTTCATCATGACTATCTTCCTTAAATCGGTTTGATGGATGATTCAATCAATTGAGCATCGAACATCTCGATGATGTCGCAAACGAAGGCATCGCCTTCAATTGCAGCAACTGCATTTTCCTGTTGTTCGGCACGTGCTTTTTGAGCTGTCGCAGCGGGTGTGGCGGCCACAGTATCAGCCAGTTCGATACGCAACAGCAACGGGCAATGGAAATGGGTGGATAGCGCCTGCTGCAGCTTGTCTTGTGCAGGTTTCATCTGAAGATGGCGGTGCACAGGGGAAAGCCGTAGATAAACCACTCCCTCCTCCAGTTTGCAGAATTCGCAGTGCTGAGCGAGTTCTCGCGCCATACCCGTCAGTTTAAGCACCCCCAGGATCTCATGCCAGTCAATCCCGATTGATGAAATGCTCGAATGGCTGGGTTTCTGAGCACCCGATCCACTCTCCCTTACCGGAACCGAAACAGGCTCATCGACACGCGCTTCAACAAGGCTGACATCGATTGCCTTGTAGCTGACCTCAGGAGGGCGCACCAAAGGCACGGTACGAACATTGGCAGTAGCTCTTGGGCTGCCCAACGCCTTGACAGATGAACCCGTGCTTTCTGGACAAAATGCCAACAGTCGCAACAACGTCATAACGAATCCGGCAAATTCATCAGGCGCCAAAGCGAGCTCCTGCCGACCGTGCACTACGATCTGATAGGACAGATGTACAAACTCGATATCCATGCGAGCTGCAAGCGCGAGGAGCCTGCCACGTTCAGGCTCATCTTCGGGTAGGGCGTCGGGAGCGAGCTGAGCCACCTGAATACGCGTCAGGAGTGTTGCCAATTCCTGCAGCGCCGCTGAGAAAGAAAGGCTGCGTATTGCCATATCATCCGCAACCTTGAGCAAAGTTGCGGCTTCCCCGCCAAGCAACGCTTCCAACAAATCAAAAAGATAGTCAAGATCCACAGTCCCGAGCATTTCGCGAACCTGGCATTCCTGAACGCTGCCCGACCCATGTGCAATCGCCTGATCAAGAAGCGAAAGTGCGTCACGCATAGAGCCCGCCGCTGAACGTGACACCAACTGCAATGCAGCAGTTTCAAACGAAATCCCCTCTGATTCGAGTATTCGCGCAAGATGCGCGCTGATCGATGGCGGAGACATCTGTTTCAGATTGAACTGCAGGCAACGTGACAACACGGTAACCGGTAATTTCTGCGGATCGGTCGTCGCCAAAATGAACTTGACATGCTCTGGCGGCTCTTCCAGGGTCTTCAGCATGGCATTGAAGGCCGAATTGGAAAGCATATGAACTTCGTCGATAACATACACCTTGTATCGACCACGTGTCGGCGCATAGACTGCATTTTCAAGCAGTTGCCGCATCTCATCGACACGCGTATTGGTTGCTGCATCAACCTCCAACAAATCAACAAAACGCCCACTGTCAATTTCGCAGCATGCGGAGCATTGTCTGCAGGGGTTTGCACTTACCCCCAACTCGCAATTGAGTGACTTGGCCAGGATTCGGGCAATTGTAGTTTTACCGACCCCTCGTGTCCCGGTAAACAGGTAGGCATGGTGCAAGCGCTTCTCAGTCAAGGCATGACTCAATGCCCTGACGACATGTTCTTGACCAACAAGGGATTCAAAGGATTTTGGGCGCCATTTCCGCGCGAGTACTTGATAACTCATCGTGCGATTTTATCCTGGGCACCTTACGGCAGACGGCTGCAAGCGCAGAAAGCAAGAAGTGTGGCGAGCCTGACCCCCGGCACTTACAGTCAGCGGCTGTGGCTGCTTCCTTCCGGACCTGACCAGATTCACCACCCTGCAATGCGGGGAGACCCGCCACACCGAATATTAGCATATGACGCCCAGAGACGAAGGTCAGGTGGGCAGATATTGCAGCCTTTTTCCGATAAAAATTTCTATGTTTAAAGCGAAACACCCCGATATCTGCGTGATATCGGGGTGTTGAATGGGGAGCCTGGCGGTGACCTACTTTCGCACACGGGAAGTGCACTATCATCGGCGCGGTTTCGTTTCACGGTCCTGTTCGGGAAGGGAAGGGGTGGGTCCGAAACGCTATGGCCGCCAAGCTTAACTTGTCACCTTGACGCTGAGCGTCGAGGCCAAAACGGGAAGAAGGGATTTTGTTGGTTGTGATTGTTCTGAGTTGTTCTGTAGCTGATCCAAGGTTATAGGATCAAGCCGCACGGGCAATTAGTACTGGTTAGCTTAACGCATTACTGCGCTTCCACACCCAGCCTATCAACGTTGTGGTCTTCAACGACCCTTTAGCGGGATCAAGTCCCGAGGGAAATCTTATCTTGAGGCGAGTTTCACGCTTAGATGCTTTCAGCGTTTATCTCTTCCGAACTTAGCTACCCGGCGATACGACTGGCGTCATAACCGGTACACCAGAGGTTCGTCCACTCCGGTCCTCTCGTACTAGGAGCAGGCCCCCTCAAATTTCCAGCGCCCACGGCAGATAGGGACCAAACTGTCTCACGACGTTTTAAACCCAGCTCACGTACCTCTTTAAATGGCGAACAGCCATACCCTTGGGACCGGCTACAGCCCCAGGATGAGATGAGCCGACATCGAGGTGCCAAACACCGCCGTCGATATGAACTCTTGGGCGGTATCAGCCTGTTATCCCCAGAGTACCTTTTATCCGTTGAGCGATGGCCCTTCCATACAGAACCACCGGATCACTATGACCTACTTTCGTACCTGCTCGACGTGTGAGTCTCGCAGTCAAGCACGCTTATGCCATTGCACTATCAGCACGATGTCCGACCGTACCTAGCGTACCTTCGTACTCCTCCGTTACACTTTAGGAGGAGACCGCCCCAGTCAAACTGCCTACCATGCACGGTCCCAGACCCGGATTCACGGGCCATGGTTAGAACCTCAAACAAACCAGGGTGGTATTTCAAGGTTGGCTCCACCAGAACTAGCGTCCCAGTTTCACAGCCTCCCACCTATCCTACACAAATCGGTTCAAAGTCCAATGCAAAGCTACAGTAAAGGTTCATGGGGTCTTTCCGTCTAACCGCGGGGAGATTGCATCTTCACAATCACTTCAACTTCGCTGAGTCTCAGGAGGAGACAGTGTGGCCATCGTTACGCCATTCGTGCAGGTCGGAACTTACCCGACAAGGAATTTCGCTACCTTAGGACCGTTATAGTTACGGCCGCCGTTTACCGGGGCTTCGATCAAGAGCTTGCACCCCATCACTTAACCTTCCGGCACCGGGCAGGCGTCACACCCTATACGTCCACTTTCGTGTTTGCAGAGTGCTATGTTTTTATTAAACAGTCGCAGCCACCATTTCACTGCAACCCCTTCAGCCTCCACCCGCGAGGGGCTTCAACCTATCGGGGCGCACCTTATCCCGAAGTTACGGTGCAAATTTGCCGAGTTCCTTCTCCTGAGTTCTCTCAAGCGCCTTAGAATTCTCATCCTGCCCACCTGTGTCGGTTTGCGGTACGGTCTCCTTGTAACTGAAGCTTAGAGGCTTTTCTTGGAAGCATGGTATCAATCACTTCGCGGTCAAAGACCACTCGTTATCACGCCTCAGAATTGATCTCCCGGATTTGCCTGGAAGACCTCCCTACACGCTTGAACCGGGACGTCCAACACCCGGATGACCTAACCTTCTCCGTCCCCCCATCGCATTACAAAGAGGTACAGGAATATTGACCTGTTTCCCATCGACTACGCTTTTCAGCCTCGCCTTAGGGGCCGACTCACCCTGCGCCGATGAACGTTGCGCAGGAAACCTTGGGCTTTCGGCGAGGGAGCATTTCACTCCCTTTATCGCTACTCATGTCAGCATTCGCACTTCTGATACCTCCAGCATCCTTCTCAAGACACCTTCAACGGCCTACAGAACGCTCTCCTACCATATGTACAAGTACATATCCGCGATTTCGGTGCATAGTTTGAGCCCCGTTACATCTTCCGCGCAGGACGACTCGACCAGTGAGCTATTACGCTTTCTTTAAAGGATGGCTGCTTCTAAGCCAACCTCCTGGCTGTCTAAGCCTTCCCACCTCGTTTCCCACTTAACTATGGCTTTGGGACCTTAATCGGCGGTCTGGGTTGTTTCCCTCTTGACACCGGACGTTAGCACCCGATGTCTGTCTCCCAAGCTCGCACTCTGCGGTATTCAGAGTTTGCTATGGCGAAGTAAGTCGCGATGACCCCTTCAACCATTACAGTGCTTTACCCCCGCAGGTGATACTTGAGGCACTACCTAAATAGTTTTCGGAGAGAACCAGCTATTTCCGGATTTGTTTAGCCTTTCACCCCTATCCACAGCTCATCCCCTAACTTTTCAACGTTAGTGGGTTCGGACCTCCAGTACCTGTTACGGCACCTTCATCCTGGCCATGGATAGATCATCCGGTTTCGGGTCTACGCCCAGCAACTAATCGCCCTTATCAGACTCGGTTTCCCTACGCCTCCCCTATTCGGTTAAGCTCGCTACTGAACGTAAGTCGCTGACCCATTATACAAAAGGTACGCAGTCACCCCCGAAGGGGCTCCCACTGTTTGTATGCATGCGGTTTCAGGATCTATTTCACTCCCCTCCCGGGGTTCTTTTCGCCTTTCCCTCACGGTACTGGTTCACTATCGGTCGATCACGAGTATTTAGCCTTGGAGGATGGTCCCCCCATGTTCAGACAGGGTTTCACGTGCCCCGCCCTACTTGTCGCAAACTTAGTACCACCGTTTTGTTTTCGCGTACGGGACTATCACCCACTACGGTCGCACTTTCCAGAGCGTTCCACTAACAAATCGGTTATCACTTGCAGGCTGTTCCCATTTCGCTCGCCACTACTTTGGGAATCTCGGTTGATTTCTTTTCCTCCGGCTACTTAGATGTTTCAGTTCACCGGGTTCGCTTCCTCGTACCTATGTATTCAGTACGGGATACTCCTTGCGGAGTGGGTTTCCCCATTCGGACATCTTCGGATCAAAGCTTTATTGCCAGCTCCCCGAAGCTTTTCGCAGGCTTACACGTCCTTCATCGCCTGTGATCGCCAAGGCATCCACCACATGCACTTATTCGCTTGATCCTATAACCTTGCGGACTCTTTCGAATCCAGGCTACAGGCAACTCAATGTTCGTGCTTCGTACTAGCTGTAATACGAATCACGATGCAATCACAACCGTGTCTCTGGTCTGGTTGTCGGCACCAGAGACACAACCTTCTTCCGTTTTGTTAAAGATCGAACTGCACTCTGTCCAGAGGCCAGAGGTAAACAAACCTGCTTACCTTTGATCTCTGCGTTTGATGGTGGAGGATGACGGGATCGAACCGACGACCCCCTGCTTGCAAAGCAGGTGCTCTCCCAGCTGAGCTAATCCCCCGTTTTCAAACGTTGGTGGGTCTGGTTGGAATCGAACCAACGACCCCCGCCTTATCAAGACGGTGCTCTAACCGACTGAGCTACAGACCCTCCGTCTGTGTGCAGTTACTTCAGACAGCCGATAGGTTGTGGATACTTGGAAGATTGTGTTGCTCTAGAAAGGAGGTGATCCAGCCGCACCTTCCGATACGGCTACCTTGTTACGACTTCACCCCAGTCATGAACCCTACCGTGGTAAGCGCCCTCCTTACGGTTAGGCTACCTACTTCTGGTAGAACCCACTCCCATGGTGTGACGGGCGGTGTGTACAAGACCCGGGAACGTATTCACCGCGACATGCTGATCCGCGATTACTAGCGATTCCGACTTCACGTAGTCGAGTTGCAGACTACGATCCGGACTACGATCGGCTTTCTGAGATTGGCTCCACCTCGCGGCTTGGCGACCCTCTGTACCGACCATTGTATGACGTGTGAAGCCCTACCCATAAGGGCCATGAGGACTTGACGTCATCCCCACCTTCCTCCGGTTTGTCACCGGCAGTCCCATTAAAGTGCCCAACTAAATGATGGCAATTAATGGCAAGGGTTGCGCTCGTTGCGGGACTTAACCCAACATCTCACGACACGAGCTGACGACAGCCATGCAGCACCTGTGTTCAGGTTCTCTTGCGAGCACTCCCAAATCTCTCCAGGATTCCTGACATGTCAAGGGTAGGTAAGGTTTTTCGCGTTGCATCGAATTAATCCACATCATCCACCGCTTGTGCGGGTCCCCGTCAATTCCTTTGAGTTTTAGCCTTGCGGCCGTACTCCCCAGGCGGTCAACTTCACGCGTTAGCTACGGCACTAAAAGGTTTAACCCTCCCAACACCTAGTTGACATCGTTTAGGGCGTGGACTACCAGGGTATCTAATCCTGTTTGCTCCCCACGCTTTCGTGCATGAGCGTCAGTATTGGCCCAGGGGGCTGCCTTCGCCATCGGTGTTCCTCCACATCTCTACGCATTTCACTGCTACACGTGGAATTCCACCCCCCTCTGCCAAACTCCAGTCTTGCAGTCTCAAATGCAGTTCCCAGGTTGAGCCCGGGGATTTCACATCTGACTTACAAAACCGCCTGCGCACGCTTTACGCCCAGTAATTCCGATTAACGCTCGCACCCTACGTATTACCGCGGCTGCTGGCACGTAGTTAGCCGGTGCTTCTTATTCCGGTACCGTCATCCACACAGGGTATTAGCCTGTGCGATTTCTTCCCGGCCGAAAGAGCTTTACAACCCGAAGGCCTTCTTCACTCACGCGGCATGGCTGGATCAGGCTTGCGCCCATTGTCCAAAATTCCCCACTGCTGCCTCCCGTAGGAGTCTGGGCCGTGTCTCAGTCCCAGTGTGGCGGATCATCCTCTCAGACCCGCTACGGATCGTCGCCTTGGTGGGCCTTTACCCCGCCAACTAGCTAATCCGATATCAGCCGCTCAATCAGCGCAAGGCCCGAAGGTCCCCTGCTTTCCTCCTCAGAGAATATGCGGTATTAGCTGTCCTTTCGGCCAGTTATCCCCCACTGAATGGTACGTTCCGATATATTACTCACCCGTTCGCCACTCGCCATCAGGTGCAAGCACCCATGCTGCCGTTCGACTTGCATGTGTAAGGCATGCCGCCAGCGTTCAATCTGAGCCAGGATCAAACTCTTCAGTTCAATCACTGCTAAAACTCGCTTGACGTTGCAGATTTCAAGTTGCCTTGAAACTTACTTCTATCGTGCGAGCACTTCAATTTAATCGCATCATCGGTCAAAAACCGACTTAACAATCAATCCAAGCACCCACACCTATCGGTTGTCTGGTTTTTAAAGAGCGTACTACTTGGTTGCGGGGACAGGATTTGAACCTGTGACCTTCGGGTTATGAGCCCGACGAGCTGCCAGACTGCTCCACCCCGCGTCCGTCAGAGAAGTGAAACTTTATCAGACTTCTCTCTAGCCCGTCAATACAGCGCTTGAAAATTTCTTTTCCGCCGCTTTCGCGTCGTTGCTGCCGTGTTGCGAGGGGGCGAACTATAGCCTAGCTGGAAACCCAGTGCAAGAGATTTTTCCACTGATCTTCATCTTTTCGATGCTTTGCATGTGGGGCATCAAAAATTGTCAGTCCGGCTGCTGCCGCATTGACGTAATTTTGTGTGTTACGCAGATATGCCAGTATGGGTATATCGAAATGCCGGAGAAACTCTTCGAGCATGACTGCCGCACGCGTCCTTGGATCAATACGCATTGCCACGATTCCAACGGAACCACGTCGCCCACGCATTTCAGTACGAATCGAGTTCAGAAAATCTTCGGTCGCCGCCATATCGAATACAGAAGGCACTACCGGCACAATGACCTTGTCTACAATGCGCAGATAATCAGAAAGCTTGTACCCCTGCAGACCTGCGGGAGCGTCCAACACAACCCAATCCGGCTCTTTTGGCAAATTCAGCATCATCTGGTTGCCTGCAAAATAGCCGGTTACCGGGGGAAGCGCTGGATCACGAAACGCCATCCAACGCAATGCCGACTGTTGTCGATCAAGATCGCACAAGGTTACAGACTTCCCCTTGTTCGCAAAATGCCCGGCCATATTTGTAGCCAATGTTGTCTTTCCCGCCCCTCCCTTTGGATTAGCGATCATTACAGCACGCATACTTTCTCCCTGTCAGTTGAAACATTCATAATGCATGGGGAGAATTATACGCGGCACCCGGCAATGCCTTTCATGGACATGAATCGCTACAATGCCGGGCTTCTAAAGAAAAACCTGCCATGACCGAAAATACAACCAAACAGCGCCAAGGCATTCAGTCGATCGAGGTTGGCACACGGCTATTACGCGCACTGGCTGCACATGGAAGGCCAATGATGCTACGGGATCTGGCGCGAAACGCTGGCATGCCCGCTGCCAAGGCACACCGCTACCTGGTCAGTTTCATGCGAATGGGGCTGGTTGAGCAGGATGCGAATACCGGACGTTACGATCTTGGCAGCTTTTCCCTTGAGCTTGGACTCGCCAGCCTTTCCCGGCTAGATCCGGTTCGTCTCTGCGCATCCGTTCTTGAGGATCTTTGTGAGCGCATCGGCGAAACTGTTGCGCTGGCCATGCTAGGGAATCATGGCGCAACGATTGTCCGCTGGGTTGAAGCCGGCGGCCCGATTACCGTAACGCTGAGAACCGGCACCGTACTTCCACTGGCAAATTCTGCAACAGGACGCGCATTTGTCGCTTATTGCCGTTCCCCTTATCTCAAGAAACTACTGGAAAAGGAACTGCGCACCACCGCCGAAACGCTTGGCACAACGGTTACAGCACTCATACAGGATCTTGAACCGATCATTTCAGAGATCCGGCTGCATGGGATATCCCGTGCAAGTGGCAGCCTGACTCCCGGTATCAACGGTTTTAGCGCACCGGTTTTTGACCATACGGGAAACATGGTTGCTGCGGTTACTTCACTTGGATCGGTCGGGAATTTCGATACTGAATGGAACAGCCAACTGGCAGTTGCCATCAAGGAGGCTGCTCTCACGCTATCCACGCGACTTGGGCATAACGAGATAGCGCCTTTGCCGAACCCGGGTATCTTGAGTGCAATCAACAGATGAGTCCATGGATTGAACGCACACTGAGAGAAACGCCGTTACGCGCCAACTCTCTCATCATTACACTCTATGGTGACGCAATCCTTCCGCATGGCGGAGCAGCCTTGCTGGGCAGTTTGATCAAGCTGATTTCACCACTTGGAATCAAGGAACGCGCAGTTCGAACCAGTGTATTCAGGCTGGTTCAGGAAGGCTGGCTGGAAGCGACTCCGATCGGACGACGCAGTGAGTATCGTTTAACAGATATCGGACGAAGCCGGATTCACCATGCCTACCATCGCATTTACGACACCCCGGATAAGCCTTGGAATGGCCAGTGGCAAATTGCGATCATTCCGGAAGGGAAGCTGCCCCCGGACAAACGTGAAGCACTGCGCAGCGACCTTCAGTGGGATGGTTACGGCACGATTGCCCCCGGTGTTCTTGCACAACCATCGGATGACACACAGAGACTTCATGAGATTCTGAAGCAAACTGAAAGCAACGATAGCGTGCTTATGATGTCGGCACAAACGCAGGACGGAATTGCCGGTAAAGCGCTGCAAGCCATGGTTCAGCAATGCTGGAAACTGGATCAACTGGCCGAGAATTACGAACGCTTCATTGAACACTTCAAGCCGGTTAAGGCCTGGCTCTCAGAAAACAAGACGCAAAACCCAGAACAGCATTTCGTTATACGTACCTTGCTCATTCACGAGTTTCGCCGCGTTCAATTACGTGACCCACAATTACCAGAGCGACTTCTCACCAAAAAATGGCCAGGCAACGCAGCAAGAGCACTCTGCCGTGAACTCTATAAACAATTGCTCCCGCTCTCGGAACAGCATCTGGCAAGCACTATGGAAACAGCGAACGGCATTCTGCCTGAGGCAGACACGAGTCTGCAATTACGCTTTGGCGGCAATAGCCATCAGACATGAATAGCTAATGGGGAGAGGTAGATGGTGCCCCCGGTCGGAATCGAACCAACACCTGATGATTACAAATCAACTGCACGACCTTCATGCTACGGGGGCAAACCGGGACGCATTATAGCGGAAATGGAATCATTGTTTTGCTTCGAATTCATCGCGCTTCCTGTGAGCATCATCCGGCATTAGAATTGGCTCAACCTGAACGCAGACTGGACGCAAGGCATGCCGTCATTCAGCAACCCAACAGAGATCGCCCGCGAGACTTTCCGTCTTCTCGCCACGCGCCGGATTGCGCCAACACCAGAACATTATCGAACTGTCTACCACGAGGTAGCTGGCACCCGTGTTGAAGAAACACCCGCATTTCCAGCAGAGCAACTGAAATCCATCCAGCAAGCCCTTCCCCGTGCCACTCCTGCACAGATGCGGCTTGCCAGAGAGCTTGAACAAACCGTCAAGGAAGGCAATCTGGATCGGTACAGCACCACCCTCAGCGAATTCATCAAGGATCAGGGCGCAGCAGAATCCCTGCCTTGGGGAGAATTGATCAATAGTTTGCTCAGAGAATGGGATGCTGTCCAGACAGGAATAACGCAAGGCAAGAAACGCGAAGCACTCGACCATCTCTTTTCCAGCGCAGGAAACAATGCAGAAACACTCCACAATCGCTTGCAGAGCCTGGTACGTCGCTGGTCGCAGGGGATGCGCTCAGAAGAAGAAAGCATGGTCGATGACGACAATTCATCTGAAGCCCCGACTGCCGCAAGTGACACCAAAACCGCCCCCCCAACCACTCCTGCCTCACGCGCCAGTGAACTACTGCCGCAGATGCGTGACTTGCTCGCCTTTGCGCTCGAAAAGGCTGTAGCAGCACAAATCGTCGAAGCCCCGGAACTTGCCTCGCAAGCAAAGGATCTCGCCACTGCCGCCAGAAAAGCCAACAGCATTCAGGAGATCGAAGAGTTACTCACAGAACTGAAACGCTTTGCCTTTCGTCTGGAACTGCTGGCAGATGATCGTAGCGAACTCCGTGAAGGCTTGCTGCATCTGCTTCAGTTGCTTATTGAAAATATCAGCGAGTTGGTCGTTGATGACCATTGGCTTAACGGGCAGATAGCCATCGTCCGCGATATCGTTGGGCAGCCGCTAAGCCTGCGCACAATTGACGATGCGGAACGACGCATCAAGGAAGTCATCTACAAACAAGGGCAGTTGAAGCACAGCCTGTCTGAAGCCAAGGATGCACTGAAGGCCATGCTGGCAGGTTTTGTAGACCATCTGGCCGACTTTTCGGATAGCACATCCGAATACCATGACAAGATCGAGGTTTGTGCCAAGAAGATCAGTGCGGCCAACGACATCAATGAACTGGCTGATGTAGTCCAGGAGGTCATGCGGGAAACGCGCATCATCCAGATCAACGCTCAGCGTTCACGTGACGAGTTGCACACCACTCGACAGCGCGTTCACGAAACCGAACAGCGTATCAGCGAATTGCAGGAAGAACTGGACAAGGCAAGCACGCTGGTCAGGCACGACCAACTTACCGGCGTACTCAACCGGCGCGGCCTGGAAGAAGCCTTCGAAAAGGAAATGGCACGTGCCGAGCGGAGAAAAACACCGCTCTGCGTTGCCCTGCTCGATATCGATAATTTCAAGAAGCTCAATGATTCGCTAGGGCATGATGCTGGCGATGCGGCACTGATTCATCTGGCAACCTTAGTACGGGAAACCATGCGGCCGCAGGATACGGTTGCCCGTTTTGGTGGAGAGGAATTCGTCATTATTCTTCCCGACACATCGGTTGAGGATGCGCAAAAAGCAGTGGTACGGCTCCAGCGCGAATTAACAAAACGTTTTTTCCTGCATAACAATGAAAAGCAGCTGATCACTTTCAGCGCAGGTGTCACCGCGTTGCGAAAGGATGACAACCAGGCTTCTGTCACCAAACGGGCTGATGAAGCCATGTATCAGGCGAAACAGACTGGAAAAAACAGGGTGGTTTGCGCATGAAGGCAGTCATTCTGGCAGGTGGCCTTGGCACAAGGATCAGCGAAGAGTCTCATCTGAAGCCGAAGCCGATGATTGAAATCGGTGGCAAGCCGATCATCTGGCACATCCTGAAAATCTATTCAGCGCACGGCATCAACGACTTCATCATCTGCCTTGGCTACAAGGGCTATGTGGTGAAAGAATATTTTGCCAATTACTTCCTGCACACCTCCGACGTCACCTTTGACATGATAAACAACCAGATGGAGGTGCATGAACGCCATGCCGAACCCTGGCGCGTGACGCTTGTTGACACTGGCGAAACAACCCAGACTGGCGGCCGCCTGAAGGCTGTTGAACGATTCATCGACGACAATAACCCTTTCTGCTTTACCTACGGCGATGGCGTCGCGAATATCAACATTGCCCAAACAGTAGCGTTTCATCGCAATCATGGACTGGCGGCAACGGTTTGTGCAGTCACTCCTCCCGGACGGTTCGGGGCGCTCGACATCAGCAGCGAGCGTGTCACCCGCTTCCAGGAAAAACCTCATGGTGAAGGTGGCATGATCAATGGTGGATTCTTCGTGCTGAACCCGAGCGTATTCGATCTGATCAAGCACGACTGCCCATGGGAGGCAGAACCATTAACTGAGCTGGCCCGCCAACAGCAATTGGCGGCATGGAAGCACGAAGGTTTCTGGCAGCCGATGGATACCCTACGTGACAAGATGACGCTTGAAGATCTCTGGCAAAGCGGCAACGCCCCTTGGAAAACATGGTGAAGCCGGCCTTCTGGAAAGGACGCAAGGTATTCCTGACCGGCCACACCGGATTCAAAGGCAGTTGGCTGGCACTCTGGCTCAAATCTCTGGGGGCTGAAGTTTCTGGTTACGCGCTCCCGGCTCCGACAAAGCCATCTTTATTTGAGATTGCCGATGTCACTGCCGGCATGCACTCAACGATCGGCGACATTCGCGACGCTGATCAGCTTGCGAGAACGATGCATGCAGCATGTCCGGAAATCATTTTTCATCTTGCCGCCCAGCCATTAGTTGGCGATGGCTACAAAGATCCAGTAGGCACCTACACAACCAACGTCATTGGCACAGTCAACCTGCTCGAAATTGCCAGAACACTGCCGGGTTTGCGTTGTATCGTCGTCATTACCACTGACAAATGTTACGCCAATCATGAAACCAGGCAGGCTTTCCGCGAATCGGATCCTCTTGGCGGACGCGACCCTTATAGTAGTAGCAAGGCTTGTGCCGAATTGGTGTGCGAGGCATATCGCCAGTCCTTTTTTACCGATACTAGAATCAGCCTTGCCACCGCACGGGCTGGCAACGTCATCGGCGGCGGTGACTGGGCAGCCAATAGGCTGGTTCCTGATCTCCTGCGTGATTTTTCTGCTGGGCGTAGCGCAAAATTACGCAATCCTCTAGCCGTCCGTCCTTGGCAACATGTACTTGAACCGCTTGCAGGCTACTTGGCACTGGCAGAAGCCCTTTGCTGCTCGTCTGAGTTCGCACGGGCCTGGAATTTTGGCCCGGCAGATGAAGACTGCTTAACCACGGGGGCACTCGCTGACTTGGTAGCTGAGGCCTGGGACAAGGAAGCACACTGGGCGCAAATAGCAACAAACTTCCCACACGAGGCCGGTTTTCTTAGCCTTGATGCCACTGCAGCAATAGAACGTCTCAAGTGGCGACCTATATGGCCGTTGAAGGAAGCCGTCCGGCATACGGTTGCCTGGCATCGCAGCTGGCTGTCCGGGGAAAACATGCAAGCAGTCTGCCTGGCCCAGATATCTCAATATTCTGAAGAACTACAATGACGCTTGATCAAGAAAAACAAAACATCCTCAGCCTTGTCCGTGCCTATGCCGAACGCGCTACTACCAAGGTCGCTTTCGTGCGCGGTGAAAGCCCCATACCACCATCCGGAAAAGTGCTAGGCCCGGAAGAATTCGTCAATCTGGTTGATGCCTCTCTTGATGGCTGGCTGACCACAGGGCGCTTCAATGATGCTTTCGAGAAAAGGCTCGGTACTTTCCTCGGAATACCCTACACCCTTACTTGCAATTCTGGATCAAGCGCCAACCTGCTGGCACTAACGGCATTGACCTCTCCACTTCTGGGGGAACGAGCCCTGCGCCACGGTGACGAGGTTATTACCGCAGCAGCCGGTTTCCCGACCACCGTCAACCCAATCCTGCAAAACGGTCTGACCCCGGTATTCGTCGACTCGGAAATTGCCACCTACAACCCGACCACTACTGCCATTGAGGCTGCCATTTCACCCCGTACACGGGCAATCATGCTTGCCCACACACTAGGCAACCCCTTCGATGCATCCGCACTTCGCGAACTAGCCGACCGCCATGGATTGTGGCTGATAGAAGACTGCTGCGACGCACTCGGTTCAACGCTGAATGGACGCAAGGTCGGTAGTTTCGGCCACATCGGCACGCTTTCCTTCTACCCTGCTCACCATATTACGATGGGCGAAGGCGGTGCTGTTTTTACAGCTGATGCTGAATTGAAGAAGATTCTGGAGTCACTGCGCGACTGGGGGCGCGACTGCTGGTGCAATCCTGGCTGCGACAACACCTGCGGCAAACGTTTCGACTGGAAATTTGGTGAACTGCCTGTCGGCTACGACCACAAATATGTTTATTCGCACCTCGGCTATAACCTGAAGATCACAGACATGCAGGCTGCGATCGGCCTTGCCCAGCTCGACCGACTGGAGAGTTTCATCACCGCACGCAAGCGCAATTTTTCCAGGTTACATGACCGCCTCACCGAACTGCAGGATTATTTGATCCTGCCTCGTGCAACTTCAGGCTCGGATCCAGCATGGTTCGGCTTCCCCATCACCCTTCGTGACGAAGCCCCTTGCGACCGGGTATCCCTGATTCGCTATCTCGATCAGTACAAGATTGGAACCCGCCTGCTGTTTGCCGGCAACCTGACCCGACAACCCTATATGGCTGGTCGCAATTACCGCATCGCCGGCAACCTCGATAACGCCAACCAGATCATGAACAACACATTCTGGCTTGGCGTGCACCCGGCGCTGGACTCGGAAATGCTGGACTACGTCGCCGACCGGCTCAAGACATTCCTCGGGACAGATTTTGCATGAGTCAGAATATGCGTGTAGCCGATTACATTGCACAGCGTTGCGCCGAAGCCGGAGCCCGGAGCGTTTTTCTCGTCACAGGCGGAGGAGCGATGCACCTGAACGATGCCTTTGGCCGACATCCTCTGCTTACGCCAGTGTGCTTCCATCACGAACAGGCCGCCGCAATGGCCGCCGAAGGACATTACCGAACCTCGCGTCAGCTCGCCATACTCAACGTCACCACGGGCCCCGGGGGCGTTAACGCGCTCAATGGCGTATATGGTGCCTACGTCGACTCCATCGCCATGCTGGTCGTTTCCGGCCAGGTCAAGTGCGAGACCTATCTGCGCAACTACCCTCAGCCTTTACGGCAGCTTGGCGACCAGGAAGTAGACATCATCAGCATGGCGCGTCCGGTCTGCAAGTTCGCCACAACTGTCCAGGATCCACTTGCAATCCGGGCGGTCATGGACAAGGCTATCTTTCTGGCCACTCACGGACGCCCGGGGCCAGTCTGGGTAGACGTGCCGGTCGATATACAGAGCAGGCTGGTCAATCCCTGTGAACTGCCCGCCTGGTCACAGGAGGATTACTCAACCCTGCTCAATGACCCAGGCCTATGCCCCAATACCCGTGCGTGGCTGGAGAAACAACCGGCAACAAGCTTTGCGCACGAAATTGAAGTGTTGTTGAGCGCTCTAAAAACTGCCAAGCGTCCTGTGCTGATGGCTGGCACCGGCATTCGTCTGTCTGGGCAGCAAGATGCTTTCATCTCACTGGCCCATACTCTTGACATTCCGGTTGTCACTGGATGGAATGCCCACGACACGCTGACTGATGACAATCCCTACTACGCCGGCCGCCCCGGAACAGTGGGCGATCGTGCCGGCAATTTTACGGTTCAGAACGCCGACCTGCTCATTGTCCTAGGCTGCCGCCTGAATATCCGTCAGGTCAGCTACAACTGGAAAAGCTTTGCCGCAGGAGCACGAAAATTCATGGTCGACATCGATGCGGCCGAACTGGACAAGCCAACCCTGTCGATAGACCACAAGATTCATGCTGATCTTGCCGACTTCATTCCAGCCCTGCTCGAACGCCTGGATGGATATCTGGCGCCTGAAGTACATGCAAACTACCTTTCGTGGTGTCGCGACAAAGTGCTTCGCTACCCGGTCGTCGATGTCTCGCAACGGACACCAGGGCGACCATTGAACCCCTATTACTTCATAGAGCTTCTTTTCGCCAGTCTGGATAGAAACGCCGTTGTTGTAACGGGCAATGGATCTGCCTGTGTAATGGGTTTTCAGGCAGCGCGCCTGCAGGCTGGGCAGCGTCTATTTACCAATTCCGGAAACGCATCGATGGGCTATGACCTGCCTGCAGCAATCGGGGCCTGCATCGCCCGTGACCGGCAACCGGTAATCTGCCTCGCCGGAGATGGCAGTCTGATGATGAATCTGCAAGAGTTGCAAACCATTGTCGGTTACCAGTTGCCTGTCAAGATCATCGTCCTCGACAACGCTGGCTATCATTCCATTCGACAGACCCAGTCCACATATTTTCAGGACAACATGTTCGGAATCGGCCCCGAAAACGGAGTCAGCCTGCCGGATTTTGTTGCCCTGGCTCAAGCCATGCGCTTACCAGCACACCGCGTTGAAAGTGCTGAAGACTGGCTTGCCGAGAGAACCCAAGCACTGCTGACCGCCCCTGGCCCTGCCCTGATTGATGTGGTTGTCGACCCGACACAAGCCTTTTCTCCAAAACTTGCCTCAAGAAAACTACAAGATGGGTCGATGAGTACACCAGCGTTAGACGACATGTCACCATTTCTGGATCGTGACGAACTTGCTGCAAATCGCTTGGCAACATAAATCACTATGTACTCAACCATCATTTACGACCTGGATGGCACACTGGTCGACAGCGCAGCAACAGTCACTGCACTGCTCAACGGCCTGCGTTCAGAACAGGCATTGCCTCCACTGACTCAAGCCGAGATCACCCCTTGGCTAAGCATCGGCGGCAGAGCGCTGGTTGCCGCTTCGCTCGGCATTCCCGAAGAGGATTCACAACCATTCCTCGAGACCTTCCGCACCCGTTACAACATGCTGCCCTGCAGCCCGGAGGTACTCTATCCGAATGTCTGCGAAACACTGACAAGCCTGGTCGAAACAGGTGTTCGCCTCGCGCTATGTACCAACAAGCCACGCCACTTAACCGACAAGGTTCTTTCCGAAACCGGGCTACGGCATTTTTTTTCGACAATCTGTGCAGGTTCTGACTTGCCCACCTGCAAACCGCATCCCGACAACCTTCACGCCTGCCTGAATGTACTCGACAGTTGCCCGGCAGAAGCCATCTTTGTCGGTGATAGCCGCGTTGACCAGACCATGGCTCAAGCCTGTGGTGTTGACTTTGCTTTCTATCAGGGTGGCTACGACGATGGCGTTGAACCCGATCACTGCACGCTAATACTCAGGCAACATACCGAAATCCTCAACCTGTTTTCATCCATTGAGCAAAGGCCTCGCCATGAATAACTGCGAACGAAAAATGTTGAGTCTTCTCAAGACACTGAAGAACGAATACCGCTGTATTGCAGTCAAAGCTGAATTCGAGGCTGAGGGCACGCGAGTGGACGAGTTGCTCCGCTTGATGGAAATCGCCCGCAAGGCAAATCTCAAGATCGGACTCAAGATCGGGGGCTGCGAAGCCATGCGAGATCTGATCGAAAGCAAACAATTCGGCGTCGAGTACATCATCGCCCCAATGGTTGAGACTCCATACGCGCTAAGCAAATTCATCCACGCCAAGGATCATGTTTATTCACAGGACGAACAGATGGACACCGATTTCCTGTTCAATCTGGAAACCCACACCACTTTTACGTCTCTCCCGGAAATGGCCAACATGGCAGTCGCCGGCGGACTCTCCGGTATTGTTTGCGGCCGGGTAGACTTTGTAGGATCGATGGGGTGGGGTCGCGATGCTGTCAATTCACCTGGCATGGCTGAATTTTGTACCCAGACTGCCCAACAGTGCCGTGACAAAAACCTCGACCTTGTCATCGGCGGCGGCGTATCGGCCGATGCACTCCCTTTCCTGACCGATATCCGGCGGAGCCATCTCACCCGTTTCGAAACACGCAAGATCATCTTTGGCGCCGAAGCTCTGGACATCCCTGAGATCCATGAAGGCCTGCGCGTTGCGGTGCATTTCGAACTATTGTGGTTGCAGAACAAACGCGACTACCACGGCTTCATCCACCGGGAAGACAACGCCCGTATTGAAATGCTCGAAAAACGCTGGCAAGTCCTTTCCGAGAATGGCCAGAAGCATTAAATACCCAACCAAGAGGCAACCGTAGTGACAGAGAAAATCATTGCCGCCATCATCCAGCCGCGCATTCATTCCGCGGCCAAAGTACCCCTGGAAGAACAGGTGCCGCTGAGTACGCCATTTTCGGTACATATCGACGTCTGCAGCGTTTGCAATTACAAGTGCAGCTTCTGCTTTCAGGCTGACAGTAAGGCGATGAAAGCAGTCGGTTTAAAACGCGGCATGATGACGCTCGACCTGTTCAAGAAAATTGTCGATGATCTCAAGGCGTTCGATCAGAAAATCAAGAAAATCAAGATCGGCAACCATGGGGAACCGACACTGCACCCTGATTTGCCGGCAATGATCCGCTATGCCAGAGACAGTGGCACCGCTGAAATCATCGAGCTCTTCACCAATGCTTCCCGGCTTGAGCCGGAACTCAACCATGCACTGATTGAGAGCGGCCTGCAGCGCATCAACATTTCGCTGGAAGGCCTTACAGACGAGCGTTATCGGCAGGTTGCCGGCATCAAGCAAAGCTTCTCGGCAATCGTCGAAGGCGTCAGGCACCTGTACGCCATCCGGCGCGACTGCAAAATCTACGTCAAGATTGCTGACCAAACTAGCGCCCTTTCACGCGACATCCTGAATAAATTCATCCTCAGCGAGGCTGAGCGTGAATATTTCTACGACACCTTTGGCAACATCTGTGACGAGATCTTTATCGAAAAAGTTGTTCCCCAATGGGCAGAAGTTCAACTTGACAAGCAGAATCAGGTCTCGGAAACAGGCATGTATGCGCAAAAGGTCAAAGCCGACAAGGATGTCTGCCCCTTCATATTCATGTACCTGCATTTCAACTGCGATGGCACAACCAGCCCCTGCACACTGGACTGGCCGCGTAAGGTCGTCGTAGGCAACGTCGAGCAGATGTCGGTCAAGGAGATCTGGAATGGCCAGCAATTGCGTGGCCTGCAGGTCGCAATGCTCGAAGGCAAGCGCTGCGATATCAATTTCTGCAAAAACTGTACCGCCCCTGTCGTCTGCGTCGAAGAAGATCTCGACCCGCACAAGGCCAGCCTGCTGGCAAAGATCCGCCCCTTGCTGGATGAGGCAGCACACCAATGAAAATCCTCATTCTCGGCTCCAATGGGTTTATCGGCAGAAACCTGGCGCAATACCTTGCCAACAGCCGCCACCAGCTTCTCACCCCAAAACGCACTGAACTCAACTTGCTTGACCAGGAGGCCACCGAAGCCTACCTGCGGAAACATTGTCCCGACGTAGTGATCAACTGTGCGATCAACATCCAATCGGTGGGGGACAATCTGGTCATTTACTACAATCTGGAACGCTGCGCCTCGTTATTCGGCAGGCTAATCAACATCGGCTCGGGCGCCGAGTACGCCGCCCGCTATTACACACCGTTGATGAGCGAGGAGTATTTCGGCAACAACGTTCCTTCCGATACCTACGGCATATCGAAGTTCTGCATCGCCAAGGATATCGAGTGTACCGCCTACGATTTCGTCAACCTGCGGGTCTTCGGCATTTTCGGTGAGCACGAAGACCATAGCCGACGCTTCATCACGAACAACATCTGTGCCTCGATCCGCAACCGGACGATCACCGTCAATCGAAATTCCATCTTCGACTATCTTGATGTCCAAGATTTTTCAAGGATCGTGGAACGCTTTCTGAGCCTGCCAACCGCTTTCAAAAGTTACAACGTCTGCACCTCGATCCAGCGCAGTCTGGTTGATCTGGCCGCTATCATCGACCGCGAAAGTGGCCGTGAAAATATCCTCACGATTGTCAATGGCGACGTCCACTCAATCTATACCGGAGACAACCGACGCCTGCTCGAAACCATCGGCGATTTTTCCTTTACTCCGATGGAAACCTCCGTCAAGCGCCTGTTCTCGTGGTACGAGTCAGAATTTGCTGCCGGCCGGGTCACATGAACGCCCGTCAAGCCGAATTGATCGCTCAGCTATCCGGCACCCCGGTCTTGATCTGGGGCGCACGAATGACCGGGCTTGGGTTGATTCGCTTCTGCCGGACACACAATATCGCGATCCTGGGCTTCGTTGACTCTGACCCGGCATTTTCTGGCAAGCAGATCGCCGGACTCCCCTGCCATCACCCTTCTGTTCTGCCAGATTTGCGCATGCGCGACCCCGGACTGAAGATCATCGTCGCTGCATCGACCAAGGAAGAGGAAATCAACAGCAAGTTGCTCGAGTTTGGTTTTTCCTCAAGCGATTTCATCAGCTACTCACGCTACTGCGATCTTTTCTACACCGTCGACGTGATGGGCACCTGCAATCTCAAATGTCTTTCCTGTGCACATGGCGCGACCGAAGAAAAATTTCCGCGCGGGCTGATGAAACTCGAAACCTATCGTCACGTCATCGACAAAATCGTCGCAGAAAACGACTTGGTCACACATATCAGCTTGTACAGTTGGGGTGAACCTTTCCTCAATCCTGCACTACCAGAAATGGTAGCTTACCTACACCAGCACGACATTGCTGCAGCGTTATCAAGCAATCTCTCGATAAAGAACGAAGCACTGCTGCACAAGGTCATGCAGCAGGATCCGGAATATCTCAAGGTTTCACTCTCCGGTTTCTATCCGGAGGCCTATAGCGACACACACAACGGTGGAGACGTCTATCTGGTGCGCTCCAACCTGCTACGACTACGACACTACATTAACAAATACCGGCTCCATACCGTGGTCGATGTGAACTACCATCTATACAACAACAACAACGGCAAGAATCTAGAGAGAATGAGGGAGCTCTGCAACGAACTCGGCTTCTTCCTTTCAACCACCTACGCTCTAGTCATGCCGCTTGAGCGCGTCATCGAAAAACTGGAAGGACGCGCAAGCCCGACAACGCGGGTACTGGAAGAAAAACTGCTCGTCAATATCGAAGAAGGCATTACCGCCGCGGCCACAAGCAACCATCAGCCCACCACTTACACTGCCGATAATTGCCCCTTCATGACCAATCAAACGATCATCAACTGGGATCTGAGTGTGCCGATTTGCTGTACTACCTTCAACCGGGGGCCCAATATCGTTGCAAACGATTTCCTCAAGGTCTCCAAAGCAGAAATCTTTGCCAATAAACAGCAGGCTTCAATATGTGGAACTTGCGTTCGACATGGCTTGCCGGCCTATAACCTCGGCCTCAACCGCAGCCGCTGGGAGACTGTTGCAGCAAGCAAGCCCAGCTTTGACCTGGCAGCAGACGCATGACCGCCACGGAAATCAATTGCAGACTATGCCGCCAGCCTCTGGCAAAGACTGATGCCGTATTGATCGGTCCTTTTCCGAAAGCCGCTCAATACTACCCTCAGCCCAGCGAGTTCACCGACGATAAAGGCATCGTTCTCCAGGTTGTCGAATGCCCGGATTGCGGCCTGACCCAGTTGTTGAACGAGCCGGTCGACTATTACAAGCAGGTCATCACGGCTGCATCCTTGTCACCCGTAGTTTGCGAACAGCGGCTCACGCTTTTCCGGCAGCTCCGTGCAAGCTTTTCCAGGCAGCCAGCCGCTATTGAAATCGGATGTGCGAGCGGTGAAAACCTGCCATTACTAAGAGAAGCCGGCTTTGTCGCCAGCGGCATCGAATATGCCTTGTCACCCGATCCGGGGATCGTGCCAGAGGGTGTTACCAATCGATACATCCTCGACCTTGCGCCAGAAACTCATGGCAAGTACGACTTGCTGATTTCATTCAACTATCTGGAACACCAGCCAGACACCCGGTCGTTCCTGAAAAAATGCCACGCGCTACTGAGCGACAATGGCCAGATGCTGCTGACCGTACCAAATCTAGATTTCCTGCTCGCCAGCCAGTCAGCTCATGAATTCGTAGCTGACCACCTAGTCTACTTCACTGCCGATAGCCTCACGGCAGCCCTTAATCTGACTGGCTTTTCGCTGAACGACATCCGGATCATCAACAATCAATATGACATTCAAGTCATCGCCACAAAACGCAAGCGTGGTGCCATCGCAAGCAGCAAATCTGCACTTGAAACACTCGTCACTCGCTTCAATGAAAAACTACGGGCTCTGACTTCACAGGGAAAGAAAGTGGCTGTCTGGGGAGCTGGGCATCGCACGCTCGCACTACTTTCCCTGTCAGAATACCAATTGCTCGAATGCATCATCGATTCAGCCAAATTCAAGCATTACCAATTTGCGCCGATATCCCACCTCAGGATATTGCCACCGGAAACGTTGCTCGACAGCCAATGCGGTATTGACGTAATTCTGGTGATGGTTCCGGGAATCTATCCCAAGGAAGTCATTAAAAAGATTCAATCGTTGCCGGTTCACTACGATGCGGAGCAATTCCCTCCCGAAGGATGACGGCCATAAGACCAAAAATGCACGGGTAACGACAAACAAACACCCAACAGGAGCCGCAATGCTCAGAGAATCCCCCAAGAAAATACTCTTTCTTGTACCAGTCCACATCTCCTACGAGTCTTACGTCTCCCCCCCAAGAAATGCGCGAACGATAGTCAAAAAGGGGCGGATTCTCAACAGTTTGGCTACCGATCTGCCACTCGGTCTGCTCTCGATTTCAGCCTATCTGAAAAAATTTCTCGACCTAGACGTACGGCTGGCCGATTTCAACACGGAAGTCAGTGCACTCGACTCTTTCGACTACCCGAATTTTGCCGAGTTTGCCAAGCAATATCTGACTGAGCATTTTTCTACCGATTTCACACCCGACATCATTGGTATCTCCAGCCTGTTCAGCCCCTCGTATCAGAACTTCATCGAACTCGGTGCGACCGTCAAAGCCATATGGCCAAAAGCCCTATTGGTGGGAGGGGGAAATATCCCGACAAATTCATATCACCATATTTTTCAAACCGGCGGGTTCAGGTTCTTCGATGCACTATGTTTCGGTGAAGGAGAAAAACCAATGCTGGATCTACTCAAAGCCGAATCCCCGGAAAACCACCTTGCGAGTGCAACATCATGGATTACCGCTGAGAAACTCGCGGGAGGCTTTATCCCGAAACATGATTTCATCGTTGATCTGGACGAGATCCCGTTTTACGACTACGCCCTCTGTGACCATGGGCGGCACAGCCTCAATCCTGTGATGACTTCCTATGCAGCCCACTCCGACAGCATGGGTTATCACATCATGACTTCGCGTGGGTGCCCTTTCCATTGCACTTTCTGCGCATCGCACCAAGTGCATGGGCGAAAAATGCGCTATCACTCAACCGACCGTGTCTTTGCTGACATTCGACGTCTGGTGGAACAATATTCAGCAAAAACCCTCATTTTCCAAGACGACCATTTCATGGCCGACAAGGAGCGTGTTCTATCGATTCTTAAATTCATCGAACAGGAAAAATTGAATGCTATTTTCCAGAATGGTCTGACACTTTATTCACTGGATTACGAAACCCTGTCGGCTTTCAAACGTGCCGGGGTCAACCAGCTCGTTCTGCCACTCGAAAGTGGCAGCGAAAAAGTACTCAAATACCAGATGAAAAAACCACTCAAGATGAGCATTTCCAGGCAAGTTACTGAAGACTGCCGCAAGCTGGGCATCTACACTGACGCCAACATTCTGATCGGACTCCCCGGCGAAACACGCCAAGATATCGAAGACGCACGACGCAACTTGCGCACGATCCCTGCCAACTGGTACCACGTAGTCTGCGCAAGCCCCGTAGTTGGCAGCGAGATTCACAAGATTGCCTCTGAAAAAGGCTACATTTCAGGCAATGTCCTTGGCGCTGACTATCGAACAGCCGTGATCAACACCCCTGATTTCAGTGCCGAATACATTCAGGACATGCAGTATGTCTTCAATCTGGAACTTAACTTTCTCTACAACAGCGACCTCCGCCTGGGCGAGTTGGCGCTGGCAGAAGCCGGCTTCAGCAACGTTCTCGGCCTGCGACCGGATCACTTGATGGCAAATCTCTGCCTGAGTTACGTGCAGATGAAAAAAGGCAATGAAGCTGAGGCCGCAAAACACCTGGCGCGGTGTCACGACCCCCTTCTTGCAAGCGGCTGGGAGAAATATCTCGGAATCATGGACCTGCACATTCCGTCGTCGATTACAGACGTAGTCGGAATCATCGAGAACAAATGGCTTCAATGACATGACTAGAATTCTACTGACTGGGGGTGAAGGCTTTGTTGGCCGAAACTTAAGGGAAACCTTGGCTCGGCGCGATGACTTCGAACTTTATAGTCCCGGACAATTCGACCTCGATCTGACCAACAGCGATCAGGTCACGGCCTGTATCGATACCTGCTGCCCCAACCTGATCATCCATTCAGCCACTTCAAATACTCAGGGCAAGGATTATGATGCGGACGTGTGCGAACAAAACTTGCGCATGTTCTTTAACCTGTTGCGCTATCGACCGCCAGGCTGCGTGATCTACACGCTGTGCAGTGGATCAAGTTACAACCGGGAAGACTGGGTCGAGAACATGACCGAAGACTATCTTGGCAAGCACATCCCCATCGACAGCCAAGGCTTCTCGAAATATGTCATCGCCAGCCATGCGAGACTTCTTGAGGATGTAGTTACGCTCAGATTGTTCGGCATCTTCGGCAAATACGAGGATTATCGATACAAATTCATATCCAATACCATCGCCAAGCGCCTTTCCGGCATCGATGTC
>JACKLY010000005.1 GCA_024235655.1 Zoogloeaceae bacterium | reverse complement strand
GCGGTCACCTGCCAAGGGAACCGTGCTGCGCCGTTGAACTCTTAGGAATACGCAGGGCATCAGCGGATGAGAAAGGAGTTTGCTTTGATCAGACCTGGAATTTCTCAAGACGAACCTTTGCGTCTGGCTACGTTGATGTCGCTCGGCATCATGGATACGCCCCCCGAGGAGCGTTTTGATCGCCTGACCCGTATGGCCAAAAGACTGTTTGGTGTTCCCATTGCGCTGGTCAGCCTGGTGGACGATCACCGGCAGTGGTTCAAATCATGTGTCGGCCTCCCGGTTCAGGAAACTTCGGCTGATATTTCGTTTTGCGGCCATGCAATCCTTGGCAACGACATTTTCGTTATTCCCGATGCGCTTTTGGACGAGCGTTTTGCTGACAACCCCCTGGTGCTGAACGATCCAAAAATCCGCTTTTATGCTGGCTGCCCACTCCGTGCCGGCAACGGCTTGAAACTGGGAACGCTGTGCATCATTGATCGCAAGCCACGTCAGCTCACCGCAGATGATCTTGAGGCTTTGCAGGATCTTGCATGCATGGTCGAACGAGAGCTCGATGCGATTCAACTGGCCACGCTGGATGAGCTGACCGGCATTTCGAATCGCCGCGGGTTCCGTGAGCTGGCCGATAAAAGCCTGAAGTTCTGCCTGCGCCACGGGACAGCCGCTTCATTGATTTTCATGGATCTGGATAAGTTCAAGCCGATCAACGATGAATTCGGGCACGCTGAAGGCGACCGCGTATTGATTGATTTTGCCGGCCTGATGAAAACCGCTTTCCGCGATTCCGATGTCTTTGCCCGCCTGGGCGGCGATGAATTCGTTGCGCTGCTCACCGATGCCAGCAATGAGGTTGCAGAAGAGGTCGTTGGTCGCCTGCGCGAAGCCACCGAAAAATATAGCGAGCAGGCGAACCGGGGATACGCGTTGGCTTTTTCCTACGGCATTGTCGAATTCAACCCGGCGATCCATCTTTCCATCGATGCCTTGCTGGCCGATTCAGACCGGCAAATGTATGCCGCCAAGAAATCCAGGCGTGAGCCTCATCCGGAAGCCCCCGAGACACCTCTTTAGCAGCTGAGCCCCGGCAGACAGCGCAGGTATCCGGCCCCCGCCAGTTCAAGCCTGTTGCCGGCGAGGCCCTTCTTTCCCATGAAATCAACAAGCCACTTGCAATCCCCGGCTGTTTCCGGAACAATAACCAAGCGCTTGCTTGCTTAATAATTAATCTAATTTCCGGAGAACCGTTCATGAACACCACCGCCCAGAGCGCCAGCTCAGCGACATCAAACCACCCCTACCCTCACCTTCTGGAGCCACTGGACCTCGGTTTCACAACGCTGAGAAACCGCACGCTGATGGGTTCGATGCATACCGGGCTGGAGGAGGAAAAGAACGGCTTCGAGCGCATGGCCGCCTTTTACGCCGAGCGCGCTCGCGGGGGTGCCGGGCTGATCGTGACCGGCGGTTTTTCGCCAAACCTCGCTGGCCGGGTGTATCACTTCGGTTCGCAGCTTTCTTTTCCGTGGCAGGTACGCAAGCACCGCATCATTACCGAGGCGGTGCACAAGGAGGGTGGCAAGATCGCGTTGCAGATCCTGCATACCGGCCGCTACGGTTATCACCCGCTGTGCGTGGCGCCTTCGAAGCTGCGCGCGCCGATCAACCGCTTCAAGCCACGGGCACTGACGCAGTGGGGCATCCGGAAAACCATTGGCGACTACGCCCGCTGTGCGCAACTGGCACAACGTGCCGGTTACGACGGGGTGGAGATCATGGGTTCGGAAGGCTACCTGATCAACCAGTTCATCGCGCCGCAAACCAACCAGCGCACCGACGAATGGGGCGGCCCGTTCGAAAACCGTATCCGCTTTGCGGTAGAAACGGTGAAGGCGACGCGCGCCAAGGTGGGGCCGAACTTCATCATCATCTTCCGCCTTTCCATGCTTGATCTGGTCGAGGGTGGCAGTACCTGGGAGGAAGTGGTCGCTCTCGCCAAGGCGATTGAGGCGGCTGGAGCAACGATCATCAACACCGGAATCGGCTGGCATGAGGCGCGCATTCCGACCATTGCCACCATGGTGCCGCGCGCGGCCTTTGCCTGGGTGACCAAGCGCCTGAAGGGGGCGGTGAAGATTCCGCTGATCACCACCAACCGCATCAATACGCCTGAGGTGGCGGAGGATGTGCTGGCCTCGGGCAGCGCCGACATGGTGTCGATGGCGCGCCCCTTCCTGGCCGATGCCTTCTTCGTCAACAAGGCCGCAGCCAACAAGGCGGACGAGATCAATACCTGCATTGCCTGCAACCAGGCCTGCCTCGACCACATTTTCAACGGCAAGCTGACCTCGTGCCTGGTCAACCCGCGTGCCTGCCATGAAACCGAGCTAACCATCGAGAAGGCGGTGTTCCGCAAAAAGGTGGCGGTGGTGGGCGCCGGCCCGGCGGGCATGGCCTGTGCCACGACGGCGGCAGAACGCGGCCACGAGGTGACACTGTTCGACGCGGCCGACCGCATCGGCGGCCAATTCAATATCGCCAAGCAGATCCCCGGCAAGGAGGATTTCAACGAAACTCTGCGCTACTTCAGCCGCCGCATCCAGACCACGGGCGTGACGCTGAAGCTGAACCAGACGGCGGATGTCGACCTGCTCAAGGCCGGCGGCTTTGACCATGTGGTGCTGGCCACCGGCATCACCCCGCGCAAACTTGCGCTGCCCGGCATCGAAAGCGACAAGGTAATGAGCTATCTCGACCTGATCGAAGGCCGCAAGGTGGCGGGCAAGCGCGTGGCAGTGATCGGTGCCGGCGGCATCGGTTTCGACGTCGGCGAATTCCTCACCCACGCGCACGACGAGCGCACCGAAGCCGAGCGTTTCAACAGCGAATGGGGCATCGACCCGACCTACGCCAACCGCGGCGGCCTGGCTCCGGCTGTTGATGAAAAGGCGCCGCGTCAGGTGTACCTGCTGCAGCGCAAGGCCTCGAAAGTGGGCGACGGCTTGGCCAAGACCACCGGCTGGATCCGCCGCACCCTGCTGAAGAAACGCGGCGTAACGATGATCCCCGGCGTGAACTACGAGCGCATCGACGAAGCCGGCCTGCACATTACGGTGAACGGCGAAACGAAGACGCTGCCGGTGGATAGCATCGTCGTCTGTGCCGGCCAGGAGTCGCGCCAAGAGCTGCTGGCCCCACTGCAGGCAGCCGGCATTCCGGCAACCCTGATCGGCGGCGCCGATGTCGCGGCCGAACTCGACGCCAAACGCGCCATCGAGCAGGGCACGCGCATTGCGGCAGCTCTGTGATGATGATGGAGAAACGTCCACCGCAGAGGCGCAGAGGTACAGAGGAAATTCAAAAAAACATTTCCCTGGTTTTTCTCTGCGAACCTCTGCGCCTCAGCGGTAGGTGTTAAACATGCCACGCAAGAAAACCGAACCCAAGCTGGAAGCCAACCGCCGTGCCGAGCTGCTGCGGGCGGCGGCGCGGCTGTTTGTCGAAAAAGGGTTTGCCGCAACGACCACGCGTGACATTGCCGAAGCGGTGGGCATGCGTTCGGGCAGCCCCTTTTATCATTTCCGCAGCAAGCAGGAGTTGCTGAAGGCGGCAATGATCGAGGGGCTGGATGCCGGCAATGCGCAGCTGGCAGCTGCCATTGAAGGCATTGCTGACCCGGAGCAGCGGCTGCGCGTGCTGGTACGTACCCATCTCGGCACCCTGCTCGAAGGCGACTGCCGTTCGCCGCTGCTGGTCAGCGAGACACGGGCACTGGATGACAAGGCACGCACCGAAATTGCGGCAGCCTTCGATCGCTATCAGGTGCCCTGGCAGGAAACGCTGGAGGCGCTGGCCAAGTCAGGCAAGCTGGCCTCGGCGGCGCCGCCGGTACGCCTGCTGGTCTTTGGCATGCTCAACTGGAGCAGCCACTGGTACCGTACGGATGGCGCGCTGACCGTGGATGCACTGGCGGACGCCGCTGTCTCCATGCTGTTGAATACCGCACCGAGAGGAGCTGACTCATGAGCAAGCATCCCCCACCGGAAACCGTGACAGCCAGCGACGGGCACGCCCTCGCTGCGCGTTTTTTCTCGCCGGCCCAGGCGCCGCGCGGTGCCGTCATCATCGCCCCGGCGATGGGTGTGGCGCAGTCCTACTACGCGGATTTTGCCAACTGGCTAGCACTCAATGGCTATGCGGTCATCACCTTTGATTACCGCGGCATGGGCTTGTCGCGCCGCGGCAGCCTGCGCGGCTTCAAGGCGGACATTCTCGATTGGGCAAGGCTCGATTGCGATGCTGCCATGAATGCGCTGACGGCACGTTTCCCCGATGCGCCCTTGATCTGGATCGGCCACAGCCTGGGCGGCCAGATCCTGCCTTTCATACCGCAACACCGGCGGCTGGCCAAGGCGTTCACCATCGGCACCGGCAGCGGCTATTGGCTGGAGAATGTGTGGACGCTGCGCAGCTATGTATGGTGGTTGTGGTATTTCGTGGTGCCGGTGGCGCTGCCGATGTTCGATTATTTCCCCGGCCGCCGGCTGAAGAAGGTGGGCGATCTGCCGCGCGGCGTGATGGCGCAATGGCGTCGCTGGTGCCTGAATCGTGACTATGCGGTGGGTGTCGGCGGCGAGCCGGTTCGCCAGCAGTTTGCGGCGGTGAAAACGCCGATCGTGTCGTTCTCATTCACTGACGACGAATTCATGTCGGAGAAGAATACGGCGTCGATCCACAACTTCTTCATCAATGCCGAACGCAAGATGAAGCGCCTGTCACCCTCGGATATCGGTGCCAAACGCATCGGGCATTTCGGGTTTTTCCGCCACCGTTTCTGCAACAGCCTCTGGCAGCAGCATATGCTGCCAGAGCTTGTCGGCTGATCAGCGGAAAACGTCTTTCAATACATCGGCAACGATGGCCGTGCCGACCTGCACCAGCACCAGATCCGTGCCGGCCATCTGCCATTCGTAGCCGGGATGCCCCGGCAACTGACCAAGCATCGCCGATGGTGCGCTTCTCTTGGCAATGCCCGGCGGTAGCGGCTTGCCTCGCGCAAGGTTCTTGCGGATGCCCGGCGGCAACGGCTTGTAGCCTCCGGACTTGATGCCGGCATCGAGTGCGTACTGGCGGGCAATCTGGGCGCTGATGCCGGCGCTGACCAGGCTGGTCGCCGACGTGCTGTCCTCGGCATCCTGTTTCTTGTGCTTGCCTTTGCCCTTGCCTTCCGGCGGGTTGGCCAGGGCAAGCGTGGAGGCCAGCGCAAGCACCAGTACTGCCATTATTGAACGAGGCAAGATGTTCTCCTTGACGGGAAGTTAAAGGACCATCGGGCGCGAGGGATCACTGCACCACTCGCTCCATGAACCGGGGTAAAGCCTTGAGCCGCGCAGCCCGGCAACTTCCATGGCCAGAAGATTGAGACAAGCCGAGACACCGGAGCCGCAGTAGGTCACCACCTGTTCCGGGCTGGCGCCGGCAAGCAACGCCAGATATTCGGCATGCAGCTGTGCTGCCGGCTTGAATCGACCGTCGGCTTCCAGGTTGTCCTTGAAAAAGCGGTTACGGGCACCGGGAATGTGGCCACCGACCGGGTCGATGGTTTCATTCTCGCCACGAAACCGATCCGGCCCACGGGCATCGATGAGGCACAGATCCGGTGACGCCAGATTGGCTTGCAGCCACGCGGCGTTGACCGTCTGCCCGGCAGGCTTGCCGGCAAAGTGTGCTGCCGGCCGTGCTGGAACAATGTGATCAGTCGGTCGGCCTTCGGCCAGCCAGAGCGGGAAACCGCCATCGAGCAAGGCCACCCTGGTGTGCCCCAGCCAGCGCAACAGCCACCACAGGCGGCCGGCAATCATGCCGCCGGCATCGTCATAGACCACCACCTGTGTCTGGTTGCCGATACCGGCAGCAGACAGGCGCGCCATCAGCTGTGTTGCATCGGGCAGCGGGTGGCGACCATTGGTGCCGGTCAGCGGGCTGGAAAGATCACGATCCAGATGCAGGAAAATGGCGCCCGGCAGGTGCGACTCGGCATAGGCACGTTCGCCATAGCCGGCATCCGACAACTGATGGCGCAGATCAACCACGCACCAATCCGCATCACCCAGATGCTGCTGCAGCGTTGCACCGTCGATCAGGGTCTCGTAAGCCACGGGCGAAGCCACCGCTCAGGCAGCCGTATCAAGCCAGAGGGTGGCCTCATCGACATCCGCGCACACCCGTGTTTCGGCGTTGACGAAAATCTGCGAGAGCCAGGCAGCCCAGGTCATCCACTGGCTGTCGGTAACGACGGCAATACGGCTGAAATCGTTGGGATGGGTGCGCGAGAAACGCAATTCTTCCAGCGCCACATCCAGCGTGAAATCGCCCATCTGACGCAAGTCAAAAATCAGGTCAACCGGCCCTTCGAACTTGACCTTGTAATTGACGAGCTCTTCGAACTCCTTGTAATCGGACATCGTGAACTCACCGTAAACAGTGACACTGATGCGGTTTGGCTGGTGGTCTGCGACGATCATTTGGCGGCTCCGTTGTTGTAGTTAACCTGCTTCAAGTTTAATCCCGTTCGGCCCTGAAGGTGATAGATTCACCGCGAGAAAAACGCGTGGCGGCAATACCACTGACAATGATGAGCAGGATGCCGAGCCATGCGCTCGATGTCGGCACGTCTCCCCACAGCAGCATGCCGAACAGGCTGGCAAAAATGATGGTGGTGTAGGCAAGGCTGGCCGAGACAATGGGTTTGCCATGTTTGTAGGCACGGGTCATGGCCAGTTGCGCCAGCGTGGCGAAGGCACCGACGCCGAGCAGCAACAGCCCGCCTTCCAGATCGACCGGGTGAAATTCGTAGAGCAGCATCCAGAGGGCGCTGCAAACCGTGGCAAACAGTGAAAAGTAGAGCACGGTACGGGCTTCCGGCTCGCCACGTGCCCCCAGTTCGCGCACGCTGAAGTAGGCAAATCCGGAGCTCACTCCAGAGGCCAGCGCAACAATCCCGCCCAGCAACTGGTCGGAGGCCAGAGTCGGCTTGAGCAGGGCGACAATGCCGACAAAACCGATGACCAGCGAAATCATCAGCCCCAGCCGCAGACGCATGCCGGCAAAGGCGGCCAGATACAGTGCAAGAAACATCGGTGAGGTGTAGTTCAGGGTAACGGCTGTCGCCAGCGGCAACATGGCGATGGCGTAAAAATACAGCAACAGGGAAACGAAGCCGGTGGCACCGCGAAACATCTGATAGCGCCAGTGGGGTGTAACAAAGGCGATACCACGCACCGACATCAGGGTGCACATCAGCAACAGGGAAATGACACTGCGGTAAAAAACAATCTCCGGTGCCGAAAAGGTTTCAGCAGCCAGCTTGACGCAAACGCCCATGCTGGCGAACAGGAAACTGGCGGCGACCATCCACAGGGATTGCACGCTCACGCTGCCTCATGCCACAGGCCTGGCTGCCGCATGGCTTGTCCGGTTGGCAGCTGACGACGAGGTGGCTCTGGCAAAATCAGATTTTCTGCGGCAGGTGTTCGCCCATGATGCGGCGATAGAACTCGTGGAAGTGCTGCATGCCATCTTCCATCGGTGACTGGTAGGGGCCGGCCTCACTGCGCCCTTCCTGCATCAGTGCCCATCGCCCCCGGTCCATGCGTTCGCCGATCTCGTCGTCTTCAATGGCCGTTTCCATGTAGGCGGCCTGCTCGGCCTCGACGAACTCGCGTTCGAAGAGCGCAATGTCTTCCGGGTAGTAGAACTCGACCACATTGGTGGTCTTGTTTACATCGCGGGGAATCAGCGTGGACACCACCAGCACATGCGGATACCACTCGACCATGATGTTCGGGTAGTAAGTCAGCCACACCGCGCCCTGCTTCGGGCGATCTTCCCCGTAATAGTCGCGGACCGCCTGCTGCCAGCGGGCGTAGCTTGGCGACCCGGGTTTCTGCAGGGAGGTGATACCGACGCGCTGCACCGAATACCAGTCGCCAAACTGCCAGGTCAGGTCATCGCAGGTGACGAAACCACCCAGCCCGGGATGAAAGGGCGCCACGTGGTAGTCCTCAAGGTAGACCTCGATGAAGGTTTTCCAGTTGTAGTTGCACTCGTGGATTTCTACCTTGTCCAGCTTGTAGCCGGAAAAATCGAAATCCCCGGCCATCTGCATGCCGCCGAGATCGGCATTGGGCGAACGAGGGCCACCAAACAGCAGGCCATTCCAGCGTTCAAGTTTTTTCTTGTTGAGGTGCAGGCAGGGGTTCTGGGGGAAATGCGGGGCACCGATCAGTTCACCCTGGCGGTCATAGGTCCAGCGGTGCACCGGGCAGACGATGGTCTTGTCCAGGGTACCACTGCCCTCGAGCATGATGGCCTGGCGGTGGCGGCAGATATTCGACATCTGCAGGATGTCCTCGCCGTTATTGACCAGCATGCGGGCATGATCCAGCCATTCCTGCGTACGGTAGTTGCCCGACTCGGGCACCATCAGCTCATGGCCGATATAGCCGGGGCCAGCATCAAAAATGTGCTGCTTTTCCAGCGCAAAGATGCGTTCGTCGAAATACCAGTCCACCGGCAGCTGCGTCGCTGCCGGGGAGAGCTTTGAAGCCATTGCAATATCGGACATCCCGTTTCCCGAAAATGAAGGGTAGCGTCTAGTAAGATGAGATTGTACCGCGCCCTACAATTTGACCAAAAGCCCCTAAATACGGTATTTTCCAAGGTTTTCGGCGACATTTTCCCATCGCCTGCTGCTCACCACTTCCGGGGCCCTGAATTCCGGCACGCCGAGACTGATCATGAAGCATTCTTCTGCAGCACCCACCCCTCCTCCCGTGAGCGGGATGAAATTCGAATCCGCGCTATCGGAACTGGAGAATCTCGTCCATTCGATGGAAGCCGGCCAACTGCCACTCGAGGAATCGCTTGCGGCTTACCGGCGCGGGGCCGAGTTGCTCCAGCACTGCCAGGGGCTGCTGGCTGATGCCGAGGAAAAAGTTCGCGTTCTGGAAGATGGCAAGCTGCGCCCGCTGGACACTGACGGCAAGGACAGCAAGGAATGAGTCTCGATACCTACCCGGCTTTCCCGGTGTGGATGGGCGACATCCAGTCACGCACGGAAGCCGCGCTGGGCCGCGCACTGCCTGCTGCAGAATCGATCCCCGCCCGCCTGCACACCGCCATGCGCTACAGCACTCTCGGTGGCGGCAAGCGGGTACGCCCCCTGCTCGTCTTTGCCGCTGGTGAAATCACCGGCGCACACCCTGATACATTGGCCGCCGCGGCCTGCGCGGTCGAGTGCATCCATGTCTATTCGCTGGTTCATGACGACATGCCGTGCATGGACGACGACGTGCTACGCCGTGGCCGCGCCACCTGCCACATCGAGTTCGATGAACCGACCGCGCTGCTGGTTGGCGACAGCCTGCAGTCCTTGGCTTTCGAACTGCTGGCCCGGGCACCACACACCGAAGCTGCACGCCAGCTCGAAATGGTGCGCCTGCTGGCGCATGCCAGCGGCTCCTGCGGCATGGCCGGCGGCCAGGCCATTGATCTTGCATCGGTTGGCAAGACGTTGTCGCAGGCGGAGCTGGAGCTGATGCATGCGCTGAAGACCGGCGCCCTGATCCGCGCTGCCGTGATGCTTGGCGCGCTTGCCGGGTCGGCCCTGAGCACAGCAGAACATGATGCACTGGATCGCTTCGCCAAGCGTGCCGGCCTGCTTTTCCAGGTGGTCGATGACATTCTCGACTGTACCGCCAGCACGGCCACGCTGGGAAAAACCGCGGGCAAGGATGCGGCGGCAGACAAACCGACGTATGTCAGCCTCCTCGGACTGGAAGGGGCAAAATCCTTTGCCGCGGCGCTGGAGGCGGAAGCACTCGACTGCCTGGCCGGCTTCGGCGACCGCAGTCGCCGCCTGCTCGAGTTGACCGCCTTCATTGCGCACCGACAGTTTTGAATACCGAACCATGAATAACCTGCCCTTGCTGAACACCATCAACAGCCCCGCGGATCTGCGCCGGCTGGAGCGCCGCGAACTGCCGCAACTGACCGAGGAACTGCGCACTTTTCTGGTTGAATCGGTCTCGCGTACCGGCGGGCATTTTTCGTCGAACCTCGGCACGATCGAGCTGACGGTTGCCCTGCACTACATTTTCAATACGCCGGAAGACCGCCTGGTCTGGGATGTCGGTCACCAGTGCTATGCACACAAGATCCTCACCGGCCGTCGCGAACTGATGTCCACGCTGCGCATGCACAACGGGCTTTCCGGTTTTCCCAAGCGTTGTGAAAGCCCTTACGACACCTTTGGTGTCGGCCATTCCTCCACGTCGATTTCTGCTGCACTCGGCATGGCGCTGGCCGCCAAGCACAAGGGCGAAAAACGCAAGGTTGTGGCCATTATCGGCGACGGCGCCATGTCCGCCGGCATGGCTTTCGAGGCGCTGAACAATGCCGGTGTTGCCGACGCCGACCTGCTGGTGGTGCTCAACGACAACGACATGTCGATTTCGCAGCCGGTAGGCGCGCTGAACAAGTATCTTGCCCGGCTGTTTTCAGGACACACGTTCAATGCTGCCCGCAAGGCCGGCGAGAAGGTGCTGGGTGTGTCGCCGTCGCTGCTTGAATTCGCCAAGCGCGCAGAGGAACACGTCAAGGGCATGCTGACGCCCGGTACGCTGTTCGAGGAGCTCGGCTTCAATTACATCGGCCCCATCGACGGCCACGACCTCGATTCCTTGATCCCCACCCTGCAGAACCTGAGCAGCCTTTCCGGACCGCAATTCCTGCACGTGATCACCAAGAAGGGGCAGGGCTACAAGCAGGCCGAGGCCGACCCGATTCTCTACCATGGCGTCGCCAAGTTTCAGGCCGATGTCGGCATCGAACCGGCCAAGTCGTCACCGAAGCTGACCTATACCCAGGTCTTTGGTGACTGGCTGTGCGATGCGGCAGCCACTGAGCCCCGCCTGGTCGCCATTACCCCGGCGATGTGTGAAGGCTCGGGCATGGTGCGCTTTGCCGAAAAATATGCCGACCGTTTCTACGATGTCGGCATTGCCGAACAGCATGCAGTGACCTTCGCCGCCGGCCTCGCCTGTGAAGGTCTGAAACCGGTGGTGGCGATCTACTCAACCTTCCTGCAGCGTGGTTATGACCAGCTGGTTCACGACGTTGCCCTGCAGAACCTGCCCGTGGTCTTTGCCATCGACCGCGGCGGCCTGGTCGGCGCCGACGGCCCGACACACCACGGCACCTTCGACATTTCCTATCTCTGCTGCATTCCGAACATGATGATCATGTTGCCGGCGGACGAAGCGGAATGCCGACTGATGCTATCAACAGCGCTGGAACAGGATTGCCCGACTGCCGTACGCTACCCGCGCGGCGCAGGCATGGGCACGACACCGGCATCCGGATTGGCGACACTGGCCGTAGGCAAGGGCATTGTTCGCCGGCAGGGTACAGGCACCGCCATCCTCGCCTTTGGCAGCATGCTTGCCCCGGCACTGAAGGCTGGAGAGCAACTCGATGCCACGGTGGCCAACATGCGCTTCGTGAAACCGATCGACCGCGAGTTGATCATGCAACTGGCCGGGGAACATTCTCTGCTTGTCAGCGTCGAAGAGAATGCTGCGATCGGGGGTGCGGGTTCGGAAGTGGCTCGCGTCCTCGAAGAAATTGGCAGCAATACCCCCCTGCTTCGCCTCGGGCTCCCTGATCGTTTCATTGACCATGGTGATCATGCCCGTCTGCTGATGGAACTAGGCCTGGACGGTGACGGTATTGCCCGCTCGATCCAGCAACGCAAGGCGGAGAAACATGCGCCACCTGAAAACACAACAGGAATCAACTGAGAACATCATGAGTACACCCCAGCCTACCGCCGCCATGCCTGACGTTCAGGGCTTTGCTGATACCCGCCAGCTGGCGATCAACAAGGTCGGCATCAAGGCCATTCGCCACCCGATCAAGGTGCAGGACAAGAGCGGCGGCATCCAGCATACGATTGCCATGTTCAACATGTACGTCGGCCTCCCGCACAATTTCAAGGGCACGCACATGTCACGCTTCGTTGAGCTCCTCAACGGCCGTGAACGCGAAATTTCCGTGGAAAATTTCCCGGCAATGCTGGCCCGCATGGTCGAGCGCCTAGAAGCCAGGAGCGGCCACATCGAAATGAGCTTCCCCTACTTCGTCAACAAGACGGCGCCGGTTTCGGGCGTGCAGAGCCTGATGGACTATGACGTCACGTTCATTGGTGACATCTGCAACGGCAAGGTCGTTTCCACCGTCAAGATCGTGGTGCCGGTGACGAGCCTGTGTCCTTGCTCAAAGAAAATTTCAGAACGCGGCGCACACAATCAGCGCTCCCATGTCACGGTCAGCGCACGACTCAATGACCATATGTGGCTGGAGGAGATCATCTCCCTGATTGAAGGCGAGGCTTCCTGCGAGCTGTTCGGGCTGCTCAAGCGCCCGGATGAGAAATATGTTACCGAGCGGGCCTATGACAACCCGAAGTTTGTCGAGGACATGGTGCGCGACGTTGCAGCACGTCTGAACGACGAGAAACGTATCGATGCCTATGTGGTGGAGTCGGAGAATTTCGAATCGATCCACAACCACTCGGCTTATGCGCTGATCGAGCGCGACAAGCACAACGAGGCCGAATGCTGTTGAGCAAGCGCGTCTGAATGACGACCAGCGCCTGCATCGCGGGTGCTGAACAACAAAAAAGGCGCCCGCAAGCGCCTTTTTGTTTTGCTTGGCCAGCAGATTACTGCTGTGCAGCGGCCTTCTTCGACTTGCTCGGCAGCTTTTCCTTGATCCGTGCCGACTTGCCGGAACGCTCGCGGAGATAGTACAGCTTGGCACGACGGACATCACCGCGACGCTTGACTTCGATCGAAGCCACCAGCGGTGAGTAGGTCTGGAACGTACGCTCGACACCTTCACCGGACGAAATCTTGCGCACGGTAAAGCCGGAATTCAGACCACGGTTACGCTTGGCGATCACCACACCTTCGTAGGCCTGCAGACGCTCACGGTTGCCTTCCTTCACTTTCACCTGAACGACGACGGTGTCGCCCGGTGCAAACTCGGGAATGGTCTTGCCCAGACGGGCGATTTCTTCTTGCTCAAGTACCTGAATCAGATTCATTTTAAAACTCCTTGGTTTTTCTGACCGCATTGCTCCTGATACTCAGCCAGGAGTTGCGTTTCCTCTTTCGACAGCGGTTTTTTCAACATTCGCCCGGCCAACAACTCCGGGCGGCGCTGCCATGTCCGCCCTAACGACTGTTTCAGCCGCCAACGACGAATCTTCTCGTGGTGCCCGGAAAGCAACACTTCCGGCACCGGCAACCCTTGATACTCCTCGGGCCGCGTATAGTGCGGGCAATCCAGCAAGCCCGTCACAAACGAATCCTCTGCTGCCGATTGTGCGTCGTTCAGCACGCCCGGCAATTGCCTGACTACGGCATCGATCAGTGCCATCGCCGGGATTTCCCCACCGGACAGCACAAAATCCCCGATCGAAATTTCCTCATCCACGCAGCGCTCGATCAGGCGCTCGTCAATTCCTTCGTAACGACCACAGAGCAGAATCAAACCTTCATCTGCCCGAGCCATCTGCATCACTCGTTCGTGCGTCAGTGGCCGGCCTTGTGGTGACAGGTAGATGACGCGGCTTGCCGCAACACCCGCTGCCTGTTGCCTGGTCTTGGCGGCATTGATCGCCGTTTCCAGCGGTTCGGGCAGCATCACCATGCCAGGGCCGCCGCCATACGGACGGTCATCCACCGTCCGGTAATTGCTGGCCACATAATCACGTGGGTTCTGGAAATTGAGCGACCAGCGCTTTTCTTCCAGAGCCCGGCGGGTAATCCCGCATTCACTCAAGGCCGTGAACATCTCCGGAAAGATGGTCACCGCATCAACCGCAAAACTGTGTTTTGCTGCTGTCACCTGCCGCGCCTCACCAGTCTGCTTCCCAGTCCACACGAATCCGCTGTGCAGCCAGGTCGACATCAAGTACGACTGCAGCGACGAAAGGCAGCAAGCGCTCCTTGCCATCTTCCGACGTGACGCACAAAACATCATTGGATCCGGTTTCGATCAATCGATCGACCGTGCCGAGACATTCTTCGTGGGCGTTCACCACTGCCAGGCCAATCAAATCAGCCCAGTAATACTCATCCTTGCTCGCATCCGGCATCGCTTCTCGTGGCACACCAACCAGCATGCCCTTCAAGGCTTCCGCGCCATTCCGGTCGGAAACACCTTCAAAGCGTACGACCAGCGCATCCGAGTGCAAGCGACTGCCTTTTACCCGAATTTCCTGCCAGACTTCCGGGGAACTGCCCTCAGCTCCCATTCGCCATACCGAGACCCGGCTCCACGCCTCTGGGTCATCGGCAAATGCATGCACTCTTACCCAGCCCTGAATTCCATACGCCCCGACAATCTTGCCGAGAACTACAAAATTTTGGGCAGGCAAGGAGGCTTGTTCTATCAGGCAGCTGCTTTGGCAGCCTGCTTGACCAGACGGGCAACTGTCGGCGACACCTGGGCGCCGTGCTCCTGCCAGTAGGCAAGACGGTCATTGGCCACGCGCAGGGATTCTGCGGAACCAGAGGCTACCGGGTTGTAGAAACCAATACGCTCGATGAAACGACCATCGCGACGATTGCGCGAGTCGGCAGCGACAATATTGTAGAAAGGACGCTTCTTGGCGCCACTACGGGCAAGGCGAATTACAACCATTGTGTTGTCTTCCGGAATCAGAAAAAGGGGGAGATTATAGCAAGAAAGCACGGCAAAACAATCCCCTACTTGCCATTGCAGCCAACACATGGGGAACCGAGAAGAGATGCTCGGCCGCGATTATATAGGCTAACGTGCGTTTCTTCACGGCAACAGGTGCTTCCGGCCTCTATAATTCAGGGCAATTCAAGATCGTCCGTAAAATGCTCGACCAAAACCAAGCTGAAGAACTGGCCTCTATCGACCTGAAAGCCACCCTTGACTGGCTGGCCACTGCTCCTGCCATCCAGACGGCAGATGAACTGCCACCCCTGCACTCCCACCTTTCTGCACTGCGCGATACGAAGGCAGCCGCACACCAGCAACATGAAGTCCTTGATCAACTGTATGCCAGAATTCACGGGGTCGTACAACGACTGCTGCCGGAATTGAAAGGTGTCTCGCTACCACTTTCCCGGCGGACGCGGCACACCGTTCGAGGCATGCAGGATCTGTTGCTGATGGTGGCTGAATTCTATCTGCGTGCACTTGGCACCCTGGACCAGCACCTGATCAAGGGGCTGCGCCGACCGCCCGAACTCACCTTGTGGCGCGTGCTTGATGCCCTGCGTAGCCATCTTTTGATCAGCAATTACGCCGCGGCTCCGGCCACGCCCGGCGTCTGGCTGCTCCTCCATCAGGCCTACCAGACCGGCGTTGCCAGCGAAATTTCCAGCATCCATGTCCGCGGCGCAGAGGGCACGGTGGAAGATGTCTACCTGCAAACCCTGCTCCTTTCATGCGCCCAACCAGCTTCGTTTACCTCAAGAGAAATTGATCTGGTGTTCGAGTACACCCAGCGTTTTGGCGGGCATGCTAAATTCTTTACAGATGGCACGCTTTCCTGTGCAGATGGCAGTTTCTGGATTGACCCCGGGCGGGATGCGCCACCGACAGCGAGCAGCCGCCGGCCACCACCTGAAGGCGCCCTCTGCTTTACCTGCGAAGAGCTCTCGCAGTTGGCATCCGAACAGCTTGCTGCACTTGAAGCCGATGCAGCACCTGCCCAGCTTGACCTTCCTGATAGCGCAAACACGCCGGGCGGACGTGGCGTCATCCGCCGCCTGGCCCACTACTGGGGCAGCCCCGGCAAGCGGCGCTTTCCGCGACGCCGGCAAAACTACCGTGCCGTTCTTTGTGTTGGCCTGCCGGCACTATGGCAGTTGTTTCACGATGACGAGACACAGGCCGGCGAAATTACCAGCTGGATGGTGACCAATGAAAGCCCGGATGGTTACGCCCTGATGCATGTCTCGGGGAAAACGGCGCGCATCGCAGCCGGCGATATCGTCGCCATTCGCACCGAAAGCGCTTCCGACTGGCAGATTTGCATTGCGCGCTGGGCACTTTCTGAAAACCCGGAGCACCTGGAGCTTGGATTGCAGATTCTGGCAACCAAGGCTACACCGGCACTGCTTGCCAGCAGATCAGGAGAGTCCGAATACCAGCAACACCCGGTGCTGATTCTGCCGATACTCCCCCCCATTCGACTGAGCGAGATCATCATCGCACCGTGCGGAACAGCCAGTGGAAGCAAGTCGGATCTGATCCTGCTGATCGAGAAAAGCAATATTGAAGTTCGTGAAATTCTGGCACAGGCACTACAAGAACAGACGGCAAGCATTGAGGTGATTGCCATCGAAAACCGTTACGAAGAGTAGATCAGCGGCGACGGCGATATCGTCGCGGCGGAGGGCGCCGAAGCTCTGGCAGCAACGCCGCCACCAGCGCACCTGCGAGCACGACCGCCCAGGAAAGATACATCCACAGGAGGAATATCGGCACGGCTGAAAACGCGCCGTAAATCACCTTGTACGAGGGGAAAAAAGCCAGATACAACTCGAATCCCTTTTGCAACAGGACAAAATTCAGCGCAGCAAAACTGCCGGCAAGCAGCGCATCGCGCCAGCGTACCGCGGCATTCGGCACGGTTCGGTACAGGAAGGCAAAAAAGAGCACCAGTACGGCGAGCGAAATCATCTTCAGCACCGAGGCGCGCATCCAGCGCAACTCGTTGATCCAGCCAAACGAAGCAGTCACGGCATAGGACATCACGGCCAGCAGCCCACCAATCAGCATCGGACCGACCGCAATCAGGACAGTATAGAGAAAGACCCGGTGCCACATCGGGCGCGGCACCTTGACACGCCAGACTGTATTGAACGCCTGCTCTACGGTGTGCAGCATGAGATATGCGGCCACAACCAGCATACCGACGCCAAAGGCACTGACTTCAGCCGCACGGCGTGAAAACTGGAGGATTTTTCCGGAGATCAGCCCGGCAGAGCTCGCCGGCAACAAATGGGTCACCAGCATGGTATCGATCTGGTTTACAAAGGTTGAGAAGGCCGGAAACGCCGATGCAATGGCCAGCATCAAGCCGGCCAGCGGTACCAGTGACAGCAAGGTCGTAAACGCGAGGCTGGCACTGACCTGCGCCAGCCCGTCCTCACCAAAACGGCGCACGATCCGGAACAAAAGGGGCAGGAAGAGGCGGCTTGGAGATGTCATACGGCCGCTATAATAGCCCGATGCAAGAAATTCTCGTGCTCTTCTATAGTCACCGTGGATCGGTACGCACACTGGCACAGCATGTCGCCCGCGGTATCGAGTCCGTTCCCGGCATGTCCGCCCGATTGCGCACGGTGCCCAGAGTATCCACTGTATGTACCGCCGATGAACCGTCAATCCCCGATGAAGGCGCGCCTTATGTCGAGCCCGTCGACCTCGAGGAATGCATCGGCCTGGCCCTCGGCAGCCCGACACGCTTCGGCAACATGGCGGCTCCGATGAAGTATTTCTGGGATGGCACCGTTGCCGAATGGCAGAATGGCACCTTGATCGGTAAGCCGGCCTGTGTGTTCACCTCATCGGCCAGCATGCATGGCGGCCAGGAAACGACGCTGATTTCCATGATGCTGCCCTTGCTGCATCACGGCATGGTGCTACTCGGCATTCCTTTCAGTGAACGTGCCCTGAGCACCACCGGAAGTGGCGGCACCCCGTATGGTGCGAGCCATGTTTCCGGCGCCACTGGCAACCCATCGATTAGCGAGGAGGAGCGCTCATTGGCCTTTGCACTTGGCCGTCGCCTCGCCGAAACTTCAAGAAAGCTTGCTGTCTGATGAAACGCCCCTGTTACCTGGCGGCCTGTGCCAGCCTGATCGCCCTCATTTTTCTTTGCATTGCCTGGGAGCTTCGACTGGCGCCTGTCCAACCCGGCGGCTCGGCCCTGGTCTTCAAGGTATTGCCTTTGCTGGCAGCCTTGTTCGGCATTCTCAATGGTCGCCGCTATACCTATAAATGGGCCTCATTGTTGATTCTGCTTTACTTCACCGAAGGTCTGGTGCGTGCCACATCCGATCAGGGCTTGAGCCAACTGCTGGCCGTTGGCGAAACCGCGCTCAGCCTGATTTTTTTCATAGCCACAGTGGGTTTTGTACGCACAACAAGAGCACCTGCACCAAGGCCTGAACCATGAAAAAGGCCGCCCGCAGGCGGCCTTTTTCATCACAGCTTCAAGTAAAAAATCAGACATCCCCTTGCGGGTTCAGCTTTTCACTCGATGAATGCAGCTTGTTCAATGCATTCAGATAGGCCTTGGCCGAAGCAATCACGATATCGGTATCGGCACCGTTGCCATTGACAATGCGACCACCCCGCGACAAGCGTACGGTCACTTCACCCTGAGCATCTGTACCCGTAGTGATCGCATTTACCGAATAGAGCAGCAGTTCCGAACCGCTCTTGGCCATCGCCTCGATCGCCTTGAAAGTGGCATCGACCGGACCGCCCCCGGTGGCATCGGCCTTCTGCTCGACGCCGCCGACAGCCAGACTGACCATTGCTTCTGGGGTTTCGCCGGTTTCCGAACAGACGCGGGAATAGACCAGCTTGTAGTGTTCGTCTTCGGGCGTGACCGTCTCGTCCGAAATCAACGCCTGCAGGTCTTCGTCGAATATCTCATGTTTTTTGTCCGCCAGCTCCTTGAATCGGGCAAACGCTGCATTGAGCACTTCCTCGCTGGGCAGTTCAATGCCCAACTCCGCCAGACGCGACTTGAAGGCATTGCGGCCGGAATGCTTGCCCAGCACCAGCTTGTTCTGGGTCCAGCCAACATCTTGGGCACGCATGATTTCGTAGGTTTCACGATGCTTCAACACGCCGTCCTGATGAATGCCGGATTCATGGGCAAAGGCATTGGCGCCGACCACCGCCTTGTTCGGCTGCACCGGATACCCGGTCACTTGCGAAACCAGCTTGGATGCCGGAACGATCTGGGTGGTATCAATGCCGGTTTCAACCGGGAAAATATCGGCACGGGTGCGCACGGCCATGACAATTTCCTCCAGCGAGGCATTGCCGGCGCGCTCGCCAAGGCCATTGATGGTGCACTCGACCTGTCGTGCTCCGACCAGAACGGCCGCCAGCGAGTTGGCCACGGCCAGGCCAAGGTCGTTATGGCAATGGACTGACCACACCACCTTGTCGGCATCCGGCACCCGGGCGATCAGTTGCTTGATCGTTTCCGCAAACTGGCCAGGCAGGTTGTAACCGACCGTGTCCGGCACATTGATCGTGGTGGCCCCGGCCTTGATCACCGCATCGAAGATCCGGCACAGGAAATCGATTTCAGAACGCCCGGCATCTTCGGCCGAGAATTCGATATCACTGGTATATTCACGCGCCCAGCCAATGGCCTTGACTGCCTGCTCAACCACCTGATCCGGGGTCATGCGCAGCTTCTTTTCCATGTGAATCGGGCTGGTGGCGATGAAAGTATGAATGCGCCCCGACCTGGCCGGCTTGATTGCTTCGCCTGCACGCCGGATATCGTTCTCGTTGGCACGCGCCAGGGAACAGACCGTCGAATCCTTGATGACCTCGGCAATGCCGTAAATGGCGTCAAAGTCGCCGGGCGAAGCCGCGGCAAAACCGGCTTCGATGACATCGACCTTCATCCGCTCAAGCTGGCGAGCGACACGAATTTTCTCTTCCTTGGTCATTGACGCACCGGGACTCTGCTCGCCGTCGCGCAATGTCGTATCAAAAATAACCAAACGTTCTTTCATGTCCATCTCCAGATTTACATCGACCGCAGCATTTACTCTGCAGCGGAAGACTTGCGCCGGGCCAGGCGGACGCCTGCCAGTACATAGCCGGACAGCGCATAAATGACAAACACCCCGAACAGGGTCACCTCCGGTCGCAGCGCCAACAGGGCAAAAACCAGTGCAATGCCGGCGATCGCGACAAACGGCACGCTTTTCCTGAGATTGATATCCTTGAAACTGTAGTAGCGCACGTTGGTAATCATCGTCACGCCAGCAAAAATTGTCGTCAGCGCAGCCAGAATCGACAGGTCGGCACCCGCCATGCCGCTATCGATGGCCACCCAGATGAATCCGGCCACCAATGCCGCTGCTGCCGGGCTTGGCAAGCCCTGGAAATAGCGCTTGTCCATCACTTCCAGCGTGGTGTTGAACCGTGCCAGTCGCAAGGCGGCACCGGCACAATAAATGAACGCGGCAATCCAGCCCAGCCGCCCGAGATCCTTCAGCGCCCATTCGTACATCACCAGCGATGGTGCAGCACCAAAGGAAACCATGTCCGACAGGGAATCGTATTCCGCACCGAATGCCGACTGGGTCCGCGTCATGCGGGCAACGCGGCCGTCGAGCCCATCCAGCACCATGGCCACGAAAATGGCAACCGCAGCACGCTCGAAATTTCCCTGCATGGCCATCACGATGGCAAAGAAGCCCGAGAACAGGGCTGCCGTCGTAAACAGGTTGGGCAGGATGTAGATACCCTTGCGGCGCAGTTCAGGGTTGAAGATGGCTTTGCGAGGCAGTTTGGAATCCGGCATAAATAGTTTTATTCAGGCGAAAACAGGGCCGTTTGGCGGAAGACTGCGGCAAGGATACACCTTTTATCACCCCGGAAAGACACTCGCCCGGAGCGAATCCGGGCGAGTGATGATACCGCAAGAACAATGGTGATCAGTTCTTCGACTGGTCAACCAGCTTGTTCTTCATGATCCACGGCATCATGTCGCGCAGCTTGCCGCCAACCTGTTCGATCGGATGCTCGGCATTCAGGCGACGACGCGCGGTCATCGACGGATAGTTGGTCTTGCCTTCCTGGATGAACATCTTGGCGTATTCGCCGTTCTGGATGCGCTTCAGGGCGTTGCGCATGGCATAACGGGATTCTTCGTTGATGACTTCCGGGCCGGTCACGTACTCGCCGTATTCGGCGTTGTTCGAGATCGAGTAGTTCATGTTGGCGATGCCGCCCTCGTACATCAGGTCGACGATCAGCTTCAGCTCGTGCAGGCACTCGAAGTAGGCCATTTCCGGCGCATAGCCAGCTTCGACAAGTGTCTCGAAGCCCATCTTCACCAGCTCGACAGCACCACCACAGAGCACAGCCTGCTCGCCGAAGAGGTCGGTCTCGGTCTCTTCCCGGAAGTTGGTCTCGATGACGCCGCCCTTGGTGCCGCCATTGGCCGCAGCATACGACAGCGCGATGTCCTTGGCCTTGCCGGATTTGTCCTGATGCACGGCGATCAGCGAAGGCACGCCCCCCCCCTTGAGGTACTCGGAACGCACGGTATGGCCCGGGCCTTTCGGCGCGACCATGATCACGTCCAGGTCGGCACGTGGCACCACCTGGTTGTAATGCACGTTGAAGCCATGAGCGAAGGCCAGTGCAGCACCTTTCTTGATGTTCGGCTCGACGTCGTTGTAATACACAGCCGGAATATTCTCGTCGGGCAGCAGGATCATGACGACATCGGCGCCCTTGACTGCCTTGGCGACTTCCTCGACCTTGAGGCCGGCCTTCTCGGCCTTGGACCACGAAGCGCCGCTCTTGCGCAGGCCGACAGTGACCTTGCAGCCGGAATCCTTGAGGTTCTGTGCGTGGGCATGGCCCTGCGAACCATAACCCACGATGGTGATCTTCTTGCCCTTGATCAGGGAGAGATCAGCGTCCTTGTCGTAATAGACTTTCATTACAGCCCTTTCTTCTTTCAAACTTTGATCAAACTTTCAGGATACGGTCGCCGCGGCCGATGCCGCTGACGCCAGTACGAACGGTTTCGAGTATCAGTCCAACATCAATAGCGCTGATGAACGAATCCAGCTTGCTACTGTTGCCGGTCAGCTCGATCACATAGGTCGACTCGGTAACATCGATGATGCGACCACGGAAGATTTCAGCCATGCGCTTCATCTCCTCGCGATCCTTGCCGGTTGCACGCACCTTGATCAGCATGAGTTCGCGCTCGATATGCGCGGCCTCCGACAGATCAACCACCTTGACCACATCCACCAGCTTGTTGAGCTGTTTGGTGATCTGTTCCAGCACCTCGTCGGAGCCGTTCGTAACGATGGTCATGCGCGACAGGGACGAATCCTCTGTCGGTGCGACGGTCAGTGTTTCGATATTGTAGCCGCGCGCGGAAAAAAGCCCGGAAACCCGTGACAGCGCACCGGCTTCGTTCTCGATCAGGATGGAAATGATGTGACGCATTTTCTCTTTCTCTCCGCGCTTACAGATCTTCGGCCAGGATCATGTCAGTCAGACCCTTGCCGGCAGCAACCATCGGGAAGACGTTGGCTTCACGGTTGGTCTGGAAATCCATGAAGACCAGATCGTTCTTGTGTTCGGTAAAGGCTTTCTTCAGCGCCGGCTCAACATCTTCCGGTCGCTCGATACGCATACCGACATGACCATAGGCCTCGGCCAGCTTGACGAAGTCAGGCAGCGAATCCATGTAGGAGCCGGAATAGCGGCTGCCATAGAACATTTCCTGCCACTGACGAACCATGCCCAGGTAGCGGTTATTGAGGCTGATGATCTTGATCGGCAGACGGAACTGCTTGGCCGTCGACAATTCCTGGATGCACATCTGGATCGAGCCTTCACCGGTAATGCAGGCAACGGTTGCATCCGGGTGCGCAAACTGGGCACCCATGGCATAGGGCAGACCAACACCCATGGTGCCCAGGCCACCTGAGTTCAGCCAGCGACGCGGCTTGTCGAACGGATAATACTGTGCCGCCCACATCTGGTGCTGACCGACATCCGAGGTGATGATGGCATCGCCGCCGGTGATTTCGTACAGCTTCTGCACCACGTACTGCGGCATGATCAGGTCGTTGTCCTGCTTGAAGCCCAGGCACTCCTTGCCACGCCACTCGGCGATCTGCCCCCACCACCCGGCGATCTGTGCCGGATCGATCTTCACCGTATCCAGCAGCTTGAGCATTTCCTCAAGCACGTCGGGGACATTGCCGACGATCGGAACATCCACCTTGACCCGCTTGGAGATGGACGATGGATCGATATCGATATGAATGATCTTGCGCGATTCTTCGGCATAGTTTGCCGGATCACCGATCACCCGGTCATCAAAGCGCGCGCCGACCGCCAGCACTACGTCAGCGTAGTGCATGGCCATATTGGCCTCGACCGTACCGTGCATGCCGAGCATGCCCAGGTTCTGCTTGTCGGTTGCAGCAAAAGCACCCAGCCCCATCAGGGTATTGGTTACCGGGAAACCCAGTTGATGCGCAAGTTTCGTCAGCTTCTCGGAAGCGTCCGACAGAATTGCACCGCCACCGACGTAAATGATCGGACGCTGCGCTTCGGAAAGCAACTGCACGGCCTTCTTGATCTGCCCCAGATGCCCCTTGACCACCGGGTTGTAGGAGCGCATCTGCACAGTCTGCGGATACTCAAACGCACAGGTCTGCGCCGTGACGTCCTTGGGAATATCGACAACCACCGGGCCGGGCCGGCCGGTCTTGGCAATGTGGAAAGCCTTCTTGATGGTCAACGCCAGATCGCGCACGTCCTTGACCAGGAAGTTGTGCTTCACGCAGGGCCGGGTAATACCGACCATGTCGACTTCCTGGAAGGCGTCGAGGCCGATCGCCGGCGTCGGTACCTGGCCGGAAATCACCACAATCGGCACGGAATCCATGTAGGCCGTGGCAATACCGGTGACGGCGTTGGTCGCTCCCGGGCCAGAAGTCACCAGTGCAACGCCGACCTTGTCGGATGAGCGTGCATAGCCATCCGCCGCATGTACGGCAGCCTGTTCATGGCGGACCAGAATGTGCTGAATCTGCTCCTGCTTGAACAGTTCGTCATAGATGTGCAGCACAGCCCCTCCGGGGTAGCCGAACATGTGTTCGACCTTTTCTTCCTGCAGGCACCTGATTAAAATCTCTGCGCCGGTCATATTCATCTGCTTCCGCCTTACAAACCTGAGTCTGGAAAAACGTGTAACCTTATCGGTTAGCCCCCGTTTGGTCAAGGTCGAGAAACACGGCCAAGCCCCCTAGCCCGCTGATTTCCCGAAGGATCCCTCACTGGCCACACAAAGAGAACTGTCGGATTTTCTTGCCTCCGTCGAGCGCCGCGCTTTCCGGCAAGCCAGCTACGCTGTTCGGGACGAAGATGGCGCGCTCGACATCGTGCAAAACGCGATGATGAAACTGGCGGAAAAATATGGCGACCGGCCGGCAGAAGAATTTCCGATGCTTTTCCAGCGCATCCTCCAGAATTGCATTCACGACCACCATCGGCGGCACAAAGTACGCAACACCTGGACGACACTGCTTTCGATGCTTGGCGGCAAGAGCGATGAAGACGAATTCGATGCCCTCGAAAACATGGTGGTCGAAAACACCTCGAAAATTGCCAACACGCCTGACGGGCAGCTGGAGCAGTCTCAGGTTCTGGCATCGATCGAGGAGGAAATCTCACGACTGCCGGCACGTCAACGGGAAGCCTTTCTCATGCGTTACTGGGAAGACATGGATGTTGCCAGTACGGCTGAAGCCATGGGCTGCTCGGAGGGCAGCGTAAAAACACACTGCTCGCGCGCAACGCACGCGCTGGCATCGGCACTGAAAGCAAGGGGGATCACCCTATGAACGAGCTTCATTTCGCCTTCCGGATCAGGCAATACCTGAACCGCGGGCTACAGCAGATCGACACCTCGCAACTTGATCGCCTTGCCGCCGCCCGGGCAGAAGCACTGTCCGCGCAGAAAAAACCTGCGACCATCCCGGCGCTGGCGGCAGCTGGCTACTTTCTTGATCGCCACCTGAGCACCCCGGGGCTGCGTCCGTCACTGGCCGTACTTGCCCTGCTGATAGCCGTGGCCCTCTTCATTCACTGGCATTCCAGTGAATTGATAGACGAAATGTCCGCCATTGACAGCGCGCTGCTGGCTGACGATGTACCCGTCGAGGCTTTGCTCGACAAGGATTTCCAGGCATGGCTAAAAAATTCGCAGGCGCACTGATCCTCGGGCTGTCGCTCAGCTTCAGTGCTGCCGCCTCACCACCGACCAGCCCGGTTCTGATCACACCGCCGCAACCCGCCTGGCAGTCGCTGAACAACGCGCAAAAATCTGCGCTTGCCCCGCTTGCCGGGGAATGGGACCAGATGGAAAACTATCGGCGCAAGAAATGGCTGAGCATTGCCGAGCGCTATGAGCGCATGAGTCCGGCTGAACAACAGCGACTGCAGGAAAAAATGCGGGACTGGTCTAAACTGACGCCCGACCAACGTCTCGCCGCAAGAGAAAAATTCAAGGAATTCAATCAGATGGCACCGGAAGAAAAACAGGAAATGAAACAGAAATGGCAGGAGTATCGCCAGCTCAAAGAAGATGAGAAGCGCGGACAATGAGCTCGGTGATCAACGCCGGCAATCGGCCTGGTTTTGCCCGCCGCCTCGCTTCATTGGTCTATGAAATGCTGCTCGTTGCAGCCGTGCTGTCCGTGGCCTTTCTATTCCCGCACATCCTTTACGGCGCCTTTACCAAGCTGCAGGCACCAGCCGCACTGATCCGGCTGCATTTCTTTCTCGTATTGATGATCTATTTTGTCTGGTTCTGGCTTAACGGCGGACAAACCCTAGCCATGAAAACCTGGAAACTGCGGGTCGTTAATATTGATGGCCGGCGCCTCCGGCCAGCGCAGGCGGTATTGCGCTACATGGCCGCCTGGTTCAGCTACGGCCTGTTCGGCCTAGGCATTGTCTGGGCCCTGTTTGATCCGGAGCGCCAGTATCTGCATGACCGTATTGCCGGCACCCGGATCATTGCCGAAACCCAGGGCAGCTAGCGGCGCTCAACCCACCACAACATGCCCGCTGCCGCCAGCATGAACAGCAGCGATGGCGCTGCTGCACTGGCAAATGCCGGCCAGCTGTTGATGGCACCGAGGCTGGAAAACAGACCATTCAGCATGTGGAAGAGAACGCCGATCATGACCCCAGCAAAAATCTTCAGGCTGACACCAGCCACCCGGTTGTGGGTATAGCCAAAGGGCAGCGCAAGCGCAATCATCACCAGCGCTGCCAGTGGGTAAACCGCCTTCTTCCACAAGGCAATTTCATAGCGCTGGCTATTCTGCTTGTTGGCTCGCAGGTGTTTGATATAGGAAGTCAGGTGCAGGATTGACATGCTCTCCGGCTTCACCAGGAGCACGGACAGAATGTCCGGGTTGAGAGCCGACTGCCATAGCACCTCCTTTTCCGAGCTGACACTGCCCCGGTTGTTATCGAGCGAGGTACGCACCACATTCTTCAGCATCCAGCTGGCCGGGGGCACGTAATAGCCCTCGGCAGCTTCGCTGACCGAAGCCAAGCGCGCCTTGTCGTCGAATTCGTAGATACGGATATTGCGCAACTCGGCATCCGGCGTCACCGCGCGCACATTGATGAAGGTCATGCCGTCCTTGACCCAGAGACCCGTGCGTAGCTCCTGAGAAACCAGCTTGCCGAAAGCACTCAGGCGCATCTGACGGGCTAGCCGCTCTGCCGGCGGCGCAACCAGTTCGCCCATGATTAGGGTAATCAATCCGAACACCACGGCAATCTGCAGCAAAGTCGACAGCAGGCGTCCAGTGGACATGCCAGAAGCACGCAAGACAGTGATTTCAGAGTGCCGTGCCAGCGTGGACAAGGCATACAGGGCGCCGATCAAGACCGCAATCGGCATCAATTCATACACCCGCCCCGGCAAACGCAGGGTAATGAAGGCCAGCGCATGCTGGATCTTGTACCCCCCCTTGCCGATATCACGCAGTTCACCGATCAGATCGAAAAAACTGAAAAGGGCAAGGAATGCCACCAGCACCAGCAACACTGACAGCGCGACTTCCTTGGCAAGATACCGCTGATAGAGCTTCATTGACGCAGACGCAGGAAAGAAAGGACAAGAATGCGCCGCGCAAACATCAAGGGCAACGCAATGATCATCAGCGCATGCACCGCCAGCATGCCGGTCAGGAATTCAACCTTGCCTTGTGCCACCCAGGCCTGGGTGGTCGACAACAGATTGCTGTAGATCATGTACACAAGCAGGGCCAGGATCAGGTTGGCCGATCGCCCGGCACGCGGATTGACGAATGAAAGCGGGATCGCCAGCAAGGCCAGGACTACGGCAGAAATCGGCACATTCAGCCGCCACAGCAGCTCGGCCCGAGCGCGACGGTCAGGCGATGTCGCCAGGCTCAGGGTCGGCTCGCTGGAGACCGTGCGCTCGATCCCCCTTGCCTCACGGGTTTGCACGCGCAAGGCGTAGCTATCGAACTCCATGATGCGGAATTCAGGCGTTCCCGGAATCACCTCGTAGCGCCGCCCCTTTTCCAGCACCATGAAACGGTCGCCATTCTCGGCGGTTTCCTGGTAGCCCTTGCTGGCCATGGTCACACCAAGCTTGCCGTGCTGGAAACCACTGATGAAAACGTTGTTGACCGAGGTCTGGTCGGCACCGATGGCTTCGACAAACACAACCCGGTCGGTGGAAGAGGCTTCCTTGAAACTGCCCGGTGCAATTTGCGACGCATCGCTGCGCACCGTCATTTTTTCCTTGAATTCTGAACTCATCCCCTGCGCCCACGGTGCCAGCACCAGCGTCAGTGCAGCAATCGCCAGCACCAATGGCGCCGCGAACACAATCACCGGCCGGATCCAGGCAGTCAGCGACAAGCCGGAAGAAAACCAGACGACCATTTCCGAATCGCGGTAGCTGCGAGACAAAGAGAGCAAAATCGAGACAAAAAGCGTCAGGGAGAGCAAATACGCCGAATAGTTCAAGGCAGCGAAGCCGAGAAGGGGCAGGACAGCCTCGGAAGCAACACTGCCGGCAGCAGCATCACCCAGCAGGCGTATTGCCTGAATGGAGACCATGATGGCGAACAAGGCTACGAACACGCCAGCGGCGGTATGAGCAAATTCGCGCCTGACGGCACGCTGGAAGACCATGCTTTGACTTATTAGAAAAGCTGCGGTGATAATCAGGTTTTGCGAAAACCCTGCCTAAAGGAGCGGCCAGTGGAATTTAGCATAAAAAGTGGAAGTCCGGAAAAGCAGCGCAGTGCCTGTGTGGTCGTTGGCGTTTTCGAGCCACGCAAGCTCACCCTGCCCGGCGAACTGATCGACAACGCCTCCCGCAATCACCTCTCCGACATCATCCGGCGCGGCGACATGGAGGGAAAGTCGGGAACCACGCTCCTTTTGCACAATGTGCCCGGCACGCTCTGTGATCGTGTGCTGCTGGTCGGCCTCGGCAAGGAAAAGGAATTTCGCGAGAAAGAGTTCTGCCAGGCGGTGCGAATCGCCGTCAAGACACTGAACGAAACCGGCTCCTTCGACGGCACCATCTTTCTCACCGAAGTTCCCGTGCGCAAGCGCGATGTGGCCTGGCGTGTGCGGCAGGCCAGCATCATTGCGCAGGAAACCATCTATCGCTTCGACCAGTTCAAGAGCAAAAAGGACGAAGTTCGCCGGCCGCTGCGCAAGCTCACTTTTGCCGTCGAACGCCGGAATGAACTAACGCCTGCCGAAGAAGCACTGACCCAGGGGCTGGCCATTGCCGAGGGCATGGCACTGGCCAAGAATCTGGGCAATCGCCCCGGAAATATCTGCACCCCGACCCATCTGGCCGAAACTGCCATGCAGATCGCCAAGGACCATCAACTGGAATGCGAAGTACTCGAACGCGCCGACATGGAAGCACTGGGCATGGGCTCCCTGCTCTCGGTCGCTAAGGGTTCACACCAGCCCCCCAAACTGATCGTACTGCACCACAAGGGGGGCGGCGCTGGCGACAAGCCGGTTGTGCTGGTCGGCAAGGGCATCACCTTCGACAGTGGCGGCATTTCGCTCAAGCCGGGTGCCGAGATGGACGAGATGAAGTTCGACATGTGCGGCGCAGCCAGCGTATTGGGCACAATGAAAGCCGTGGCCCAGATGAAGCTGCCGCTCAATGTAACCATGGTCGTGCCGGCCTCCGAAAATATGCCAGGCGGCGCGGCGAGCAAGCCGGGTGACATTGTGACCTCGATGTCCGGCCAGACCATTGAAATTCTCAACACGGATGCCGAAGGCCGCTTGGTTCTCTGCGACGCACTGACCTATAGCGAACGCTTCCAGCCGGAAACCGTGATCGATGTAGCAACGCTGACCGGCGCCTGTGTTGTGGCCCTTGGCCAGGTGGCCAGCGGCCTCTTTGCCAACAAGGACAGTCTTGCCCGTGACCTGGTCGATGCCGGAGAAGAAGCCAACGACCGGGCCTGGCAAATGCCGCTGTGGGATGACTATCAGGATTTGCTGAAGAGCAATTTTGCCGACATGGCCAATATCGGCGGCCGTTACGCGGGGGTAATCACTGCTGCCTGCTTCCTCTCGCGCTTCACCAAGAAATACGACTGGGCGCACCTCGATATCGCCGGCACGGCATGGAAATCCGGCGGCGAAAAAGGCGCTACCGGGCGCCCGGTGCCGCTGCTGACCCATTTCCTGCTGCAACGCGCCGGCAAACTCCATTGACCCAGGTTTTCTTCTACCACGGCGCGGCCAATCGCATCCTTGCGGCAGCAGGCCTGATCACCAAGGCCTGCGCCCAGAAGAAACCCCTGCTCGTCTATGCTCCCGATACGGCAATTGCCAGCGCACTCGATCGGGCATTGTGGGTGCAGCAGCCGACCGGCTTCGTGCCGCATGTCGCCAGCGGCTCGCCGCTGGCTGGAGAAACACCGGTCATCATCACAAACAAGCTTGATGACCTGCCACAGGACGAGCGACTGATGAATCTCTCGGGCGATATCCCGCCCGGCTTCTCGCGCTTTACCAGCGTCATTGAAGTGGTCAGCGAAGATCCGGATGTCCGGCTGCCGGCACGCGAGCGCTTCAAGTTCTACAAGGATCGGGGTTATGAAATCACAAGCCTCGACCTGGCCGGGAAAGCCTGATGAGCAGCGACGACATTGTTTCGCGTGCTGACTCGCTGATGCGCCGCCGGCGCAGCTTTGTCGCCGCCAGCACCGTCCAGCTCGAAGATTTTCCGGTTCTCACCGACCCGGTTACTCCACCGCAGGAATTCGACATCCCCGTACTCACGGAAGAGGTCATGCCGGAGGCCCCGGCCGCAGCGGCCAGCCGCGACCGTTTTGACGAAACACTGGCGGCCCGACTCTCCGCCGAGTTCGCCCACTCGCTGGAACGTCGTCTTGCCGCAGAACTGCCGAGCCTCGTCGAAGCGAGCCTCGCGGTGCTTGAAGCCGATCTGCGCCGCGGCATTCTCGACACTGCCAACGACGCCATCAAGGATTTTCTCGCACGGCGGGAACAGCTCCGCCTGCCGCTGGACGATCAGGATAACGATCCGGCCTGACGTCTACACCACACAAAAGCAAGCCGTAAAATTAACAGGGTCGGAATGGCAAGCCACACAATGCCGGTGGCGGCAGCCATGCCGGCACCGCGGACGAGCCATCGGAGAGGCCATGCAATCCGGTATAATCGCCGGCTTTCCTTCTGGTTTTTCTCCCCCGCTTCCTATGGAACTTGCCAAGAGTTTTGAGCCGGCCGACATCGAGCGCCGCTGGTACCCGCAATGGGAAGAGAACGGCTACTTTGACGCCGGCCTCGACACCAACAATACCAACGCCTTCTGCATCCTGCTGCCACCGCCGAACGTCACCGGCACGCTGCACATGGGCCACGGCTTCAATCAGGCAATCATGGATGCGCTGACCCGGCACTACCGGATGCTCGGCCACAACACGCTATGGCAGCCGGGCACCGATCATGCCGGCATCGCGACGCAGATCGTCGTCGAGCGCCAGCTGGATGCACAGGGCATCTCGCGCCACGACCTTGGTCGTGAGAAGTTTCTGGAGAAAGTCTGGGAGTGGAAGGAATACTCGGGCAACACCATCACCAAGCAGATGCGCCGGCTGGGCACCTCGCCTGACTGGAAGCGCGAGCGCTTCACGATGGATGAGGGGCTGTCGAAGATCGTCACCGAAACCTTCGTCCGCATGTTCAAGGAGGGCCTGATCTACCGCGGCAAACGGCTGGTTAACTGGGATCCGACGTTGCACACCGCCGTCTCCGATCTGGAAGTGGTGAGCGAGGAGGAAGACGGTTTCCTCTGGCACATCCGCTACCCTCTGGCCGACGGCTCGGGCAGCCTGACGGTTGCCACGACGCGCCCGGAAACCATGCTCGGCGACACCGCGGTGATGGTGCATCCGGAAGATGAACGCTACAAGACCCTGATCGGCAAGACGGTGAAGCTGCCCTTGTGCGACCGAGAGATCCCGATCATCGCCGACAGCTATGTCGACCTCGAATTCGGCACCGGCTGCGTCAAGGTCACCCCGGCGCACGACTTCAACGACTACGCGGTCGGCCAGCGCCACAGCCTGCCGATCATCTCGATCCTGACGCTGGACGCCAAGATCAACGACCACGCGCCGGAGAAGTATCGCGGCCTGGATCGCTTTGACGCGCGTAAGGCCGTCGTCGCCGACCTCGAAGCCCTCGGCGTGCTGGAGAAAACCGACAAGCACAAGCTCAAGGTGCCGCGCGGCGACCGTACCGGCGTCGTCATCGAACCGATGCTGACCGACCAGTGGTTCGTCGCCATGAGCAAACCGGGTGCTGACGGCAAATCGATCACCGAGAAGGCGCTTGACGTGGTGGCTTCCGGCGAGATCAAGTTCGTACCCGAGAACTGGGTCAACACCTACAACCAGTGGCTGAACAACATCCAGGACTGGTGCATCTCGCGCCAGCTGTGGTGGGGCCACCAGATTCCGGCCTGGTATGGCGTCAATGGCGAGATCTTCGTTGCCCACAGCGAGGAAGAAGCCCGTGCCGAAGCCGACAAGGCCGGTTACGCCGGCGTGCTGACGCGCGACCCGGACGTGCTCGACACCTGGTATTCCTCCGCCCTGTGGCCGTTCTCGACGCTGGACTGGACACCGGAGTGGCCGGCCAAGTCGAACCCGGCGCTTGACCTCTACCTGCCGTCGACGGTGCTGGTCACCGGCTTCGACATCATCTTCTTCTGGGTGGCACGCATGGTCATGATGACCAAGCACATCACCGGCAAGATCCCGTTCAAGCACGTCTATGTGCATGGCCTGATCCGCGACGCGGAAGGCCAGAAGATGTCGAAATCGAAGGGCAACGTGCTCGACCCGATCGACCTCATCGACGGCATCGGCATCGACGATCTGGTCAAGAAACGCACCACCGGCCTGATGAACCCGAAGCAGGCAGCGCAGATCGAAAAGCGCACGCGCAAGGAATTCCCGGCCGGCATCCAGGCCTTCGGCACTGACGCACTGCGCTTCACCTTCCTCTCGCTGGCCAGCCCCGGTCGCGACATCAAGTTCGACCTCGGCCGCTGCGAGGGCTACCGCAACTTCTGCAACAAGCTGTGGAACGCCACTCGCTTCGTGCTGATGAACGTCGATGGTCACGACCTCGCGCTCACCCATGAACAAGGTGCTGGCGGCGCCTGCAAGGTGCCGGCCAATGGTGAAGCGAAGCTCGACTTCGGCTTTGCCGACCGCTGGATCGTCAGCCGCCTGCAACGCACCGAAGCCGAGATGGGCAAGCATTTCGCCGACTATCGCTTCGACCTGCTGGCACGTGAACTCTATGAGTTCGTCTGGGACGAGTTCTGCGACTGGTATCTGGAACTGGCCAAGGTGCGCATGCAGTCTGGCAGCGATGCCGAAGCACGCGGCACCCGCCGCACGCTCGTGCGCGTACTGGAAACCGTGCTCCGTCTCGCCCACCCGCTGATCCCGTTCATCACCGAGGAACTGTGGCAGACCGTCGCTCCGATCGCCGGCCGCAAGTCACACGATTCGATCATGCTGGCGCCCTACCCGGTCGCCCAGCCTGAACGCATCTGTGAAGCGAGTGAAGCCAAGGTGCAACTGCTCAAGGACGTCGTCTACGCCTGTCGCAATCTGCGTGGCGAAATGAACATTTCGCCGGCGCAAAAACTGCCGCTGATTGCGGCCGGCAAGGCCGAGACGCTGAAGGAATTTGCCCCCTACATCGCCGGCCTGGCCAAGCTCTCGGACGTGCAGATCGTCGGCGACGAGTTCGACAAGCTGGCTGATGAACTGGCGGCACCGGTTGCCGTGGCTGGTGAATTCCGCGTCATGCTCAAGGTGGAAATCGACGTTGCCGCCGAGCGCGAACGACTCAGCAAGGAAATCGCCCGTCTTGAGGGCGAGATCGCCAAGGCCAACGCCAAGCTGGGCAATGAAAGCTTTGTCGCCCGCGCACCAGCGGCGGTAGTCGAGCAGGAGAAAAAGCGGGTCGCCGACTTTGGCGCCACGCTCGACAAGCTCAAGCCACAACTGGCACGGCTGGGCTAAGCTCGCTCTGCAAACCTTGTGGCAGTGATCTCAGGTGACCGTCAGCGTCACCGGGATCAAGCCGCGCAAGGCATTGCCGAGATACAGCTCGACCGCCGCAAGCAGGTCGGCCTCATTCAGCACCGCCTCCTCTGCCTGCCCGCTCAACAACAGCGAATGCCGCAGCACGCCGGGCAAGACACCACAAGTGAGTGCCGGCGTCAGCAGCGCCTGGCCAGCCGCCTTGCGCAGGAAGATGCTGCTGCGCGCTCCTTCGGCCAACTCGCCACGCTCGTTGAAGAACAGCGCATCAAATACCTGCGGTCGTGACTGCAGGGCTACCAGCTCGGCTTCATACACGTCGCGCACTGTGGTCTTGTGGCGCAGCCACGGGTCGGATGAGTGCACACGGCGCTTGGACACGACGACTTGCATATCTTCCGGCGTGGGCGGCAAAGCTGCCAGAGTCACTTCGAAATCACCAGCCCGCCCCAGCGTCAGACGGACACGCATAACGCCATGCGGGTGCTGGCTGGCCTTTGCCAGCAGCAAGGCACGCACGTCCGATTCTTCACAGGTAAAAGCCAGTGCCCTGGCGGAGTGCAGGAGTCGGGCCAGATGCAGATCAAGCAGCGGGTAGGCGCCCCCTTCCAGGCGCAGGGTTTCGATCAGGCGGAAACCCGGATCTGCCTGCGTCACAAAACTCGCCTTGAGCAGACACTCCGCATACTCGGCAGCAGGCTGTGAGTCGGCGACAACACCGCTGCCTACACCATAAGCCACCTGACCATCCGCCGCCACTTGCAGGGTACGGATCGCCACATTGAAACTGAAATCCCCGCCGGCACCTACCCAACCGATAGCTCCGGTATACAAGCCGCGCGGCGCCGACTCAAGCTCATGGATAATCTGCATGGCACGCACTTTGGGCGCACCGGTAATCGACCCGCAGGGAAACAACGCCGTCAGCACCGTTGCCAGATCGGCATCACACGCGGCAGAAACCGACGAGGTCATCTGGTGCACGCTGGGATAGCTCTCGATATCACAGAGCGATTCCACCACCACGCTTCCCGGCTGCGCGACACGACCCAGATCATTGCGGATCAGATCCACGATCATCACGTTCTCGGCCCTGTCCTTGGCGGAGGCCTGCAGTCCAGCCTTAGCCTCGTTATCCGTGCTGGTATCTCTACTACGAGGCGCGGTGCCTTTCATTGGCCGGGCATGCAAGCGGCCTTTATGGCGCTCGACAAAGAGCTCAGGCGACAACGACAGCACACAGCGCGATGGCGTCACGATGAGTCCGCCACAGGCCACCGGCTGTGCCGAGCGCAAGCGGGCATAGAGCGCCAGCGGGTCGCCAATGCAGGTGCCGGTAAAGGGGAAGGTCAGGTTGACCTGATAGCAATCCCCCGCGGCGATGTAGTCGAGAATTTTCTCTGCACCGCGGGAATAAGCAGCGGCATGCAGTTGCGGCACGAAGTTTTCCACGCTTGCCGGGCGCGGCGGCAACCCAGAGAGCGCAGCCAAATGCGTCGCATACTGGCTGGCATCCAGCACTTGTCGCTCGGAAAAAACCCAGAAGTGGCCGAGACTGGAACCGGCATGCGCATCCGACGGTTTTTTGCTGCCGGCCTTAACAGCAGGCTCCAGGGCGTACCCCAGTTCGTAATCCAGCGCAGCAACGACATGCCAGCCCTGTGCTGCGGCAGCCTCCGCCCGCGCACAGCCCTGCTGAAAACTGCCTGCATCAACAACCGGAATCGTCTCCCTCAGGTCACTGAACAGCAGCCCGCCGCCTCCCGGCAAATCGAGCAGGGCAAAGGAAGCGACCATGGGAAGGGATTGATCAACCGCGGCTGGAAGCCGTGGCTTACTTGCGCCGCAGCAGGAATTCGAAAACGTGATCCGTCTGTCCGCTGGCAATCAGTGCATTACCGGTCTGGCGGGCAAAGGCCTCAAAATCCTTGACGGCACCGGGATCAGTCGCCAGCACACGCAATATCTGGCCGGACGGCATTTCCGAAAGCGCCTTCTTCGTGCGCAGGATCGGCAGGGGGCAGTTCAGCCCTTTGACGTCGAGTTCGCGGTCGTGCGACATGGTGGAATCCGGAAGAAATGGGTAGAGGGCGCATTTTACCCGCTATTTCTTCTGCTTCGCCTCTTCCATCTGCTGCTTTTTCAGCTCGCGCAAGCGTGCATCAACCACCGACATTTCATAGAAATTGCCATCGCCCGCACGCTGGGCGAACTGTAACTGCTCGATGGCCGGCACCAGACGCCCCTGCAGCACATACATCTCGGCCAGGGCACGATGCTGCTGCAGTTTCTTCCCCTGCATGGCGTAGGTTTTTGCCTGCACACCGTACAGTTTGGGATCAGTCGTATAGAGCTGCAACTGCTCCTCAAGAAAGGTTTGCAGAAGATCGTAGCTGCGCTGAGAGAACAGCGCATCCGCATATCCGTAGGCCAATGCGCGGGATGTCGGAAACCGCAGCAAGGCCTCACGGTAGATCTTTACCGCGGACGCCAGATCGCCGGAAGCCGCCTTGATCTCCGCAGCCAGGTTTTCGGCAATGGGCGAGCCGGATTTCTGCCGCCTGACCATCTCCAGCTCCTGATCGGCCTGCGCATACTTTTTTGCCCGCCATAATGCATAGGCAAGGCCATAGCGGATCGCTGCTTCCGAGGAGTACTTGCGCTCACGCAGCAGCGTCTCGAAATTATTCACGGCTTCCTTGGGCGTGCCCAGCTGGGCACGCAGCTTGGCGCGTATCAACTGAAAATCGAGACCATCGCGGAACTGCTTGTACGGTGCTCGCGCCTGGCGGTTCTGCATGTCGCTGATACGCTCGACGGTAATCGGGTGCGAACGCATGTAAACCGGCGCATTGTTCTCATAGACCCGGGTCGAACGCTGCAGGCGCTCAAAAAACTCCGACATGCCGCGCGGATCAAAACCGGCCTTTTCAAGAATGTCGTATCCAATTCGATCGGCCTCACGCTCGAAATCACGGGAAAAGGCCAATTGTGACTGGATCATCGCTGCTTCGCTGCCAGCCATGACGCCACCGGCTGCCTGCGAATTCGAGCGCGCCGCAAGCAAGGCAACGGCCATGGCGATCATGCCGAGGACCGACTGCTGCTTTTGCGCCGAAATCTGGCGCGCCAGATGACTTTGCGTTACATGGGAAATCTCGTGGGCAACCACACCGGCCAGTTCCGACTCAGATTGCGCCACCAGAATCGTACCGGTGTTAATCCCGATATATCCGCCAAACATGGCAAATGCGTTGACCTGTCCGTCGCGAATGGCAAAGAAATGAAAGTCGCGGCTGGGTTCGGTACTCGCCGCCACCAGGCGCTGGCCCAGCCGGTTAAGGTAGCCACTGACTTCCGCATCATCGACATATGTCGGCTCATGCAGGCGGATGTCGTTCATGATGCTGTCGCCGATTTTCCGTTCCAGTTGGGGCGAAAGATCTGCGCGTGCAGATTCGCCCAGATCCGGCAGGCTGTCACTCCAGGCAGGGGGCGTCAGCACCAATGAAGTGCAGAGGAAAAAGCACAGGGTTTTCCGGGCCAAGCGCCCGGCGGGCAAGTGATTCATCTTCATGGTGCTATGATATCCCACCCTTTTGACCCGCCAAACCATGTCCGATATTTCAATCAACCCGCTGACCCATTTCGATAATGAAGGCCAGGCGCATATGGTTGACGTTGCAGCCAAAAACGACAGCCATCGGGTCGCCCGCGCCACCGGCAGCATCTTCATGCAGCCCGCCACTTTTACCCTGATTGCCAGCGGCAGCGCAAAGAAGGGCGACGTTATCGGCATTGCCCGCATTGCCGCGATTCAGGCAGCAAAACGCACCGCCGATCTGATTCCACTATGCCACCCCATTGCGCTGACCCGCGTTGCGGCAGAGTTCGAACTGGATAGCGAACGCCATGCCGTACACTGCTTCGTTACCGCCGAGTGCACTGGCAAGACGGGTGTTGAAATGGAAGCGCTGACGGCAACCAGCGCCGGCCTGCTGACGATCTACGACATGTGCAAGGCAGTTGATCGCGGCATGCATATCGAAGGGGTGCGGCTGCTGGAGAAACTGGGCGGCAAGTCGGGGCACTGGCGAGCAGCAGTCTGAGCAGCCCAACCAATGACAGGCATAAAAAAACCCGCCGTGGGCGGGTTTTCCGGAGAGCCGAAAAATCAGGCCTTCTGAATATTCGAAGCTTGCTTGCCCTTCGGGCCTTGGGTCACGTCAAAGCTGACCTTCTCGCCTTCTTTGAGGCTCTTGAAGCCGGACATCGTAATCGCGGAAAAGTGAGCGAACAGATCTTCACTGCCGTCATCAGGTGTAATAAAACCAAAACCCTTGGCGTCGTTGAACCACTTGACTGTACCAGTTGCCATATTGCGACTTCCTTGAAAAAAAAGACAGAAACCGGGGCTAACCCGACTATGTGTTTGAATTCAACATCGGCTTGCCCAGCAACCTTCAAGAGAAGACGCACGACTTCAAGCACTTGAAACCAAACTAAGGCTTTTTTACTTGACTCATTTCAATGCGTCAAGCATTTTCGATGCTGCAGCACAACACCTGCAATCAACGCCTCCTTCATCACAACACTATTGCACATTCAGTCTGACTGATTAGAATCAAACCATGGGAACAAAGCATCAAGGTGACAGCCTACTCGAAGCGCAGCGAGCAAAGGCCAGCCTGCCACCGCTCTACAAGGTACTACTGCTCAATGATGATTTCACACCAATGGATTTCGTGATCACGGTGTTGCAAAAATTTTTTGGCATGGACAGAGAACAAGCGACGCGAATCATGCTCAAAGTACATAACGAAGGGCGTGGCCTGTGCGGTGTTTTCCCGCGCGATATTGCCGCCACCAAGGTTGAGCAGGTTGCGGTTTTTGCCCGCGATCACCAGCATCCGCTGGCTTGCGTCATGGAGGAGAACTGAATGATTGCCCAGGAACTCGAAGTCAGCTTGCACATGGCTTTTGTCGAAGCACGGCAGAAGCGGCACGAGTTCATCACCGTCGAGCATCTGTTGCTGGCGTTGCTGGACAACCCCTCCGCAGCCGAGGCCTTGCGTGCCTGCGGCGCAAGCATAGATGTGCTGCGGCGCGACCTGAACAAATTCATCGCCGAACACACGCCAACAGTTTCCGGCGAGGACGAAATCGATACCCAGCCGACACTGGGCTTCCAGCGCGTCATTCAACGTGCCATTCTGCATGTGCAATCCTCGGGGAAGAAAGAAGTCAACGGCGCCAACGTGCTGGTAGCGATCTTTGGCGAGAAGGATTCGCACGCGGTGTATTACCTGCAGAAGCAGGGCGTCACTCGTCTGGACGTGGTGAATTTCATCTCGCATGGCATCAGCAAGGTGCCGCAGCAAAAAGCCGCTGCTGATGGCGACGTGGAAACCGAAGGTGAGCAGCAGGCCAATGCCGGACCACTGGAGAGCTATACGCTCAACCTCAACGCCATGGCCATTGCCGGCAAGATTGATCCGCTGATCGGCCGCGACAAGGAACTGGAGCGCGTCATCCAGACCCTGTGCCGCCGGCGCAAGAACAACCCCCTACTGGTCGGCGAAGCCGGTGTCGGCAAGACCGCAATTGCCGAGGGTCTGGCGCGCCGCATCGTTGAATGCGATATCCCGGAAATCCTCGCCAAAGCCAACGTGTACGCCCTCGACATGGGCGCACTGCTGGCAGGCACCAAGTACCGCGGTGATTTCGAGCAGCGCCTGAAAAGCGTGCTCAAGCAATTGGCCGACAACCCGGAGGCCATCCTGTTCATCGACGAAATCCATACGCTGATCGGCGCCGGTGCCGCATCCGGCGGAACACTCGACGCCTCCAACCTGCTCAAGCCAGCCCTTTCTTCCGGGCAATTGAAATGCATCGGCGCCACCACCTACACCGAATATCGCGGCATTTTCGAGAAGGATCACGCCTTGTCGCGTCGCTTCCAGAAAATTGACGTTGCCGAACCCTCGGTCGCTGAAACCATTGAAATCCTGAAAGGCCTGAAACCACGTTTCGAGGCTCACCATGGCATCAAGTATTCTGCCTCGGCGCTGACTTCCGCCGTCGAGCTATCGGTACGTTTCATCAACGACCGTCACTTGCCGGACAAGGCCATCGACGTCATCGATGAAGCCGGCGCAGCCCAGCGCATCCTGCCAAAATCGAAGCAGAAGAAAACCATCAGCAAGCAGGATATTGAAGCCATCGTTGCCAAGATTGCGCGTATTCCGTCCACCCATGTCTCAGCCGATGACCGCAGTCACCTGAAGAATCTGGAGCGGGATCTGCGTGCCGTGGTTTTTGGCCAGGATACGGCCATCGATTCGTTGGCGCGTGCCATCAAGATGGCACGTTCCGGTTTGGGCACCCAGGGCAAGCCGATCGGCGCCTTCCTCTTTTCCGGCCCCACCGGTGTCGGCAAGACCGAAGTGGCCAAGCAACTGGCCTACTGCATGGGTATCGAGCTACTGCGTTTCGATATGTCGGAATACATGGAGCGCCATGCCGTATCGCGGCTGATTGGCGCCCCGCCCGGCTATGTCGGGTTCGAACAGGGCGGACAGTTGACCGAAGCCGTCACCAAGAAGCCCTATTGCGTTCTGCTGCTCGACGAGATCGAAAAGGCACACCCGGACATTTTCAATATCCTGTTGCAGGTGATGGACCATGGCACCCTGACCGACAATAACGGCCGCAAGACCGATTTCCGCAACGTGCTGATCATCATGACCACCAACGCCGGGCAGGAAGCCATCCAGAAAACGACCATGGGCTTCACCACGGAGAAAAAGGCCGGGGACGAAATGGTCGAGATCAAGCGACTGTTCACGCCGGAGTTCCGCAACCGGCTGGATGCCATCGTTTCCTTCAAGCCGCTGGACCATGAAATCATTCTGCGCGTGGTCGACAAGTTCCTGATGGAGCTGGAAATCCAGCTGCACGAGAAGAAGGTTGAAGCGGCATTCACCGACGCCCTCAAGGAGCACCTTGCCAGCAAGGGCTTTGATCCGTTGATGGGCGCCCGCCCGATGGCACGCTTGATTCAGGACACGATTCGTTCTGCACTGGCCGACGAACTGCTTTTTGGTCGCCTGTCCAGCGGCGGCAAGGTCACCGTTGACCTGGTAAAGGATGAGAAGAACGGAACGGAAGGAAAAGTGAAACTGCTTTTTGAAGAGGAAGCAGCCGAAGCCGTTTGAACCGCCAGCCTGCCGATAGCCATGCAATGCTGCATGGCTATTTTTTTGTTATTTCAACAAGGGATAGACCATGAGTTTCAAGACCCCCGATCTGTGCGATCAGTTTGAATCCGACCTCGGAAAATCAGTTCGTGTCGTTGCCCCGATGTTCAAGTCCTACGGCAGCCGCGAAGTCTTCAGCGGCCGGATAGTCACACTTAAACTGTTCGAGGACAATTCGCTGGTACGTACTGCCTTCGGTGAGGATGGCCGGGGAAAAGTGCTGGTGGTCGATGGTGGCGGCTCACTACGCTGCGCACTGGTCGGCGATCAACTGGCCATCCTCGCACAGAAGAATGGCTGGGAAGGCGTTGTCGTCTATGGCTGCATTCGTGACTCGGGCGACATCAACGGCATCGACATCGGCGTACGTGCGCTCGATACACATCCGCAAAAAAGCATCAAACGCAATGTCGGCGAACGCGATCTTCCGGTCACCTTTGGTGGCGTGACCTTCCATCCCGGTGAATACCTCTACGTCGATTCAGATGGCGTTCTGGTTTCTGAAAAGCCGCTGACCTGATTTCTGAGCCCTTAATGAAAAACCCGGATCGCTCCGGGTTTTTTTGTTTTCAACAGCAATACTTTGCTCAGAGCTCGAGCAGAGCCTTGCTGTCGATACCGATCCGGATATTGCCCCACACCCGACCACCGACAACAATCGGCATATTCATCTCGGAGAGGATTTCACCGGTATCGCGCGCGTAAGTCTGCAGCAACATGGGCTCGGTGTTCTTGGCGGCCCGCTGCCCGGTCGGGTCTGTCCAGATGCGGCGAGTACGATTGCCGACAAAATCAGCTTCATATTCGCCGGTCAGTGGCTTGGAAAATTTGCTGTTATGCAGAGCCGAATAGCCACGAGAATCGATGATGATCGTATATACGGCGCCCTTCATCATTCCCAGCGAAGACTCCAGAATCGGTTGCACCTCACGTTCGAAATCACCCACATAGCTGACATTGAATTTCTGTGGGTTGGTACCGGGAATCGGCGTGAAATTCTGGTCCCAGACATTGACCCCGCGCCCACTCAGTTCTTCAAGCTTGTTCTGAATCGAATCGCGGAAAACATGGCCGGCATCAACGTTGTGGTCAAAGGCACCCCGCCCGATCTTGAAGCGTGACACCAACTCCTGCACCGCCTCGGTCGCTTTCGAAAGGTCGACGGTCGATTGCTGCGAGCCGGTCATGTTTTGTGCTACTTCATTCGACAACGCATGGATTTCTGTCACATTGTCGTGCACCTGAGCATTGGTCGCTGTCAGTTCCTCCATCGCAGCGGCAATCTGGGTCAACTGTTCGCTGGTACGCTCGAAATCGCTGACCATTTGCCGGAACTGGACCGAAGAACGCTCGACGACTGAACGCGTCGTCTGGATATCGGCGTTGATCACCTCGTTCTCGCTCTGGGTTTCGCGCACCAACGAAATGATGCCGCTGATGTTGTCAGTGATTTCCTTGGTCGCCACATTGACACGCTCCGCCAGCTTGCGCACCTCGTCAGCGACCACGGCAAACCCGCGACCGGCCTCACCGGCCCGTGCCGCCTCGATGGCCGCATTGAGTGCCAGCAGATTGGTCTGGTCGGCAATATCCTTGATCAGTGCCGCCACCTGCCGAATGCTGTCGGAACGCTGACTCAGGCTGCCGACGGTATCGTTGAAGCGGCCCAGTTTTTCACTGACCGTCTGCACCTTGCTGACAATCTCCACCATTTCGTCCAGTGAGCCACGAGCAGTGCCGAGGTTGCTGTCGGTCGAGTGGGCAATCATATCGGTTGCCCCGGACACATCCTGGATAGCCTGGGTGGCCTCGTTACTGGCGGTGAATACCGACTCGGTGATCTGTCCCTGCTTGGCAGCCTTTCCAGAGGTTTCACCAACGTTCTTGCGCACGACCACCGCTTCCCTGGCGATTGATACACTCGCCTTGCGCACCTCGTGGATGATCTGCCGCATCTTGTCGGCGAAGCGGTTATAGCTGTCGGCCAGATCGCGCAGTTCATCGTGCGAAAAAATGGGGAGATCCTTGGAGAAGTCGCCTTCGCCTCGGCCGATTTCATCAAAAATCCGGGTAATCGCCTTGACCGGGCGGACAATCAGGTAACGGATATAGACGATCTGGCCGATGTTCCACACCAGCGCAAATACCGTCAGCGCAATCATCATTGAAAAGCCATTGTCAAAGGCAGTTTCAACGGCAATCAAGGCCGCAGTGTTGGCACCTGACTTGGCAATGGCCTCGCCAATTACCCCCTTCTGGTAAACATAGATGCCAAGGTAGGCCACGTCGATGAAGAAGAGCAGCAGAAAGCTGGAAAGCTTGCGCGTCAGGCTCCCCCAGCAGGTACGCTCAAACCAGTCGTAAAACGCCCAGAATCCCTTCATTGTCTCCCCCGTCTCCAGTAAGCCTGTCCGCCAACGACAATAGTTGGCTTTTTGACACGGCCTCGATTGTAGCAACGACATCTGCTCAGGAAAATTAAGATTGCTCAATTCATGAACAACCGGATTCTCGTTTCATTTGGCGGCAATCGTTTCGCAATGCGGAATAGTTGCGTTAAGTTGTTGATAAACATTGCCTAAATAAACATCTTATGTCTTATATAAGACACTTGTCTTAACAATCTTTCATCTTTATACTTCAGCCATCGACGAAGGACGAAACAGCCGAGCCGCTGAATCAACTGCCGTCGCAATTTTCCAACTCCCCTATAGAGGAATCACCATGAGCACTCGCGAACAGCAAATCGCCGCCCTCGAAAAAGACTGGGCTGAAAACCCCCGCTGGAAAGGCATCAAGCGCGGTTACTCCGCAGCTGACGTCGTCCGCCTGCGCGGTTCGTTCCAGGTTGAACACACCCTCGCCCGCCGTGGTGCCGAGAAGCTGTGGGATCTGGTCAACAACACCCCCTACGTCAACTGTCTGGGCGCCCTGACCGGCGGCCAGGCCGTTCAGCAAGCCAAGGCCGGCATCAAGGCCATCTACCTGTCGGGCTGGCAAGTTGCAGCCGACAACAACGAGTACGCCGCCATGTACCCGGACCAGTCGCTGTATCCCGTCGACTCCGTGCCGAAGGTCGTAGAGCGCATCAACAACGCCTTCAACCGCGCTGACGAAATCCAGTGGTCGAAGAACATCAACAAGGGCGACGCCGGCCACGTGGAATACCACCTGCCGATCGTTGCTGACGCTGAAGCCGGTTTCGGTGGCGTGCTCAACGCCTACGAACTGATGAAGGCAATGATCCGCGCTGGCGCCGCCGGCGTGCACTGGGAAGATCAGCTCGCTTCGGTCAAGAAGTGCGGCCACATGGGCGGCAAGGTGCTGGTTCCGACCACCGAAGCCATCCAGAAGCTGATCGCTGCCCGTATGGCAGCCGACGTCTACGGTGTGCCGACCCTGGTCATCGCCCGTACCGATGCTGAAGCTGCTGACCTGCTGACCTCGGACTACGACGAGAACGACAAGCCCTTCCTGACCGGCGAGCGCACTGCCGAAGGCTTCTACAAGACCAAGAAGGGTCTGGACCAGGCCATCTCCCGCGCCATCGCCTACGCCGACTACGCCGACCTGGTATGGTGCGAAACCGGCACGCCGGATCTGGAATTTGCTCGCAAGTTCGCTGAAGCCGTGCATGCCAAGCACCCGGGCAAGCTGCTGGCCTACAACTGCTCGCCGTCCTTCAACTGGAAGAAGAACCTGGACGATGCCACCATCGCCAAATTCCAGAAGGAACTGGGCGCCATGGGCTACAAGTACCAGTTCATCACCCTCGCCGGCATCCACAACATGTGGTACCACATGTTCGATCTGGCCCAGGATTATGCCAAGCGCGGCATGTCGGCCTACGTCGAGAAGGTTCAGGAGCCGGAATTCGCTGCCCGCGATCGTGGCTACACCTTCGTCTCGCATCAGCAGGAAGTCGGCACCGGCTACTTCGACGACGTCACCACCGTGATCCAGGGTGGCAAGTCCAGCGTTACCGCGCTGACCGGCTCGACCGAAGAAGAACAGTTCCACTAAGCAAAGCTTGCTGCTGCCCACAGGCAGCAACAACGCCGAGGCCGCAACCCACAAGGTTGCGGCCTTTTTTCTTTCCGCACGAATAACAAGAATGACGAAAGGAATAGAAACTATGGCTTTGGTATGATGCGCCCGACGCAAGAAATGATGCCGGCTTACGACAAGCATTCACAAAATGATGAATTCAAACTTGGCCAACGCAGAACCGATCCAGCAACAGCGGTTGCCGGAATGGAGCGAACAGCCGCTGCAAAAGCTGATCAAGGGCATGGCCTGGATCGCCAGCGCGATGCTGGCCGTCGGCACCCTCCACGGCCTGGTGTACGACGCCCCTTCCACGGCCATCATCTGCATCATGGCACTGGCCCCAACGGCCATCCTGGCCCGGCAGGAATGCCCACTTCCCGGATCACAACGCTCATTGCTCCTGTCGATCACGCTCATTGCCGCCATCGGCGCCATGCTGATCATTGGCCAGGATGGCAGCCAGAGTCCTGCCATCACCGCACTGCCGGCGGTGCTGCTGATTGCCGCCACCAGCAGCCGGCTCAGGGGGTATACCATTCTCGCCACGCTGACCATCCTGCTTGTTGCACTGGTCAGCAGCCTAGAAATCCTCGGTCTCAAGGCCAGCACTCAAACGCCGGAAGAAATCCGGCGCAAGCTGCTGATTGTATTGCCACTGCTCACCGGTTGCGCCATCGTCGTACGGCTCGTAGCCGGCACACTGGTCAGAACCCTGCATCGCATGCATGTGGACATGCTGACCAACAGCCAGACCGGACTGCCCAACCGCCGTGCACTTTCGACTATGGCCGATGGCCTGCTGGCTGCGGACAAACGGAGCATGGGCAGTGTCATTGCCATTTCGATCGAACGGCTCGACAGCCTCGAAAACATCTTCGGCCACGCTTTCGGCGATGCCGTGATGCGCCATGCTGCCGGCATCATTGCCGCACACGCGTCAGCGGATTGCTTTGCCGGGCACTGGAGCGGCAATGTCTTTCTGCTCCTGCTCAGACACCGCGCTTCCTCCGATCACCCGGCACTCTGTGCCAGAAAAATCCAGACCACCCTGCGCAGTGCGCACCTGATCGAGGGCGTTGAAGTTCATCTCGACGCGCGCTGCGGCATTGCCTCTGACTACGAAGGCCGGCTGGCCGCAGACAAGCAGATCGAATATGCGCTGATCGCCCTGGGCGAAGCCGGTCTGGGTGGCGCCGACGGGCTGGCTGAATATGTCGAAGGCTTTTCCCAGCGGATCGCTGCCGAGTATCGCTACGAAACCGCGCTTCGCTACGCGATCGAAAACGACCGTGTCCACATGGCCTACCAGCCAATCTTCAGCCCTGACGGAAAGCAACTGGTTGCCGTCGAAGCCTTGCTCCGGCTGACGGACATGAACGGCCTGCCAATCCCCACCGGTGAAGCGATCCGTCTGGCCGAAGCTTCGGGCTTGATCCACCGACTGGGCCTGACCATCCTGCGAGAAACGCTACAGGACATCAACATCTGGCAGGACTATGGCGCACCGCAACTACCCGTGCTGATCAATTTTTCGGCGTTTCAGCTGGTCGAGCCGGACATGGCAACAACCATCGCCGGCATCCTGGCCGAGCATCATCTGGCCACGGATGCCATCGTCGTCGAAATCACCGAAACCGCCGCGGTCAGTCAGGATGGCGCCCTGGCTGAGACATTACAAGCACTCAGCGGACTCGGCATTCCATTGGCCATTGATGATTTTGGCGCAGGCTATTCCTCGTTGACCCGCCTGCTGGATCATCCGGCCGCGCTGATAAAATTCGACAACGCCCTGATTCATAGTGCAGAACGTTCCCCTGCCGCGCTTGAGTTCCTGCGCCGCGCCGTACACCTCGCGCATAGCACTCGCGCCAAAGTGCTCGTCGAAGGGATTGAAAACAAAGCCCAGGCCACCATTGCCAGCGCGTTGGGATGCTTCGCGGTGCAGGGCTACTGGTATGAAAAGCCGATCCCATCGGAAGAAGTGCCGGCCTATCTGGCCAGCAGGACAGTCATGCCCCTCGCCCTTGCCTGAAGCCAGGCAGGATCACTGCATTTACAGATCATTGTTTCGACTGGTCTTAACAAACGCTGATACGGCACACTCAGTACTCGGACACATCCTCGCCGTTACCCAGCAATACCGCCAGCACCGCCTCCTGGTAGTCCTCGTCGATGGGCAGGCCCGACAGCAGCGCCGGCCAGCTTGCACCGGGCACAAAGGCATGCACCGCCACCACATCCGACGGCAAGGCCGGGTTGCGCGGGTTGGCTTGCAGGTGGCGCGCGGTATCCGAGGCAATACGGGCAATGTTCGCGCGCGGGGTATCGGCCCCCTTGACCAGTTGGGCGATGAGCAGGGGTAACTCCCAGGCTTCGATCAGACCGAGTGACAATTGCTTGTAGGCAAAACCCAGGGTCAACTGTTGTGCCTCGAGATTGCGCGCCACCTCACCCCGGCGCAGCATCCCAAGTGCGGCCTGCGGCAGTTCCGGTGCAAAGGCCCATAGCATCAACTCGCCAATTTCAGACAGCAGCGCGGCAAAAGCGACTTCCTGCGGCGACACATCGACACGGTGAGCGGCCCAGTTCATGGCAATGCGCGCTGAAAGCACGGCACGCGCCTCGCAGGCAGCCAACCCGGCATTTTCCTCGTCGCACAAACGGCTTTCCGCTGCTGCGGCCGCCAGCCCCCGTGCGCCCACCTGCTGCACGGCACCGAGAATCGTCGTCGTGTCATGCCCCAATGTTGAACTCCGGCGCCGTTCGGCATGGCGCAGGATGCGCAAGGCGAGAAATGGGTCGCACATGACCATGCCGGCCATCTCGAGCGGCGAAACCACATCCACATCCAGCGCCTCGATCAAAAGCTTCGAGCGCGGCATGATCGGAATATCCTTGGTCCGCAGGAACGCCACCCATTGTGGCAGACCCCAGTGTTGCCGATGTTCATGCACCTGAGCAATTCCTTTCCCTGGCCGCCATCCGCGACGATAAGTCGCTTACGGCATTCCCGGTCCCTGGCTTGACACCACCCATCAACTCAACTCCCAGTACGCCGGCCGGCTATAGGTTTCCTTGAGCAGATCAATGAAAAGCCGCAGTCGCAAGGGCATGTGCCGGCGCTGCGGGAACACTGCGTAGATCCCCATCGGCGGCGCCTGCCAGGCATCAAGAACCGACGTCAGGCTACCCTCCTTCAGATCCTGCCCGACCTCCCACAGGGAGCGCCAGGCCAGCCCACGACCGGCCAGCGCCCAGGTGTGCAGCACCGCACCGTCATTGCATTCGAAGCGACCACTCACCTTCCAGGTATCTACCGCGCCGCTCTCCGGATCACGGAAAATCCAGCCGCGCTGCTGGCCGAGCGACAGGCAATTGTGTTTCGCCAGATCCGACGGTGTACGCGGCACACCGTTGGCAACCAGATAGGCCGGGCTGGCGACCACCATGCGCCGCATTTCGCCGAGACGCACACTGACCAGACTGGAATCGGTGAGCTCACCGATGCGGATGGCACAGTCGATCCCCTCATTGATCAGGTCGACGATGCGGTCGGAAAGATCCAGCCCCACGGTGACCTCCGGATTGTCGCGCATGAAGACACCGACCTGTGGTGCCACATGCCGGCGACCGAAACCGGCCGGTGCCGACACGCGCAAGTGGCCGGTGGCGCGTACGCCCCCCAGGGACACGGCGGCTTCGGCACTGGCCAGATCGTTGAGGATACGCTGGCAATCCTCGAGAAAGGCCTCGCCTTCGAAAGTCAGCGTCAGCTTGCGCGTGGTGCGCAGCATCAGCTTGACGCCCAGCCGGGCTTCCAGCGCATCCAGCCGACGGCCGACGATGGCCGGTGTGACACCTTCAACACGTGCAGCCGCCGACAAACTGCCACGCGTCGCCGCCGCCACGAAAACCGTGATTTGCTTGAAGGTATCCATCGCTCAATCTTATACAAAAAGTAAATAATTAAATGCAGTTTATTACTGTTCCCATCAGCCGATCAACAGAATACACTTCAGTCTTCTATAAGAGTCACCGCAAAAAATGGACGCCAGCACGCTTGCCAGTTTCGCCCTCATCGCCGCCGGAGCCTTTGTCGCCGGCGGCATGAACGCGATCGCCGGCGGCGGCACCTTCTTCTCCTTTCCGGCGCTGCTCGCTGCCGGCGTGCCGCCGGTGATGGCCAATGCCAGCAATACTGTCGCCCTGTGGCCGGCCAGCCTGACCAGCGCCTGGGCCTACCGCCGGGAAGTGATGAAGCACCGGAAGTGGGCGCTCATTCTCATTGGCGTGTCCTTCGTTGGCGGCATCACCGGCGGCCTCTTGCTGCTCGCCACCTCCAACGCGGCCTTCTCGAAACTGATCCCCTGGCTGCTGCTCGTCGCTACGGCACTGTTTGCCTTCTCCGGCCAGGTTCAGAAGACGGTCGCCTGGTTCAAGGCCCGATGCGGCATGGCCGCTTCCAACGAGCCGGGCAGTATCGGCGGCGCGCTATTCCAGCTTTTCGTTGCCATCTATGGCGGCTTTTTTGGTGCCGGGCTCGGCATCCTGACGCTGGCCGCGCTGGCCATCCAGGGCTTCAAGGACATTCAGGAACTGAACGCGCTGAAGAATGTGGCCTCGGCGGTGAACTACACCGTCGCTGCAGCCACTTTCATCATCGCCGGTGCCATCAGCTGGCCACACACGCTGGTCATGCTGGTGACCGCGATGATCGGTGGCTATGCGGGCGCATCACTTGCGCGAAAAATGTCAGCCATGTGGCTGCGCCGGCTGGTCGTTGCCGTCGGCGCCAGCCTGACCGTGATCTATTTTTTCAAAACCTATTATTAACTTCACCACAAGGAGCTGCCATGAGCCTCAACCTCCCCGCCGGCGTACAAATCACCGGCCCGATCAAGCCCGGTTTCGAATCCATCCTGACCCACGACGCACTGGCGCTGGTCGCCAAGCTGCACCGCGCCTTCGAAGGCCGCCGCCAGGAGCTGCTGCAGGCGCGCGTCGCCCGCCAGGCTCGTATCGACGCCGGCGAGATGCCTGACTTCCTGCCGGAAACCAAAGCCATCCGCGAAGGCGACTGGAAGATCGCGCCGCTGCCGAAGGCACTGGAGCGTCGCCGCACCGAAATCACCGGCCCGGTCGAAGCCAAGATGATCATCAACGCCTTCAACTCAGGCGCCGATTCCTACATGACCGACTTCGAGGATTCGAATTCGCCGAACTGGGACAACCAGATCCAGGGCCAGATCAACCTGTACAAGGCCATCCGCCGCGAGCTCTCGTTCAAGAACGAGGCTGGCAAGGAATACAAGCTGAACGACCAGATCGCCACCCTGCAGATCCGCCCACGTGGCTGGCACCTCGACGAGAAGCACGTGCTGGTCGATGGCCAGCGTGTTTCCGGCGGCATCTTCGACTTTGCCGTGGTCTTCTTCCACAACGCCAAGGAACAGATCGCCCGTGGCGCCGGCCCCTTCTTCTACCTGCCGAAGATGGAGTCGCACCTCGAAGCCCGCCTGTGGAACGACATCTTCGTCATGACGCAGGAACACTGCGGCATTCCGCAGGGCACGATCAAGGCCACCGTTCTGGTCGAGACCATCCTCGCCACCTTCGAGATGGAAGAAATCCTGTATGAGCTGCGCAACCACTCCGCCGGCCTCAATGCCGGCCGCTGGGACTACATTTTCAGCTGCATCAAGAAGTTCAAGAAGAATCAGGACTTCTGCCTCGCCCAGCGCGGCGCCATCACCATGGAAGTGCCGTTCATGCGTTCCTACGCGCTGGCACTGGTGCAGGCCTGCCACAAGCGTGGCGCCCCGGCCATGGGCGGCATGAGCGCTCTGATCCCGATCAAGAACGACCCGGTCGCCAACGAAAAGGCACTGGCCGGCATCCGCCACGACAAGACCCGTGACGCCAACGACGGTTTCGACGGTGGCTGGGTCGCCCACCCGGGCCTCGTCGCCATCGCTCACGAGGAATTCGTCAAGGTCCTCGGCGACCGCCCGAACCAGTGGGAGAAGCAGGTTTCCGGCAGCTTCGGCCCGAAGGACTGGCTCAACTTCCAGCCCGAGCAGCCGATCACCGAAGCCGGCCTGCGCAACAACATCAACGTCGGCATCCACTACCTCGGCAGCTGGCTCGCCGGCAACGGCTGCGTGCCGATCCACAACCTGATGGAAGACGCGGCCACCGCCGAAATCTCCCGTTCGCAGGTGTGGCAGTGGGTCATCTCGCCGAAGGGCGTGCTCGACGACGGCCGCAAGGTCACCGCCGACATGGTTCGCCCGATGATTGCCGAGGAACTGGCCAAGGTCAAAGCCACCGTCACCGCCCAGGGCGAAGACACTGCCACCTATGACCAGGCTGCGGTAATCTTCGACAAGATGTCGCTGACCCCCGAGTACCCCGAGTTCCTGACCCTGCCGCTGTACGAGGCGATGGAATAAGACCGGTTCAGCGCCCCGCAGGGCGCGAACAGAAAAACGGCTCCTGCGGGAGCCGTTTTTCATTGACGGAGAAATACCATGATTGCCGCACTCACCCAATTGCTCGTCTTCCAGCTCATCGGCGAAGTCATTGCCCGCGGACTCAATCTGCCGGTCCCCGGGCCGGTCATCGGCATGCTGCTGCTGTTTCTTGCGCTAGCCCTGCGCGGCGGGCCGGCACCTGAACTGCAGAGCACCAGCCAGGGCCTGCTGCAGCATCTGTCGCTGCTCTTCGTACCGGCTGGCACCGGCATCATCGTGCACATGCACCGCGTCGCTGACGAGTGGGTGCCGCTGCTGGCATCCCTCCTGATTAGCACCGTCGTGACGCTGGCGGTGACCGCACTGATCATGCGCCTGCTGGCGCGGCGAACACCCGCGGAGGGGCAATCATGACCCCGCAGATCAGCGAACTCTGGGTCTACCTGTCGGCCTCACCGCTGCTCGGGCTGACACTGACTCTGCTTGCCTATCAGGGTGCCTGGTGGCTGCATCAAAAGAGCGGCTTCAGTCCGCTCGCCAACCCGGTACTGATTGCGGTATCGGTGCTGGTTACGCTGCTGCTGCTCACCGGCACCTCGTACCAGACTTATTTCGACGGCGCCCAGTTCGTACACTTCCTGCTCGGCCCGGCCACCGTGGCACTGGCGGTGCCGCTTTACACCCAGTTCCGCCGCGTGCGCGCAATGCTGATACCAGTTATCGGCGGTCTGGTGATCGGCAGCATCACCGCCGCCGTCTCCGCCGTACTGGTCGCCCGTCTGTTCGGCGCCAGCCTTGCCACTCAGCTGTCGCTGGCACCGAAATCGGTGACGACGCCGATTGCCATGGGCGTGGCCGAACGCATCGGTGGCATTCCCTCGCTGACCGCCGTGCTGGTCATCACCACCGGCATCCTCGGCGCTGTTGGCGGCCGCTACGTATTCAATGCACTGCGCATTCACGACCCGGCCATCCGCGGCTTTGCCACCGGCGTCACCGCCCACGGCATCGGTACGGCACGCGCCTTTCAGGAGAGCGAGCAGGTCGGTGCATTTGCCGCGCTGGCCATGGGCATGAACGGCCTGATGACCGCACTACTGCTGCCCCTGCTGCTTCCATGGCTGTTATAGCTACCCCGTCGGCATGGATTTCGTTAGACTGATCTTTCGGCGAACAGGATCAGAACAGGAACAATCCATGATTTCCTTGCGCACCTCCGCTTGCGTACTTGCCTTGCTTGCCGCCCTCGCTGCGTGCGGTGCGCCGGAATCGGTCAAACTCGGTTTCATCAGCGGCCAGACCGGCCCCTTTTCCGATCTCGGTACCGCCGGACTCAACGGTGCCATCATGGCGGTCGAGCAGCGCAATGCTGCCGGCGGAGTTGAAGGCCGACCGGTCAAGCTGATCATTCGCGATGACGAACACAACACAGCCAAGGCACAGGCAGCCTTTGAGGAGCTGGTCAAGGAAGATGTCGCTGCCATCATCGGCCCCATGACCAGTTCGATGGCTGTCTCGCTGGTACCGTTGGCCAACAGGCACAGGATCGTGCTGATGGGCGGCACGGTGGTAACCAACAGCCTGAGCGACCTGGACGATTTCTTCCTGCGGGCCATTTCTCCCACCCCGCATTACGCAAGCCACACCGCCGCATTCCATATACAGCACGTTCACCCCCGTCGCATTGCCGTCATTTTTGATGCCGCCAACCGGGACTATGCCGAAAACTGGGCAATGGATTACGTAACGGCACTACAGAAAACCGGGGACATCCACACCAACCTCATCGAGATTGATTCGCGCACACCGCAGGACATGGCCGTTGCCAGCGAAACACTGCTCAAGACGCCACCCGATCTGATCACCTGTGTCTGCAGCGCCAGGACAACTGCCCGGATGATGCAGATGATCCGGGCGCATAACAGCACCATCCGTTTTGCCGCCAGCGCATGGGCTGCCAACCAGTTCGTACTCGAGAATGCCGGGAAAGCCGCCGAAGGCGCACTGGTCGAGCAATATCATGACCTTTCGGACCCATCCCCGAACTACCGAGCCTTTGTCGACGCCTACCAGCAACGATTCAGGATTGCGCCGGATTACGCGGCTGTGATTGCCTACGATGCAACGAGTATCGTCCTTGACGGCCTGAGCCTGAATACTGATCGGGCAAGCCTCAAGGACACTCTGCTGAAAAAACGTCATTTCAAGGGGCTGCAGGTACCAATCGACCTGAATCCTCAAGGCGATGCCACGCGGCCAGTTTTCTATACCGTAGTAAAAAACGGGCAATTTGCACCGATCCATTAGACCTGGCGGACGCCCCTTGACCAAACATCTTTCCCCGCTGCGAACCCTGCCTCAATGGCTGCGCACCAACTCGCTGCAACTCGGCGTTGTTTTCAGCATCATCGTGGCGCTTGCCATACCGGGCACCATCGGCTTCATGATCGAAAGCCGGCAGGCTGAAGCACATGCAAAAACAGAAATGGAAAAGGATCTGCAACGAGCCACCGAGGTGCTTGCCACTTCGCTGGCAGCACCGCTATGGGAGCTTTCGGCTTCAGGCGCCGAAGCCATCGTGCGCGCGATGATTGTCGATGAACGCTTTGTCTCGATCGTTGTAACCGAGGCCTCCAGCAAGTACAACTTCGTCGAATTGCGCCGCGTAGCGGGAGATACCCCGAGCGTCATTTCTCGCAAGGAAGACATTCGACGTGGCGGGCAAGCCATTGGCAGCGTCGAAGTCAAAATGACTATCGAACCCTATCTGAAAGCGACCCAGCTTCGCCTGCAGAAATCCCTGCTGCAAATGCTGGCGGTGCTTTTCAGTGCACTATTCTTCATCATCCTGCTGCTCCGTCGGCAATTGCTGGCGCCGATCAAACAGCTGACCGCCGAAGCGCACCGTGTGGCGGACGAAAAGCTGGCGGCACCGATTTCCTTCAGGGGAAACAATGAGCTGGGGCAGGTCGCCCATGCCATGGAATACATGCGCCGCCGCCTGCTGGAAACCTTCGGCGACCTGCAGGACAAGAACCGGCAACTGCACGAACATGCCGCCACCCTTGAAACCAGAGTCAGGGACCGGACCTCGGAGTTAAGCATCGCCAACAACGAACTGCAGCAGACACTGAGCTCATTGACGCAAACACAGGCCAGCCTGATCGAGGCTGAAAAGCTGGCCTCGCTCGGGCGCCTGGTTGCCGGCGTGGCGCACGAACTGAATACGCCGATCGGCAATGCCCTGACCGCGACGACGGATGACGATGAAACCGAGACACATCTGGTTTCCTCGATTGCCAGTGGCAGCCTGCGCCGCTCACATCTTGAGTCTTATATCGGCAGAGTGCAGGAAGAACGACTGATCGTCTCACGAAACCTTCATCGCGCTGCCCAGATCATTCATGACTTCAAGCAGCTGGCGCTCGACCAGACCACCGATATCCGCCGACGCTTCGACATTGCCACCCTGATCGAAGAGGTGCTCACCTCGATCAAACCCAGTTTCAAGCACACCCCGCATTCGATAGAAACAGCGCTTGAGCACGGCATCATGATGGACAGTTTCCCCGGCCCGCTCGGCCAGGTCATCACCAATCTGGCATTGAATTCACTGGTTCACGCATTCCCGACGCAGCCGGCAGGAATTGTGCAGATCACCTGCGAGGCATACGGCCCGGACAAGGTTCGCCTGCATTGCAAGGACAACGGTTGCGGCATGAGCAGCAGCATCGTGCATAAAATCTTTGACCCATTTTTTACCACTCGCATGGGGCAAGGCGGTTCCGGGCTCGGCCTGCACATTACGCACAACATCGTCACCGGCCTGTGCGGTGGCTACATCGAAGTCTTCAGCACACCGGGCAGCGGCACCACCTTCACCATCACGCTGCCCCGCTCTGCCCCCGAAAGCAAAACCGATGCAGAATGATTGCCGGTCCCCGTCGATTCACCTTGCTGCCGGAATAACCGGCGCCGATATTTGCCCAGAGGAACCGCTCATGCCCTCTCGCCGCCAGTTCCTTTCAACCCTGCCGGCGCTTGCCGCCTTGCCGCTCATCAGTACTAACTGCCTTGCCGCTCCTGCAGCCGCCGCAGACCGATCCCGGCAACTGATCATCAGTTACAACGAGGATTACGCACCTTACTCATTTGTCGAGGACGGCCGAGTCAAGGGAATACTGCCCGACATTCTGGAAGGCCTGCTTGCCGGCTTCCCCAACCTGAAAATCAGCCGGGAAGCCTACCCGTGGCGGCGAGTGCAGCAACTGGTTCAGCTCGGCGACAACGATGCGATCTGCACGTTCGCCTCGCTTGATCGCCAGACCTACGCATTGTTCAACAAGATTCCCGTGGTCACCCTGCGCCCTACCCTGTTCTTCTCGGCAAGCAATCCGGAACGTGCAGTTATCGAAAAAATCACCACGGTCGAGCAATTGAAAGCCTTCCGCCTGATCGACCAGCAAGGTAACCAGTGGGCCGAACAAACCCTGAGCAACTACCCGAACGTGCTGTGGGCGAGCGGGCACGACAATATTTTCCGCATGGTGCTGTCCGGCAGGGGCGATATTCACGTTTCACTGTCACCGATCGTGACCCGCTGGCGCCTGAAAAAGCTGGGCATTACCGAGGGCGTGATCTCGCGCCCGGCACCTTTTGTTGCCGCACAGGTTCCCTTCCATCTGGGTATCAGGAAAGGCCACCCGCGTGCGGCCGACATACTGGCAGCGCTCGATCATCAGCTGGAAAAGCCGGAACAACAGTCAATGATCGAAAAAACCATTGCCCGTTACATTTAATCAACAGACCCGGCATCACAAATAACAAGCGACTGGCGGCCCCCTGAGCGGTCGCCTCACAGGCTACACTTCGCCCATGGAAATTCTCATCGAAATCATCCTCAAGGCCGGCCGCTCGGCGGTTGAACTGGCCCTGTTCATTCTGCTACCGGTGATGGTTGTCATGCTCTCGCTGATGCGATTGCTTGAAGCCCGCAACGTGCTGGACTGGCTGGTCACGCGCACGGCGCCGCTGCTCAAGCCTTTCGGACTGACCGGGCTGGGTGTTTTTGCGGCGCTGCAGATCAACTTCGTCAGCTTTGCCGCGCCGATTGCAACGCTGACGATGATGGAGCAGCGCGGCAGCTCAGACCGCCACCTCGCCGCCACCCTGGCCATGGTGCTGGCGATGGCACAGGCCAATGCCGCCTTCCCGATGATGACCATGGGGCTGGCCTTCCTGCCCACCCTACTTTTCTCGATGATTGGCGGTCTGGCCGCAGCGGCTGCAACCTACTACCTGTTCGGCCGGGGCTTGTCCGCCGCCGAGGCACACATTGATGAAACCCTGAAGCACCGAACCGCCGAAGGTGCCAAAGGGGTACTCGATGTGATCAACCATGCCGGCGCCGAAGCCTTCAAGATTGCCGTCGGCGCGATCCCGATGCTGGTGCTGTCATTGGTCGCCGTCACTGCACTCAAGCGCTTCGGCGCCATTGATTTGCTCACCGAGGCACTGTCTCCAGTGCTGACACTGATGCATATCGATCCTGTGCTGATTCTGCCGACCCTGACCAAATACCTGGCGGGTGGCACAGCGATGATGGGCGTAGTCGATGAAATGCGCCGCGCCGGGCAGATGAGCGCCGAGTTGCTCAATGCCAGTGCCGGCTTCCTGATCCACCCCTTCGACATTCCCGGCATCGCCGTGCTGATCACCGCTGGCCGCCGTGTTGCGGCGGTCTGGAAACCGGCAGCCTTAGGTGCCGTTGTCGGCATCATCGTGCGCACCCTCGGCCACGCCCTGCTCTCTTAGTTCAAACCTCTCGCCGGGGTGCCGTTGCCGGCAGATTCACAATGAAACTGGCGCCTTCGCCGGGCCGGCTTTCTACCCGTATCGTGCCACCGAGTACGCCGGTCGCAATGTTGTAGACGATGTTGAGGCCAAGCCCAGAGCCCCCCTGCCCGAGACGGGTGGTGAAGAACGGGTCAAAGATCCGGTGGAGATGATCTGGCGGTATGCCGACACCATCGTCGCTGACCGTCAGGCACACGCCCGCCTGCCCGCCACCTTCTGCCTGCACCGGGCGAGCCTCGATAGCAATGATGCCGAGTTCGCGCCCATCATTGAAGGCATGCAGCGCCGCATTATTGATGAGATTGGCAAGCACCTGGCCAAAGGGCCCGGGAAAGCTGTCCAGCGACAGGCCGCTCGGCACGTCGACGCGGATGTCCAGCGGCCGGTTCTTCAGTTGTGGATGCAGCATGGCGAGAATCTCGGCGACGACTTCGGCTACTTCGAAGTGGCGACGCTGCTCGCTGGTCTGATCCACGGCCACCTGCTTGAAGCTGCTGACCAGGTTCGCCGCCCGCTGCAGGTTGCCCAGCAGTAACTGGGCCGCCTGGTGTGCACCAGCGACATGGGCATCGAGCACCGAACGCTTCAGCCCACCGCCCTTCACCGCCTCGGCAAAATCCACCGAATCCTCCAGCAGGCTGCTGGCCACGGTCACACTGTTGCCGATCGGCGTATTCAGCTCATGCGCGACGCCGGCCACGAGCGAGCCCAGTGCCGCCAGTTTCTCTGACCTCACCAGTTCGCCTTGCGCCCGGCGCAGGGTTTCCAGCGTGCCGGACAGCTCATCATTGCTGCGGTTGAGTGCGGCCGTCCGTTCACGGACACGCTCATCGAGCACATCGTTGAGCTCGCGCAGCGCCTGCTCCGCCCGCTGCCGGGCCAACGTGGCACGTCGCGCCTCAATCATCTGGCCGATGGTCAGCAGCATCGGTTGCAGCCAGTCGACCAGTGCCGTGTCGTACCCACCCGGTCGATTGGCAACCCCTGCCATCGCCACCAGGCGCCCGCCCACCCCGATCGGCAAGCCCAGGAAACAGTGCATGGCCGGGTGCCCCGGTGGCAGGCCGCCCTTTCTCGGATCATGTGCCGGATCATTGGCAATCACCGGCTCACCGGTCAGGATGGCAGCACCGAACAGGGTATTCAGGTTGCGGAACTCCAACCCGGCCGGCGCATGCTCATCGTAGAAACGCCGGCTGGCCTCGTCCCAGGCAATGTTGGTGATGGCATGGGTTTTCAGGTAGGGCACACCCGCTTCATCTTCGAAAACCTCACCGATGAAACCATACTCGCTCTCCGCCAGTTGCAGCAGATCGGCCAGCAGCGACTCGAATGCCCCCGTGGCACCGGCGTCGGCAATGAAATCCGACTGCGCCCTGGCGACCGCATCGGACAAGGCCAGCTGCCGCTCAAGTTCGCGATTGAGTTCCTGCAGGGCGGCTTCTGCATGGCGCAGTTCGGTTACATCTTCCTGCACCATTACCAGCAACTCCGTGTCGCCGGCCTCGACACGGCTTGCGGAAATCCGGCACAACAGCTCCACGCCGTCACCACGCACCAGACGCGTTTCAAACCCGGCGATCCGGCCATTGCAGGCAATCTCCTCGAGCACCCGGTTGCGGTCGGCAATCGAGGCCCACAAGCCCATTTCAGCACCGGTCAGGCCCAGAATATCAGCCCGCTGCCGCAGGAATTGCTGTTCCCACGCGTCATTGGCGGCTATCGCCGCATAATTGCGGCGCACATCGGAAACGATCATCGCTGCCGGTGAAGCGTTGAACACGGCCTGCAGCTTGGTCTCGCTCTCCCGGCGCTGCGCCTCGGCCTTTCGCAGTTCGGAAATGTCGCTGATGATGACCAGCAACACGTCTTCACCGCCACCACTCCCAGGCAATCGGCGCGCCGAGAGCAGGCCGAGAAGCGCCGAACCATCACGACGACGATAGGTGCGTTCCGTCGAAAAAACTTCCATCGACGGATCGACCAACATCCGGCCGACCCCTTTCCTGGCGGCGTCGACTTCACTCGGATGGATGAAATCAAAATAGGAATGGCCCACGATTTCACTCGCCGGCACTTCCAGCATCTCGACATATCGCTGGTTGCATTCGCGCACGACACCCTGCAGGTCGACAACCAGCACGGCCACCGGCGACACCTCGAACAGGCTGCGCAACCACATTTCCCGCTCGCGCAGCGCTTCTGCCGCCTCACGCTGTTCGGTCACGTCAAGGTAGGCGGTGAGCAACAGCTTCCGTTCTCCGACATGGATGAAACGACCGTACAGCTCCATCTGGCGGATCGCGCCGTCCTTGCGTCGCATCAGGGTGGCGAACCCTTCCACCACCCCGGAAGAAAGCACCCGTTCCAGATATCGCTGTCGCTCGCCGGCATCAGCCCAGAGTCCGATATGGTTGCCACTCCGGTTTTCCGCCTCTTCCCGCGAATAGCCGAATGCGCCATACCAAGCCTGATTCCAGTGCGTTCCACCATAGCCATCGGCCTGATCGGTATAGGCCAGCGGAATTGGCGCCAGATCGAAAAGTGCGCTGAAGGCAGCCTCACCCTCGGCATCTGCCTGCTGCCGGTGGTGCAGCCACCAGGACAGCGCCAATGACAGCAGGCCGGTCAAAAAAACAATGCTCACCAGCCTGGGCAGCGGCACCTGTGGCAGGCCGAAGAGCGGATAGAGCAACGCCCCGGCACCGGCCACGACCGGAACGACTACGGCAATCACCAGCTTCGGCAACAGCTTCACCAAACCTCCTTACAGCGCGGTGTATTTGATGGCCCGCCCGTTAACCTTGTCGGGTGGATACTTGGCACGATTTTGCGCCATTTTTTCCTCGAATGCCGCAGCAAGATCGATGTCCAGCAAGTCCGCCACCCGGATCACCCCCATCAGCACATCGGCCAGTTCGTAGCCAACCTCCCGACGCTGCCCGTCATCCAGATTGAAGCTCTCCTCCGGCGAACACCAGAGAAAATGCTCCAGCACCTCGGCCGCCTCGACCGACAGCGCCATTGCCAGATTCTTCGGGTTATGGTGCCGATCCCAGCCGCGTTCGCTGATGAATTCACGAACAACCGCCCGTAATTCTTCCAGTTGGTTCACTCCTCAGCTCCTCTTATTGATCGCCCGCGTGCCCCCGGATCAGGCGTTTTCACAGAAACCATCATACCCCCGAAAGCCTTGTGCTGTGGCCTTTGGCAAGCACCGGCCTTGGTCGATATATAGCATTGTGATATAATCGATCAGGTTTTCCTAATAGAAAAGGGGGCCTCTCGCCCATGTGTGGAATTGCAGGCGAAGTACAGTTTTCCAACCGCCCTGCCGACAGCGACATTGTCGGTCGAATGACCGAATCACTCTCTCCGCGCGGCCCCGATGCCAGCGGACTCTTTGCCCAGGGGCGCGTTGCCCTTGGCCATCGCCGACTCAAGATCATTGATCTGTCCGAACGCGCCCAGCAACCGATGCTGGCACCCGAGCTTGGCCTGAGCCTCGTTTTCAACGGCTGCATCTACAACTTCCGCGAACTGCGGGCGGAACTCGAAGCCCTCGGCCACCGTTTCTTTTGCGACGGCGACACTGAAGTGGTGCTGCGCGCCTATGCCGAGTGGGGTACGGGCTGCGTCAAGCGTTTTCACGGCATGTTTGCCTTCGCCATCCACGAGCGCGACAGCGGCCGCATGGTGTTCGCCCGCGACCGCTTCGGCATCAAGCCGCTCTACTTTGCTGAAACACCGGAGCGCCTGCGCTTCGCTTCAACACTGCCGGCGCTGCTGGCTGGCGGCGATGTCAACACCGGCATCGATCCGGTTGCGCTGCACCACTACCTGCAATGGCATGCAGTAGTGCCGGCACCGCACACCATGTTGCGCGGCATCCGCAAGCTGCCGCCGGCAACCATTGCTGTTTTTGAGGCCGACGGCACGCGCCGCGACGAAGTCTATTGGGATCTGCGTTTCGATGCCCGGCCTGAACTGGCCCAGCTCTCCGCCGCTGAACGCGAGGCTCAGGTCGAGGAAGCGCTGGTACGTGCCGTGCGCCGGCGCATGGTCGGCGACGTGCCGGTGGGCGTGTTGCTTTCGGGCGGCGTCGACTCCAGCCTGATCGTCGGCCTGCTCGCCCGCGCCGGGCAACAGGGGCTGAATACCTTCTCGATCGGCTTCGAGGCAGCCAACGGCGAATGTGGCGACGAGTTCCGTTACTCCGACATCATCGCTCGTGAATTCGGCACGCAACATCACCGCATTTCAATCAGCAACAAGGAGATGCTGACGGCGCTGCCGGAAACCATCGCCGCCATGTCGGAGCCAATGGTCAGCTACGACAACATCGGCTTCTACCTGCTCTCGCGCGAGGTCTCGAAGCACGTCAAGGTGGTGCAGAGCGGCCAGGGCGCCGACGAGGTCTTTGCCGGCTACCACTGGTACCCGCCACTGGCCGACAGCCAGTCGCCGGTGGAAGATTACGCCAAAGTGTTCTTTGACCGCAGCGCCGAAGAGTATGCACAAACCGTGTGCGATCAATGGCACATCGGCGACCCCAGCCGTGATTTCGTCGCACGCCATTTTGCCCGGCCAGGCGCGCCGACGGCACTGGACAAGGCCTTGCGCATGGACAGTACGATCATGCTCGTCGATGACCCGGTCAAGCGGGTCGACAGCATGACCATGGCCTGGGGGCTGGAAGCCCGCGTGCCTTTCCTCGACCATGAGCTGGTCGAGCTGGCCGCGTGCCTGCCGCCGCAGGACAAGCTCGGCGACGGCGGCAAGGGCGTGCTCAAGGCCATCGCCCGCCGCCATGTGCCACGCGAGGTGATCGACCGGCCGAAGGGCTACTTCCCGGTACCCGGCCTCAAGTATCTGGCCGGTGACACCCTGGCCTGGGTGGCCGATTCCCTGCGCAGTGACCGTGCGCGCGCACGCGGCCTCTATCGCGAAGCCTATGTCGAGCGCCTGCTCGCCGAACCCACCGAGCACATCACGCCGCTGCGCGGATCCAAGCTGTGGCAGGTTGCTTTGCTGGAGCTTTGGCTGCAGGCGCAGGGGGTATGAAACATGAGTCTGCAAGCATGAGCATCAAGCCGAAATCGGCCATGCCGGCTGCCCAGTCAGCTGCGCCGGTCAACCCGCTTGACCCGGCCCAGATGCTCTCTCTGCGCCACTGGGACGCCCAGGCCGGTGCGCCCGCCAGCCAAACGGGCGGAGAAGTCGTCGTCGACTGCGGCTGGGGCCGGCTGATTTTCGGCCAGACGTTTTCCGACCCGAAGCGCCTGGCCGATACCTTGCAGGCCGAAGCTCCCGGGCGCCGCGATCTCGCCCTCTATCTTCGCGACCCGCAGGTAGTCGTTTCGCTGGCGCCACAGCAGCTTTTCATCGATCCTTCCTTCACCTACCGCCTTGATCTGGCGATAACCCCCGCCCCGGCTTCAGCCGACAACTGGCGCATCCGGCAAGCGCATGCGGACGATGCACCGGAGATGATCCGCATCTACCGTTCACGTGGCATGGTCTCCCCCCTGCCCGGCTTTTTCGACAAGGAACTGGATAGGGAGCACCTTGACCTGCTCGTTGCCGAAAGGCGGGACGGCAGCCTGCTTGGTACCGTGACCGGGGTCGACCATCGACGAATCTTCAATGACCCGGACAACGGCAGCAGCCTGTGGGCATTGGCCGTTGATGTGCAGGCCGACACACCGGGCGTCGGCGAAGCCCTGGTGCGAGCACTGGCCAATCTCTACCGGGAACGCCAGCGCAGCTTCCTCGATCTCTCGGTGCTCTATGACAACACGGACGCCATCACGCTGTACGAAAAACTCGGTTTCGTGCGTGTCCCGGTGTGGTGCGTGAAGAACAAGAACCCGATCAACGAGCCGCTCTATACCGGCCCGGATACCTGTAGCGAACTCAACATCTATGCCCGGATTCTGGTGCAGGAAGCCCGCCGGCGCGGCATCGGCGTTGAAGTCATCGATGCTGAACACGGTTACTTTCGCCTCAGCTTGGGCGGCCGCAGCATTGTCTGCCGCGAGTCGCTCTCGGAAATGACCAGCGCCATCGCCATGAGCCGCTGTGACGACAAGCGCGTGACCCGACGCGTACTGGCTGCTGCCGGGCTGCGCCTGCCCGAACAGGTGGAGGCAGGCCATGGAACCGCTTTCCTCGACTTCCTCAAGCGGCATGCCCGCGTCGTCGTCAAGCCGGCCAGAGGCGAGCAGGGGCGCGGAGTGCGTGTCGACATCCGTGACGAGGAAAACCTGATCGACGCGGTTGAGGCTGCCCGTAATTTCTGCGAAACCGTGATCATCGAAGCGTTCGCTGAAGGCGACGACCTGCGCATCGTGGTCATCAACCATGAGGTGGTTGCTGCCGCCATTCGCCGACCGCCCGAAGTGGCCGGTAACGGCAAGGCCACGCTTCGGGAGTTGATCGAGCGACAGAGCCGGCGGCGGGCACGTGCCACCGGCGGCGAGAGCCGCATCCCGCTCGACCGGGAAACCGAATCGACACTGGCAGCTGCCGGCTACACCTTCGACGATGTGTTGCCGGAGGGGGTGTCCTTACGGGTGCGCCGCACGGCCAACCTGCACACGGGCGGCACCATTCACGATGTCACCGCCGAACTGCACCCGGCGCTCGCCGATGCCGCTGTAGTGGCTTCACGCGCCCTCGACATACCGGTGGTCGGGCTTGACTTCATGGTCACTGCTGCCAACCAGCCCAATTACCTGATCATCGAGGCCAATGAACGCCCCGGCCTCGCCAACCACGAACCCCAACCGACCGCCGAACGCTTCATTGATCTGCTTTTCCCGCAGACCAGAAGCTCCCAGCGAACGACGGAGACCCGACATGCAATTTGACAGCAACGACACCCAATACCTGCAGGACATACTTGCCCGGCTGCTGGCCACTCCCAGCCCGTCCGGCATGACCGATGCCGTAGTTCGCCTGGTCTGCGAGGAACTCGATAACCTCGGTGTCAAATACGAACTCACCCGGCGTGGCGCCATTCGCGCCACCCTGCCCGGCAAGGAAAAACTGCCGGCACGCGCGGTCATCGCCCACCTCGACACCCTGGGCGCACTGGTCAAGGGTATTCGCCCCAATGGCCGGCTGGAAGTGGTACCCATCGGTTTCTGGTCATCTCGCTTTGCCGAAGGCGCGCGTGTCGTGATTCATTCCGACCACGGTGTTGCCCATCACGGCACCATCCTGCCGCTCAAGGCCTCCGGGCATACCTATAACAAGGAAATCGACACCCAGCCCTGTGAATGGACACAACTCGAAGTCCGCCTGGATGCGCGCACCGCCAACGCCGCCGAAACCCGCACACTGGGCATCAATGTCGGCGATACCATCAACATCGACCCCGGTACCGTGTTCGCACCCAATGGTTTCATCAATTCGCGCCACCTCGATGACAAGGCCGGTGTTGCCGCCATCCTGACGATGATCCGTGCTGTCATGCAGAAACGCATCACACCGGAAGTCGATTGCTTTGCCCTGTTCACGATTTCGGAAGAGGTCGGCGTCGGGGCATCGCATGTGCTGCATGGCGATGTGGCCGAAATGGTCTCGGTCGATAACGGCACCATTGCCCCCGGGCAATACACCTGCGAATACGGCGTCACCATCGCCATGCAGGATTCCAGCGGCCCCTTCGACTGGCACCTGACGCGACACCTGCTGGCGATCTGTGCCGAGCAGAAGATCGAGCACAGCCGCGATGTCTTCCGCTTCTATCGCAGCGATGCCGCCGCCGCGCTGGAGGCGGGCAATGACCTGCGCACTGCGCTGATCTGCTTTGCGCTGGACGCCTCGCATGGCTATGAGCGTACGCACATCGATTCGTTGCTGGCGCTCAGCCAGTTGCTCGCCCACTATGTTGAAAGCCCGCCGCTGTTCAAGCGTGACCGCGCCGCCATTGGCCCGCTGGCTGATTTCCCGCCGGCGGATGCCCAGCTTGGCCAGGGCACGGAGGATGTGCTTTGAACGACTGGCTGGACAAATCGGAAACCCTGCTCAACACCACCACGCTCGGCAACACCCCGCTGCAATGGTTGATCGCCCTCTGTGTGGCAGTTGCCTTTGCCACCATTGCGCTCACTGTGCGCAGCCTGGTGGTGCGCAAGCTGAAGCACCGTGCAAGCGATACCGCCGGGCTCTGGGATGACTGGATCGTTGCCATCCTGCCCGGCACCCGTTCGCTACTGGTATTTGCCATTGCCGCCTGGGTCGGGGGCCAATTGCTCGCCCTGCCTTCCACCTACGGGCGCGGGCTGGACCGCCTCGCTGTACTCGCCCTGTTGATTCAGGGCGGTATCTGGCTCAACCGCTCGATCGGCTTCTGGCTGAAGCATCGTTTCCACGGTAATGAAACTGCGGGACAAGGCTCCATCGCCGGCCCCTTGATCGGCTTCATCCTGCGCACTGCGATGTGGGCGGTGATCCTGCTCATGCTGCTCGACAATCTCGGCTTCAATGTCACCGCGCTGGTCGCCAGCCTGGGCGTCGGAGGCGTTGCCGTGGCACTGGCGGTGCAGAACATTCTTGGCGATCTCTTTGCCTCACTCAGCATCGCGCTCGACAAGCCTTTCGTGATTGGTGACTTCGTCGTCATCGACGAGCACGCCGGCACCATCGAGCACGTTGGCCTGAAAAGCACGCGCATTCGCAGCATCTCCGGCGAGCAGATCATCTTCGCCAATGCCGATCTGCTCAAAAGCCGCATCCGCAACTACAAGCGCATGCAGGAGCGGCGCATCATGTTTGGCTTTGGCGTCACCTACGAAACACCACTGGGCAAGCTGGAAGAAATTCCGCAGATGGTGCAGGCGGTGTTCGATACGCTGCCGGAAGTGCGCCTCGACCGTGCACACTTCAAGAATTTCGGCCCGGCGTCACTGGATTTCGAAGTGGTGTATTACGTGCAGAACCCGGACTACAGGCATTACATGGATCAGCAGCAGGCGATCAACTTCGGCATCGCACGCGCCCTTCAGGCAAGCGGCATCGAATTCGCCTACCCGACGCAGACGCTGCATTTCGGATCACCGCTGAAGATCAGCCGGGAAACCCCGAACACCGCGCAAAACACTGTCTGAACAACGCAAATGCGGATGCTTTCCTGGTGCTGCGGGTACCTTAAACGGCACCTGCTACGCGCAGCTTGCGGATACTTTCTGCGTCATAGCCAAGCGCTGCCAGCACCTGCCCGGTATGCTCGCCCAGCGCCGGCCCGATCCATTCTGTTCCCCCGGGCGTTTCAGAAAGCTTGGGCACCACGCCGGGCATGCGGCATTCCCGGCCATCCGGCAACTTGACTGTTTCCAGCATCTGCCGGGCGATGAACTGCGGGTCGGAAAACATGTCGGCCACCGAGTAGATGCGCGAGCCCGGCACCTCGGCTGCCGCCAGCGCAGCCAGCACTTCGCTTTCGCTCTGTTGTGCAACCCAGTCGCCGATCAGGCCGTAAAGTTCGTTTCTTCGTGCATCACGGCCCGCATTTTCGGCCAGATCCGGCGCGTCAGCCAGATCCGGACGCCCCATGGCCCGCATCAGGCGTCTGAAAATGGCATCGCCATTGGCACCAATCGCCACGTGCCGGCTATCCTTTGTCGTGTAGGTGTTCGATGGAGTAATGCCGGGCATGATGTTTCCGGTGCGTTCGCGTACGAAACCGAAGACATCGAACTCCGGCACCAGCGACTCCATCATGGCAAACACGGCTTCGTAGAGTGCGACATCGACCACCTGCCCCTTGCCGCCATTCACTTCCTTGTGACGCAGCGCCATCATGGCGCCGATGACGCCCCAGAGCGCGGCGATGGAATCCCCGATGGAAATACCGGTCTTCACCGGCGGCCGGTCGGGAAAACCGGTGACGTAGCGCAGGCCACCCATCGACTCACCGATGGCGCCGAAGCCAGGCTGTTTCGCCATCGGCCCGGTCTGCCCGAAACCCGACAGGCGCACCATGACGAGTCCGGGGTTTTCTGCCGACAGCGCCTCCCAGCCCAGACCCAGCTTGTCGAGCACACCCGGGCGGAAGTTTTCGACGACGATGTCGGCCTCGCGTACCAGCGCTTTGACGATGGCAATGCCTTCCGCGTGCTTGAGGTTGATCGTGACCGATTTCTTGTTGCGCGACTGCAGGTACCACCACAGCGAGGTGCCCTCGTACAGTTTGCGCCACTGGCGGAGCGGATCACCGCCGTCGGGTGATTCGATCTTGATGACCTCTGCACCGAATTCACCGAGGATACGGGCAGCAAAGGGGCCGGCGATCAGGGTGCCGAGTTCAAGCACCTTGAGGCCGGCGAGCGGCTTTTTCAATTCATTCATGGGAATACGCTTCAGCTACTGCTGATGACCTGATTGCGGCCACAGCGTTTGGCTTCGTAGAGTGCGGCATCAGCACGCGAGAATAAACGATCGAAGGATTCTCCCGGTACCAGGGTGGCAATACCGAAACTCGCCGTCACCGGAATGCCGCCAGGCTTTGATGCTTCAATACGCTCACGCAAACGCTCTGCTGCCAAGCCGACCTGCATGATTGTTGCACCGGGAAGTGCCATCACGAATTCTTCACCGCCAAAGCGTGCCAGCAACTGATTCCCACGACACACCTTGCGCAGCATGTCGGCAACGGCGATCAGCACTTCATCGCCGCGGGAATGTCCGTGGGTATCATTGATTTTCTTGAAATGATCAATATCGATCACCATCAGCGAAAGCGTGGTGCCCTGCTGCTGTGCCTCTGCCATCAACTTGGGCATTTCGGCATCCATGTGGTGACGGTTGTGCAGTGAGGTCAGCCGGTCACGCAGCGCCATTTCCTTGACCAGTTCATGCTGCGCTTCGAGGCGGTCAAATAGTTCGCGCAACATCAGGAGGTTGCTCAGGCGGGCGGACAACTCCTCGGCAACGACCGGTTTGGTCACGAAATCATTGGCACCGGCGCGCAGGATGTCGACTCTCCGGGCAACGCTGTCAATCGCAGAAAGTGCCAGAATCGGCGTTTCCGCCTTGCGCCCCTCCTGCCCACGAACACTGAGAATCACGGCCAAGCCTGTCTGCAGGCCTTCCAGCACAAAATCGGTCACCACGATCTTGTAATCGTCTGTGGCCAGGGTTGGAATGGCCTCTTCTGCCGTCCTGAAACGGGTCACTTCAAGGCCCAGACGGACCATCACATCAGTACAGAAATTCGCAGCGGTATCGCTATCCTCGACCAGCAGCACGCGCCCGGACAAGCGCCTGGTTGCGCTGCGCTGCCATTGCTCGACATACTGCTCCAACCCCTCAAGATCGGACTTGGGAAAGCAATCGGTGATACCGGCGGCCACCGCCTCATCAAAGACAGCCTTGTCAGTGCTGGAGGTCACCATCAGGGCGGGAAATAAACCTACCAGATTCCGCCGCTGCGCTTCGCGGAAAAATTCTGTCCCGCGCATATCGCCCAGCTCAAGCGAAAAACACAGCAAATCCGGCGGTGCCTGCAACGCATCAAGCGCTTGTGCAGCGCTTTCAACCATGTCCACATCAAGGTTGTAGCGGACGAAAATCGACCCGATTACCGAGCGTAAGAAACGCGAAGGTTCTACAAGCAGAACTTTCATGACAAGGTATTCACCAAGAGACCTTCATCAGTTTCAGCGGACAAATCGCCGCTTTCAGGGAAGCCTGAGGGTCATCATACCGATTCGGGTGCCGGGCTGCATAGATGCAGGGAGAGAAAAGCCGAGATATTACAAGGAAGGGTATCGGCAAACCGGAGTGGCTTGCCGATACCTGGGACAAGGTCGAATCAGCCCTGGCGTGCAGCCTTCAGCAGGCCATTCAATGTTGCGCTGGGACGCATGATCGCCTTGCATTTTTCAGCATCGGCAAGATAGTAGCCACCGATATCCGCCGGCTTGCCCTGCACTGCACTGAGTTCGCCAACGATCTTCTCTTCGTTTTCAGTCAGTGCCTTGGCCAACGGCGCAAAATGAGCAGCCAGCTCCTTGTCGTCGGTCTGAGCGGCAAGCTCCTGTGCCCAGTACGTGGCCAGGTAGAACTGGCTGCCTCGATTGTCGAGCAGGCCGGTCTTCGGCGACGGCGACTTGTTGTTGTCGAGCAGCTTGCCAGTGGCAGCATCCAGCGTCTTGGCCAGGAGCTTGGCACGGGCATTGTTTTCCTTGATGCCCATGTCTTCCAGCGATACGGCCAGTGCCAGGAACTCACCAAGCGAATCCCAGCGCAGGTGGTTTTCCTGGGTCAACTGCTGCACATGCTTAGGTGCCGAACCGCCGGCGCCGGTCTCGTACATACCGCCACCGTTCATCAGCGGAACGATGGAGAGCATCTTGGCCGAGGTACCGAGTTCCATGATCGGGAACAGGTCGGTCAGGTAGTCACGCAGGATGTTGCCGGTAACGGAGATGGTGTCGAGACCACGGGCAACACGCTCCAGCGTGAAACGCATGGCACGCACCTGCGACATGATCTGGATGTCGAGGCCGGTGGTGTCGTGATCCTTCAGGTAGGTCTGTACCTTCTTGATCAGTTCGTTTTCGTGCGGGCGATACGGGTCGAGCCAGAACACGGCCGGCATGCCCGAGTTGCGGGCGCGCGTGACGGCCAGTTTGACCCAGTCGCGAATCGGTGCATCCTTGACCTGGCACGTGCGCCAGATGTCGCCCTGCTCGACATTCAGCGACATCAGCACTTCGCCGGTGGCGAGGTCGACGACGTTGGCCACACCGTCTTCGGCAATCTCGAAGGTCTTGTCGTGCGAGCCGTATTCCTCGGCCTTCTGTGCCATCAGGCCAACGTTCGGCACCGTACCCATGGTCTTCGGATCGAAGTTGCCGTTCCATTTGCAGAAGTTGATCATCTCCTGATAGATGCGGGCAAAGGTCGATTCCGGCATCACACACTTGCTGTCGTACTGCTTGCCGTCGGCACCCCACATCTTGCCGCCCTGGCGCATCATTGCCGGCATCGAGGCGTCAACGATGATGTCGTTTGGCGAGTGGAAATTGGTAATACCCTTGGCCGAGTCGACCATCGCCAGTGCCGGACGATGCTCCTGGCAGGCATGCAGGTCGCGAATGATCTCGTCGTGCTTCGACTCCGGCAGGGTCTTGATTTTCTCGTAGAGATCGACCATACCGTTGTTCACGTTGACGCCGAGTTCCTCGAACAGCTTGGCATGCTTCTCGAAAGCATCCTTGTAGTAAATCTTGACGCAGTGACCGAAGACGATCGGGTGCGATACCTTCATCATCGTAGCCTTGACGTGCAGCGAGAAGAGAATGCCGGCCTCGCGGCAGTCTTCCAGTTCCTTCTCGTAGAAATCGCACAGCGCTTTCTTGCTCATGAACATCGAGTCGATGATCTCGCCGGCGAGCAGCGAAATCTTCGGCTTCAGCACCAGAGTCTTGCCGCTCTTGGTGACCAGTTCCATCTTCACGTCACGCGCCTTGTCGACCGTCATCGACTTTTCGCCGTGGTAGAAATCGCCTGCATGCATGTGCGAAACATGGGTTTGCGACCACTGCTTCCATTCGCCCATCGAGTGCGGGTGCTTCTTGGCAAAGTTCTTCACGGCACCAGGTGCGCGACGGTCGGAGTTGCCTTCACGCAGCACCGGATTCACGGCACTGCCGATGCATTTTCCGTAACTGGCGCGAATCGCCTTCTCTTCATCGGTCTTCGGATCCTCCGGATAATCGGGAATCGCATAGCCCTTTTCCTGAAGTTCCTTGATGCAGGCCTTCAACTGGCTGACCGAAGCACTGATATTCGGCAGCTTGATGATATTGGTGTCCGGCAGCAGACACTTCTTGCCAAGTTCGGCCAGGGTATTCGGGACTTTCTGCGCGTCGGTCAGATATTCGGGGAACTCGGCGAGCACACGGGCTGCAACGGAAATATCGGCCTTTTCGACTTCGATGCCTGCCGGTGCAGTAAAGGTTCTGATAATGGGCAGAAAGGAACATGTCGCCAAGAGCGGCGCCTCGTCCGTTAGCGTGTAGATAATCTTCGACTTCCCTGTAGCCATACCACTCCCCTAAACATGGATTGATTTACGCGGATTGATGCGAGTGCCACTATCTTCGACACAATTTGCGCGGACAGGCGGACGAGTTTACACCGCGGCCCTTTCATCATGCTTACAAGCTTACAAACCTGAGGAAAGACCCGCGTTTTCCCGTGCACCTCACCGAGACCCCGTATGATACCGCGTGTCGCCAGCGATGTTCAGGGGGTAAAACCGCAATCGGCGGCATTCGCCCAGGTTTTCTGGAGATTTTTGCTCCGAATTTGCCTCGACTCCCTGAAAAATGACAACAAAAAACCCGCCGGAGCAGAACTCGGGCGGGTTTTTTCGGAAACAGGCCGAATTACTTCAGCTTGATTTCCTTGTAGATCACATGCTTGCGAACCTTGGGATCGTACTTCTTGATCTCCATCTTCTCCGGCATGGTCTTCTTGTTCTTGGTCGTGGTGTAGAAGTGACCTGTACCTGCGGTCGACTCCAGCTTGATCTTTTCACGCATGATTCGATTTCCTTTTCAGTCGGTCAGTCTTTTCAGACTTCGCCGCGGGCACGCAGATCCACCAGGACCTCGTCGATACCCTTCTTGTCGATGATGCGCAGACCGGCATTCGAAACGCGCAGGCGAATGAAACGGTTTTCACTCTCGACCCAGAAACGGCGGTTCTGCAGATTCGGCAGGAAGCGACGCTTCGTTTTATTGTTTGCGTGGGAAACGTGGTTCCCAACCATCGGGGCTTTGCCCGTCACTTGGCAGACTCGCGCCATGGTTGTTGCTCCGTTAGTTGTCTTGGATGGAAAGCCGGCGATTTTAACGCAGGTTTCTGTTAAACATCAAGCCCTTTTAGGCTTTTTGTACGCAAGCCATTGCATAGATTCCCCGAGCCGCTACGGCTTTACCGGTTCCGGCAGGCGATAGCGCTGCTCCCGGTACAGCCAGGCCGGCAACAATGAATGCGCCAGCGCGCGCCGGGCCACCGCCTCGGCATCGGCCGGTGCCGGGCCAGCCTCCAGTTCTTTCTTAACCGGATCGTAATGCCCGTGGGTCGGCGCCTTGCCAGGCTGCAGCACCACGGTTTTCGTCCCCTCCATCCAGGCGTAGTTGTCGTTGTACTGCATCATTGCCCGGCCGGGCAGGTCGGCTGGTTCCTGCGTCAGATCACGGCCCGGCATCGGATGTTGCACATCCACCCCCATCAACGACAGCAGGGTCGGCGGCAGATCGATCTGGCTGGCCACGGTATGCAGCTTGCGCGGCTTGATGTCGGCTCCGAGGATCAGCCCCGGAATATGAAAATGCTCGATCGGCACCAGGCTTCTGCCTCGCACCCGGATGTCGTGGTCGGCGACCACCACGAAGATCGTGTCTTTCCAGTAGTCACTGGCCTTGGCCTGCGCGATGAAACGGCCCAAGGCATAGTCGGTGTATTTCACCGCATTGTTCTCGGTCGCTTTCGGCTCCTCATGCAATTTGATGCGCCCATCAGGGAATTCAAATGGTGAATGGTTGCTCGAAGTAAACACCAGCGTGTAAGTCGGCTTGCCGGCTGCATGCTTTTCCTGCAAACGCTCATGTGTCTTGTTGAACAGGTCCTCGTCGGAAACGCCCCAACTGCCCTCGAACACCGGCGAAACATAATCCCCCTTGTCGGTCACGCGGGAGTAACCGTTGGCGAGAAAAAACCCGCGCATGTTGTCGAAATGCCCTTCGCCGCCGTAAATGAATTCCGATTCGTAACCAGCCCCATCAAGAATGCTTGCCAGCGTGGCAAAGTTACGCTGCGCCAGTGCCAGCTTGACGACGGCCTGTGCCGGCGTCGGCATGAAACCTGTAGTGACTGCCTCGATGCCGCGCACCGAACGGGTACCCGTGGCGTAAAGCTGTTCGAACCACCAGCCTTCCTGTTTCAGTTTCTCCAGCTCCGGGGTCACCGGCACACCGCCCAGCGACTCGACAAAGGTTGCCCCCAGGCTTTCCTCAAGAATGATCACCAGATTCAGCGGCCGCTCGCGTCGTACCGTTGCCTTCTGTTCAATCAGCGTCGGAATTTCCTTGTTGTTCAACCATGGCCGCTTATCACCAAGGGATTCACGCATCGACTTGACTTCGCTCAGGATTTCATCGGCCTTCATCTGGCCGTAGATTTCACTCGAGCGCGCATCGTGGCGCATGCCGTAGATGGCATAGGTCACCGAATAGGCCGAATTGAGCACCAGCGTATTCACCATCGGGTCGCTGGTCAGCGCAAAGGTTGCCGGGTTGGCCGGCCGGTGATCGACACTGGAGCGTACCGCGAGCAGCGCGACAAACAGGATGACCGGCCAGGTCAGCAACACACGTATCCAGCCCCAGCGCGGGGCCATCGACAGCCACGGCCAGACCAGCCGCATCGAAGCCCAGACCGCCAGCGCCGTCAGCACCACGCCGCCAATCAGGTGAATACGAAAACCTGACCAGAGCATGGGTAGCACTTCCCCCGGATATTTCAGGTATTCCACATAAAGCCGGTTCGGCCGTGTGTCGTATTCGCCGATGAAAGCAGGAGAAGACACTTCCAGCAACACCAGCAGGGCAATGGCCAGAATCACCCACAAGCCACTCAGGCGCCGCCAGAAACTCCACAGCGGCCGCCACGCAAACAAAGGAACCAGCAGAAGCAGTGGCACGCTGAAAATGCCGATCTGCATCAAGTCATTGCGCACACCCTGCAGCAGGATCTCCTGCCAGATACCGGTTGCCGCCACACGATCCGACTGCCACAGCATGAGTGCCATGCGCGACAGGCTAAGCAAGGGCAAACCGACCAGCAACAACATGGCCAGCGGCGCATAGGGGCCACAAAAGGCAATGCGCTGCCAGAGTTTTTCGAGCCGCCCGGAGGCAGGAGAGGAGCCAGCAATCAACATGAGGAAATTCTTCTTGGGGAAATGAATCTGACAAATATAAGTAGTGAACTTTAACCCAGGATTAAAACCAGCACGCAGGGCAGGACACCAGACTTTAAGGGGGAATTAAGGAAAACCGGGAAAACTGGCGCCATTCAAATTTCAATCAGTGCCCACCGTGCCGACATCCTTCACCAACAACCGCACCCCCATCACGCCACAAAGGACCCTGCTCATCGCCAGCGGGTTGATGTTTCTTGGCGCAATACTGATTGTCATCCTCGCCCAATATACAGAGCTTGATCTGATCCTGGCCAGTTATTACTTTGATCCCGTCCGGCGCACTTTTCCCTGGGATCAAACCTGGTTTGGCCGCGATTTCATGCATGGCTACCTGAAGAACGTCATCGTCTGGTTTGGTTTCCTGCTGATCGCTGCAACGGCTGTCGATTTTTTCTTTCCGCTACGCCGCCTCACGCCGCTCTTTCGCCTGCAGCTCCGCTATCTCATGCTTGCCGCCGTGCTTGAACCACTGCTGGTACGCAGCCTCAAGGAATCCTCGAACCTGCACTGCCCGGTCGGCATCGACCTTTATGGTGGCAGCAGCCCCTATTTGCGGCTGCTGGACTGGGTGCCGGAAGGCTGGAAAGCCGGCCACTGCTTCCCCGCCGGGCATGCCAGTGCCGGCATGTGGCTCTCTGCGCTGGCCATTCTGTGGCTGCCCAGCCACCCGCGCAAGGCCCTCGCTGTGTTCTTTGGCGGACTCAGCGTCGGACTTGCCATGGGTTGGGTACAGCAGATGCGCGGCATGCATTTTCTCTCGCACACATTGGCGACCACCTGGCTCAGCACCGCACTGATGATTGTTTTGCTGACCATTTTCTGGCGTCCATTGAACGCGGCTGCAAGAACAAACGCACATGCAAACGATAGCTTTGATGCGCAGCCATCCCAATTAATCAACGCTTAAGAATCAGTTTCTAATCTGAACCCGTCAGAAATAGCGCAAGGATCTGCAATGCCAACCGCCCAGAGAAACATGCTCGACATTTTCCAGAAACATCCCTCATTGGTCAGTGCCCGCCACGCCTTGCTCGGTTCGCCACGACGCGCAGAAGCCGAACGCTTCATCCATGAGGTTTTCAGCCGGCGGTACGGCGCCCAGGTCACCGCCTTTGCCCCCAACCTGCTTCTGCTCGAACAGAACAAGCAGGTCATCGCCGCTACCGGCTGGCGCGCCGCCAACGACACTACGCTGTTTCTCGAACGCTATCTGGATCTGCCGATCGAACGCGCAATGGCGGAACTGGCTGACCAGCCAGTTGCCCGCGATCGCATTGTCGAGGTCGGCAACCTGGCTGCCGACAAGAACGGCAGCACCATCCACGTCATTCTCAAGCTCGCCGAATTCCTCAACGACCTTGGCTACGAATGGGTGGTCTTCACCGCCACCCGCGAATTGATCGGCATTTTCTCCCGCCTTGGCCTACCGCTGCTGGCACTGACCCCCGCCAACCCGGAACGACTGGGTGAAACGGCGGCAGAATGGGGCAGTTACTACGACATGCAACCGATTGTTGTCGCCGGAAAAATCCGGATTGGTCTTGAACGCGCAGGCAAACTTGCATGATCGACAACCCCGTACTAGAGGCCATTGCCAGCCGCCCGCCGGAAGCCGTCGCCCTTGTCGGCGAGGACCAGACCTGGCGTGCCGGCGCACTTCTCAACGCCATGGAAGAGCTGGCGTCCCGATTGCAGGGCTGCCGCGCACTCGCCGTTCTCGCCGACAACAGCCCCGCCTGGGTCATGGCCGACCTGGCCGCCTTGCACGCCAAGGTGCCGCAAGTACCACTCCCCACCTTTTTCAGCGCCCCCCAACTGGCGCACCTGCTTGATGAGAGTGGCGCAGACATGGTGCTTACGGATCAGCCGGAACGCATTGGCGCACTGGATCTCGGTTTTGTCGTGACCGGTCGCTGGTGCGACCTGATTCGTCTGCAGCGTCCGAGGCCGAAAACCGCATCAACCTTGCCCGCAGGAACAGCCAAGATTTCATTCACCTCGGGCAGTACGGGCTCACCGAAAGGCGCCTGCCTGAGCGCGCCCGGCCTGATCGATACCGCCCGGGCCGTTGCCAGCCGCCTGGCCGACTTGCCGATCACTCGTCATCTGGCCGTACTGCCGCTCTCGCTGCTGCTCGAAAACAGCGCGGGAATCTATGCACCCTTGCTGCGTGGCGCCGAAATCCACCTGCCCGGCTTGCAGTCCCTCGGCTGGCAGGGGATGTCCGGATTCAACCCAGTCGCACTGATGCGCAGCATTGCCGAAAACCAGCCCTCCAGCCTGATTCTTGTTCCCGAACTGCTCAAGGCATGGAGCCTGACACTTGCCGCAACGCAAACAAAAGCCCCGGACAGCCTGTGTTTCGTTGCTGTCGGCGGCGCGCGCGTTGCCCCCGAAGCGATCAGCACGGCGCGCAAGCTCGGCATTCCGGCCTATCAAGGCTATGGCCTCACCGAATGCGGGTCGGTTGTCAGCCTCAACCGGCCGGGGGACGAAGCCACGGCAGACGACGATGTCGGGCGCCCGCTTGATCACGTTCGCATCGCTGTCGTTGATGACGAACTGCAGATTTCATCCCGTGCCTTCCTTGGCTATCTCGATCAACCGGTGGATCCGGCACCTGCCGATTCTGCTGCTGACACTGCACCCGCCAGCGCGGCAGTGACATTTTCAACCGGTGACCTCGGCCACCTTGACGCCAACGGCCACCTGCATCTTTCAGGCCGACGCAAGAACCTGCTGATCACCTCCTTCGGCAGAAACATTTCGCCGGAATGGGTAGAAGCGGCATTGCTCTCCCAGCCGCAGATTCTTCAAGCGGTCGTTACCGGCGATGCACAGCCAGCACTCAGCGCCATTCTTGTCCCCATGCCCGGTGTCTCCGCTGAGGCGCTGGATGCCGCAGTCGCAACAGCCAACGCCAACCTGCCCGACTACGCCCGCATTGGCGGCTGGATCAGCACAACGCCATTCACGCTGCAGAACGGCCTGGCCACAGGCAATGGCCGACCGATGCGCCATGCCATCCTGCAGAAATTTGCCGGCCAGTTAGACGAATTGATGGCCCTCCCGCCCAACATGCCAGAAAAGGAAACCGCAGATGTCTTTCTATGACACCCTGACCACCGCCACGACTGCCGAACGCCAGCACATGCTGAGCGCGCCGATCATTGCCGACTGCCTGCAGGGGCGGGTTGCGCTCGACAGCTACCTGGCCTTTCTCGGCCAGGCCTATCATCACGTCCGCCACACCACCCCGCTGTTGATGACTGTTGGCGGCAGTCTGCCCGACCGACTCGGCTGGCTGCGCAAGGCGGTCGCCGAATATATCGAGGAAGAGATCGGCCACGAGGAATGGATTCTCAACGACATCGCCGCCGCCGGAGGCGATGCCGATGCCGTTCGCGCCAGCCAGCCGGAATTGCCGGCTGAAGTGATGGTGGCCTACGCCTATGACCTGGCCAACCGGGGCAATCCGGCAGGCTTCTTTGGCATGGTCTTCGTACTTGAAGGCACCAGCGTGGCACTGGCACTGACTGCCGCAGACCGCATCCAGCAGACCCTCGGTTTGCCTAACAAAGCCTTCTCCTACCTGCGCTCACACGGCACGCTGGATCAGGAACATACCCAGCACCTTGCCAATCTGCTGGAACAGATGGAACCGGCAGACCAGCAGGAAGTGATCCGCTGCGCAAAAGTCTTCTACAAACTCTATGGCGACATTTTCCGCGCACTGCCAACCGCCTCGGCTGAGCAAACGCAAGCGGAGTCCGTATGCAACTGAGCGACGCCCGCATCCTGCTCACCGGCGCCACTGGCGGCCTCGGCCAGGCGCTTGCCCGGCAACTCGCCGACGCCGGCGCACACCTGCTGGTCGCTGGCCGCAACACGCCTCAGCTGGCTGCGCTGACCAATGCCCTGGGCGCTGGACACTCCAGCGTCTGTGCCGAATTGAGCCAACCTGAAGGCATTGCCGCCGCCGCGGGTGCCGCCCGCGAATTCGGGGTCAATCTGCTCCTCAACAATGCCGGCATCGGCGGCTTTGGCCTTTATGAAGAGCAAGCGTGGAGCGACATCGAGATGCTGCTGGCCACCAATCTGGCCGCGCCGATGCGCCTGACCCATGCACTGCTGCCATGGCTCAAGCAACAACCCGAAGCGGCTATCGTCAATGTCGGCTCGACCTTCGGCAGCCTGCCATTTGCCGGCTTTGCCGCCTATTCGGCGACCAAGGCCGGCCTGCGCGGCTTTTCGCAGGCCTTGCGTCGCGAACTGGCCGATACCGACGTCGCCGTCATTCATCTCGCCCCACGGGCTATCGACACACCGCTCAATAGCGAAGCCGTCAATGCCCTGAACCGGGCACTGAAAAACCAGAGCGACAGCACGGAGTTGGTGGCTCGTCAGGTCGTGGAAGCGATCCGCCGCGGTCGCGGCGAATCGCACTTTGGTTTCCCGGAACGATTCTTTGCCTGGCTCAACGGCGTCGCCCCCGCACTCATTGACCAGGGCCTTGCCGGCAAACTGGCAACCATCAAGCAGCATGCCGGCAACAAATAAACCCCCGCAGAACGCAAGAAGGAGAAACACATCATGAAATTCACACAGACAGTCTTCGCCACCCTTTGCTTCACGGCCGCGAGCATTTCGATTGCCGCCACCCCCGATGAATTGATCCGCCCGATTCAGGAACAGTGGGCAGAAATCAAGTATCGCCTGCCCGAAAAACAACAGGAAGAGGGTTACAACAAGCTGGCCGCACAAGCGCACAAACTGGCCGAAAGCAACCCCGGCACGCCCGAAGTACTGATCTGGGAAGGCATTGTTCTTTCCAGCGAAGCCGGTGCCAAGGGCGGCTTGGGCGCACTCAGCCTGGCCAAGGATGCCAAGGAGCGGCTTGACGCGGCGCTCAAGCTGAATGACAAGGCACTTTCCGGCTCCGCCTACACCAGCCTGGCCACGCTGTACGCCAAGGTACCCGGCTGGCCGCTCGGTTTTGGCGATAAGGAACGGGCCGAGGAATACTTCAAGAAATCGCTGGCTATCAATCCAGCCGGGATTGACCCCAATTTCTTTTACGGAGAGTATCTGATTGATCGGGGCCGCATCCCGGAAGCGCGTACCCACCTGGAAACCGCCCTCAAGGCTGAACCCCGGCCGGGGCGTGAGCTGGCCGATAGTGGGCGGCGCAAGGAAATCCAGGCCCTTCTGGCCAAACTGAACAAGGACGCGAAGTAATTGCGCTTATTGCTGGTTGAGGATGATGCACTGCTCGGTGACGGCATTCGCGCCGGCCTGAAGCTTGCCGATTATGCGGTTGACTGGGTGCGCGATGGCGAGGCTGCCCGGCTGGCACTGGGCAGCCACGACTACGACGCCTGCGTCCTTGACCTCGGCCTGCCGAAAAAGGATGGTCTGGCCGTACTGCGAGAACTCCGTGGCCAGGGCAACAACCTGCCGGTACTGGTGCTGACGGCGCGCGATACGCATGCCGACAAGATTTCCGGGCTGGATGCCGGCGCCGATGACTACCTGACCAAACCCTTCGACCTCGGTGAACTGCAGGCACGCATGCGTGCCCTGCTGCGCCGTGCAGCCGGATCCGTCTCGCCGACGCTGGCCCACGACGGCGTCAGCCTCGACCCGGCCAGCAAGCTGGTCACCCTCAATGGCCAGCCAGTGACGCTCTCGGCCCGCGAGTATGCCCTGCTGCACGACTTCATGACGCACAAGAACCAGCTGCGTACGCGCAGTCAGCTGGAAGAAAGCCTCTATGCCTGGGGCGAGGAAAAAGAAAGCAATACGGTGGAAGTCTACATTCACCATCTGCGCAAGAAGCTGGGGGCAGAGTTGATCCGCACCATACGCGGCTTCGGCTACCGACTGGGCGGTGACAGCGAATGAGCGGGTGCTTTGCGCAACGCGCCAACTCCCTGCGCTGGCGCCTCCTCTGCTGGGTCACCCTGGCCACCGTCCTGATCTGGGGCATTGCCGCCGCCCTGAGCTACCATCAGGCACGCCGCGAAGTACAGGAACTGATGGATGGCCAGATGGCCAAAACCGCCCGCCTGTTGCTGGCCCAGGTGCACGATGATGCACACCACCTCGACGATTTGCCGGCCAACATGGCCAGCCTGCGCGGCACCAAGGTTCGGCGCAGCGAACTGATCCTCGAGTTCCGTATCGCACGCGCGAATGGAGAAGTCCTGGTCAGCACCGAACAGGCACCGAGCTCGCCGATTGCGGCCAATGGCAATGCGCTGGGCTATGCCAACATCGAGCACAAGGGGCGGCCCTGGCGCAGCCTGATACTGGAAACGGCGAACGGCAGCTACCGTGTGCAGGTGGCGCACTCCTTCCATTCCCGCGACAAGGAAGCCCTAGAAATCGCAGTAAAAACCGTGCTGCCGCTGGCGCTCCTGCTGCCGTTGCTGATCGTCACCCTTTATTTTTCGATCCGGCGAGGACTCAAGCCACTCGACGATCTGGCCAATGATGTGGCCACCCGCTCGCCGGAAAACATGACGCCGCTTTCGGCAAACAAGACACCCAGTGAAGCCCGGCCGCTGGTCGGCGCCCTCAACCAGTTGCTTGGCCGGCTGGCCGGCGCGCTCGACAACGAACGCCGTTTTACTGCCGATGCGGCGCATGAACTGCGCACGCCGCTCGCTGCACTCAAGGTGCAGGCACAAGTCGCCATGGCCTCCCTCGACCCGGAAGCCAGCCGGCACGCACTCATGCAGGTCCTCGCCGGGGCGGATCGCAGCACCCGGCTGGTTGAACAGTTGCTGCGACTGGCCCGGCTTGACCCTGTCCATCAGCTTCCCGACCCGCAACCGATCAATCTGATTGACGTCGCCGCAACCGCGGTCAGGGAACTGAGCAGTAACGCTGCCACCAAGGCACAAACACTGCGCTTGCTCCCCTCAGAATCGCCAATCATCATCGCCGGCGACATTGACCTGCTGTCTGCCGCCGTGCGTAACCTGATCGACAACGCACTGCGCTACACCCCCACGGCCGGCCGCGTCACGGTCACGGTTGACTGCCCGCATGGTGAGGCCATCATCGAAATCAATGACAATGGCCCGGGCGTTCCGCCGGAAGAACTGGCTCACCTGGTCGAACGTTTTTACCGGGGACGGGATGTCAGTGCCGAAGGCAGCGGCCTCGGGCTGGCCATCGTCCGTCGCATCGCCGAGTTGCACGGCGCCCGGCTGGAGGTCGCCAATCTCGAGGGGGGGGGCTTTTCCGCGCGCTTGCGCTGGTGCTCTCCCCAGCCGCCGGCACTTTAAGCCAAGGCCTGGTCGCCCGGCCAGGAGCTTCAAGAAGACAACCTCTTCTCGCCCTGTCGTCCCATGCGACACGGCAGATTCATTCTTAAGCTCCCCTTCAGAATCGAATAGCAGAATCTGCGCTTCATGCCCCGCCGGGGATATCAAACCATGAGCGAATTTTCTGACCATGCCGACCGATCCAAAAGCGCAGTCCGCCCCAACCTCTGAAAGCAAAACCGATTGGCGCGGACTGCTGCTGATTTTTGGTTTCTTCTGGTATTTCTCCGGCATCCACCACCTGCTGCTGCAAGCGATTGATGCGGTTTCATTTGCCGCCTTCCGGCTGGCCACCGTCGCCAGTGCGCTGTGGCTGATTCCCGTCCTGCTGGCGCCCAAATACACGCGCCAGATCAGCGCCGTGATCGGGCTTGTCCTGTGGGCCTTTTCGCTGATCAGCCTTGGCTATTTCTTCATCTATCACAATGAGTTCTCGCAGAGCGTCCTGTTCATCATCTTCGAGTCCAATCCGGCCGAAGCCCAGGAATATGCAGCAAACTATTTTGTCTGGTGGATGGTTCCCGCCTTCATCGTCTACACGCTGGTGGCCTGGCAAATCTGGCGCAAACTGAAACCCGTGTCAGTTGTGCCACGGCAGGCAGGCATGCTGATCACCTTACTGGTACTTGGACTCTTCGTTTATCCGCAGTACAAGAATTTGCGCGGTGGCGTCATTTCCTCGGCTGCCGCTGCCGAGACCATCGTCAAACGCATGGAACCGGCAGTGCCCTGGCAGATTCTTGTGGGCTATTCGGAATATCGCCAGCAACTGGCCGCAGTAGAGGCTCTGGTGGAAAAAAACCAGGACATCCCGCCCATCCAGAACCTGATCGACCGCAATGGCAACACGCCGACCACACTGGTCCTGGTGATTGGTGAATCGACCAACCGTCAGCACATGAGCCTCTATGGCTATCACCGTCAGACCACGCCTCGCCTCGACGCCCTGCGCCCGCAACTGACGGTGTTCGACAACGTGGTCGCCTCGCGACCCTATACGATCGAGACCCTGCAGCAGGCGCTCACCTTTGCCGACCAGGAAAACCCCGAGCTCTACCTCACCACCCCTTCATTGATGAACATCATGAAGCAGGCAGGGTATCGCACTTACTGGATCACCAACCAGCAGACGATGACCCAACGCAACACCATGCTCACCAATTTCTCGAAACAGACCGACGAGCAGGTTTACCTGAACAATACCCGCGTACAGAACTCTCGCGCCTACGACGGCGCGGTGCTCGATCCGTTCAGCAAAATCCTCTCCGACGGTGTGGTGAAGCGCTTCATCATCGTGCACCTGCTGGGCACACACATGCGTTACGAGTTCCGCTATCCGCCGGAAGAGGATTTTTTCAAGGGTCGAAACGACCTGCCCGACTGGGCCGACGACGAGAAAGCACAGTTCATCAACGAATACGACAATGCCGTGCGTTATAACGATTATGTGCTGGGCAGCCTGATCGAACGACTCAGAAAAGCACAGCTCAACAGTCAATTGCTCTATTTTTCCGACCATGGGGAAGATGTCTTCGACACGCCGCCGCACAAGTTTGTCGGCCGCAACGAGGCCAAGCCCACCCCGGCGATGTACACCGTGCCTTTCCTGCTCTGGCAATCGGAGGCATGGCGCAAATCGCATGCTGTGCAGTTTTCCGGCCTGACCAGCCGCCCCTACCAGACGGCCCACCTGATCCACACCTGGGCCGATCTCGTCGGCTTGTCCTTTGACGGACTGGATCCAACCAAGAGCGTCATCAATGACAAATTCCAGGAACGTCCGCTGCTCGTCGGCGACCCTTCTTCACCCAAGACTTTGATTGACTTGCGCCCGCAACTGCAACCGCATCAGCAACCCGCAAACCGATCCAGAAAAACCGGGCCTTCGGCCTCCTGACACACCTGGCCAACCATTAAACGACCCTCATGAAATTCAGACCCTTTGCCAAGGGCTTGAGCAGCACCTCGCTGATCCTTTTCACCGCCCTGTTCATCACGGCCACCGGCAACCTGACCTTCATGGCCAATGTGCTGAACACCTACCCTCCGGGCAGCGGCAATGTGTCAAACCTTGCCTCATTGGCCTTCGTCTTTCTTGCGGCGAATACGCTCCTGCTGGCCATGACCAGCCTGGGTCGTGCGACCAAACCGGTGCTGATTTTCTTTCTGCTGTTATCGGCACCAGCAGCCTATTTCATTGACAGCTACGGCATCGTGATCAGCGACGAGATGCTGCAGAACGTTGTCCAGACCAATGCGGCCGAAGCCTTCGATCTGATCACGGAAAAAATGGTGTTCTATATCGTGCTGCTGGGCGTCCTCCCGGCGGCAATCATTGCCAAGATTCCTTGCCCCTGGCGCGGCTGGCTGCCGGAGCTGAAAGCCCGCGCCTTGCTGATCGTCATCCTGCTGGCGACGGCGGCGGCCGTTGTCATGGCATCAAGCGGATTTTTTGCCTCATTCGCCCGCGAACACAAGTCGCTGCGCACCCATGCCAACCCGAGCTATACCCTTTACTCGGCAATCAAATACGCCAGCCAGGCCATCACCAGCCGGCAGCCAAAAACCTTGAAGGTGATGGGTGCCGACGCACATATTCCAGCCGCGGACCAGGGGCGTGAATTGATCATACTGGTAGTCGGCGAGACTGCACGCGCCGATCGTTTTTCGATCAACGGCTATGCACGGGAAACCTCACCGCAATTGCAGGCCGCACAGGCCATCAGCTTTTCCAATTTCCGGGCTTGCGGCACTTCAACGGCGGTCTCGGTGCCGTGCATGTTCTCTGCCAGCGGCATGGCCGATTTCGACCTGAAAAAGGAAGGCACTCAGGAAAACCTGCTGGATGTACTGCGTCATGCCGGCATCAACGTCCTTTGGCTGGACAACAACTCCGACTCCAAAGGCGTGGCCATTCGCACGCCCTACCAGGACTACAAAACGCCCGAACGGAATCCGGTGTGCGACCTTGAGTGTCGCGATGAAGGCATGCTGAGCAAGCTGCAGGACTACATCGACAACCACCCCACGGGCGACATCTTCATTGTTCTGCATCAGATGGGGAATCACGGGCCGGCCTATTACAAGCGCTATCCGCCCGAATTCGAGAAGTTTCGCCCCGCCTGCAAGAACAATGAACTTGGCAAGTGCAGCACGGAAGAGATCAGCAATGCCTACGACAATGCCATTCTCTACACCGACCATTTCCTGGGCAAAGCCATCGCCCTGCTGAAACAGAATGATGCCTCATTTGAAACAGGGCTCTTCTATGTCAGCGATCACGGTGAATCGTTGGGCGAGAACGGGCTTTTTCTGCACGGCCTGCCCCGGGCCATTGCTCCGGATAGCCAATTGCTTGTCCCGGCAATCATCTGGCTAGGCAGTGGTTTCAGGGACATCGACAAACCAGCCATGTTGAAAAAACGCAAAGACCGTTTTTCGCATGACAATGTGTTCCACACCATTCTCGGCATGATGGAAATCGGCACTGAGCTCTATCGCCCTGAACTCGATCTTCTGGGGTGCTGCAAGATACCGGACTGATCAGCATCAGGCAGCAATCAACATCCATCAGCACAAGGTAAAGCACTAAACAACAAAAAATAAGGGAAAGATCTTCCAAATTCCCGTAAATCGCAGATAATGCGCGGCACTTTCACCCGCATTTTTCCTGCGAGATCAGCGATGGCACTCCTTCAGACCGTCATCCGGACAGAAGACAATCGCGTCTTCTACGACATGCCCGAAACCAGCCCTTGCACCGATTGTGGTGCCTGTTGCCGCCATTTCCGGGTTTCCTTCTATCAGGGCGAACTCGACAGCTTCAGCGGCGGCTTGGTACCGGCAGCCATGACCACACCGGTCACCCCGTTTCTTGTCTGCATGCAGGGTACGGAATATGGCAAGGGGCGCTGCATCGCACTGCAGCCAAATAACCGCTGTGCCATCTACGAGAACCGGCCCAGTCCCTGCCGCGAATTCGCGGTCTATATGGAAGACGGCTCCCTGAACCCGAAATGTCTGGAGTTGCGTGCCAGAGATGGCATCGGGCAGCCGGAACCGCCGCTCAAGGCGGCCTGAGCCTTTCAAAGGCTTCGTTGGCCGAGAGGAATACTTCGCCGGAGAGCACCGGCCACAGGGCAGAGCGTTGCAAACGATCCTGCACCGGCCCCTTGATTTCAGCCAGGTGCATGCGGATACCGCGCCCCTGAAGGTCTTCATTCAACTCGGTGAACACATCGACCGCTGTTGAGTCCATGCGGTTAACCGCGCTCATCACCAGCACCAGATCGGTCACCGGTTCGGACGCACGCTGCAGGATTTCCAGTTCATGCAGCAGGCGCTCTTCAACGGCAACCAGATTGCCGAAGAACAACTTTTCATCCACGCGCAGGAAAAGAACGCCGGGGATCGTTTCCGCATCGTAACGCTCGATGTTGCGGAAGTGCTCACTCCCGGGAATCCGCCCCATCACCGCAATATGCGGCTGACTGGAGCGATAGAGAACGGTACCGGTAGACAGCACGATACCGGCAACAATGCCGACCTCCAGCCCGAAAGCCAGCACCCCCAGCGCCGTGCCGATGTATGCCGTGGCATCCGCCCGGTCGTAATGCCAGGCCTGGCGTAGTGTTTTCAGATCCACCATGGCCCACGCCGCCATGATGATGCTGGCCGCCAGTACGGCCAGCGGCAGCCGCTCCAGCCAGTGCGCCAATCCGAGCACCACGGCAATCATGGTCAACGCAGTGACGATGCTGGCCAGCGGCGTCTGTGCCCCGGCAGCAACGTTGACTGCCGAGCGGGTCAGCCCCCCGCCGACCGGCATGCCGCCATGGAAGGCTGCCACCACATTGGCCGCTCCCAGACCCAGCAATTCGGCGTTGGCATCAATCCGCTCACGCCGCTTGATCGCCAGCGCCTGTGCCACAGCAATGCCTTGGACCATGCCGATCAGAGCCATGATGAAAGCCGGCAGTAACAGACTATTGAGCGTCGTCAATGTGGGCAGGAAAAAATCGAAACCGGGCAAGCCCTCGCGCACACGGCCGACCACCGCCACCCCGAAACGCAGATCCAGTTCAAGACCGATGACCGTCAGCGTACCGAGCAACACCACCACCAGCGGCATGACGCGAATGACCACAACGGCGCGTACCGCGCTCATGCCGGCATGCACCAGCCAGGCACCCAGCTTCGCCTTCGAGATCACCAGCAAGGCCAGTGCTCCCAGGCCGACCACCAGCGTCGGCACGTGGCTATTTGGCAGTGCAGAAAAAAACGAAGAAAGCATCTGCCAGGTATCACCACCAGCAACCGGCACACCGACCAGACGCCCAAGCTGGCTGATGACGATAAGCACCGCCGAGCCGGAAACAAACCCGGCAATCACCGGCCGGCTGAGCAACTGCGACAGAAAGCCGAAACGCAGCAACCCGCAAACCAGCAACATCACACCGGAAAGCAATGACAGCGCTGCGGCCAATACCAGGTATTGCGGTGACCCCGGCTCAGCCACCGGACTCAGAACCGAATAAGTCATGAGCGCAGTAATTGCCACCGGCCCCACTGCCTGCACCATGCTGCTGCCAAGCAGTGCGTAGGCAATCACCGGAAAGATGCTGACGTACAAACCGACCTGCGGCGGCAAGCCGGCAAGCAGCGCATAGGCCAGGCTTTGCGGAATGACCAGCACGGCGACAATCAGGCCGGCCGACAGATCGGCGCCGAGTTTGTCCTTCGGATAATGGCTCACCCAGCGGGGAAGCCAGCGTGTGGAAGCGATCATCGACTAATCTGGAAAACGGCCACAATCAAAGGCCTGAGCAGCCTAGGGTACTACGGAGCAGCATCCCGCATGGTAAAGAAAGAAAATTCAGGGGGTGGCGTCATGAACAGGCCTTCATTCTCATACGCTCCCCTGCTCTGCCATCGAGAGCGGTTGCGCTGACCCGGCCACAATGAAGTGATCGAGCAATCGCACATCCACAAGCGTCAGCGCTTCTTTCAGCACCCTTGTCAGGGTTTCATCGGCAGTCGATGGCTCGGCCACACCGGAAGGATGGTTGTGCGCGAGAATGACGGCGGCAGCATTGTGAGCAAGTGCACGCTTGACCACCTCGCGTGGATAAACCGAGGTTTGCGTCAGCGTGCCGCGAAAGAGTTCTTCTGTCGCAATCAGGCGGTTCTGCGCATCCAGCCAGAGGGCAAGGAAGACTTCATGCGCACGGCCACCCAGCGTCAGGCGCAGATAGTCACGCACCGCCTGCGGAGAGGAAAGCAGTTCACGCACGCTGAGTTGTTCACCCAGAGCCCGTTTTGCCATTTCGAGCACGGCCTGCAACTGCGCATATTTGGCCTCGCCCATTCCGGGCACAGCGGCAAATTCAGCCATCGATGCCGCAAACAAGCGATTGAGGCTGCCAAAGCGGGCGATCAGTTCGCGCCCGAGATCAACGGCGCTTTTTCCCTTCATGCCAACGCGCAGAAAGATAGCCAGCAACTCGGCATCGGACAGCACACCGGCACCTTGCGCCAGCAGGCGTTCGCGCGGGCGTTCATCCTCTGGCCAGTCGGTAATCGCCATGCCGGTTTCCCTCACGTACAATTGGTCGGATCGTTTTTCTGCATTCTACCCAGATGACCATGGAATTACAGGGCAAGCATATCGTTCTCGGCGTCACCGGCGGCATCGCCGCCTACAAGGCGGCCGAACTGGTCCGCCTGCTCGGCAAGGCCGGCGCCACGGTGCAGGTGGTGATGACGGAGGGGGCCACGCATTTCGTGACGCCGGTGACCTTCCAGGCACTCTCCGGGCGCACGGTCTATACCGACCAGTGGGATGGCCGCATCGGCAACAATATGGCGCACATCGACCTCTCGCGCGAAGCCGACCTGATCCTCGTCGCGCCGGCTTCGGCCGACTTCCTCGCCAAGGTGGCCCACGGGCTGGCCGACGACCTGCTGACGACGATGGTGCTGGCACGCGATTGCCCGCTGCTGGCGGCACCGGCCATGAACCGGCAGATGTGGGAAAACCCCGCCACCCAGCGCAACGCGGCCACGCTCCGCTCCGACAACATCACCCTGCTCGGACCCGGCTGCGGCGACCAGGCCTGCGGCGAAACCGGCGACGGCCGCATGCTGGAAGCAGCAGAAATTGTCGAGGACCTGGTCGCCTTCCTGCAACCGAAGGCACTGGCCGGGAAGAAAGTGCTGATCACCGCCGGCCCCACCTTCGAGGCGCTTGACCCGGTGCGCGGCATCACCAACCTTTCCTCCGGAAAAATGGGCTTTGCGCTGGCGCGTGCCGCGCGCGAAGCCGGCGCCGAGGTCACCCTGGTCTGTGGCCCGGTCAGCCAGCCGACACCACGCGGCGTGAGCCGCATCAATGTCACCGGTGCACTGGAAATGCACAATACGGTAATGGAGCGGGCCGCCGGGCAGGATGTCTTCATCGGCGTCGCCGCCGTTGCCGACTACCGGCCAAAAGCAGCTGCCGAACACAAGATCAAGAAGGATGGCAGCGCCCCGCCGGCCATTGAACTGGTGCAGAACCCGGACATCCTGGCCGATGTGGCTGCGCTGTCTCAGCCACCACTCTGTGTCGGCTTCGCGGCCGAAAGCCGGAACCTTGCCGAGTACGCGGAGAAAAAACGTCGCGCCAAGAAAATTCCGCTGATCGTCGGCAACCTGATCCAGGATGGCTTTGGTGGCGAGGAAAACAAGCTGACCCTGTTTGACGACAACGGCCAGACGCCACTGCCGGTGAGGCCGAAAATGGACCTTGCCCGGGCACTGGTTGTACACATTGCCGGCCTGCTCGACCAGCGCTGACTCTCCTCATGGCCGATCATCACGACGATATCGTTGATGAAAGCACGCGCCGCATTGTCGGCCGCGAGGCTTTGCGCCGTGCCAGCAGGCTTGTACAGCAGTGGCGGTATGAGGAACATGACAAGCGGCAACTCGCTCACACCATCATCAAAATTCTGGTGATTGCAGCCCCCTTGCTGTTCGTCCTCACCTATTTTTACTACCGATAATTATCTTCAGGAATCAAACATGCACCGTATCGACGTCCGCATCCTCGACCCGCGCCTCAAGGAAAATCCACCGCATTACGCCACCCCTGGCTCAGCCGGCCTCGATCTGCGCGCCTGCGTTGAGGCGCCGGTAAAAATCCACCCCGGGGAAACCATGCTGATTCCTACCGGCATTGCCATCCACCTCGCCGACCCCGGCCTGGCGGCGATGATCCTGCCGCGCTCAGGGCTTGGTCACAAGCACGGCATCGTGCTCGGCAACCTCGTGGGGCTGATCGACTCGGACTATCAAGGGGAAATCATGGTTTCGACATGGAACCGTGGCAAGGAGAGCTTCACGCTCAACCCGCTCGACCGGCTGGCACAGCTGGTGGTGGTGCCGGTACTGCAGGTGGCGTTCAACGTTGTCGATGAATTTGATGCCAGCAGCCGGGGGGCCGGCGGCTTCGGCAGCACCGGCAAAAGCTGAACCGCTAGCGGAAGTTGAAGCGCTTGCGCTCGAAACGACGGGAAAACCCGATCCACAAGCCAAGCACCAGAAACACGAAGAAGCAGGCAATCGACCAGTTGGCCATGGTCAGGCCGAGAATCGATTCCTTGCTGGTACAGAAGCCGGTGGCCATGAACATGAATGGCCACTGCATGCCCAGCCAGTCCACCAGTCGCTCAATCAGGTTTGGCTCGCCATAGCCACAGGCCGTGGCTGACTCGGGATAGAGCTGCAGCCAGGTCTGGTAAATGGCCGTTGCCAAGCCTCCGACCGCGGTAGCAGCGATCAGACAGCCCCAGAATTTTCTTGCCTGTGGGATCAGCACGCCAAAGAGAGCCCATAGACCAACGAGGAGATAGAGCACCCGTTGGAAAATGCATAGCGGGCATGGGTTCAAACGCATCCATTCGCCAATCACCAGACCGGCACCGACCAGCGCCATGGTCGACAGGAATACCAGGAAGAATGCCTTGCGTGGCGTTCTCGGCAACAGACTCATGGCTGCTCCATTGCAGTCATGCTGCACATCGGTTCAGACACCTGCAGATCCTCTTTCCCGGCAAGAAACATTGAAACCTCTTTCAGTCAAGGTCGGTGATTCTACGACATCCCGAGAAAAGCACCTGCTGCATCGCAACATGTGATCCCGAGCTTCCTTGCTAGAATCCGGCCTTACTACAAAAGACATAACAGATACCCTGACACCGGGGGAGATACCAAGCTTGATGAAACACTCCAGCCACGCGTCGCGGCTGCTCGCCCTGTTCTGCGCCTGCGCACGGTTACGATCCCAGGCACTCAACACCCTTGCTCTGATCGAAAGCATGTGCGATGTCCTGGTTGAAACTGGCAATTACTCGGTCGCAGCCATTCGTCTCAGCCAGGCACACGCCGAAACACAAGATCCGCCGCGAGCACTCAAGGTCGCCCGCGGCCACCCCCCACTGCTGTGGTCGGAGCTTGCCCACCTCAAGGAGTTTGCCCTCTCCCTTCCGCTGGCCTGTGAAGAGGAAGATCATGGCCTGCTCTGGGTAACACGCACCGATGCAGCCTTTGAAGAGCCGGAGCGCCAAGCGTTGGCTGCCCTCGCGGCAGATATTGCCTTCAGTGCCAAGGCCCTGCGTGCGCGCAATCAACAGCGCCGGCTTGACGATAAGGTACGCCAGCTTTCGCGGGCACTGGATTCTAGCTGCAACGGAGTAATGATCACTTCCTCCACCCAGCTCGACCATCCCATTGTCTACGTCAACCCGGCCTTCGAACGCATCACCGGCTACAACGCCAGCGAAGTGATCGGCCAGAGCGGCCGTTTTCTGGTGCGCGATGATCTGGCCCAAAAGGGCCTGAACGAAATCCGCGCCGCCCTGCGCAACCAGCAGGAAGCGCATGCCGTGCTGCGCAACTATCGCAAGGACGGCCAGCTCTTCTGGAACGAACTGTCCATTGCACCGGTACGCGACGAGCATGGCGAGATGACCACGCATTTCGTCAGCATCATCAACGATGTCAGCGAGCGCATCGCCTACGAACAGCAACTTGAATACCACGCCACCCATGATGTGCTCACCGGGCTGGCCAACCGAAACCTGCTCAAGGACCGCGTGGACCAGGCCATCCTGCTCGCACGCCAGAGTGAAAAACTGGTCGGGGTACTGCTGCTTGACCTTGATCGCTTCAAACTGATCAATGATGGTTTCGGCCACATTCCTGCCGACAACCTGCTGAAAATCGTTGCCGAACGACTGGCACATTGCGTGCGGGATACCGATACCGTCGCGCGGCTCGGCGGTGACGAATTCGTCGTTGTCCTCGGCAACATTGACGAAGCCGACAGTGTGGCCAGCGTGGCAGCCAAGATCCAGCGTCAATTGAGTGCGCCGCTGATAATCGAAGGCAAAGAGGTCTTTGTCACCGCCTCGATCGGCATTGCCATGTACCCGCGCGATGGCATCCATGGCGAAAACCTGCTGCGCAATGCCGACATGGCGATGTACCGGGTCAAGGAACACGGGCGCAACAATTACCGCTTTTACGCGCCGGAAATGACCCATATGGCGCTCGACCGGCTGGATATGGAAGGCAATCTGCGGCGGGCACTGGAGCGCGACGAAATCACGGTTTACTACCAGCCGATTGTTTCCCTGAAAACCGGCGCAATCATTGGCGCTGAAGCACTGGCTCGCTGGAATCATCCGCGCATCGGCATGATCCACCCACCGGAATTCATCCCGCTGGCGGAAGAAACCGGCCTGATCATCCCGCTGGGCGAACGTATCCTGCGCCTGGTATGCACGCAGCTCGCCGCCTGGCGCAATTCCGGCATGCCGGAATTGCAGGTTGCGCTGAATATTTCTGCCCGCCAGTTCCGCCAGAACAATCTGTGCGACCTGCTGCGGCAACTGCTTGACGAAACCGGCCTCAAGGGCGATGCCATCGAATTCGAGCTAACCGAGAGCATGGTCATGCACGATGTCGAAAACGCCATCACCATGCTGCGCGAACTGAAGGATCTCGGCATTGCACTGGCACTCGATGATTTCGGCACCGGCTACTCCAGCCTCGCCTATCTGAAACGCCTGCCCATCGATGCACTGAAGATCGATCGTTCCTTTGTCCGCGATATCGACCAGCAAGCCGACGATGCCGCCATCGCCCACGCGGTCATTGCCATGGCACACACCATGGAATTGCGCGTCATCGCCGAAGGCGTGGAAAACCACGAGCAGCTTGAACTGCTGCGCAAGTTCGGCTGCGACGACTTCCAGGGCTTCCTGTTCAGCCGCCCGGTACCGGCCGAAGAGTTTTCGCTGCTGGTTCTCAACGGTAAAACCTTGGCTGATATTGGAACAAAACCATGAAACGTGAATTGGGTTGGCGCACCGTCAGTCGTGAGGAACTGGCCCAACACCTGCAGGATGTCGAGATACTGTCCTCCGAAGCCATTGGCGAGACCAGTGCCTACCGCTGCCGGAAAGATAACGGTGAGAGCATTGCCGTATCGCTCCCGAACGACATGGGCCTGATCATTGAAGTCAGCCTCCGTATTCCGCAAACGCTGGATCGCCGACGCATACGTAACGGCAAGGAAACAGCGGAAAACAAGTAACACCAAGCAGCATCTTCTCGCCAGCCCTGCCCTACGGTTATGATTGAGGGATGAACCCAAGCATCCTTCTCGTCGAAGACGACGACCGGCTGGCCGAACTGACCGCCGAGTATCTGCGAAAGAACGAATTCAACGTAGACATCGAGTCACGCGGTGACACGGCCGAAACGCGCATTCTCGATACCCAGCCCGATCTGGTTATTCTCGACATCATGCTGCCAGGCCAGGATGGTTTTGCCGTCTGCCGTGCCGTACGCCCGAAGTACGACGGCATCATCCTGATGCTGACCGCACGCGATGAGGACATCGACCAGATTCTCGGACTGGAACTGGGCGCCGACGACTACATCACCAAGCCGGTACCACCACGCGTTCTGCTCGCACGCGTCAAGGCCTTGCTGCGCCGGGCAACGCCCGTCCCCGGCGACGAAATGGCGGTGAACAGTGAATCCCTGACCTTCGGCAACTTCCGCATTAGCCAGCAAACCCGCAGCGCCATGCTGGCGGGTGAGGCCATTGACCTGACCACCGCCGAATTCGACCTGCTCTGGCTGCTCGCCAGCCACGCCGGCAACATCCTTTCACGGGACGACCTGCTGCAGCAATTGCGCGGCATCGGCTTCGACGGGCTGGATCGCTCCATCGATGCCCGCATCTCCCGGCTCCGCAAGAAACTCAACGATGACCCGGAGAATCCGACACGGATCAAGACCGTGCGTGGCAAGGGCTACCTCTTCTCGCGACATGACTGGCAGTAAGCCGACGTGCTGAAAAACCGTTTCGGACTACCCACCGGGGGCTACCGGCTCTCCCAGTTGTTCTTCAACTTCTACCTGCTGACGATGGGCTCGTTCATCGCCATCGTCATCGTTGCCGACTTCCTGATTGCCACGGCACTGCGCGATATTTCGGACGATTACACCCGCCGCTTCATGCAGGGCACGGTGGCCATGATCGAGGACGATCTTTTCCGCCACCGGCGCAGCGACTGGGCCAAGCGCATCAAGACCATCGGTGAGCGTTTCAACTACAAGCTGGCGATTTCCGATCGCCACGATATCCGCCTGCCTCCCGCACAGGCACTGAAACTGGATGCGGGCGAACTGACGGTGAGCACGGATGGTGAAATCGTCTATCGGCGCCTGAAAAATACAGCTCAGATTCTGGTCATTGGCCCGCTCTCACCCGAACACGATCCTGACAACCGGCGTTTCTTCACGCTGGAAATGCGCATCCGGCTGCTGACCTGGGGGCTGATCGGGCTATTCCTGGCAATTGCCGTCTGGCTCTGGGTACGACCGGTCTGGCGAGACCTCGAGGCCCTGCGCCAGACCGCTCGCGCGCTCGGCGAAGGGGACTTCGCTGCCCGAGCGCCGCGTGCCCGCAATATCTCCTTCGGCCTGCTCGCTGAAACCCTGAACACCATGGCTGAGCGCATCCAGCGCCTGATCGCCACGCAAAAGGAGCTTTCCAGCGCCATCTCGCACGAACTGCGCACCCCCATCGCGCGCATGCGCTTCGCACTGGAAATGCTGGCCGAAACCGACGAACAAAGCGAACGAGAACGCCTATGGCTAATGATGGAAGAAGACCTCGATGAGCTCGACAACCTGATCGATTCGAGCCTAACCTATGCCCGCTTCGAACGGGAAAAGCCCGAATTGCACCCGGTTAGCACCGACTTCATCCACTGGCTCAGGGAAGAGGTTGAAGACATCCGCATTCTCGGCGGCAAGCTTGAGCTGGTCATCGACACGGAATCTCTGCCTGGCAATCTTCGGATTGAGCTCGATCGCAAGAGCATGCAGTTCGCCGTGCGCAACCTGATGCGCAATGCCATCAAGTATGCGCAGAGCCGGATTGTCGTCAGCGCCGAACTGGTCGACGGCCAGATTCGCATCAATGTGGACGATGACGGCATCGGCATCCCCCCGGAAGAACGCGAAAACGTGTTTACTGCCTTTACCCGGCTGGATCGCTCACGCGACCGGACTACGGGCGGCTATGGCCTTGGGCTGGCAATTGCCCGGCTGGTACTCGAACTGCATGGTGGAACAGCCAGCGCCCATGAATCCCCGCTGGGTGGCGCCCGCTTCACACTGGAATGGCCGGCGCAGATGCCGCGTGAATAAGAATATTCATCAGGCATCCGTAACATTACGTTACAAAAGGCTTACGCAAGCGCAACAGACTTCACCCTTATCTCCCCGTAGTATGCGACTCATGATGTAACGCAGCACAACGCACCGGAGATAAAAATGAATAACGAAAGCACCAGTATCCGTCACCAGTTTCTGGCTCAGGCCTGCCGCTACCTGTTCGGGCAGACTGCGAATTGCGACGCCTTCCGCCATATTGGCCTTGGCATGCCTGCTCTGCAGCCGATCCCGATCAGCAACCAGCAGCAGAAGCACTGATTGAAGTAGCAACGACCTCCCCCTGAACCCATCCCTCCGACAGATGGGTTTCTTCACCCGCGCCACCCCCTGGCGCGGGTTTTTTCTTTCTGAAGCCAGGAAATACCGGACTGCTACGGGTTGAGGATGCGCACCTCGCGCTGGGGAAACGGAAACTCGATACCGTTCGCTCGGAAGCTGCGCCAGATGGCCAGGTTGATCTCCGAGCGCAAACTGCCCGTTCCCTCGCCGGGATCCTTGATCCAGAAGCCCAGTTCGAGTTCGATACCGTTGTCGCCAAAAGCCACGAGCTGGGTTGACGGTTCCGGTTCTCGCAACACCCGATCTTGCGTCAGCGCTGCGTCAATCATCAGCTGCATCACCCGTTCCAGATCCGAGTTGTAGGCCACGGATACACGCAGGGGCACCCTGACCTGGGAGTCCGTATAGGTCTGGTTGCGGATGATGTTGGCGACAAGATGCTCATTCGGCACGATCACCTCGGTGCCGGCCAGGGTACGCACCACCGTGTAGCGGGTGGTAATTCTCGTCACCTCGCCGGTAGTCGTCGCATCGATGGCGATGATGTTGCCGATACGGATCGAGCGGTCGAGCAGGATCATGAAGCCGGCAACATAATTGGAAGCAATCGTCTTCAACCCGAAGCCGAGACCGACGGCAAACGCACCTCCGAACACCGACAGGGCGGTGATGTCGATGCCCACCAGCGCCAGGCTGATCAGCAAGGCCACCACGGTCAGGATCGATTTTCCGGCACGTGCCATCACCACGCGCACATTCGAATCCAGCCCCTCGGATCGCATCAGACGGTGCTCCAGCCAGCCAGCGACCCACAAGGCAACCAGCACGGTACTCAAGGCGGTGACCAACCCATGCAGGATCAGCCAGAGATCGAGATCCTGCTTGCCGATCGGAATCTTCACTGCAGACAGACCGGCAATCACCGGTTCGGACAAACCCGTCAGATACAGGGCCAGACAGAACCAGACGACGCCAGCAATCAGCCGTTCAGAGGTTGCCAGCCAGCGGGCTTCGGGAAAGGCATAGCGAATCGAGAAAACGGCGGCACGTACAAGGGCCAGGGAGAGGAACAAGGGCACCGCCAGATTGAGCAGGCCCACCGGGGCATACCGGTGCAGCATGGCCCGCGCCAGCAACACCAGCAGCAGCGACGTGAGCGGAAAAACCAGACGGCGCAGCCCCAATTCCCCGGCCATTGCCCAGCCCCCCTCGGGGGCAGTCCGTTGCCTGACCCGCCAGTGCAGCCAGCCGGCAATGGCAAGGCACAGGGAGAGCGCCAGCAACTCCCAGAGCACTTCTGGACGATGCAGTTCCTGCCAGGCATCGCCAAGCAGCTTAAGGAACTGGGAATCCATCAGCTGCGCTCCATGGCCATGGCAAAAAAGCCGTCGCTGCCATGCTGATGCGGCAGCAGGCATAGGGCATCGGTGTCGGCAGACTGCAAACCGGCAATGCCTTGTCGCGCCAGGATGTCACCGGCCGACAAGCCCTTGAAATCGGCATGGCTGGCAAGGAAGGCTGTCACGATTGCATCGTTTTCTTCAGGCAACAAGCTGCAGGTGGCATAGACCAGCCGCCCACCCGGTTTCACCAGCCGCGATGCCGAAGCCAGAATCGAGGTCTGCTTGGCCACCAGTTCGGCTACGCTTTCCTCCGTCTGCCGCCATTTGAGATCAGGATTTCGACGCAAGGTACCCAATCCGGAGCACGGTGCATCCACCAGCACCCGGTCGATCTTGCCGGCCAGGCGCTTCACCTTTTGATCGTTTTCCGATTCGATGCGTACCGGGTGTACGTTGGAAAGCCCGGAGCGCGCCAGCCGCGGTTTCAGGTTGGCAAGCCTTTTTTCCGCCACATCAAAGGCATAAAGGCGGCCGGATGATCGCATCAGCGCGCCAAGAATCAAGGTTTTACCACCAGCCCCGGCACAGAAATCAGCCACCATTTCGCCACGCTTGGGCGCCACCAGGTAGGCCAGCAACTGGCTGCCTTCATCCTGCACTTCAATGCTGCCATCGAGAAACAAGGGGTATTTCGACAAGGCCGGTTTTTCCAGTAGCCGAATGCCCAGTGGCGAGTAGTGACAGGCTTCAGCCGCCATGCCATCGTCCAGCAGCCGCTGCAGCACGGCATCCCGTGTGGTTTTCAATGGATTGACACGCAAGTCCAGTGGTGCCGGGCAATTCAGTGCCCCGGACAAGGCCTCGGTGTCACTGCCAAAACGCGCAGCCAGGCGTTCGTAGAGCCAATCCGGCAGATCAAAACGTACCGCTGGCGGCCATTCATCGCTGCGCATGGCCTTGGCTTCAGTCAGCCAGACCGGATCGGATTCGTTCAGTACGGGTGTCAACTCACGCAAATTCCAGCCGCGCTGGCAAAAAAGCACCGTCAGCAGCAAGCGACGAGGGCTGACCTCGACACCACAACGGGCAGAAAGGCTGCGCAGGCGGCGCAAGACAGCAAAGCAGGTCTCGGCGACGAAGCCTCGATCAGCATGCCCCATCTCGCGGTGCGAGCGGAAATAATGGGAGAGCACTGCATCAGCCGGGTACTCAAACGCCAGCATGGCTTTCAGCGCAGCTTCGGCATGGGCAAACAGGGCGGGGGTAAATTTCATGGTTCTTTCAGTGTGATCTGACGGGCGATCTGCGCAAAGCGCTCACCCTTTTTGTCGATGTGCTGGATTTTAACCGGTAGAAGGTATTGTTCGGCGGCCAGCCAGACTTCGGTTGTCGTCTCTCCGCGTGCACGGAAGTGCAGCGTCCAGATCGGGCCGGCCGGCGTATCCAGCCATTCCTTGCCCAAGAGTTCGAGCTGGTAGGTGCCCAGCTTGCGTGTCGTTGCCACCACCATTTCGCCGGTTCGCGCCAGCCAGCCCAACTGGTAGTTGAAGGAGAGCAGATCCTGAGCTCCAGCGGCAAGCGGAACGGAGCCGCCACGACTGAGACGTGCCACCCCGGCTCCCCAGTCAAAATCGATCTGCTCCGATTTCTCGCGCAACACCCTGCGCGAGACATAACGTTCCGGCTTCAAACCGCCGGCAACAAGTTCGCCCGTACTTTCCGTTTCCAGGCGCACCGGCTTCACCCAGGCAGCAACGCCTGTCGTTTCCATGACCGACAAGATCCGGTAGCGCCCGTCGCTCATCAACCAGTGATGCTCGGCACTGCCCAGGATGGTCGGCGGATCGCCGCTGACCACCACGTATTCAATGCGCCCTTCTGCCGGCAGGCCCGGCGAGCTTGTCGCCGGCGACTCGGTGACAACCGGGCTGGCGGGCATAACAGATGGCACCGACGATGGCGCCCTGACTTCCTGCGGAGCACTGCCGGAAACAAACTGCGGCTCCTCGGCCACCGGATGCTTGTCCATCGCCATGACCGGTTCTTTCGGCAACGGTTTTGTCGGCGTTTTACGCACCGGGCGCACGGAGGGCGGTGGTTTCGGTGGCGCTATCATTTTCTCGGCAACGGGAGCCGGCGCCTGCCTTGGCTGCAGAACGATTTCGGCCTGTAGGGTCAGTGGCTCCGGGGCCGGCGCCTGTTCAAGATCCGGCAAGAGCAGCGCTGCCGCATGAATCCCGACCGAAGCAAGCATTGCTGCGATGAGCGCGAAGGGCATACGCGATAGCTAGGGCGAAATCAGCGGTGCCGGCAATGCACGTTCTGCATCAAGCAGGACGCGGCCGGATTCAAGGCGCAGCCGTCCTTCAGCAAACCAGCGCACCGCCAGAGGATAAACAACATGCTCCTGTGCCAGCACACGTGCTGCCAGTGTCGCCTCATCATCACCGTCCAGCACCGGCACGGCTGCCTGCACAACCACCGGGCCGTGGTCGAGCGCCGGCGTCACGAAATGCACCGTACAACCGTGAATGCGGACTCCTTCGGCCAACGCCCGTTCGTGCGTATGCAGGCCGGGGAAGGAGGGCAACAAGGAAGGATGGATATTGAGCAGGCGACCTTCGTAGTGACGCACGAAGCCCTCACTCAGGATGCGCATGAAGCCCGCCAGCACGACCAGATCGGGGGCATGGGCATCGATGCATTCAGCCATGGCGGCATCAAAAAGCTCACGCCCGGCAAAGGCCTTGTGGTCAACCACTGCTGTCGCAATACCTTGTTGAGCAGCCGTTTCCAGCCCCTTGGCATCCGGCCGGTTGCTGATCACGGCGGCCACCCGCACCGGCAATTCGCCACGGGCAACCGCTGCCAGCAAGGCTTCCATATTGCTGCCACGGCCAGAGATGAGAATAACGACAGATTTCATTGCCAATCCTTGTTTTACCTGATGCCCAGCGCGCCTACCGGCAGGAAGACGGCAGAGGCCATGTTTTGTGCCACGCGCGAAATGATTCGGCCATTCTTGTCGGCAACGACCTTGGCCAGAAAATCGAGCAGCCCGGTCACCCGACCGAACTCACGCTCGAAGGAGAGATTGCGATTCGCCGGATCAAGCTCGTTCGACAGCAGCACCAGCTCCCCATTGGCGAAACGTGCCGTGGAGAGCTTCCACATTGCAATCTCCAGATTGCGGGCGCAATTGTAAAGTTTCTGCTCGTTGAGGTCGTCCAGAATGTAGAAATCGTCCGTTCCCTCAAAGGCCGCGTAGACCATGGTCAGGATACCGGCCATCAGGGCAAGGACCCGGTCGCCCGTATAGTCCTCACGAAATGCCAGCATGGCAGCGGCACCTTCACGCTGGCCTTGCAACTCCGGGAACTCGAACAATTTCGATTGGCGCAAGCGGGCAACAGCCGCCTCTACCGTAGGTGATGATCCCTTCTTCAATTCACGGGGATTACGCCGGTAGAGTTTTTCCGCAAAGAGCAGCACCCCCCCTTTGACCTCGGCATGCGCCGTGTCGATGACCCGGTCGATATCACCTTTGGCCAGATACTTGGGATTGACCACGGTTTCCTGCTTTCCGCCCGGCCCCATGCGTGTTGCACAGGCGGCAACCAGTACGATGGGGAGCAGGAGCAATGAGCGGCGATGCATGCCGCATGATACCGCGTCAGGCGGTTTTTTCAGCCTTGCGATGCTGCCACCAGCCGATCACCGCCGGCAGCAGGGAAACAACGATGATGCCGAGAATCACCGCCGTCAGATTCTGCTTGATCCACGGCACATTACCGAACCAGTACCCGGCCAGCGTCAGCGAAACCACCCAGAGCAGGGCGCCGCTGAGGTTGAACAAAGTGAAACGGGCATAGGCCATCGCCCCGACCCCGGCAACAAAAGGTACGAAAGTGCGGAACAGCGGCAGGAAGCGCGAAATGACGACCGCCTTGCCCCCATGTTTTTCGTAAAAGGCATGCGTCTTGGTCAACGCCGAGCGATTGAAGAAACGTGAATCTTCCCACTGGAACACCCGCGGGCCGATGTAACGGCCAACGTGATAATTCACCTGGTTGCCGAAAATGGCCGCCGTAAACAAAGTCGCCATCAATAGCATGATGTCCATGCCACCCAGCGCGGCCACCGCACCGGCCACGAAAAGCAGCGAATCGCCCGGCAGGAAAGGCGTCACCACAAAACCGGTTTCAGCAAAGATGATGAAGAACAGGATGGCGTAAATCCACGGCCCATACTGTTGCACCAGTACGGTCAGGTGCTTGTCCAGATGCAGCAGGATATCGAAGAATTGCAGAAGGAGTTCCATGAATGGCGGCAGGTATGCAGTGAGCAGAAGGTGCGGCATTTTACCCCGGTATAATCCGCTGATGCCCACCATCCAGCGCCTCCCCGACCTCCTGATCAGCCAGATCGCCGCCGGCGAAGTGGTTGAACGCCCGGCCTCCGTTCTCAAGGAACTCCTCGAGAATGCGGTGGATGCCGGCGCCAGCACCATCCAGGTGCAGCTTGAAGAAGGTGGCGTCAAGCTGATCCGCGTTACCGACGATGGCTGCGGCATTGACAAGGAACAGCTTGTACTGGCACTGACCCGGCACGCAACCTCCAAGATCAGCTCACTGGAAGATCTGGAACGCGTCTCCACCATGGGTTTCCGCGGCGAAGCGCTGGCCTCGATTGCCGCCGTTTCCCGCCTCACCCTGACCAGTCGTGCGATCGGGGCATCGCATGCCTGGCGACTGAATGGTGACAGCGCCAGCACGCTCGAACCGGCGGCACTGATTGCCGGCACCGTCATCGAGATGCGCGACCTCTACTACAACACCCCGGCCCGGCGGAAATTCCTGAAAAGCGAGAGCACTGAATTTGCCCACTGCGCGGAGATGATGAAACGCGTGGCGCTGGCCAACCCGCAGATCGCCTTCACACTGACGCACAATGGCCGCATGCCCCTGCAGCTGCCGCGCGCCGATGCCCGGCGACGTGCTGCGGCCATTCTTGGGGACGACTTCCTCACCGACTCGCGCAGCATCGACGTCACTGCCGGCAACCTTTCGCTGATCGGTCATGCGGCGCTGCCCGCACACGCCCGGTCGCGCAGCGATGCCCAGTACTGCTACGTCAATGGCCGCTTTGTCCGCGACAAGGTGCTTGCCCATGCGTTGCGCGAAGCTTATTCGGACATGTTGCACGGCAGCCGTTTCCCGGCCTATTGCCTGTTCCTGACGCTCGATCCGGCCGGTGTCGATGTCAATGTACACCCAGCCAAGACCGAGGTCCGCTTTCGTGATTCGCGCGCTATCCACCAGTTTGTCTATCACGCGGTCAACAAGGCCCTGTCGGCACCACTCAGTGGCGTGACAACCACCGAGCCGGCCGGCCCGATTGCCACTTACCAGCCCGCATTCACGCCACCACGGCAGGAATCGCTGCTCGCTGCCGAGCCGGCGATCGCGGCTTATACCGGCTTTGTTGCTGCAGCACGTCCGGCCGGGCTATCACCCTCCTTGGGCACCGCCCCTCCGCGGTTCTCCAGCAACCTACCGGATTCGACACCAGGCGAAGCACCGCCACTGGGTTACGCCGTGGCGCAGATTCATGGTATCTACGTCGTTGCCCAGAACGCTGCCGGCATGGTGCTGGTAGACATGCACGCTGCCCACGAGCGCATCCTCTACGAAAAGCTGAAGACCGCGCTTGATGGCCATGCCATCGCCACGCAGGCACTGCTCATCCCGGCCGTATTCCAGGCGCCGGCGCTCGACATTGCTGCGGTCGAGGAGCATCAGGAAACACTGTCGGCCCTCGGCTTCGACATTGCCGTCGTCGGCCCCGGCCAGCTGGCCGTACGTGCCGTGCCCGCCCTGTTGCAGTCCGGCGACCCGGCCTCGCTGGCTCGTTCGCTGATAAGCGAGCTGCGCGAACATGGTGCCACCCAGCTGATGACGGCTCGCCGCAACGAACTGCTGGCCACCATGGCATGCCATGGCGCCGTGCGTGCCCACCGTCAATTGAGCGTACCGGAAATGAACGCCCTGCTGCGCCAGATGGAAGCCACGGAACGCGCCGACCAGTGCAACCACGGCCGCCCGACCTGGGTGCAGCTCGGCATGGACGAACTTGATCGCCTTTTCCTGCGCGGCCGATGAATCCGCCAAATGTGCCACGCCCCTACGCCATCCTGCTCATGGGGCCCACCGCCTCGGGCAAGACAGCTGCAGCACTTGAACTCGCCGATCGTTACCCCATCGAACTGATCTCGGTCGATTCAGCGCTGGTCTACCGCGACATGGATATCGGCACGGCCAAACCCGACCGCGCCACCCTCGCTCGTTACCCGCACGCACTGGTCGACATCATCAGCCCGGAAGACAGCTACTCTGCCGCCCGTTTCGTTGCCGATGCTGAGGCCGCCATGACCGACATCCACCAGCGCGGCAAGATGCCTCTGCTGGTCGGTGGCACCATGCTGTATTTCAAGGCACTGCTGCAGGGGCTGGCAGACCTGCCACAAGCCGACAAGGCAACACGGGCCGCCATCGAAGCGGAAGCGGCAGCGCATGGCTGGCCGGCATTACATGCCGAACTCGCCGCACATGACCCGCAGACCGCTGCCCGGCTGGCACCGAACGATGCGCAGCGGATCCAGCGTGCACTGGAAATCTTCCACCTCACCGGCCAGACCATGTCGGCACTGCTGGCACAGGGCAGCATGGCCAGGACAGAGAAGAACTACCTCTCCCTCGCCCTGCTCCCCTCGGACCGCAGCGTGCTGCACCAGCGCATTGCCGGACGTTTCGGGCAGATGCTGGCCGATGGCCTTGAGGACGAACTGGCCGGGCTGCGCAAAAAATATCGCCTGACACCCGAACTGCCCTCGATGCGCTGTGTTGGCTATCGCCAGGCCTGGGAAGCGGCGGAAGGCCTCATCCCGCACAAGGAACTGTGCGACCGCGGCATCTTTGCCACACGCCAGCTGGCCAAGCGGCAGATCACCTGGCTGAGCAACACCTTCGATTGTGAACAGTTTGACTGCCTATCCCCAACACTGAACAGCACTCTCAAGACCCATCTGGCGCCACTGTTTAAGTGATCTCCGACTCCGGTTATCCACGCGCAATTCCGGCTAGGCAAGCGCATCGGCGAGGCGGTATAGTGCCATCAGAAACACCCATAAGTTTCTGATGCGAATAATAATCCTGACGGGGATAACATAATGAACCTACAGATCAAGCAAAAGCTATTGTTTCTTGTAGCCATTGCCGTGCTGGCTCTCGCTGCTATCAGCCTCTTTTCTTTCAGTCAGGCCGGCAAGTTGCGCGATGCGCTGAACGAGTCGATCGATCATCAGGCATCCGTCCTGGATGCCATCGACGATGCGCGTGAAGCGCAAGTCCGCTTCAAGACGCAAGTGCAGGAATGGAAGAACATTCTGCTGCGCGGCAAGGATCCGGAAGCGTTCAACAAATACCTGAAAGGCTTCGACGAGCAGAATGCCGCCGTGCAGAAGAAACTGGCAGAAACCAAGGCGACAGCAGCCAAGCTGGGCGTTGCCGACAAGATCAAGATTGATGCCGTCATCACCACCTTCGACAAGCTGGCACCGGCCTACCGCGAAGCGCTCAAGCAATATGACCGCAGCCTCGCCGACCCGGCTGCAGTGGTAGACAAGGCCGTCAAGGGAATCGATCGCGAACCGACGCAGGCCATCGATCAACTTGTTGAAGCCATCCAGAAAATCGCCAAGGAAGACAGTGCCGCCGACAAGCAGCGTGCCGCGGACGTATTTTCCGCCGTCAAGACCGGCCTGCTGAGCTTCGCCGTTGCCGCAGTACTTGCACTGCTGGCGATCGCCGCCGTCATCATCCGCTCGATCACATCGCCGTTGGCCAACCTTGAATCCACGATGATTTCGATCAGCAGCAGCGGCAACCTGACGCAGCGGGCGACGATCAGCAACACCGATGAAATCGGCCGCATGGCCGGCGCCTTCAACAAGATGATGGAGCAATTGCAAAAGCTGATTGGTGACGTGCGCGGCGCCAGTGAGCGGGTCGCCTCGGCCGCTCAGCAGCTTTCCTCATCATCGGAAGCACTGGCCGAGGTTTCGGAGCAGCAATCGGAATCCGTAGCCTCCAGCGCGGCCGCCATCGAAGAGTTGACTGTGGCCATTTCCTCGGTCTCGGACACGGCGCGCGAGGTACATTCACAGGCGGAGGAAAGCGTGACGCGGACCGCCGAGGGCTCACAGAAAGTCTCGCACCTCGCCGGTGAAATCCAGCGCATCCAGCAGAACATGGCGGACATCGCCCGCACTGTCGATGATTTCGTGAAAAGCACGCAGGCCATTACCGGCATGACGCAGGAAGTCCGCGACATTGCCGATCAGACCAACCTGCTGGCACTGAACGCCGCCATTGAGGCAGCACGTGCCGGTGAAGCCGGCCGTGGCTTTGCCGTGGTGGCCGACGAAGTGCGCAAACTGGCTGAAAAATCCGGCAAGTCGGCCAGCGCCATCGATGCCGTCACGCAGTCGATCATGTCCCAATCAACGGCAGTACAGGACGCGATCACCGCCGGCGAGCGCGCCATCGAGAACAGCAATGCGCTGGCCACCGATGTCGAGTCGGTACTGGCGCACTCGCGTGAGTCGGTCGAGCATTCAACGCACGGCGTCAATGAAATCACCAACTCGGTAGCCGAGCAGAAAGTGGCCTCGACCGACATTGCGCAAAGCATGGAGCGCATCTCGAACATGGTGGAAGAAAACAACAGCGCAGCGCGCAGCGTCAGCCAGGCCACCGGCGACCTGCGACAACTGGCAAACACCCTGGCGCAGGCGGTGGCCGGATTCAAGGTCACCTGACCCCACAACACAGGAGTATTCAATGTCTCAGCGGTTTGCATTTGTTCTTGTTTCCAGCCTTTTTCTGGCAGCCTGTGGCCCGGCCGAACCCCTCAAACTTGGTTTTATCGGTGGGCTTTCCGGGCAGGTTGCCGACCTCGGCAATGCCGGTCGCAATGGTTTCCAGATGGCCATCGAGCAAGCCAATGCGACGGGCAGCGTGCCCGGCCGGAAAATTGAATTCGTGCTCAAGGATGATGCGCAAAGTGCCGCTCAAGCCAGGCAGGCGGCAGAAGAACTGGTTGCCGCCGGCGTGGTGGCAATCGTTGGCCCGATGACCAGCAGCATGGTGCCGCCCATTCTTGAGGTCGCCACGAAAGCAAAAATCCCGCTGGTCAGCCCCACCGCAACAAGCAGCATGCTGACCGGCAAGGACGACAATTTCCTGCGCGTGATCTCCGACACCAGAAGCTATGCCGAACAGAGCGCCAACTATCATGCAAAAAACGGCGTACGCAGCGTGGCGGCCGTGTTCGATACCCGTAACAGGACCTACACCGAAAGCTGGCTGGCTGACTTCAGGCAGGCATTCGCCGCCCAAGGTGGCGCCATGGCTGTTGAAGTTGCCTTTGAATCGGGTGAAAACGCCGACTATGGCGGCCTGGTCAAAACCCTGGCAGCGTCAAGGGCTGATGCTTTCCTGTTCATTGCCAATGCCATTGATACGGCACGCCTGGCCCAGCATGCACGCGAACAGGATGTGCAGCGCGCACTGATCGGCGTCGAATGGGCAGGCACCGAACAACTGATCGAATTCGGTGGCAAGGCAGTGGACGGCATGGTGCTGTCACAGTTCTTCGACCGCGAAGACCGCTCGCCTGAATACCAGCTGTTCCGGCAGTCCTACGAAAAACGCTTCAATAGCCCACCGGGTTTTGCCTCCATCGCTGCCTATGACGCAACCAAGGCCGTACTTGATGCGCTGGCGCGAGGCGGAGTCAGAGAGGAACTGAAATCGGCCCTGATCAGCCGTGGCCCTTATGCCGGCGCCCAGCAAGCCGTGGTTTTTGACCGCTTTGGTGATTCACAGCGACGCACCTTCACCACCGTGATTCGCGATGGCCGTTTCGTTGTTGTCAATTGACACCCGATGTCGGGCGCCCGCAGGGCGTTCATGCGCGCTGATCAAGCGCGGCGGAAGCTGACATGACGACCTGGCGGCTACGCACCTCACTGAGCCTGTTGCTGGTTGCCTCGACAGCCGTCACCTTCACGCTGGTCGGCTCCGTGATCCTGCTATACCGCATTCCCGTCATCAACAATGAAGCCGAAGTCAGTGTCCAGGCCGAAGCCAGTGAAAAAGCCCGATTGCTGGAGTTTTACCTGACCGGCGTTGAAGCACAGTTGCACCCGGTTGCAGAAATTGCCGACAACGGCACCCCGAAAATCCTGCAGCCATTGCTGGAGGCCATCGTCAAGGATGGAGACCCTTTTCTCGGTGTCTATCTGGTAGACGGAAACGGCATCATTCGCGCTGCCGCATTTGCCGAACAAAAATACCTCCGCGCACACTCAGTGATTGGTGCCGACCTTTCCCGCACACCGCTCTTTGCCAACCTGACCGAACGTACCAGCCAGTGGAGCGACAAGTATCTTTCGGCCTCCAGTGGCAAGATCGTCATCGGGGTCGGCTACCGCCACCACCAGTGGCGGGTGATCGCCGAACTGGCCCCCGAAACCCTGCGCGATAGCGTGGCGGCCATTGCCGGTAGCAGCCTCGATGCGCAACTCATCGTTGACCAGAACGGGGAGTGGATTGCCGATAACCAGAAGCAGGCACCACGTCGTGAAAACCTCGGTGCCGATCCGGTGGTCAAGGCCGCACTGGAATCCCCCGGTAGCGTATCGAGGGTGGCCGGAGAGAAGCAGGACAGCTTTGTCGGCAGTGCCCGGCCACTGAGCCTGGGCTGGGTATTCATCGTTACCCGCCCGGCCGGGCTGGACAATCCGGATATTCACCGCACCGTGGCGTTGCTCGGTTTTGGTTTTGTTGGCGCATTGCTGGTCGGCCTGCTGATTGCTCCATGGTGGGCGAGAAGCCTGTCAGCCCCCATGCAACGCCTGATCAGACGTACGCACTGCCTTGCTGCCGGTGACTATTCAGATTCCACCCGTGAAATGAGCCACATCGTTGAACTCAATGAGCTGGACAAGGATCTGCGCCTGATGACCGACGCCATCCGCGAGCGTGAAACCTCGCTGGCACGCAGCGAGGAACGTCTGCGCGCCACCATTGAAAACCCGCCGGCAGTCGCCATCCAGTGGTTTGACCGCGATGGCATCTGCCGCTACTGGAACCCGGCATCGACCAACATCTATGGCTACACCGAAACCGAGACGGTTGGTCGCTCACTCAGCGACCTGATCTACACCCAGGAACAGCAGCAGGAGTTTGTCAGCCTGATCCGTGAGATAGAACGTACCGGCAGGCCGGTGCCGGCCATCGAGCTCCAGCTGCGTCACAAGGATGGTTACCCGATCGTCGTGCTTTGTTCGATATTCGCCATTCCCGGCCCGGCGGGTGACCAGCAGTTCGTTTGCCTGGATATCGACATCACCGAACGCAAGCGAGCCGCTGATTCTGTGCAGGCCAGCAAACAAGAACTCGAATTCATTTTCAACGCATCTCCGGTGCCGATGTCGGTCTGCGACATGGATCGTGGCGCACGTATCACCAAGGTGAACGACGCCTGGGTACGCCAGTTCGGGCGCAAGCCGGCCGACGTTTACGGAAAAACCGGACTGGATATTGATTTGTACTTGAACCCGGCTGACCGCGAAACCTTTTTCGGCGCTTTTGCACACAACAACAAAACCTTCGACGACATGGAGTGCTGGTTCAAGCATGCCGACGGCACACCGATCCTGTGTCGGGTTTCAGCACGTATCATCGAGGTATCCGGACAACGGCTGATGGTCGCTGCCAGCGAGGACATCACCACCCTGAGAAACATGGCCACAGAACTGCGCCAGATGAACGAGGAGCTGGAGGCGCGGGTCATCCAGCGCACAGCCGCCTGGAGCGAAGCCAATGCCGAACTGGAACTGGCACTGGTGCACCTCGAACAGGCACAGGATGAGCTGATCCGCAGTGAAAAACAGGCCGCCCTCGGGCGCATGGTCGCGGCCGTGGCTCACGAACTGAATACGCCGATCGGCAACGGCCTGATGGCCATGAGCACGCTGGAAGCCCATCAGAAGGAATTCAAGGAGGCCATGTCCGAGACCCTGAAACGTTCACAGCTCGAAGCCTTCGTCGGCAATGTCGGGACAGCCGCCGAAATCGGCGTGCACAACCTGCGCCGGGCCGCGCACCTGATCTCAAGTTTCAAGCAGGTGGCCGTCGACCAGACCAGTTCGCAGCGGCGCAAGTTCGATCTCAAGCAACTCATCGAGGAATTGCTCACCGCACTGCAGCCGATGATTTCGCGCAGCGGCAATCAGGTCACAGCAAACATACCGCCCGGTATCAAGCTCGACAGCCACCCCGGCTCGCTCGACCAGGTCTTGAGCAACCTGATTGAAAATGCCTTCATTCACGCTTTCGGCAAGCAGCCCGGCGGCTTGGTCAGCATCGTCGCCGAAACCACCGCAGCCGGTCGGGTTCGCCTGCTGATCACCGACAACGGCTGCGGAATTCCGCCAGAAAACCTCTCCCGCATCTTTGACCCCTTCTTCACCACCCGGCTCGGTCAGGGTGGTTCCGGCCTCGGACTGAATATCGTACAAAATATCGTCAACAGTATTCTTGGCGGTGACATTGAAGCGGAAAGCAGCCCGGGAAATGGCACCCGCTTCACCCTCACCCTGCCCGTCGCCGCCCCGCAGCAAGCCAGGGGTGAAGAAAGCGCATGAGCAAGCCCCCCTGCGCATCTGTACCGCCGGCAACACCAAGCCCCCCCGTTCCACCGCCGCCCGGCACCCTGATCTGCACCCTCGCCGAGTTGCCAGGCAGCGGCGGCCGGGTGTTCAGCTTCGGCGAAGGTCAGCAGACTTTCCGCATCATCGTGCTTGCTCACAACGGACAGATTCAGGCCTGGCACAACTGCTGCCCGCATTTCGGGGCACCACTTGCGGAAAAGGACGAATGGCTGATCCTGAAACCGGGAAACTCCTTCAGTTGCAATGTGCACTACGCCCGTTTTCGCTGGGATGACGGGGTTTGCGAAGCCGGCGATTGCGAGGGCGATCAACTGGCCGGCATTGCCATCAAGATTCGTGACGGGCAGGTGTTTTTTGGTTAAAAACTGACAAAACCATGAAAATTACGCCAAGCGCAAAAAAATGAACCCCGCACCACGACTGGGTTTGGCAAAAAACATTGTAAATTACGCCACTTTTCATGTTCGCACGAACACCCGAAACCACTGCCTGTGACCCACCAGAAACTTACTCAACAAACAGCCGCCGTCATCGGTGGTGGCCCGGCCGGCCTGATGGCAGCAGAGGCACTGGCAGCCCGTGGCATCCGCGTCGACCTCTTCGACGCCATGCCTTCTGTCGCACGCAAGTTCCTGCTCGCCGGGAAAGGCGGCATGAACATCACCCATGGCGAGGATTTCGCCACTTTTCTTACCCGCTACGGCCTGCGGCGCGACGCATTGCACCCCCTGCTGGCCGCTTTCGGCCCGGCAGAATTGCGGCAATGGATTCACGGACTGGGCATTGACACCTTTGTCGGCAGTTCCGGCCGGGTCTTCCCGACCGACATGAAAGCCGCGCCCTTGCTGCGGGCATGGCTACACCGGCTACGCGGACAAGGCGTCCATTTTCACGTGCGGCACCGCTGGCTGGGCTGGGATGACAGGCGAAGCCTGCGCTTTGCCACGCCGGAAGGTGAGCGCCTGCACTCAGCCAACACCACTGTGCTCGCACTTGGCGGCGGCAGTTGGCAACGGCTGGGCTCCGATGGTGCATGGCAGCCACTGCTCGCTGCAGCCGGCGTTGATGTTGCTCCACTCAAACCAAGCAACTGCGGCTTTATTGTCAGCATGGAGGGGGCTGAGCCGGTTGACGGCTGGAGCCCCCACTTTCGCGAACGTTTTGCCGGCGAACCGGTCAAGGCCATTGCAGCACGCGCATCCGGCAAGCTCCACTGGCAACGAGGCGAGTTCCTGGTTAACGCCGACGGCATCGAGGGCAGCCTGGTCTATGCGCTTTCCGCAGCATTGCGCGACACCATCGAAGGCAATGGCGCCGCCACACTGGAAGTCGACCTGCTGCCGGATTTTTCTGCCGAGCGGGTTGCTGCCGAAATCAGCAAGCCACGCGGTTCGCGCTCACTGTCCAGCCATTTACAGAGCAGGCTGGGTTTGAAAGGGGTCAAGACCGGCCTGCTGCGGGAAGTTCTCTCTGTTGGCGGTTTCAATGATCCGCAGACACTCGCCAGCACCATCAAGCACCTGCCCATCCGCCTCAAGGCCACGCGACCGCTTGATGAAGCGATCAGCAGTGCGGGCGGCGTGCGCTTTGAAGCCCTCGACAGCAGCAACTCACCACTGATGCTGAAGGCTCTGCCCGGCACCTTCTGTGCCGGAGAGATGCTGGACTGGGAAGCACCTACCGGCGGCTATCTGCTCACTGGCTGCTTCTCCACCGGCTTTGCTGCTGGCAAGGCGGCAGCAAACTGGCTGCAACGAACGCGTGCAGCAACTACGGAAACAGCTTCTTCATGAAACCCTCAACGTAGGCCGGGCGCAACGGCTTCAGGATGTAGCCCTTGGCCCCCGCTTCACTGGCCTGCGTTACAAATTCACGGTCAGCACACCCGGTGACCATGACAACAATGGTGTCCGGGCTGGCTTGCAGAATCAGCGGCAACGCTTCCATGCCGCCCATTTCCGGCATGTTGACATCCAGACACAGCACGCTCGGCTGATGCGCTTTCGCCGCATTCACGGCTTCTGTGCCATTGGACACGGTTTTCAGCACACGCAAACCACAGCCTTCGAGCAGGCCTTTGAGCAACATCCGGACGGATCCGTTATCGTCGGCAATGACCACCGTTTTTTTCGTATTCGTCACCCCGGCGCTGGCGCCCCCTCTGGCATTTTTGCCTTCCTCATTTTCCGCTCCGGCTGCCGACTTTTCCCTGGCCGCCTCAACATCCTTCAATTCCTTGATGATCTGTTCCTGGCTGAATGGCTTGCGGATAAAGCCTGCCGCCCCGGCATCGGCGGCCATTTTTTCAACGGCGGCATCGGCCGAAGCAGTCATGAAAATCACATCGATCTCGGGTGATTTTGCATGGATCTCGGCAAGAATTGCCAGGCCATCCTTGCCCGGCAGGTTGTAGTCGAGGCATACCAGATTGGGTTGCAGTTCGGTAATCCGGGCCTCAACCTCGCTGCCATCAACCATTGCGCCCACCACCTCATGCCCGGCGCTGACAAACAATGCCGTCAGCACCTTGCCCATGCTCGGATTATCATCAACGATCAGAATCTTCATCCCATGATCTCGGCTGTTTCTTACGTGTTTTTTCAGGTCAATTCCGCCCGATTGCGCCCGCGTTCCTTGGCTTGATAAAGCCGGCTGTCAGCCAGGCGAAACGCCGCCGCCAACTCACCCGTCACTACAGTGAGAAAGGCGCCGCCGATGGAAACGGTAACCACGCCCCAGTCGGCATTTTTTTCATGCGCTATCCCTAACTCACGCACCGCATCGACAATCGACGTGGCCAGGGTTTTATAGGCTGCCTCGCTTGCCCGCGGGATGACGACAGCAAACTCTTCACCACCATAGCGCGCGGCAAAGGCATTCTCGGTCAGGCCCGTGGTATTGGTTGCGTCAACCGTTGCAGCAATGGACGTGGCGACGGCGCGCAAGCAATCATCACCGGCCTGATGGCCGTAGTGATCGTTGTATTTTTTGAAGTTATCGACATCAAGCATCAGCAAGGCGAAAGGGGTTTGCTTGCGCAGCGCCTCGCTCCACGCCACATCGGTGAGAATATCCATATGGCGTCGATTGGCGATGCCGGTGAGCCCATCCCGATTGGCCTGCTCATTGAGTTTCTGGTTGGCAAAGGAAAGGCGCTCGCGCAATGCGGCAATGCGTGCCATGGCTTTCATCTTGGCCTGCAAAACCTGCTCCGGCACTGACTTCGACATGAAATCATCGCCGCCGGCTTCGATTGCCGTCACCAGATTGTCGGCCGTATCAGATGCGGTGAGGAAGATGATCGGTGTCCACGCCCAGGACTGGGTTGCTTCATAGGCGCGGATACGGCTGGTCGCCTCAAAGCCCCCCATCACCGGCATTTCAATGTCCATGAACACCAGATCGGGTGACCAATCGGTAAATTCCCGGACGGCCACCTCGCCGTTTTCGGCAACTTTCACTTCATTGCCGAGGGCAGAAAGGCGCGCCGCCATCAGTACGGCAACAGCGCGGGTATCTTCAACAAGCAGTATTTTCATGGGTTACCTGCCACGAACACCAATCGTCATAAGATACCGCATAACACCCGTGTTGATCACTCCGGGGATCACCTAATACTGCAAGCCGGCTACTCCGGTCGTACCTCTTCGCTCACCCGGCTCGCCAGCAGGCTATAGAACGTGGGCACTACAAACAACGTGAACACGGTACCCAGCAGCAAGCCTCCGACGATGACCCAGCCGATCTGTTGTCGCGATTCCGCCCCGGCGCCCGTGGCCAGGGCCAGCGGCACAGCACCCAGCACCATGGCGCCGGTGGTCATCAGGATCGGACGCAGGCGAAGCGTAGCTGCTTCGCTGACGGCCTCGATGATGCTGCGCCCCTGCGCCTGGAGTTGGTTAGCAAATTCGACAATCAGGATACCGTGCTTGGTAATCAGACCCACCAGGGTAACCAGACCAATCTGGCTATACACATTGAGTGTTCCTCCCGCCAGCAGCAGGGCGAGCAAGGCGCCCGCCATCGATAGCGGCACGGTGAGCAAGATGATGAAGGGGTCGCGGAAGCTTTCGAACTGCGCCGCCAGCACCAGATAGATGAAGGCCAGTGCGAGTACAAAGGTCAGCGCCAGCGAGGAGGAGGATGTCTTGAATTCGCGCGATTGCCCGGCGTAGTCAGTGGCATAGCCGGCGGGCAGATGACGCCCGGCGGCCGCTTCCAGGTATGCGAGTGCTTCGCCCATGGTGTAGCCGGGTGCCAGGTTGGCTGTGATCACCACCGCCCGGCGCTGACCAAAGTGGTTAAGTTCGCGCGGGGCAACCCGCTCGTTGATATCGACCAGATTCGCCATCGAGATCATCGAGCCATCCTTGCCGCGCACGTAAATATCGCGGATGTTGTCCGGCCGCTGCCGGTCCTCGCTGGCCACCTGTACGATGACATCGTACTGCTCGCCCTCGCGCTTGAAGCGGGTGACCTGCCGGCCGCCCAGCGCCGTTTCCAGCGTGCGTCCGACAGTATCAACCTGGACACCCAGCGCCGAGGCTTTTTCACGATTCAGTTTGATCGACAGTTCCGGCTTGTTCAGCTTGAGATCGGTGTCGACGTTGGTCAGGCCGGGGTTCTTTGCCGCTTCCGCCAGAATCTTGCTGGTCATGGTCTGCAGATCTGCATAGGAAGCAGATGTGACGATGACAAAGTTGATCGGCCGTTCGCGTGGACTCTGGCCGAGCGAAGGTGGCGTCACCGGGAAAGCCATGACGCCCGGCACCCCCATGAATTTAGGGAACAGCTCACGCACGACCGCCAACGAGTTACGTTCCCGCTCCTTCCAGTCGGTCAGGCCAACGAAGGAAATACCCTGACTCACCGTCGGGCTACCGGAAACCACGAAATAGCGTTCGACATCCTTGGTCTTGGCATAAATGCCTTCCAGCTGGCGCGCATACTTGTCGGAATAATCGAGCGTTGCTCCTTCCGGGCCAACGAACACCCCGAGAATGATGCCGCGATCCTCGACGGGGGCCAGTTCCGATTTCAGCGACTTGAGCAGGAACACACTGGCACCGGCCACCGATACGAATAGCAGGATGATCACCCAGCGATGGCGGAGCGAGGCATCAAGCCAGCGACGGTAGCCGCGCGTCATGCCGACGAGAAAATTTTCTACGGCGAGATAGGCCTTGCCGTGCCTGGTTTCGTGGCGCAGCAACAAGGAGCACATCATCGGCGACAGGGTCAGGGCGACAAAGCCGGAAACAATCACGGCACCGGCCAGGGTCAGCGCAAACTCGATGAACAGCTTGCCGGTACGCCCGGTCATGAAAGCAACCGGCGCATAGACTGCGGCCAGGGTGATCGTCATCGCCACCACGGCAAAACCGATTTCCTTGGCGCCAAGGAACGCCGCCTGCATTCGCGGCATGCCCTCCTCGATATGCCGGTATATGTTTTCCAGCATCACGATTGCATCATCGACCACCAGGCCAATCGCCAGCACCAGTGCGAGCAGGGTCAGCGTGTTGATGGTGAAGCCCATCATCAGCATCAAGGCAAATGTACCGATCAGCGAAATGGGAATGGTGACCAGTGGAATCAGCGTGGCGCGCAGATTGCGCAGGAAGAAGAAGATGATCAGCAGCACCAGCAGGATAGCCTCGCCGATGGTTTTGAAAACGGCATCAATAGAACGGTCGATGAAAACCGAGGAATCATAGGCAATGTTGACCTTCATGCCGTCTGGCAGCCCTTCACTGATCCTGGGCAGATCAGCACGCAAGGCGCGGGAAAGCAGCAAGGGGTTGGCGGTTGCCTGTTTGATCACCCCCAAAGCCACCGCCGGCTTGCCATTGAAACGCACCGTGCTGCGCTCGGAAGCAGCCGCAACCTCGACTCGCCCGAGATCACGGATACGCACCGGATAAGCCAAGCCACGCGCGTCTGCTGCCTGCTTGACAATGATGTTGCTGAATTGCTCCGGTTGCGTCAGGTCGGTCTGCGCCACCACTGAAAACTCGCGACTGGTGCTTTCGATGCGCCCGGCCGGCACTTCCAGGTTCTGCTTGCGCAGGGCATCCTCGACATCCTGCGCCGTCAACCCGTAGGCAGCGAGGCGCTCAGGACTGATCCAGATACGCATGGCAAACTTGCGCTCGCCATAGACGCGCACGTCGGCTGCCCCGGGCAAAGTCTGCAGCCGGGGCTTGACGATACGGCTGGCGACATCGGTGACATCCAGCGATGAGTGAGAATCGGAGGAAAAGGCCAGCCAGATGATCGGGTTGGCATCAGCCTCAACCTTGGCGATTACCGGCTCATCAATGGCCGTCGGCAACTTGGCGCGCACTCTTGAAACCCGGTCGCGCACATCGGCAGCAGCCGAATCCGGGCTGCGTTCCAGCTTGAAGCGAACCGAGATCTGTGAATTCTCCTGCCGCGAAATCGAGGTGATGACATCCACGCCCTCGATGCCGGCCAGCGAATCTTCCAACGGCTTGGTGATCTGCGACTCGACGATGTCGGCGGAAGCACCGCGATAAGTGGTGTCAACCGTCACCACCGGCTCGTCGATCTTCGGGTATTCACGCACCGGCAGCTTTGAATAGGCAACAATGCCGATCAGCATCACGGTCAGCGACAGCACCGTCGCAAAAACCGGGCGACGGATGCAGATATCGGAAATACTCATGACCCGGCCTTGGCTGGTGCTGGTGCTGGTGCTGACTCAGGTTTTGCTGCCGGGGCAGCCGCGACATCACGTACATCGGCACCGGGGCGCAGCTTGATCTGGCCGGCAGCAACCACGACATCGCCAGCTGTCAGGCCTTCAACAATCTCCACCTTCGCATTGCGGCGCAAGCCGGTTTTGACCATGACCTTTTCTGCCTTACCCTCAACCACGCGATAGACAAAGGCACCGGCAGGATCGGGTACCAGCGCCTGCTCCGGAATCATCAGGGCATTTTGATGCGCGCCGAACCTGATTCGCACACGCACGAACATGCCGGGGCGCAACAGGCTTTCGGCGTTGGCAAGACGGGCGCGCAGGGAGATCGAACGCCCACCGGCATCGATCAATGGGTCGATGGCATCAATTTCTGCAGAAAAATTTTTGCCCGGCAAGGCATCAGGGGAAATATCGAGCACTTGCCCACGCTGCAATGCCGGCAGATAAGCCTCCGGCAAGCGAAAATCTACCTTCAATGTGGCGATATCCTCGAGATTGATCAGCTCCTGACCGTCCTTGACGTAATCGCCGACACTGATGTGCCGGATGCCGACCACACCGGAAAACGGAGCGCGCAACTGGGTCTTGGCAAAGCGGGCCTCGGCCAGAGCCACTGCCGCATCCTGCACGCGCAATGCGGCATTGGAAGCATCCAGCGCCTGCCGGCTGATGAATTTTTTCTCGAACAAGCCTTCGTTACGTTCCTGGGTTGCCCGCGCCAGCTCGCGGTTTGCCCGCGCCTGCTCCAGTTCGGCTGCCTGTGTTGAAGACTCCAGCGCCACCAGCAAGGCCCCCTTGCTGACCATCGAACCATCCTTGAAACCGATGCTGACGATGCGGCCCGCGGTTTCCGGCCGCAGCACCACCGACTCGTTGGAGCGCAGGCTGCCAACAGCCGATGCCTCCTCGCTCAACGTCACCGCCTGTACGGTCGCCAACTCTACGGCGGTTGGGAAACCACCACCTGGCGCAGCTTTTCCTCCCGAAGCCGCAGACGCGGCTCCGGCTGCCGGACCGCGGTTGGCCAGGTACGCATAAGCAGCAAGTGCAACGATTCCCGCGAGTGCCAAGGCGACGACTCCGAGACGATTTTTGGCTAATGGCATTGAGTACTTTCCAGTGATTTAATGACCATCAAGTCATTAGCTGCCATTCTACATTTTCCGGCCGGCTCTGCCGTACAGCGATACACATCGATACACATCGAAAGAATAGTGACTTTTTGATCTAAATACCTTTAAGCAGCAGCTTGCTCCTTTGCCAACAACATCGTCAATGTGCGTGGTTTCTACACCAAGCACATCATCTCTCGCGGCAAGGCTGCCGGACTGATTCCCTCTCATGAATGGGAAGGTATTGAAAACGGCATTCCACTGCCGGCGACACTGACCCGGGAACTGGCCAAAATGACGGGGACTGGCGACAAAGGTGCCGGATCACTGCGCCTGTTCAGCAATTTTCCTTTCAAGTTCCGCACCGGCAAGGATGCTGCCCTGGACAACTTTGAAAAGGATGCACTGGCCTATCTGGAAAAAAATGCCAAAGGCGAGTTTTCCCGCATTGAGAAAATCGACGGAAAAACCGTCTACCGCTACGCACTGGCTGACGTGATGCAGGTTGAAGCCTGCGTCAGCTGCCACAACAACCACGCCGACTCGCCAAAGACCGACTGGAAGCTCGGCGATGTACGCGGCGCACTGGAAGTGTCGGTGCCGATGGAGGACATGGAGGCCGGCATCAACGCCTTCGTAATGCGCTCGGCAATCATCTTTGGCTGTTCCATTCTGGCGCTGATCGCCGTGCTTTGGGTTGCCCTTCACCGTACCGCGGCCCAAGTCAATCTCGCTGCCAAATCGGCAACGCGGATTGCCAGCCTCAATCTCACCGAGGATGTACCTGCAACCGATGCCACCGATGAGGCCGGCCAGTTGCTGAGTGCCCTGGGCGGTATGCAGAATCACCTACGCCAGGTGGTACGCGACATTGCCAGCCACGCCGGCAGCATTGCCGGTGCCGTGAATCAGCTATCTGCAGAAAGCAGCCGGCTGGCCATGACTGCCGACTCGCAATCGGAGGCTGCAGCCAGCGTGGCGCAAGCCGTCGAAGAGGTTTCGGCGTCGATGGACGAGATGAATGGCCATGCCGGTGCTGCACTGGAAGTATCACGACGCTCAGGTGAGGAATCCCAATCGGGTGCCGAGATCGTTCACCACACGGCGGACAAGATCGAGGAAATCACTGGTTCGATCCGTGACCTCTCCTCCAACATGGGCAATCTGGAAGCCCTGTCCGGAGAAATCAGTTCGGTGGTCAACGTCATTCGTGAAGTGGCCGACCAGACCAACCTGCTGGCGCTGAACGCAGCGATTGAAGCCGCCCGAGCCGGTGAGGCCGGGCGCGGTTTTGCCGTGGTTGCCGATGAAGTACGCAAACTGGCAGAGCGCACGGCACAGTCGACGCAAATGATTGCCGCCACCGTTGGCCGCATTCAGGAAGGCACTCGCGTATCTGCCACATCAACAGAGCGCAGTGTCGCTGTAGCCGAGGAATGCAAACAGGCAGCGCATACCGCAGGCAACTCGGTTTCCTCAATCCGCGAAGCCACCCAGCAGACCATCGCAGCACTGGACGGCATTCAGGGGGCACTGCGTGAACAGGCGCAGGCGATCCATATTGTTGCTGACCGTGCAGAGGGAATTGCCCGCGTTACCGAAGAGTCCAGTGCTGTCTCACACCGTGTAGAGCTTTCTTCGAAAGATCTCTCGCTGTTGGCAACACAGCTCAAATCACTTTCGGAACGATTCCGCGTTTGATGCAATGTTTTTATGTGCCACACCGGCCATGGTTACGACCATGGTCAGTGTGGCGCTGACAACAAGGTAGCAACATGTTTGGTTTCGGTGGTAACGACCCACGTATCAAAGCAAACGTCAGTGACTTGCGCCCCGGCCACTTCATTGAGCTGGAGGGCGGCTGGTTTGCCCACAATTTTGTTCGCTCGAAGTTCATGATCGATTCACCACGCATGATCGACGAACTGCATGCTGCGGAAATCAAGACAGTGCTGGTACACCCGGACAAGAGCACCCTGCCCTTCCCGGCACCACCCGAATCAGATACTGGTAAATCTCCCTCGCCGGCAGCCGACGAGAACCTGCCGAAGACAGCTTCCGCCAGCGCGGAAATACCGGGCAATGCAACCGCCGGAGATGCCGCCACTGAAATGCGTCAAGCCTTGTTGCGTGGCAGCGAAATGCGCAAAAAACAGGAGGCTGCCGAACAGGCACACACCCACGCACTGCAGGAAACCCAGTTTGTAATGAAAAACCTGCTCGCCCCGGGAGCAGCGGTCGCTGAAAGAACACAAGCCTTCGTCAGCAATTCTGTCAGTACGGTCATGGCGGATGATGCAACGCTGCACCTGCTTCCCGGCCGACAAGGGGAAATGTCCCTGCGCTTCCACTCACTGCAGGTAATGACGCTTGGGCTGCTCACCGGCAAACGCCTCGGGCTGTCGGAAACCGAATTGCAGGATCTGGCCACTGCTGCGCTGTTTCACGATGTCGGCATCAGCCGGCTGCAGGATTCGGTTCGCATGGCCGGTGGAGGTGGCAGCCGCGTCGAACAGGACGCCTATCAGGCACACGTGCTCTACAGCGTCGAGATGGCAAAGAATTGTGGCGCCGTCTCCAAGGCTGCACTGGCAGCGATCCTGACCCACCACGAAGCCTTTCTCGGCAGTGGCTACCCGAAAAAGTTGAGCGGCGAAAACATTCCATTGCTCGGCCGGATTCTGGCTGTAGTCGACCGCTACGATTATCTGGTTAACCCGACCGCCAGCCCACTGGGCATGACCCCGGCCGAAGCGCTGGCACGCCTGTTCCAGCAGGAAGCATCGCGGTTTGACACGAAGATCCTGCACGCTTTCGCCAAGTCAATCGGCATTTACCCCCCAGGATCCATCGTGCAGCTCTCCGATGGCCGTTACGGCATTGTCATCGGCGTCAATACCGACGCCCTGATGTGTCCTTCCGTTCTGATCTACGAACCATCGGTACCCAAGAGCCAGGCGCCAGTCATCGACCTGCTTGAAACGGCCGACCTCAACATCAAGAACTGCCTGGCATCAGCCATGGTGCAAAAGGACATTCTTGACTATCTCAATCCGCGCGGCCGAATTGCCTACTTCTACTCAAGCTCAGGCGCCTGAACATCAGACCAACGGGCCGTGGTTAACGAAAAAAGCGCGAGGCAGGCCTCGCGCTTTTTTCTTTGCCGAAAGGAAAAATCAGACGACGATGGTCTGCGCCTCATCACCTTCCCGCCATTCAATGGTACCGATTTCCATCGCCCGCTCACCTGCGGCCAGCAGCAACTCAAGCGCATGACGACGATGCTCCTGAGCCACGATCAGCACCATACCGATGCCGCAGTTGAACACGCGGTGCATCTCGTCTTCGGCCACACCACCTTCCTGCTGCAGCCAGTCAAACAGTGCCGGACGCTGCCAGGCCGACTTCTGCAGTACGGCCTTGGCGCCGGGAGGCAGTACGCGCGGCACGTTTTCAGTCAGGCCGCCGCCGGTGATGTGCGCCATGCCCTTGACTGGCAAAGCCTGCATCAGGGCCAGCAGGGGTTTCACGTAGATGTGGGTCGGCGCCATGATGGCTTCCGCCAGCGAACGTGAGTGTCCACCTACGCTGTCAAAAGGCGCATTGAGATCAGGCTGCGAACGCTCGATGATCTTGCGCACCAGCGAATAGCCGTTGGAATGGGCGCCGCTGGAAGCAATGCCGATCACCACGTCACCGGGGAGAATGCTTGAACCGTCGATGATTTTTGCCTTCTCGACGACCCCCACGGCAAAGCCGGCCAGATCGTACTCGCCAGCCGGGTACATACCGGGCATTTCGGCAGTTTCACCACCGATCAGTGCACAGCCAGCCAATTCACAGCCCTTGGCAATGCCCTGCACCACCGAGGCAGCGGTATCGACTTCGAGCTTGCCGCAGGCAAAATAATCGAGAAAGAAGAGCGGCTCGGCACCCTGCACCAGAATGTCATTGACACTCATCGCCACCAGATCGATACCCACCGTATCGTGACGATTCAGCTCAAAAGCCAGTTTCAGCTTGGTGCCCACACCATCAGTACCCGATACCAATACCGGTTCGCGGTATTTTTTCGGCACTTCAAAGAGCGCACCAAAACCGCCAATGCCACCGAGCACGCCATCGCGCATGGTTTTCTTGGCAAAAGGCTTGATCCGGTCAACCAGTGCATCGCCGGCAACGATGTCGACACCGGCGTCGCGATAGGAGAGTGATTGCTGCGTCATTGCGTGATCCGTTTGGAAGGCGGCTGAGTGGTAAAATGCAGCGCCTGAAATGTAAAAAACGGATTTTACCCGAAACCGCCCCGGAGCGCGCCGCTGCCGCCCCCCAAAATGCAGGCAGTACCCACGGCAACCTGACCTTACTGACTGCTGCAGCCTTCTGCCATGCGCCAACTGATTCTCGACCTGATCCCCGACCACCCGCCGACGCTGGAAAACTTTGTTGCCGGCGGCAATGCCGACGCCCTGACTGCGCTGGCCGGATGGCTGTCTCCGGAAAGCCGTGAACCGAGCTTGCTGCTATGGGGCGAGGCTGGCGCAGGAAAAACCCATCTGCTGCGCGCCTGTTGTGCACTGACGACACCGGCAAACTATGCAGACGCGGCCGATGACCCGGCACTGCAACACCTGCCCCCGCTGAACTCCGTTGAGAGTTTCTTTGCCATCGACAATGTCGAGGCACTCAACAACGCCGGCCAGATTGCCCTGTTCAACCTGTTCAATCGACTGCGTGCAGATGGTGGGCGCCTGCTGACCAGTGCATCGGCACCGCCCCTGCAACTCAGCTTGCGCGAAGACTTGCGCACCCGGCTGGGCTCCGGGCTGATCTATCGGCTACGCCCGCTGTCCGATGCAGAAAAGATCGCTGCACTGGGCAAGCAGGCCAGCTTGCGTGGCATGCGCCTGTCCGATGAGGCACTCAATTACATCCTCAATCGTGCGCCGCGCGACATGCGCTCGCTGTCGGCATTCCTTGCCGCGCTCGACCTGTATTCGCTGGAACACAAGCGGCCTCTGACCCTGCCCCTGTTGCGCGAATTGCTGCAGGCACAACAATCTTCTCTGGAATCAGCATCATGAATCTTGCACTCTTCGACCTCGACAACACCCTGCTCGCCGGCGACTCGGATTTCGAGTGGGCGCAATTCCTGATCAGCAAAGGGGTGCTCGACCGGGAAGTGCACGAGGCCAGGAACCAGACCTTTTATGAGCAGTACAAGGCCGGCACGCTGGACATTCATGAATTTCTTGATTTCCAGTTGAAACCGCTGGCGCGCCACTCCCGAGCCGAACTTGATGTCTGGCATCAGGAATTCATGGACAGCCGCATCCGCCCGATGATGACGCCCGAGTCCGTCGCTCTGGTACAAATGCATCTGGCCGCAGGTGATTTGTGCGCCGTTGTTACCGCTACCAACAGCTTTGTCACCGCACCCATTGCCCGCGCCTTCGGCATTCCGCACCTGATTGCCACGATACCCGCTCAGGATGATTTCGCCTCTGGTCAGTTTTCCGGCAAACCCCGCGGCACGCCATCCTTCCGCGAAGGAAAGATTGTGCGCGTCGAAGCCTGGCTGGAGTCAATGGCGCTGTGCTGGGCTGGCTTTGATCGATCATTTTTCTACAGTGATTCACACAACGATCTACCCTTGATGGAAAAGGTCAGTGACCCGGTGGCGGTTGACCCGGACGACACCCTGCGCTCCCATGCACTGGAATCCGGCTGGCCGATCCGCTCGCTGCGGCAGACAAGCCAATGATTTGCCGGGTGATGACGTGTAATAATTCGCCTTTGGCTGCACCGCACAAGAAAAGACCCCAAGCACAATGATTCGAAAGTTCATTACCCGGGTACTCGGGCGCAAGAAACCGCTGTCATCGGAACCGGCCGTGATACCCCATTCCAGCCACGGCATTCGCCGCGAACATCTGGCCAGCGCCGCGCGGCGCACCTGTGAAGGGCTGCAGGAAAGGGGCTACAAGGCTTACGTGGTCGGCGGTGCGGTGCGTGACCTGTTGATGGGAGAAAAACCCAAGGACTTCGACATTGCCACCAATGCCACGCCGGAGCAGGTGCGCCAGACCTTCCGCCGCGCCCGCATCATCGGCCGCCGCTTCCAGATCGTGCATGTAATGATGGGAGCCGAAACACTGGAAGTCACCACTTTCCGCGGCGCCCTGGCCCACGACACGAAGAAGGATGACCACGGCCGGGTGCTGCACGACAACGTTTTCGGCACACAGGCCGAAGATGCCGCCCGCCGCGACTTCACCGTCAACGCACTCTATTACGATCCCGCCAGCGAAACCATCATCGACTACCACCATGGCGTCGCCGATCTGAAGCAGAAAACCCTGCGCATGATTGGCGAACCGCGTGCACGCTATCGGGAGGATCCGGTGCGCATGCTGCGTGCGGTACGCCTCGCTGCCAAACTCGGGCTGAGCATCGACCCGGCAGCGGCCAAACCGATTCGTGAAATGGCGGACCTGCTGGAAAATGTCCCCGCAGCGAGACTCTTCGACGAGATGCTCAAGCTGCTGACCTCCGGGCACGCCGTCAAGTGTCTGACCCAGTTGCGTGACGCCGGCCTGCACCATGGCCTGCTGCCCTTGCTTGACGTGATTCTGGAACAGCCGATGGGTGAGCGCTTCGTCATGCTTGCGCTCGACAACACCGATCAGCGAGTCCGTGTCGGCAAACCGGTGTCACCGGGCTTTCTCTTTGCCACCCTGCTCTGGCATGAAGTACTGGCACAGTGGGAGCGCATACAGGCCAAGGGTGAGCGTCCGATTCCGGCACTGTTTGCCGCAATGGATGAGGTTCTCGACTCACAGGCAGAAAAACTGGCGATCACCCGCCGTATTGCCGGCGACATCAAGGATATCTGGGCACTGCAACCCCGCTTCGAATCGCGTGCCGGAAAACGCCCCTACGCCCTGCTTGAACAGCAACGCTTCCGCGCCGGCTATGATTTCCTGCTGCTGCGTGCCGCATCGGGTGAAGTGCCGGAAGAACTGGCCGACTGGTGGACCCGCTTCATGGATGCCGATGGGGAAGGCCGGGCAGCCATGCTGGTGCCGGATACCGAAGTCAAGAAAAAACGGCGTCGCCGCAAAAAACCTGCCGGTCAATCAACGCCACAACCGGAATGAGACAGCGCGCCTATATCGCTTTGGGCGCCAACCTAGAGGATCCGGAAGCGCATGTCAGTGCTGCCATCGACGCGCTGGCAAAGCTCCCGGAATCAACGCTGGTTGCCCGTTCATCACTCTACCGAACAGCGCCGGTGGGCCTTGCCGCACAACCGGATTTCATCAATGCAGTCGCCGCTGTGGATACAGGCATCGCCCCGGACGACCTGCTGGAAGCGTTGTTCGCCATCGAACGCCAGTTCGGCCGGGTCCGACATGAGAAGAACGGGCCGCGCACGCTGGATCTGGATCTGCTGCTCTATGGTGATCAAGTAATCAACACGCCCCATCTGCACCTGCCCCACCCCCGCCTGCATCTACGCGCCTTCGTCATCGTGCCGCTGGCCGAGATTGCTCCCGATTGCCGACTTCCCGGCCGTGGGACTGTCGCAGCCTGGGTGCCGGCAACAGCCAACCAGGGGATTGCCCGGCTGCCATGAAGCTGCCCGTCCTGTGGCAAACAGCACTCTTGCTGACAGCCTCAAACGTTTTCATGACCTTCGCCTGGTACGCCCACCTGAAGAACATGAACGACCGCCCTTGGTGGATTGCAGCGCTGGCCTCATGGGGTATCGCACTGTTTGAATATCTGCTGCAGGTACCCGCCAACCGGATCGGCTACGGCGAGATGTCGCTGGCACAACTTAAAATCCTGCAGGAAGTCATTACCCTGACGGTTTTTGTTCCTTTTGTCGTGTTTTACATGCAGCAACCCATGAAGCTTGACTATTTATGGGCTGGCCTGTGTATCCTAGGCGCCGTCTATTTCATTTTTCGTAGCTGATCAGGTTATCAAGCAAGAACCTGACTTGGAGCAAAACTATGTTCGGTAATGGCAAGTTAATCAGCGCTCTGGAAGCCCGCATCAAAAAGCTGGAACTGGAGAATCAGCAGTTGCAATCGCAAATCAGCGATGCCGAAGCACGTGCCGGCGAAGCAGAGCGACGGCAAGCATCGGCCCATGCCCGACAGGATACCTCGCACCAGCTGCGGACACAGTTCAGCAATTTCCGGTCATCACTGGGTGACTCCCAGGAGACGCTGGCCGCACTTGCCAACCAGCTCAATGCCGAAAGACAGAAAACCGTCAGTGCCGGAAGCCTTGCGGCAGAAAGCAATGCGGCAGTCCGGAACATCAGTGAGGAGCTGACCCAACTGGCCGATGATTCGCGCCAGGCCATGGACAAGGTGATTGGCCTGCAGGCCAGTGCCGAGAAAATCGGCGGCATCGTCAATCTGATCAAGGAAATTGCTGACCAGACCAATCTGCTGGCATTGAATGCCGCGATTGAGGCCGCCCGAGCCGGTGAAGCCGGCCGCGGCTTTGCCGTGGTGGCCGATGAAGTACGCAAGCTGGCCGAGCGGACTACGCTTGCCACCAAGGACATTTCACTGCTGGTCAACACCATCCAGAGTGAAACATCAGCAGCCAATACCAGCATCGGCCATCTTTCCGAGCAATCGGAAGCCTTCAGCCATCAGGGAACCGAATCTTCCGCCAGCATACAGGAGATCACCAGTGTCGCCCAACAGATGGAACACGCCATTGCCAGTTCGGCGCTGCGCAGCTTCGTCGAATTGGCAAAAATGGATCATCTGATATTCAAGTTCGATGTGTACCAGGTACTCATGGGGCTCAGCCAATCCGGATCCGATGACTTTTCCGATCACACCAAGTGCCGCCTGGGCCACTGGTATTACGAGGGGGAGGGCAAAAGCCTCTTTTCCAGACTGGATGGCTACCGCAGCATGGAAGAACCGCACGCTCAGGTTCACCGCTTCGGCCGTCAGGCAGTCAGCGCATTCCATGCCCACAATGTCGCCGCCGCGATTGATGCTGCCACGGCCATGGAAGAAGCAAGCCAAGGCGTTCTTTCATGCCTGGAACGCATGGCAGCCAATGGTGAAGTATCGGCAGACGTCCTGCGTCAGGCGCAAAAATAGATCGCCTGACGGCAAGACTATGTTGTATCCACTGCTGATCGCAACGGCATCGCTTACCAACTGCAGCGCATGATGACATCACGGAAAGTGCTGGAGTCGGCACGCCATATCGTCGTCGAAGGGCCCATCGGCGTCGGGAAGACTTCGCTTGCCCGCCGGCTGGCTACCCATCTCAGTGCTCAGACATTCCTTGAGCAACCACAGGCCAACCCGTTCCTTGAGCGCTTCTACGACGATCCGCAACGTTACGCACTACAGACCCAGTTATTTTTCCTCTTTCAGCGTATGGATCAGTTGCGCGACCTGGCGCAACCGGATTTTTTCGACCGCACCATTCTTTCCGACTACCTGCTGGAAAAGGATCCGCTTTTCGCACAACTGACGCTCTCCGATGACGAATACCGGCTTTACCGGGATATTTACGAACGGATTGCGCCGCAGGCACCAACGCCGGATCTGGTGATCTATCTGCAAGCCAATCCGGAAACCTTGATCGCCCGTGTCAGAAAGCGTGGCATCGACATCGAGCGCCGCATCACCGACGGCTATCTGACGCTTCTGTCCGACCGCTACAGTCGTTTTTTTTATCATTACAGCGCCGCACCCGTGATGGTCGTCAATTCAGAAAATCTCAATTTCGTCGATCGTGACGACGATTTCCACCTGCTGCTCGAACGCATCGAAACGATGCAGGGGCAGCGCGGCTATTTCAATCGGGGAGAATGAAACCCATGTCCGCACAAAGCGCTACCCGGCGCATGACCCACGTTGACCTGGCCAAGATGAAGGCGGCCGGCGACAAGATTTCCATGCTCACCTGCTACGACGCCAGCTTTGCCGCCCTCTGCGAGGCGGCGGGAGTTGACGCCCTGCTCATTGGCGACTCTCTTGGCATGGTGCTGCAGGGGCATGATTCAACCTTGCCGGTCACCATTGCCGACATCGCCTATCACACCGCAGCCGTTGCCCGTGGCTCGAAACGGCCACTGATCATTGCCGATATGCCGTTTGGCAGTTTTCAGGAATCACCACAGCAAGCCTTCCGCAATGCGGCTACGCTGATGGCCGCAGGCGCACAGATGGTCAAGATCGAAGGTGGTACCGAAATGTCCGAGACCACTCACTTCCTGACCAGCCGGGGCATCCCGGTCTGCGCCCACGTCGGCCTGACCCCCCAGTCGGTACATCAGTTGGGCGGCTATCGGGTACAGGGCAAGGATGATTCAGGTGCGGCAAAATTGAAAGCCGACGCGATGGCGCAACAAAACGCCGGCGCCACCCTGATCGTGCTTGAAGCCATTCCTGCTGAACTGGCAACCGAGACAAGTACGCTGTTGACTATCCCGACCATCGGTATTGGCGCATCGAAAGCCTGCTCCGGGCAGGTGCTGGTGCTGCACGACATGCTCGACATTGCACCAGGGCGCAAGGCGCGTTTCGTCAGGAATTTCATGAGCGGACAGCCCTCGATTACTGCAGCCATTGCGGCCTACGTTGCCGCCGTCAAGGACGGCAGCTTTCCGGCCGCCGAGCACTGCTACTGACAGACGGATATAAATGCGCCATAGAGCGCCTCCAGCAAGGAAAACAGTGACATGCAAATTCATTCCGGCATCAGCAGTCTTCGGTCTGCGCTGAAAGACAGGGGGCGCGTCGCGTTTGCCCCCACCATGGGCAATCTGCACGAAGGACACATCAGCCTGATGACGCAGGCAAAGCAGCAGGCCGACACGGTGGTCGCCAGCATTTTCGTCAACCGCCTGCAATTCGGCCCGAACGAAGACTTCGACAAGTACCCGCGCACCTTCGACGCCGACTGTGAAAAATTGCAGGCGGCTGGTGTCGACGTCCTTTTCGCCCCCACGGAAAGCGATCTCTATCCGGAACCTCAGGAGTACATGGTTGAACCACCGGCGATCCAGCACATGCTGGACGGCGAATTCCGCCCTGGCCATTTCCGTGGTGTCGCCACGGTAGTGCTCAAGCTCCTCAACATCGTGCAGCCGCAAGTGGCGCTGTTCGGGAAAAAGGACTACCAGCAACTGATGGTTCTACGCAATATGGTGCGCCAGTTGGCACTACCCATCGACATCATCGGTGGCGAAACGGTGAGAGCCGAGGATGGGCTGGCACTATCTTCCCGGAACGGCTATCTATCGGCGGCAGAACGACAGGAAGCCACCCGCTTGTTCAGGGTGATTTCGCAAATACGCGAGCAGATATGCCACGGTGCACACAACTTTCCTGAACTCGAGCAGGCGGCTGTTGCCGAACTGAGTGGTGCCGGCTGGAAGACTGATTATGTTGCAGTGCGCCAACAGTCTGACCTGCAGCCAGCCACCAGCGCAAAGCAAGCACTGGTGGTACTTGCAGCGAGCCGCCTGGGCAGTACGCGACTCATTGATAATATTGAAGTTTGAGCAGCGCAGCAAATGCCTTCCTGCCGGTTGACACAGGTTCACCAGCCGCTACAATGCCGTTCCCAAAACCAGTTTGCAGGGGTTAAGCCATGCAAAGAATGATGCTGAAGTCCAAGCTGCACCGCGTGACGACGACGCACGCCGATCTTCATTACGAAGGCTCCTGCGCCATCGACGACGATCTGCTGGAAGCCGCCAATATCCGCGAGTACGAGCAGATCGACATCTGGAACGTGAACAACGGCGAGCGTTTCACCACCTACGCCATCCGTGCCGAGCGTGGCAGCGGCGTCATTTCGGTCAATGGCTCGGCGGCACGTCGAGCCGCACCCGGCGACATCCTGATCATCGCTACCTTCGCCAGCTACACCGAGGCCGAGCTGACCAAGCATGAGCCTTCACTGATCTACGTCGACGCCCAGAACCGCATTGTGCGCAAGGGCCATGCGATTCCGGTGCAAGCTGCTGCCTGACTGGAAAAAATGCTCAAAAAAAGCCGCGATCAGATCGCGGCTTTTTTCATTCTGCGTGCCCGACTATTCCGAAACAGGAGCTTCGGCCTTCTTGCGTGGTGAGCGCCGTGGGCGTGCTGCAGTTTTTGATTTCGTCTTCCCGCCCTCGGGCACTGCCTGCTCGGCAGTCGTTTCCTGAACAAGCTCGGCAGTCGTTTCCTGAACAAGCTCGGCAGTCGTTTCCTGAACAAGCTCGGCTGGGGCGACTACAGGCTCAAGCGCGACAGAAGCGTCAGACTTGCCCTCCCCGGCTTTTCTCCCGGTTCGGCCACGGCGACGAGGGGATGGCTTTGCCGCCGCAGGCACGTCCTGCGGCACAGGCTCAGGAGCCTCGCCTTGCTTTGGCGCCGACGGGCCCGCTTCGGTGATGGTCGCAGCAACAACTGGCCTGGTCGTGACCCGAGTGACAAATGCACCCGATTTTTCATCGCGCCCGAAACCAATCAGCCCACGCGCCGCCGCGTCTTCCAGCAAAGTGCCAAAGGCCTTGTAGCCGTAATAGGACTCGTTGAACCCTGGATTTCGTCGCTTGATTGCCTCTTTCAGCACCGAGGCCCAGATACGCTCGACATCACCACGCACGGCAATCATGTCTTCAAAGGTGTCCACCGCCAGTTCGATGGCTTTGGTCTTGCGAGCCTCGATTTCATCGCGCCGCGCCTTTTCCTCCTCGGGTGAGCGGCGCGCTGCGGACTCCTTGCTTTCGCGACGTGCTGCAGTACGTTTCGATTCACGTTCACGCACCAGATCATCGTAGAAGATGAATTCATCGCAGTTGGCTATCAACAGGTCAGAAGTCGATTGCTTGACGCCGACACCAATCACCTGTTTCGCGTTTTCACGTAGCTTGGAGACCAGTGGAGAAAAATCCGAATCACCGGAGATGATCACGAAAGTATCAACATGAGCCTTGGTATAGCAAAGGTCGAGCGCATCAACAACCATGCGGATATCGGCTGAATTCTTGCCCGATTGCCGCACATGCGGAATCTCGATCAGCTCAAAGTTGGCTTCATGCATCACGGCCTTGAAGCTCTTGTAGCGATCCCAGTCGCAATAGGCCTTTTTGACAACGATGCTCCCCTTGGCAAGCAAACGCTCAAGCACCGGCTTGATGTCGAATTTTTCGTACTTTGCGTCGCGTACACCGAGAGCAATGTTCTCGAAGTCACAAAACAACGCCATGCTGGTTGTTTCTGAGGGGGCGGCCATAGCAAGGGAAAAGAATGAGGAAGACCCGAGTATAGCCCCTGACACCTCTACCCTGCTGAAACCTGCGGAAATCGACAGTCTGTTTTCGGCCTCAGCGCCAGTGACCGTCATACTGATCTGGCAACGTAATGGGCTGTTGCCCCGCGACATGAAGTCGCAGGAAGGTAACGCGCACTTCGGTATAATGCAGCCCTTCAACCGCTACCGTACTCCTGCACGATCAATGAGCAGTGCAGGAACGAATCAAGATGAAAACCATTCTGGCCGCCTGCGCTCTGACGCTGAGCCTGCTGCTGACAGCCTGCGCTGAACCACCTCCAGCCTTCAAGGCGACCGATATTTCGGGTGTCGATTGGGGCAAGGATTTTGCGTTGACTGACCATACGGGCAAGGCACGTCGCCTGGCCGACTTCAAGGGCAAGGTCGTTGTCCTCTTCTTCGGCTATACGCAATGTCCGGATGTCTGCCCGACAACGCTGATGACCATGAATGAGGCCGTCAAGCAGCTTGGGGCAGATGCCGAAAAGGTACAAGTCCTGTTCGCAACCCTCGACCCGGAACGCGACACGCAAGCGTTGCTTGCCCAGTATGTGCCACAGTTCAACCCGAGCTTTATCGGTCTGCGCGGAGACGATACGACAATGGCTGCGCTGGCCAAGGACTTCAAGGCTTTCTACATGAAGGTTCCAGGCTCGACTGCGAATACCTACTCCATCGACCACTCGACCGGCAGTTATGCCTACGACCCGCAGGGTCGTCTGCGCCTGTTGCTGCGTCACGGTGAAGACCCGGCGAATGTTGCTGCCGATCTCAAACTGCTGCTCGCCGGCAAATAACCCCAGGAGTTCGTTATGAAAAAACTGATGATGTTGCTGGCCACGCTGGCACTGACCACGGCAGCACAAGCCGCCCCGCCCCCCGAAAAAATCAACCTTGATATTGGCACCCCGCCGGTCATTGTCCTCAAGCATGCGATGGCACAGCGCTATTCGCGCCTGGTCAGGTTTTACGAATCAGGTGTCATTGGCCTGGACGACAAAGGCATGGTCAAGATGCACGATAGAAGCAAATTGACCGATAACTACACCCTGCAGAAAATTGCAGAAAAACTGATCGACCAGGAAAACCCGGACCGCATGTCCCTGATCTACGCCATTGCTGAAGCGCATGGCGGAAAGGAAGCCATTCCGGCAGTCACCGAAGCCCAGGTCAAGCGCTGGAAAGAACAGTTTCACAAGGGCTGGTGGATGGAAGACGACAAGGGAAACTGGCACCAGAAACCCTGATATTTCATTGACTTGCGCCTTTAACACTCGGGGAGTGCGGCATTTTGCCGCACTCCCCGAGTGTTTTAACTCCCTATAATCAGCCTCTCAAAGATTCACCAAACCATCAGGAGCTTTCCTTGAAAACAATCAAGACCTGCGTGGCAATTGCCATGCTCAGCCTCTCTGCCGGCACCTCATGGGCTGCCGATATCGATGTAAAAACGCCATGGGTTCGGGGAACAGTAGCAGGCCAGAAAGCCACTGGCGCCTTTATGGAACTGAGCAGCCCGCAAGGCGCAGCCATCGTCGGCGCTTCCAGCCCGGTTGCGGGCGTGACTGAAATTCACGAAATGAAGATGGATTCTGGCGTCATGAAAATGCGCGCCGCACCGCGCCTCGAGATTGCTGCCGGGAAACCAGTCAGCCTCGCACCGGGCGGCTACCATGTGATGCTGATGGACCTCAAGCAGCAACTGAAACCGGGCGACATTGTCCCGATCACCCTGCAAGTCGAAAACAAGGACAAGAAGGTCGAATCGGTGGAAATCAAGGCAGAAGTTCGCGAACTGACTGCCAGCGCACCGGCCGCCAACCAGCATATGCACGGCAGCAAGCACTGAGCTCCCGTTTCACCGCCAAGGAGCTTTGCTTCCTAGCGGCGCAACCAGGTAGCCACGGCGGCCAGCAGCAAGGCCGCCATGGCGCCATGGGCAACGATCAGCCACAGGGCAGAAAGGCTGGCTGTGCTTTGCACCCCCCAGCCGCCCAGCACCATCACCAGTACCAGCAGGCAAGCTACTACCCTGGCAGCAACCCGATGCGCACGCCAGCCGGCGATAAACAGCAACACCAGGGCAAGCACGGCAAAGCTGCGATGCAGCAGATGCAGCAATGACCCCGCAGCATCACCCGGCAAACTGGCGGTGTCAGGCCGCACCAGAGGGTTGAGCAAGCGCAAGCTGTCCGCAGCGCCCCAATGGTTCATGTCACACCAGGGTAAGGACGAACAGGCAATCGCCGAGTAAGTTGCGCCAATCCAGGCGCCCATCATCACGGCGAGGGTCAAGGCAACAATACCTGCATGCAGGACCCAGCCCCGCGCCGCGCTTTCAGGTGCTTTCCCGAGCGCGCCAGCAGCCATGGCCAGGCGCCACGAGAAGGTCACCAGCCCCAGGCCACCGACAATATTGAGAAATCCGACCAGCGCACGGCGAGGATCGGCACTGAGAAAACCCAAGCCCGACAAAGCCAGCATCAACAGTAGCAGCAGGCCAGCATAGCGGGCAGCGGGCAGCAATGGCTGGGGCCGCATGCAGCGCCAGACAAGGAAGATGGTCAGCAAAAGCGCTGAAGACGCCGCCGCACGGTGCAACAAGCGGGCAAACCCATAATGCAGCGCGGCCGGCTCGCCTGACAGTACCTGGCCATAACAACCCGGCCAAGGTGCGCAGCCGATCCCGGCAGCATCGAGTCGCAAATAGGCGCTGATACCGACAACCAGAAGGGACAGGGCACAAACCAGCAGCGCCAGCCAGCGAATCTGGCGCAGGCGCGCGTCAGTTGCGCTCATCGGACAATGTCGGATTTCGCTGGCGCAACCCGTAATTCGTGGTTAAGCCAGAGCAGGATCGCGAAAACGACCATGGCTCCCCCCTGGTGTGCCGCTCCCAAGGCGACAGGAACAGCAAGCAACAGCGTGGTAATGCCCAATGCAATCTGCAGGGCAATGGCGATCACCAGCAAGCTGGCAATATTCCTCACCCGCGCAGAAACGGGTGCCGAGCGCAGCTTGAACCAGAACCAGGGCACCAGAAAAGCCAGCAGCCAGGCACCCAGGCGATGATCGAACTGGGTTGTGGCCATATTGTTGAAGAAATTGAGGTACCAGGGATCGATCATGAAGATTTCCGGCGGGATGAAATCGCCATTCATCAACGGAAAGGTGTTGTAGGCCTTGCCTGCCCGGATTCCTGCGACAAACCCCCCGGTAATCACCATGTAGAAAGCGAGAATCGCCAGCCAGAAGCCGGTTTTCTGCATTTTTCTCAAGGCGGCATCCGTCGTTTCACGCGCACGCTCCGCCACCAACCCCAGGGCCACCCACATCATCGAGATGAAGATCAGGAAAGCCAGCGACAGGTGCGCTGTGAGCCGGTACTGACTGACACGCGGGTCATCGACCAGCCCACTTTTGACCATATACCAGCCCATGGCCCCCTGCAGGCCACCAAGAATGAAAATGCCGATCAGTTTCGGCACCAGTTCCGGGGCAATTTTCTTCCTGACCCAGAAATAGACGAAGGGGATGAAAAACACGACCCCGATCAGCCGTCCGAGCACGCGATGCCAGTATTCCCAGTAGAAGATCCCCTTGAATTCATCCACCGACATCTGGTGGTTAACTTGTTGATATTCCGGTGTTTTCTTGTATTTATCAAAGGTTTCTTCCCATTCCTGAGCATTCAGGGGAGGGATGACCCCAACGATCGGCTGCCACTCGACAATGGACAAACCGGAGTGCGTCAGTCGCGTCACACCACCGACAACAAGAATAGAGAAAACCATGGTGGAACAGATAAACAGCCAGATGGCAATCTGTCGGCGGGCTGTGTGATTCATGAGAAAATCCAGAACCTGAAAAAGGGGAGGATTATAGGCCTTTTTTCAACTGTCAGTTTCGTGCGACAATCCGCGCCCCGTGCGACAATCCGCCGCAGCTTCTTGATGTGGATCAATTCAACAGACCTGCCACTGCAGGTATTCTTCGAGCACTGTGCCCAAGTGCCGTACAAGTTTGATTTTTTTGTAATTTACAGTGCGCCGACGGCGCCAATAATGATGGAGGGTATCAAGATGGCCGACAACGAGAACGATAACGACATCCCGTTCATGCAAAAGCTGCTGGACAACCATTTTCTGCTGCTGTTTCTCGGCGTCGTATCCCCCGGGGTGCTGTACATCCTGTGGGGCATTATCGACATCATGAACACCCCGCTCGCCAAGTAACTTCAACTATTAGAGGGAGAACCCAATGAGTTCAATTCTGCCGCCGTCGCGGCTCTGGTGGAAGGAGCCGATCGCCAAAACCGAATGGTTGTGGATCGGCATTGCTTTCGTCTGGGGCATGATCATGTTCGTGATGATGATCTACTGGCATATCTACGGAAAGCAGAACCTTTCCAACGAGGCCTACAAGACATCGCCGGAAATGTTTGCCGCCAAAGCTGAAAAGTTCATTGCCGAGAACACCATCCGCACCGAGACCGACATGGATATTCCAGTCGTCAAGGTACCACCCGGTGGTGATGGTTACCTGATCGCCCGTCTGTGGAACTGGTACCCGATTCTTGAACTGGAAAAGGGTCAGGAATACAAGATTCACCTGTCGTCAATGGATTACAACCATGGCTTCTCGCTGCAGCCGGTGAACATCAACATCCAGGTGATTCCCGGTTACGAACACGTCGTCAAAATGACGCCGACTTCGACCGGCACCTTCGCCATCGTGTGTAACGAGTACTGTGGTATCGGTCACCACACGATGCTCGGTCGGATCTACGTAAAATAAGGGGGGAATAACCTGTGGCAACCACTTACCGTACCTGCCCGTCGTCCGGGCTACAATTCGAGGCGCATGCCGAGAAGCTGATGCGCTGGAACGCCGTCGTGGCCGTTCTCTGGCTGCTCGTCGGCGGCATCACCGCCATCGGCGTGATCATGACCCGCTGGCCAGCTTTCAAGCTGCTGCCGCCTGATCAGTTCTACACCATCCTGACTGCCCACGGTATCGACATGCTGATTCTGTGGATCCTGTTCTTCGAGATGGCCGTGCTGTACTTCGCTTCATCGACCCTGCTGCGTTGCCGCCTAGCCGCCCCGAAAGTGGCCTGGACAGGCTTCTGGCTGATGGTCGTTGGCGGCATCATGACCAACGTCGCCATCTTCCAGGGCGAGTCGAGCGTGATGTTCACGTCCTACGTGCCGATGCAGGCCGCACCGCATTTCTACCTCGGTCTGATTCTGACCGCAGTGGGCGCGCTGCTCGGCTGTACCGTATTCTTCGGTACCCTGGTCGTTGCCAAGCGTGACAAGACCTATACCGGCTCGATCCCGATGGTCACTTTCGGTGCGCTGACCGCGGCAATTATTGCTGTGTTCACCATCCTCTCCGGCGCCGGCATTCTGGTTCCCACCTTCCTCTGGTCGGTTGGCCTGATCAAGGAAGTCGATGCCCAGTTGTATCGCATGGTCTGGTGGGCATTGGGTCACTCGTCGCAACAGATCAACGTTGCTGCTCACGTATCGATCTGGTACCTGATCCCGGCCATCGTCATCGGTGCCAAGCCGCTGTCGGAAAAAGTGTCGCGCGGCGCGTTCCTGCTCTACATCCTGTTCCTGCAGCTTGCTTCGGCCCACCACCTCCTGTCCGACCCGGGCATGAGTGCTGAATGGAAGGTGCTGAACACCTCGTACTTCATGTACTTTGCTGTGATGGCCTCGATGATCCACGGCTTCACCGTACCTGGCGCCATCGAAGCGGCACAGCGTCGCAAGGGCTTCACCAACGGCCTGTTCGAGTGGCTGCGCAAGGCACCGTGGGGCAACCCCGCGTTTGCCGGCATGTTCATTTCGCTGGTCAGCTTCGGCTTCCTCGGCGGCATCTCCGGTGTCGTTCTTGGTACCGAGCAGATCAACATGCTGATGCACAACACCTTCTACGTGCCGGGTCACTTCCACACTACCGTGGTAACGGGTACAACGCTGGCCTTCATGGCGGTGACCTACCTGCTGGTACCGACGCTGTTCCGTCGCAAGATGATCATGCCGAAGCTTTGCCAGATCCAGCCGTACCTGTTCGGTATCGCCATGTCGATCACCGGCCTGGTCATGATGGGTGCCGGTACACTCGGCGTCTCGCGTCGCCACTGGGACATGGCCTTCTCCGGCGCTCCGTTCCAGTATGAGTGGCCGGGTGCTGCTTACCTGATGATGGGCATGACCGGCTTCTTCGGTGTCATCACCATTATTGGTGGTGGCCTGTGGATCTTCCTGGTTGTTGGCTCCCTGCTCTTCGGTGAAAAGCTTGAAGCCGGCTCAGTCTCCGACAAGCCGACCCCGATTCCGGCGGAAACCCCAGCCGCAGCTGCTTCGCACCATGGCAGCGACCACGTTGGCGTTCCTGGCACCGTCGTGCTGGTGCTGGCGCTGCTGGTCTCCTTCGTGTTGTACTACTTCGTGAACTGGAAGTACCTGTCCGAAGTCTGGCTGCTCAGCTAAGCAACATCTAGCAATCCCCACGCTCAGTTCCAGGACTTGGCGTGGGGCCTGCCTGAATCGCCCTTACCTGTGATCAGGGGCGATTCAAGCAGGTTTCAGGAGCTACTTGAACCCTAATTTTCTTGAACTTCCACTGCGATTTTTCCTAAAACTCCCATGCAATCGACGACGCCAAATCACAGCGCCTCCGGTTCCTACGTCCGGGCCATACTCGGACTGTTCAAGCTGCGCATCGGAGTGGTCATCACCTTTACTGCACTCGCCGGCCTCGCTGTCAGCTCCGGTCCCAGCCTGTCAGCCTTGCAGTTGATCGTGCTGACCCTGTCGGTACTGGTTTCTTCTGCTGCTGCGGGTGCATTCAACCAGTATTACGAGCATGACCTTGACCCGAAGATGGCACGCACGCGCAACCGCCCTTTCGTTACCGGCCAGATCAAGCACGGCCCCTTCTGGCTGTTCGTGATCGGCAGCCTGACCGTTGCCTCGGTCGGTGCCGCCTGGTTGGCACTCAACGCCTGGTCGGCGCTCTACGTTTTCCTCGGCGCTTTTTTCTACGCAGTGGTCTATACCGTCTGGTTGAAGCGCCGTACCTGGATGAACATCGTATTTGGTGGTTTGGCCGGTAGCTGGGCAGTGCTGGCCGGGGCAACTGCTGCGGATCCACAGTTGAGTGCAGTACCACTGGCCCTTGCTTTGGTGCTGTTCCTGTGGACGCCCCCCCATTTCTGGGCGTTGGCCATCGCCTGCAAGGATGATTACAAGGCAGCCGGCGTACCGATGCTGCCGGTGGTTGTAGGCGACGAACGTGCAGCACAAACCATCTTCTACAGCACGCTGGCGCTGGTTGCCGCTTCGCTGCTGCCAGCTTTTTTCGGACTGGGCCTCATCTATCTCGTTGCAGCAGTAACCGGCGGAGCACTGTTCATTCAGAAAGCCTGGCTGCTGACACGCGCCCCTGGTCGCAAGGCTGCCCTTTCCTGCTTCCATGCTTCGCTGATCCAGCTGACACTGGTTCTGCTCGGCGCCATCATCGACGCGCAGATCTAAGCGTGACTCTAGCCCACACCCTCAAGGCGCTGCTTGCCTTCGCCTTGACTACATGCTCACTTGGCTTGCAGGCACAAACTGCCGACTCAAACACTGAGAAACCCAAACTCACCGCACGCCCGACCACCATTCTCAGTCCGGAATTGACACTGACCAGTCTGGACGAAAAAACTGCTTTCGAACGTTCTCAGGCGGCCATCGGCAAGCCGGTCGGCGATTTTGTCCTGCTTGACCGTAACAGCAAGCCCGTTGAACTATCCAGATTCCGGGGCAAGCCGCTCCTGGTCAACTTCATCTACACCGCCTGCTTTCAGGTATGCCCGACAACCACGCGCAACCTGCAAAAAGCGGTTGCTGAAACAGTCAGCGTCATGGGGGCCGACCGCTTCAATATCGTGACCATCGGTTTCAACCAGCCATTCGATTCGCCACAGGCGATGAAGGACTTCTCGGTTCGCTACGGCCTCACCCTGCCCAACTGGGAATTTCTCAGCCCAGCCACAGCCATTGTCAATGAAGTTACCGGAAACTTCGGCTTCAGTTTCGTTGCTACACCAGCAGGATTTGACCATCTCAACCAAGTGACGCTGGTCGATGCGGAAGGCATCATCGTGCGGCAAGTCTATGGCGAAAAATTCGGCGTCAAGGATCTGGCTGAACCGTTGAAACTCCTGATAGCTGGCTCTGCCATTCCTGCCGAGGTCAGCACTGTCAAGGAACTGATGGAACGCATCCGCATTCTGTGCTCCGTCTACGATCCGAAAACCGGTCGCTACCGCACGGATTACTCGCTTTATTTCATGGCTGCCGGCTTCGTGACCTTCCTTGCCTTTCTGATTTTCCTGTCGATCAATATCTGGAAAAGCCAGCGGCGAGATCGTCAGCAGCCCCCCTCCCGTCCTTCCTGAGCCCCGCGCAGATGGGCAGAAAGCCTTGTGCCGCCGCTATCTCGGGCGAAATTGATACGCGTCAAGTCGTCTTGATCTGCAGGTCAATATAATCAGCGGCTAATGATCGCCGCCCATTTAAAAGGCATTTCGGGATGAAAACCGGTGCCGCCATCCATCCACTGGTTCAAGTACCGTTTCAACGGTGCGAGGAGGCATTCGACCGATTTTTCGGGGGAGACCACAACCCCTTGCGACATCTCGGTGCCATGGGACTATTCCTGCTCTGGATCATCGTCGGCAGCGGCCTCTATCTTTACATTGTGCTGGATACCGGTGTTGAACAGGTTTACTCGTCGATTGGCTACCTCTCAGAGGAACAATGGTATTTTGGCGGCATCCTGCGCAGCCTGCACCGCTACGCCTCGGACGGCTTCATTCTGGTCATGATGCTTCACCTGGTGCGTGAATGGGCCTATGGCCGCTACACCGGCTTTCGTTTCTATTCCTGGATCACCGGCATTCCGCTGATCTGGCTGGCCTTTGTCAGCGGCATTGGTGGTTACTGGATCGTATGGGATCAAATGGCACAATTTTCGGCCATCGCCACCACCGAGCTTCTCGACTGGCTGCCGATCTTCAGCGAACCGTCAGCCCGCAACTTCATTGCCCCGGACGCCATCAATGATCGCCTGTTCACCCTGATCGTGTTTATCCACCTGGGCGTACCCATCCTGCTGCTGGCTACACTCTGGGCACACGTACACAGGATCTCCCGCGTCGACTACCTGCCCTCCGGCAAACTGATGCGCGGCACCCTGCTGACGCTTCTGCTGCTTGCCTTGCTCAAGCCTGCACTGAGCGATATCCCAGCCAATCTTGCCACGGTTGCTACAGAAACCCGGCTTGACTGGTTCATCCTGTTCATTCACCCGCTCACGGACCTGACATCGCCTGCCATCATTTGGGCTCTGCTCTTCTCGCTGACCGCCCTGCTCACCGTTCTGCCTTTCCTCTCCCGCAGAAAAGCTGCGCCGGTTGCCGTTGTCGACCCGGCCAATTGCAATGGCTGCACCCGCTGCCAGGCAGACTGTCCCTATGCGGCTGTGACCATGGCAAAACATCCTACCCGCCGCACCTATCAGGTCGCCGTGGTCGATGAAGCACTTTGCGCAAGCTGTGGCATCTGTGCCGGATCATGCCCGTCATCGACGCCTTTCCGCAGCCAGGAAACCCTGCATACCGGTATTGATATGCCGCAATTTCCACTGAACACCATGCGTGAAGCGCTGGAACAAAGGATGAGTGCCCTGTCCGGCCAGACGCGAATCGTTGTCTTTGGCTGTGACCACGGCGCCGATGTATCTCAGGTAGCGAGCACGGACACGGCCGTCCTGAGCCTGATCTGCGCTGGCATGCTACCGCCCTCGTTCGTTGAATATGCACTGCGTACCGGTGCTGACGGGGTCATGATTGCCGGTTGCCGGCAGGGTGGTTGCGAATATCGCCTTGGCGAACGCTGGACAGTCGAGCGCCTGAACCGGCAAAGAGAACCACAATTGCGCGGCAAAGTGCCTGCAGAAAGACTCCATGTCAGCTTTGTATCAGCCAATGATGGCAAAATATTGGCTCACGACCTGACAGAATTCAGAGCGCGGATCGAAAGCGATCAGCATCTCTCGAACAAACTTCAACCTTACCTTCGGAGAAACGCCCACCATGCTTAAACCCGCCGCCGCCATCGTCGGCCAGGTCGTCCTCTATGGCGCCTTTGCTGCCTTTATTGGCTACTTTGCCACCAACCCCATTTACCGGCAGATACCTGACGACATCGCCGTGCTCAAGCTATCGTTCAGCCACCTTGGCGAGCGCGAATGCCGCAAGCGCACACAGGAAGAACTGGACAAGCTCCCACGCAACATGCGTGCACCGATGGACTGCCCGCGTGAGCGCTCGGATATCAAGGTTGAACTCGATATCGATGGTGAAAATATCGTCACCCATGTGATGCAACCGACCGGGCTATACAAGGACGGTATCTCCACCATGTATCGACGGATACTGGTCAAGGCCGGCACACGCAAGCTGTCGGTACGCATGCAGGACAACGTCAAGGAAGAAGGCTGGAAATTTGTCAAGGAAGAAACCATCGACATCAAGCCGGCCCAGGCCCTGGTGATTGACTTCCACCCCGACAAGGGTGGTCTCTTCATCAAATAAGTCCTTTCCGGCACGACAGAAAGATTCCCTCTCCAACCTTTGAGCGGACAAAACAATGGTCAAGCTACTGCAACAACTTCTGCGCTGGTGCTTCATGCGCGTCGAAAATGTGTTCAACCTCGCCTTTGGCGACAAACTGAACCCCTTCTATCACCTCGGCACGATTACCTTCTGGCAGTTCTGGCTGCTGGTCATTACCGGCTTCTATCTCTACATCTTTGCCGACACCGGCGTCCATGACGCCTTCGAATCGGTCGAAGCCATCACCCACGATCAATGGTGGGCAGGCGGCATCATGCGCAGCATTCACCGCTATGCAACAGACGGCATGATCCTGACCATGTTCCTGCACCTGATCAGGCACTTTGCCTATGACCGCTACCGGGGCTTCCGTGCATTCTCCTGGGTTACCGGTGTCGTCCTGCTCGTACTGGTCTATGTGGCAGGCATCAACGGCTTCATGCTGGTCTGGGACAAGTTGGCGCAGTTCGTGGTGATCGCAGTCGCCGACTGGTTCGATGTGCTGCCCATGTTCAACGGGACACTGATCCGCAACTTCCTCTATGAAGGAAGCGTCAACAGTCGCTTGTTCACCCTGCTGGCCTTCTTCCATATTGGCGCCCCGCTGATCGTCGTTTTCATCATGTGGGTTCACGTACAGCGCGTACCACGTGCCCACATCAACCCGCCCATTCCCATTCGCTACGCTGTCACGCTGATGTTCATTGCCCTGTCACTGGTCAAGCCCATTCTCAGCCAGGGCGGCGAAGCCGATTTTTCTGTCGTGCCTACCAATATCGGTTTTGACTGGTATGAACTGGGTGTTCTGGCGCTCGTCTATGTCATGGACCCGATGACGCTTTGGTATGTCGTCGCGGGCGCCGGCATCCTCTTCGTGCTGGTGCCATGGCTGCCTCCGAAGCGGCTCGGCAGTGCCAAATCGGAAGCTGCGATCACGCTTCACCCGGCCAACCGTGCTGTCAAGCAGCGCTTTGACGAAACCATTCTCGACGCCAGTCTGCGCCAGGACGTCAACATCCCGTATGAATGCCGCAACGGCGGCTGCGGAGTCTGTAAATGCACGGTACTTGCCGGCAAGGTCGACCCGGGCCTGTATCAGCCAAGCGCGCTCTCGGCTGAAGAGCTGGCTCAGGGCAAGGTACTCGCCTGCTGTGCAACGGCACTCGAGGATTGCGAGATCGAGTACGACGCCAGTGCTGTCCGCACCAATATCAAGGAGTACACGGCCAAGGTCGTGGAGATGACCAAGCTGACGCACGATGTCATGCGCGTGACCCTGAAGCTGCCGGGCACCGACCGACTGCAGTTCAAGGCGGGACAATACGTCAACATCATTCTCGAAGACGGTCAGCGCCGCGCCTTCTCCTTTGCCAACCCACCCCATTTCGGCGACATCATCGAGCTGCAGATCCGCCTGATGCCGGGCGGAAAATTCACCACACATGTCTTTGAAGCGATGAAGGTTGGCGATGATGTCCGCTTCGAGGGCCCCATCGGTGACTTCACGCTGCGCGAATCAGAGCGCCCGATCGTCTTTGTCGCTGGCGCCACCGGCTTTGCCCCGGTGAAGAGCATGGTTGAAGATGCCTTCCGCCGTGGCATCAAGCGCCCCATCCATCTCTACTGGGGTGTCAAGCAACTGAAGGATCTTTACCTGCCGGAATTGCCGCAACAGTGGGAAAAGGATCATGCCAACTTCCATTTCGTCCCGGTGCTTTCCGAAGCCGCGCCGGAAGATCAGTGGACAGGCCGGACCGGCATGGTGCATGAAGCCATCCTCAGCGATTTCCCCGAGTTGAAAGGGCATGAAATCTATGCCTGCGGATCGGTACGCATGGTTGAGGCCATCTTCCCCTTCCTCAAGGCACATGGCGCAGAAGACGGCCAGTGCTTCTCGGATGCCTTCACGCTATCTGCCCGCTCGGTGGCATTCCAGCCGCAAGCAAAGCAATAAGCAAGACATCCCTGCGGGGCACAATGAAAAGGCCGCCTGGCAAATGCCGGCGGCCTTTTTACGTGCTCTGTAGATTTGCCGGCTTGAGAAAAAGCCGGCTTCAGCTAAAAAGTATGGCTAAAGCAGCTTTTCCAATACCGGTGTCAGGTCAGCCTCCTTGATGCCGCCGTAAACCGAATAGGCCACCTTGCCGTCACGCCCCAAGACCACGGTGTAGGGCAAGCCCCTGACGGTCAGGCCGAGCGCACCGTTGGGGCTGGCACCGGCGGCCAGCAAGGGATAGGAAACCGGCGTCTTGTTTGTAAACGCCTGCATTTTTTCGGTTTCGTCCAGACCAACGCCAACAAACTGAACACCTTTGGCCGCGAACTGCTCGGCAACTCGCGACAGCATCGGCATTTCTTCAACACAGGGCTTGCACCAGCTCGCCCAGTAGTTAAGCACCAGCACCTTGCCCTTCCACTGTGCAAAGGGCTGCGGCTGGCCGGCCAGATCTGTAAAGTTCATTGCCAGCAGCGCATCGATCCCGGCCTGCGCGGCTTCCGGCGCAACCTGTCGCGCCATGCGTGCCTGTGCTGCGAGTTCTTCCTGCGAAGGCAACTGGCTCATGCCATAAATTCGGTAACCGAGGTAACCGATACTGACCAGCGTCAACACACTGGTCGCACCCACCAACCAGATGACACGATTTTCCTTCATTTTTCTTTCCTTGAAGTCATCGCCTTCAGGCAGACCAGAATGAACATGATGCCGCCGATCACCGCAATGGCGCCTCCCAATCCCATCATGCCCATGCCAAGTTTCTGCGGCAGCGTATGCAAGGCCTGCTCGGCCCCCGCAACCTTGCGCTGGACACCATAGCCGCCCGACCAGGCCAGGCCGAGCACATGAATCAGCTGGCCACCTCCATAGACATACGGTTGCCAGACGGCCATGCGCCCCTCCGGCTTACCGAAACCCAGCGTGGGCAAGAGCACATAAGCCAGCCCCATGAACGATAGCGTCACCCCCACGGTCGACCCGTGGTAATGCGCCGGAATCACCACATTGACGCCCTGAATCAGATAGCCAAGCACACCTCCCAGCGCAAACAGCGCAAACGACGCAATAAAGGCTGACTTTGCCGGGTGGGCTGCAGCCTTGCGCACATTCCAGAGAGACAGCATGCCGACGAGGATCAGTGGCCCCATGTAGGGATGGCCCCATTTCATCAGTTTCGCAAACAGCTCCATGTGCGGCAGCGAACCGGGAGGAACGGTCAGGTAGATCAAGGGCACGGCGAGCAGCGGGAAAGCTGCAACCAGATAAAGAATGGACAGCGCTCGCGGCGAGGCCTTGGAAGGCTGACCGAGATGATCGGCAATCCACAACCATGCCACGACCATCAACAGCGCGTGCTGGAACTGCAAAGTATGCCCACCACCCCAGAACAGCACCTCGAAATAGATGGGCTCATCAATTTTGGGCACCATCGCCCAGGACCAGAAGAATGCCGCCAACGCAAAGAAAGCGGCAACCGCGCCGACAAAGCCGCCGAAGCGCAGGGGCTCACTGAACACGCGTTTTGGCCAGGTGGTAATCAGCGCGCGCAGCACCGCCAGAGAAAAACCGACGCCGCAAATCCAGAGAGAGGCAAAAAACACATCCTGCTTGAGTACCGGGATGTAGTTGTTCAACACCGGCTCGGCTCCGGGAAAGAACGGGGAAACGGTCATCACGACCGTGCCAATCGATGCCAGCGCAAAACCGGCCCAGCCCAGCCATGCCAAGCCGGCGCCACCGACCGCACTCCAGATGACAGCAGCAAAGGCCATGAACCAGATAGCGACAGACAGATCAACGTGCACCACCAGTGCCGAGCGGAAAAACTCCTTGAGCGGGAACACATCCTGAATGCCGGGAGTACGGGAAAAGACCAGCAACAAGGCCAGCAATCCGGAGCCGATCAGCGCCATCACCCCCAGCCAGAGCCAGGCACGTGCCAGTGCCGTAGGCGCACCGGGAGAAACTTTTACGATTTGCGAATCCACAAAGCCTCGCGCAAAAGGCTCTCATTATAAAGGTGCCCCCACGCTGAAACCAGCAACGATGACCAATACAGCAAGCACCGACTTGCCTGCAAGCCCTACAAATGCGAACATTGCGCGCTACAGCCTTGGCACCCGTCGTCTTTTTCGGAATTCTGCATGCACGGAAACCATCAAAGCATCAACATCGAAGCGCTGCTTGCCCATGTGCCGCTTTTCAATGGCCTGATGAACGAAGAAATTGCCCGCATCGCGCGCGGCACTCGTGAAGTACATGCAGCACGCAGCGACATCCTGTTTCACAAGGGTGACGCCTGCTCGGGTTTCCACCTGATCGTCTATGGTCAGGTCAAACTGGCCTTTACCTCGCCGGCAGGCGGTGAAAAGGTTGTTGAAATTCTCGGCCAGGGCCAGACCTTCGGCGAAGCCGTGATGTTCATGGAAAAACCGTATCTGGTCTATGCGCAGGCACTCACCGACTCCTTGCTGCTGCACATTTCCAAATCGGTCATCATGGAAGAACTGGAAAACGACCCAAAGCTGGGCCGCAAGATGATCGCCGGCATGGCCATGCGCCTGCATCACCTGATTACCGATGTCGAATCCTACTCACTCCACTCTGGCCGCCAGCGCATCATCGGCTACCTGCTGCGCGAACAACTCGATTCGGAAGAATCCGAAAAATCGGTGACCGTCACCCTCCCGACCAACAAGGGCGTGATCGCCTCAAGGCTCAACCTGACGCAGGAACACTTCTCGCGGATCCTGCACGAGCTGTCGGACAAGGGGCTGATTTCGGTTGAGGGGCGGAAAATTCATATTGCGGATGTGGAGAAGCTTAGGGATTACGATCTCTGATAACCCCCACAATTGGCAAGTCGTTTTCTCAAGTGTTAACTGGCCCGAAAATTGCCGGGCAGGTCAGATTCACTAGGTTCGGAATCTTCTCCTTAGCTGAGACACAATATCTATCGTTGACGTTCGTATCTGCCGGAAAATACGTCTGGTAGGGCGATGAGCCAAAAACCAACGAAGATAAAAAATCTGTGAGGACTTACTCGCCCCAGACACAATCAAAGAAATATCGGATTCAAGGCGAATAAACTCAACAAAATCATCAGCCTCTAGATGCACTCCAAAAGTCTCAGCAATATCCTTAATGATCGTCTTGCCTCGTTGCGTTGACAGGGATCTTGCACGGGGAGAACCAACTTCAGTTCGGCACAAAAAATCATAAATTGCCCTAATAACCAATACGTTGGTTCTAATTTTCCCTTTCCAAACCCATTCACGATCAATAATTTTGCATTCGCCATCAACCGTGTACACATTGCCCCATATGCTGTCGACATGCGACCCGTCGATCCAACTCACACCATTGATCAGTTCTGACGCTTGAAACAAAAACTCAATCCATTTTTTACATGGCTCGAAGATTTCAGCAAGAGAACAATGCCGATTAAGTGATCGCAGAGCCACTTGAGTCAGAACCGAGCGGGAAAAAATCCATTCATCATTCGTATCAGACAAATGAAGAAGGTCACTCTCTTTATCAAAATTTCCACCAATTTTTCGTTTTTCTACATGCACACCGCCTGTCGCTCTCTTCAGTACTCTTGTTTGGGTGGCATAAGCCGGTTTTCGTCCGGCAGAAAACATAATTGCCAATTGATCAAACGACACTCCCTTCATAATATTGCACCCTGCGACCGCTAGAAACGAGTTTGATAAGACATCAAGCATATTGTTTCGATCTAACTCAAATACTGTCGACATCTCGTCCCACAGAAAACTGGTAGCCCCCGCATAATCACGTGCCCCCGTTTTAGACACCAGCTCTCCCGCCATGCCAGACATAAGAAATTCACTTGATATAACGCAATCAGGAATTTTGTAATCGGGGAATGGGTAGTAGAACGAGACCTGTGGAAAATATTTGCGTAGCCGCCCCTCCAGCTCCGACTTGCCAAAGGTCCTTACCTTTCCCGGATTTCGGTGATACCCCTCAAGTCCATCGAATCTCGTGCCCAAATGATCCTCTCTCACGCCGCCAAAATACTTCAAACCAAACTGGTTTTCGATGGCAACAACAAGCACACCAGACGGAGTAAGCATGTCTGAAAACATTTTGAGGGCAGCATCGTAAGGATCATCGCCACCAATAAATGAGGCCGAATACTCCAGGACCCCTATGCAAAATATGACATCGAATTTCTTTAGGAACTGAATTCGATGAAATGGGGCGCAAACTATCGATACGGAGGCAAGATCACGCGTTCGCTCACCGGCAAGACGAGCTCGGTTAATACTCCCCTCTAAAGCCACTACTTGATTAAAGTTCTCTCCCAAATAGCGCGTAATAGCACCACAACCACAACCGACCTCGAGGACACTAAGTGAACGATCGAAAGAAAAGCCAGACAGCAGTTGTGATCTTTTTGGGGTCAGATGATACTCACTTGGCCAATCCTTGATACAAGCCTCTAATTCGTACGAGCGGCTACTTAGATCATTAGCACTCTCAAGAACTGTTCGTAGATATTTTTCCGAATCCAAGCCATCCGAATAGGCAAAGTCAGAATGATTCTTCAACCGCCATACTGACGCAATGTCCTTCTCCAGTTCATCCCCAATAACAGACTGAATGTCCACTATGCATTTTCCTTACGTATTGGCTTGATAGTTCGTAAAAGACAACCATTCGCAATCACCGCCAGTAAAACTGTGCTAATAGCCACCCTGACAGTCCAAGATAAAGCAGCTCCTTCAATTCCATAGTTACGAATCAGCCACAACATATATGGGATATATGCAATCAGTTCAGCCACGTGCAGTTTTGCTGTCAGATCAGGGCGGCCATATGCTTGGATCAGCGCCTGCGATATATGACCGAAGCTATTAATAAAAACGCCAACCGCTAATAGTTGGGCGACCCGATAACTCTGTTCCGCATAGTCGGCACTAATCCAAGCAGCAAGTGCAGATTCTGCAACCAGCCAAGTCAATAGCGTAAGAGGTGCCATTACTAAAAACATAATTCGTACCCATCGGCCATAGACCGCACCGACAGACACGTGATCGTTCTGAAATTTTTCGGTGAAAATTGGAAAGAGAACGCCAACGATAATGCCCGGAATCAACAACAGTCCAACAACCACATCATATGGGGTAGAAAAATACGCAACCGCCTCAGCAGAGACCATCATAGCCAGCGACAACCTGCCGAGATACAGAAGAAGCGGTCCGACAATATTGCTTATCGTCATCCAGCCACCGAAGGAAAAAAGCTGCCCAAGCTGCGCCACATTGAGCGAACCACATCGGACTAACGCCGGGTAAAACCGCAAAAAAATAGCGGCGAATGCTAGAAATAAAAATGCTCGACTGACAACCAAAGCGATCATTACTGCTGGCAAAGTGTTCGAAAACGGCAGAATTGCCAACGGCCCAAGATACGACAAGGCTCCAAGTGGTGCTCTAATAATATTCACTAGATCAAACCTTTTCAGGCCCTCAAGCACCCCGCGCAAACCCGTTGTTAAGATCACCAGTGGAATCGATACCGAGAGTAGCACTAAGCCAACCAGTGTTTCATCACGCAGTTGCTCAGGAATTGAGAGCTTGTGCTCAACCAACCAAGGACTCAGTGATGCAACGACCAGGCCGCCAACAAGCCCAAGAATTGCCATAGCAACCATACCGCTGCGGATAGCTGAAGGAAGTTCAGCTTCCTCCTGGCTACCCATTTTTTTGGCCACCAATTGAGTCATCGCTCGCCCAAGGCCAAGATCAAAAAAACTAAAATACCCAACCAATATCCATGCCACGGACAGCACACCAAATCGCACAGTTCCTAATGCATCGATTAGCGGAGGAATCGAAAAAAGCGCTGCAATTAGAGGAACTCCTGTTCCCAAAATACTCCACAGAATGTCACGTGTAATACGCATTCATACGCTCTCGATAAAGGCCAATAGCCAAAGGATTCTGCCCTGTGACTACTTCAGTCTCTTTCCTGGCAGAGGCCACAAACGAAGCCGATACATACCTAAGAGGCCACGGAACAGCGCTTCCTGAAGTAGCGTTTGCCGCCAGCGGAATTTACCGAGAATCATGGACCATCGAGGCCAAGCACCATCAGTTCCGACACAAAAATTTTTCTCCAGCAAAGCCACTTGCTCAACACCAAGCTGATGGCCGTAGCATCGCTTTAGTGCAGCAACCTGCTTAAGCATAATACCCACCCAATCATTCCTCAGCAGGAAACGCACTATCTGGATCTGCCTCCCAAAATACCCAAACCCATGCCCTATCAAATTCTTGCCGTGCTGGCGATACAACAACGAAGGCTGGTCATCAACCACCACTGTTCCAAATGCACTCACGACCAGATACAGCCACCAATCATGAAAATGAACACCTTTAGGTATACCCGCGCACTGAAGCAAGCCAAGAGCTTTCTGGTTAAGTGCCGCAGTACAACCAGTCACAATATTCTCTGACAACGCACCAGAAAAAGACGGGCCACGCGGCCACGGCGGGGTAATCTGCATCGGTCGCAACGACGCATCAACCAATGTTTGTGCGCTACAGTAAAGTGCGGGTCGGTCATTAAACGGCATCAGGGAAGACCAAGCACGCGAAATCTTATCGGGAAGCCAGACATCATCCTGATCCGAAAACATCACCATATCGATGTCAGCAGGCACCTTCATGAGAAGCCAAAGAAAGCTCCGCGCAAATCCGATATTTTCCCCTCGCAGTACCGAAATTCGGCTATCGCCAAACGCCTCGATTTGACTAACGGTAGAGTCATCGGAACCATCGTCCCTCACCAGCAACCGCCCATTTTCAGGCAATTGCATCAGAATTGAGCGCACTTGATCTCCGATGAAAAGTTCACCGTTATAGGTCGACATCAGGACAGCAACGCGCACAAAATTTTCCTCAACCAATCAAGAAAGCCCCTGAAAACCATGCCCTAGCTCAGTAACAACCATTTAAGCGGCCCATATAATATAGTCAGTGAGTTCTTCCTCGCAGGTTTTATAGGTAATCGAATGATAGTCGTGAGCAACAACCGCGTTGACATAGTCCGGCTCAGCATCCTGATTACCTTGCTTGCAATTTCCTACATATACTGGTTTGCAAGTAGCGATGACTCAATATTCTATCGATTGCTATTTCAGCACGACCTGGCTGGAGCCCTCGGACTCCTTTTCGTCATAGCGATTTCGCTCATCCCCTTACGCAATGCAATTGATACTAGAGAAATTGCACTCACAGTAGCACGTCATCACAAGTTGATCGCAGGAATGGTCTGGATCATTCTGTGCATTGGTAGCCTATCTGTTTACCAAAACCATCCACTATCAATGGATGAATATGCCGCATCCTTCCAAGCACATGTTTTCGCTAGCGGTAATCTAGCCGGCCGCGTACCTCCGGAGTTACTCGACTGGACTGTACCCCAACAGTTTCAGGGGCATTTTCTCGTGGTAAACAAGCACAGTGGCCAGATAGCCACTGCTTATTGGCCAGGTTTCTCACTATTGTTAACACCGTTCGTTTGGCTGGGGATTCCATGGGCTTGCAACCCGCTGATTGTCGCAGCCTCGGTGCTAATAACTGGACAATTGGCACATGAAATAACAGGAGAGAAAAGTGCCCGTGGTTGGGCAATCATGCTGGCAATCGCGTCTCCTGCATTCACGCTCAATGGCATTTCATACTACTCAATGCCAGCTCACCTTTTATTCAATCTGGTTTTTGTGTGGTTACTACTTCACCCCTCACCAATCCGTATCGTAACGGCGGGTCTCGTCGGATCCTTCGCTCTCGTACTGCACAATCCATACCCTCACCTATTGTTCGCACTTCCCTGGTTAGCGTGGATGGTTTTTCGCCGTGAAGGCGGAATACGAAATGGATTGCTACTCGCTCTTGGTTACATCCCCCTGGTTTCCCTTATAGGGATAGGCTGGGTCTCACACCTTGAAAGTATCCGGCAGTTTGGCCAAGCAATCACCTCATCAGAAGCGCCAGCGGTTCAATTACCTTGGATCGTTCGAGCCGCAATCAGCCTGACACACCCCTTTCATTTACCCACAGAAACCACTCTGGCCTTTCGGATCAGCGGCCTCGCAAAGCTCTGGCTATGGAGCGCTCCGTTCCTGATCGTGATCGCGGCACTGGCCTGCTACCGTTTACAAAACCGGATATTGAAAATGATGGGAGCTTCTTTCATCATCACGGTTTCCGGGTACTTTCTAATACCGGTCAGCCAAGGACACGGTTGGGGAGACCGATACAGCCATTCAGCCTGGGGGGTCTTGCCAATACTTGCCGCAGCATGGTTATGCAAATCATCTCCGCGTGAGCACTACAGCAATGCCCTGTTATCAACGACCCTAAAAAGTGCATTACTGAGTCTGATACTCATGACAACACTGCGCACTTGGCAAATAGGCGCATTTATGGAAAGTCACTTGACACAATTACCAAGCTTTCCTGAAGGGCAGCCCTCCATCGTCTTTATCCGGAACGGGTACTATGCAATGGATCTCGTACAAAACGATCCTTATTTGCGAAGCCATCCTTGGATATTTAAAAGCCGAGGCCAACAAGCAGACATGGAGTTGGCGAAGCGCTTGTTCCCCGACGGATACCGCTACTCAGGAAACAAACATGGGTGGACGTACACCACTGAAAAATAGATACAGCTGACTATCTGAAGCCAAGCAATTCAAGCTTGCCATCAACCGCGATCCTTCAGGTTATGCAGCAAAAAAGATCCGAACATCAGGTTCACGCCAAGCACGATTACAGTTGCGACAGAAAAAGCCAAATGAACGGTATCCGTCATATCGCCACGTGCACGGTCAATCCATTGGTAAAAAATCGTTACATTGATCGCAAAACCAACAAGCACCATTGTGACTCCAGCGATCAGCCCACGTTCAAGAGAAAAATAACGAAGCAGGCGCCCGGAGAGGGAGTTTTCCTCAAGAGGAACGCGCGGGGCATTTATAAGCTTGGACAGGAGCCAGAAGCCGGCAATATTGCTACCCAGCAGGCTAATCATGCTAAACAAGGCAAGAAAATGGATACCCATTGAAAACCCGTTAAGCGCTATCGGGCCACGTGCGAGCGCCAACACCCCCAACAATCCGAGCGCAGCAAAGAGCAAACCTGGAACGAGAAATAGCCAATCCGGTGCGTAAGTCAACATAAAGCGAAGATGCCGCCAGCCATCGCGAAACGAACGAAGGTGTGGCGGACGATCGCGCCCATCAGGAAACAACCGTGTTGGAATCTCCGCGATACGTAGCCCGCTATGGCCAGCATTGACAACCATCTCGGTCGCAAACTCCATACCCGTTGTTCTCGGCTGCATACGGGCAAAGGCCTCCCGTGTAAAACTGCGCATACCGCAGTGAAAATCTCCGATTGGAATCCGGTACATCACTCGCGCAAGTGTTGATAACACCGGATTCCCAAGATAACGGTGCAGTGGAGGCATCGCACCGGGAGCAATCCCCCCCTTGAAACGATTGCCCATCACGAGATCAAAGCCTTCGTCGATCTTATTCACGAAATCGGGCAATGCCTCCCAGTCATAGGAATCATCGGCATCGGCAATCACAACCACACGCCCCCTGGCAGCCTCGATGCCCGCAACCAATGCCGCACCATAGCCTTTTACCGGCTGGTAAACCACATTGGCACCAAACGACTTCGCAACACCGACCGAACCATCTGTCGACCCGTTGTCCGCCACTACGACTTCCCCCAACACTCCCATGGTCACGAAGGCTTGTTGTGCTTTTTGAATGCAGGCCCCCAGCGTTCTCTCTTCATTGAGACACGGCATCACAGCCGATACCTCGATGTGCATATTGGGTTTTGCACCCCCATCGGCGTCGCTGTCGGGCATTGCACTCATTGGCTATTTCCAGTCTTTTCTTCGTGATATTCGTCATCGACGTTGACGTCCCAGATTGCCTGCTTGTCGGTTCTGCCTGCAATGATTGCCTCGGCAGCCAACTTCGCCGTCAGCATCGAATGATCCTGATTGTTATATCGGTGCATCCCGTTTCGCCCCACCAAGAAAAGATTTTCTATGCCATCGACAAAGGTACGTACTTTCGAGAACTCGGCATAGGCACCAAAATACGCCGGGTAGGTTTTAGGTACCCGGATGACCGTTCCATCAATGACTTCCGCCGCATCAATCATGCCGATTTTCTCCAGTTCGGCTGCAGCAAAACGCATCATGGCCTCGTCGCTCATTGACCATAAATCATCACCTTCCTGGCAAAAATACTCCAATCCCAACCACACCTTTCCGGGGTCAGCCACCAAGTGCGGGCTCCAGTTGTTGAAGACCTGCAAACGGCCAATGCGTACATCACGCTCCTGCACGTAAATCCAGTTGTCCGGTGGCATATGATTACCCGCCACACTGTTCGACTGGGAATTCGACTTCATTCGGTTCAGCAGCAGGCCCACGGTAATGAAATCCCGATAGGGTAGGCGTGTGGCCACGTCAACAACCTCTGCCGGCGGCAGCGGCCGCATGCCCGCAATCAGTGCCGAAATGGGCATCGTCGATATAAACGCATCACCTCCAAAGTGATGTCGCGAACCCGCCGCGTCGACAGTTTCCACCGATTGGAGTCGTTGCCCGTCACGATGCAGGCAATCAACCGAATGCCCGAGGTGAATCTCACCTCCACCGGCGACAACCTGTCGTGCCACCTCTTCCCACAATTGCCCCGGGCCGAATTTTGGATACAAAAACTGCTCAATCAAGCTGGTCTGTGTCGCCTTCTGGGCTAGCGTCTGTCGACCTCGGAACGGACTGCTCACTGCATGCCAGAGAGCCGAAAGAACAGACAACCCCTTGATCCTCTGGGCTCCCCACTCGGCACTGATCTTGTCGCACTCCACCCCCCAGACTTTTTCAGTGTAGTCCTTGAAAAAAGTCCGGTACAACTCCCCGCCAAACCGGTTGATGAGAAAGTCTTCGAGCGACCTCTCGACCCTTCTTGGAAATAGCATCGCCCATACGTAACTGAAACCAATCCTGACCAAACGTACCGGCCCCAGATTCATCAAGGTATTGCCATTAAGCCTGATCGGATAATCGAAATACTTGCGCAAGAAATAAATTCGGGACAACCTGCCCCGGACAAGCATCACGTTGTCGCCATCCCCCTCTCCTTCCGCCGCCATCACCTGTCGCTGCTTGTTCTGGTAAAAAATCGGTACTGCACCAGCCTCCTCACTACCCGAATGTATAGGCAGGATCTCGCGCCACCAGTTCATCACCCAGTCGGATTTCGAGAAAAAACGGTGGCCGCCGATATCCATGCGGTAGCCCTTGTAGTTTACGGTACGCGAAATGCCGCCAATCTCATCCGAGGCTTCCAAGACAACGGGAGTGGCCTCACCACTGCGCAGTAGCTCCAGTGCAGCCGTCAACCCTGCTGGCCCTGCACCGACGATGATCACGCGTTTCTTGATAGACACAAACCCAACCCTTTCAAAAGTTCATGTTACGGTTTTGCTCGAAAGAATAGAATCAGAAAAGTGCCAGCTTCCTGACAACGTAACCGAACAGGAAAGAAAATCCGGCAGCACCGATTTTTGCCAGCGGCAACGACATCCCAAGCAACTCGATACAGACCGCGATCACCGCCACATTAACTAGCAGCGCAGCGACACCAGTAGCAACGAAAATTGCCGCCTCTGCCCTTTTGCGGGAAACAAGCCGGCGTGAACTGAAAACAATTGTGATTGAAAGACGATAATGAACCGCCGCCCCGACCATAAAGCTAACTGAAGCAGCAACTACGTAGTGAATCCAATTGGCGAGTAAAAGCAGCAACCCCATATCGACACTCAGCGCCATGATACTGACGAAGAAGTAACGGATGAACTCACCTAGCATCGACCGAGCGTCTCTTCTCTTGTCGTTTACCGATACACACTCACTTGCTCCTGAACACCTCACCCGATCTGTCACGATAACGTGTCTGCCGTACCTAGAAGACATCTTGACAGGAATACAGAAACAACTTGCTATGGCGACCACCTAGAGTCTCGGTATAGGTTGAATACGGCTTAACGCCGACTACTTCACTCGTGTCGACCACATAATCAAGTACCGGATCATCACATAGGCGACGCAGGCCAGACGCTGTAAGTTCGCCCGTCAACTCAAAGTGATTCAACCCAAATACTGCATTGGATTCTCCCTGCCCTATTCCCTTTGATGCCAGAAGGGAAGGGATCAGCCGCCCTGAAGCAGAAAGCGATCGCACGGCATCAGGTTCCAGCACTCTCAAAGCAACGCGCTCAAGCCTCTCTTCCAATGCGAGCGTTCGGCCTCGGGAGAAAATGAGCCCGATTGTATGCGCTGAATTTGCATATGCCGCAGTACCCAACTCGAACCATACCCGATCAACCTCATTAGGCCAAAAAACTACGCTCCCCCTCGGGATTGCCTCCTTGAGCACTGACCATTCACCCGCAACACCATACAAACGCTCCCTTTCACGCAAGCCTTCTCCACGCCAATCACCATCAAATACGATCCCCCACAAGAAAATGGCTACCATCAAAGCTGCAACAGGCAAGGTACGGATCGATCTAAAAGAAAAGAAAGTGGCCAGCGCAAGCAAGCCGTACCCCCCAGAGAAGCGAATCTGGGAAATCCAGTCCGGCCCAGCGACACTTGCGTCTGGCACCCTAACGACCGCCCCTTGAATATCAAGCAGCAATTGAAAGGCAGCAATCACAGCAAGAAAACAGGAAGCGCAACTAATTACTCGTTGATCAATACGATGCAACACCGAACTCAATTGAATAGGGAATAAAAGACAACCTATAGTGATGGCGGCCAGCACCCAACCAGAATGCGGACCAGATGCTGCGACGGCACATACACCACCCGCGAACACCCATCTATCACGTGCTGCACCATGCAGTAGATATTTGGACACAAGGTCTACGACAACGACCAGCCCTACAATTTTGGCAAACCATATCGCACGCCAAAACTGCGCCTGAAGCAGCAAGGTAACAGGCGAAAGAACCTCGCATAACACGGTGACGAGCACTGCGCCAAGGGTTACGAGCAGGGTGATTGAGTAAAAATCCACAAGACGTCGCCGGCCATAACACCCGCCAAGCACGAGAAGCGATAACCAGAATATGTGAGTCGCAACGTCACCGGACAGCCAGGAAGAGATAAAGATAAGCGGCGATTCATCAAGATACGCCGACCAGTCGGCAGCGACGGTGGGCACATACCCGACATGCCCCAGCAACAGGATCATTGCTACGCAAATGACGGCAAGAACACAAATGGCTACACGTACCCTATCTCTAGCATTGAGCAACACACCAACAGCAGCAGGAGCAAGCGCCATGATGGGATGCAGCAAAAAGGCAAGCACTGACCAAATCACAAATTTGGTTCGACTTTTCCAAAACAGACCACCCAAAGCCATAAGAGAAGCTGCGATCGCGAAGGGGCGTGCCGTTGCATATGTTTCCATAATGAAAAACATGCGAGCAGGGGAATAACAGATCGGAACAGAAACCATCACAAGAGCAAGCAACGGCGCATATACCTCGCGCAGAAGCGCGCGTGCAAAAAACCATGACGCATATCCCAGGCAGGCACCTCCAGCAACTGAAACAACAAATGCTCCATTTGCCACACCAAAACCAGAAAGAACCGCGGCATAAATCGGCGAAAAGATCGTCCAATCATCCTGGGAGCCAAAAGCAAACCAGGGATCCCGGGCAAACGCCGACTCATCAAGCCAGCGCATTGCCATGAGCGTATAAACTCTCGCATCATGATCAATGCCGGCATAGGGATGGCAGAAGAACCACAAGAGAATTACGGTCAACGGCCAGATCAATTGCTGATAGTACGTCTCCGCTGCCTTGGCTGACATTACAGGCGCTTGCCCGACCCTGATGACTCGGAACACTGCTGATGATCAACATTTGGACCATCATCATTGTCTTTGTTTCGGATCACACTAAAAAATACGCTTTCCAGGGAAGCGCCCGGCCGCACCTCAACCAAACGCCCTCCACGTGCTGCGATTACTCCCAGCAAGAGTGGCAATTCTGGCTCATCAATTTCGCGTTCGAATTGTCGCTCACGCAAACAGCGGGACGCTTCATCCACCGGATTTGCACACTGGTAAACCACAAGAAAGCGATTGCTTTGTTCATCAGCAAGTTCTTGCGGCGAACGAAGCGTCAGCAACTCACCTTCATGAATCAATCCGAAGCGATCCGCTAGGCGCTCAACGTCATAAAGCACATGCGACGAAAAGAAAACAGTCCCTCCGGCACTGCGAAATTCAGCCAGCAGATCAATCACCTCTCGCCGTCCAACCGGATCAAGCCCCGACAGAGGCTCATCAAGAACTAACAATCGGGGCTGTATGCATAGCGCATGCGCAAGAGCAGTTCGCTGCGCCATTCCTTTTGAGAAGGTTTTGATCTGTGTCTCAGCCACATGCCCAAGGCCAAGACGAGACAACCACTCCATGCAGTGTCGTCGTTCGTTCGTTAACTTGACGCCATGTAACGACAACCCCATTGAAAGAAGTTCTAAAGGAGTCAAATAGTCGTAAAGGCTCGGGCTTTCCGGCACATACCCGACCCGATAGCGCGAACTGGCGTCTCGGCAGTCCAGGCCAAAAAGGCGGACATCTCCTGAGCTAGGTCTTGATATGCCGGTAATGATTTTGATTGTCGTGCTCTTACCAGCCCCATTGGGCCCGATAAATCCGAATACTTCTCCTTCGGAGATTTCGAGAGAAATACCCTTCAGCGCCTCATGCGCCCGAGTTCGCAGGGTTCTCGAATAATGCTTCCGAACGTTTTCAAGACAGATTACTGCGTTCATCAATTCGGTCTCGCAATCAAGATCGGGAGCCCATCTGAATTAATCATGTACTGCATCCCCGCTGGCTCAAAAACGGGCTGGGTACCCCCCCCAAAGCGCACCAGATCAGCAATCGTTTTTGCAGGCTGCCCATATTTTTCCACATAGCCAATCGCGGCCTGCCTTAAACTGCGCAGGGTTTCGAGCCGCTGCAAGCGCTCATGGAGGTATTCTCGCATTCCCTTAAAGCGCGAAGTTTCAATCATTGTACGAATAACGTCGATCGATACATCAAGATCATCGTTCTGGCTCAGCCAACGTGCAGCCATTGATTCGAGTAACAACTGATTCCGAATGTTCGGCACATGCTTTGCTGCATCAATCAGCGCCTGGGCTGCACCTACTGCATCCTTGCGAAAATGCAGCCGATTAAAAGCGAAATAAAAAGCCGGCTGATAATCGAAAGGTCGTGCTTTCATCGCACGAGCCAAGATCGTCTGCACAGCCTCGTAATGACCATTCCACGGCAATACAGCGGCAGCGATGTAATAATTGTCCTCATGAGCAGGATTCAACCAAGAAGCATCTTCCTGAACCTTGGCAAGTACGACGTAATCTTCTTGGCGCATTTTGTCGGTAGATACAAGCAGCGCACGAAACACAGCTACATTTGCTGCCAAATAGCGATCCCCTCCTGCCATGGTTACCAGTAGTGAGCGAGGCAGAGCCACCTGCATCTCGAGTGCAGATTCGATGCGCGCAAAGGTCAAGAGCCTCTCCGAAATGCTCGGGACCCCCCCAATCAGCGCAATGAGCAATACGCAATGCGGCACTATCCCATAGCGCCGCATTGCATTCATCCTAGCCAAATTCTCTCCGCTCAAAGAAGATTGCCGCAAGCGTGACCATGATGGCCCCATAGATAATTGCCATGCCGCTTGCTGTAAAAATCAGCGACTCGGGAATGTCGATGCCATACATTGAAGCAGCACGCCAGTCAAGCCGGGACAGGTCTGGGAGTACGGCACTGATGGCATTGACAATCGGGCCGAATTGAGACGTAAGGCCGACATCACCATCCGCACCTCTGCCAAGGTAATCAAGCACTGCCCCGACGCTTTTTCCTGCGATAGCAAACCCAGCACCAAGTACGATCGGCAACAGGGGAACAGTCGAAAAGGAGGCAATTGCCAGCGAAAATGCGGCCACCACCAATGCATCAAGCAAACAGCCCAGAACACCAAGCCAGTAAGGCCCGCCCAAGGCCACCGCAAATTGCTGCTCGTAGCCACCACCAGTAACGAAACAAGCAATCCAGAGCAACAGCCCCAATAACAGAGCCGCCAGAATGAGCAAACCAACGATTCCGGCAAAACGCCCCAGAATGTAGGCTGTGCGCGATACAGGATAGGTCAGCGCAAAAATAACCGTCTTCCGTACAATCTCAACACTCACCAACTCCTGAACCCAGAACAGGGAAAGGAGAACGAGGCTGAAACGCAACCCGGAAAAACCAACATCAAGCGCCACAGTGCGTGGCTGACGAGGCGAAAAGAAACCTGCCAGATACGCAGCACAGACGAGCAATACGCCAAGTACGATAATCGCCTGCACGCCCTTGCTTCTGAAACCCGAGCGCCAGGCTGAAATACAGAATTGCCACATATAAACCAACAAAAAGAAAAGGCGCACCCACGGTGCGCCCTTGACCTAAACCTTCTGAATCAGGAACCTGCTTTACTCAGCGCAGTGGTAATGTCAGCAGTACCACATGATTGATTCGTACCAGTACAAGTACCTTTGGCAGAAATTGCACCGCCGTTGCTATTGCCTGCAAAATATTGATTGCCCTTCGCCGAACCTGAACCAACAATAAACAAGTTGGCACTCACCTCGTTATAGGCCAAGTGGACATTATTCGAGCAATTAAAGTCAAATCCATTGCGAATAAAAGTCGGACTTGCTACGACAGCGCCAGAGCCACCTGCAATCTGCTTCTTCGCCTGATTGGAAGTGCCATCACACACTGTTGTCTGCGCGAAAGCAGAGGATGCGCCCAAGGCAAGCAGAATAATCGCGATTTTTTTCATCATTAATCTCCCGGGCTATCAGTTGGTTGAGTTGGCAATGCCAGCGGTCATCATGTTCCGCGCATCGGATTGCGCTGCCTTGTTCTCACTCTTCTTTGTGTACTCAGAGAATTGTGGAATGGCAATCGCGGCCAGAATACCGATGATCGCAACCACGATCATCAACTCAATAAGGGTAAAACCCTTTTGCATAGATTTCTTCATCATTTCCTCCTGAAAATAACGGTGGAAAACCGTTGTTCTACTATACACAAAAACCATGCCAGGCAATATCCCCTGAATTCAGGGGGATTAGCTGAGGGGCACACACAGAAACTGACATTTTTTGTCAGTCGACTTTGTATTTCGTCAGGCTTAGTTGGGCGCAGGGTCCAGATCTATCTGGGCCGGATCAAGGAATTCCTGCGCATAACGCAGATACACCTTCTGCGAAACGAACACTTCAAACAGTTCCGGGTCAATATGCCCACCCTCGCTGAAGCGTTTGAGGATGCCCATCGCCTCGGATAGCTTCATGCCGTGCTTGTAAGGCCGGTCGCGCGCTGTCAGTGCCTCGAAAATATCGGCAATGCCCATGACCCGTGCCTGCACGGACATTTCGTCACGCTTGAGTCCTTTCGGGTAGCCCTTGCCATCCATGCGTTCGTGGTGGCCGCCGGCGTATTCCGGCACGTTCTTCAGGTGTTTCGGCCAGGGCAGGGCTTCCAGCATCTTGATGGTGGCGACGATGTGGTAGTTGATGATCTCGCGCTCGGACTGGGTCAGCGTGCCGGCGCGGATGGTGAGATTTTCCAGCTCTTCGGCCGAGAGGAAATCAACCATTTTTCCTTCCGGCCCTTCCGGGTCACACCAGCGGTATTGCCTGGCAATGCGACGTACCCGCTCCTGGTCTTCCGGCTTCATCGCTTCGCCACCGATATTGCAGATGCGCAGGAATTCGCGGTCACTCTCGATGGCAGCAAGCCGTTCCTGCAGCTTTTGATTGACCTTTGCCGCATCCTCGCCGGCCAACTGGGCGCGCAAGGCGCCAATTTCGGCGTCCCGCTTGACGACTTCAAAACGGGTATCGATCAGGTGGATACGGTCAAAGATGGTCTGCAGCTTGGTTGCCTTGTCCACCACATGCACCGGCGTTGTCACCTTGCCGCAATCATGGAGCAGGCCGGCGATCTTCAGTTCGTAGCGATCCTTGTCACTCATCGTGAAGTCGGCCAGCGGGCCTTCCCTGGTGTCGTTCACTGCCTCGGCCAGCATCATGGTCAATGCCGGCACGCGCTGGCAATGGCCGCCGGTATAGGGCGATTTTTCGTCAATCGCCATGTTGATCAGGTTGATAAAGGACTCGAACAGGGTTTCCAGTTGCGTGATCAGCAGGCGGTTGGTCAGTGCCACCGCCGCCTGTGAGGCCAGCGATTCGGCCAGGCGCTGATCGGCATCGGAGAAGGGGCGCACCACCCCGTTTTCATCCAGCGCATTGATCAACTGGAGCACGCCGATAACCTCGTTCTCGTGGTTTTTCATCGGCACGGTGAGGAATGACGTCGAGTGATAGCCGGTCGCCTGATCGAACTTGCGCGTGCCGGAAAAATCGAATCCTTCCGCCGCATAGGCATCGGCAATGCTCACCGTTTCGGCGTGGATGGCGCTGTAGGCAGCCACCATCGAGTTGTTCGGTTCGCCATCCGGCAGATAGAGCGGCAGATCCGAAAACTGGGTGGAAATCGGCTGGCCTGTTGCACCGCCAAAAGCAATGTTCAGTGAATCGGTGCGCACAATTTCAAAGTGCAGGTGTTTCGCATCGTCGGTGACACGATATAGCGTCCCGCCATCGGCATGGGTAATCGCCTTGGCGGCCAGGAGAATGTTCTCGAGCAGACGCGCAATATTGCGCTCGTGAGAGAGCGATGCGCCGATGGCATTGAGCTGTTCAAGCCGGCGAAACATATCCTGCAGGGTATCCATGTGGTGGCCTTCCCTCATTTGATGCACACCGATCTCACCTGTGCCATGTCGGTGATGCCTTGCAGCACTTTGTCGATGCCATCCATCTTCAATGTCCGCATCCCTTCGTTCAGTGCCTCGGCCAGAATCTCCGCCACGCGCGCCTTTTCCTGAATCAGCTTCTTGACCGGGTCGGTACCCACCAGCAGTTCATGCAAGCCAACCCGGCCCTTGTAGCCGGTGTCGTTGCAGGCCGGGCAGCCCTTGGCCTTGTACAGCGTCAGCTTGCCGTCCTTGCCATGCTGCTGCAGCCAGTCCTTGTAGATGGCCTCCATGGCTGCTTTCGGATTCTTGACCCAGTGATCGGTATGCGTCAGTTCGTCACTGTATTCGGCCAGCAACTGCTTGATTTCTTCAGGGCCCGGTTGATAGGCGACCTTGCATTCCTTGCACAGGCGCTTGGCCAGACGCTGCGCCAGAATACCGAGCAGTGCATCGGCAAAGTTGAAGGGATCCATGCCCATGTCGAGCAGGCGGATGATGGATTCCGGCGCGGAGTTGGTGTGCAGGGTGGCGAAGACAAGGTGGCCGGTGAGCGAGGCCTCAATGCCAATGCCGGTGGTTTCTGCATCACGCATTTCACCGACCATGATGATGTCCGGATCGGCGCGCAGGAAGGCCTTCATTACCGTCGCGAAATCCAGCCCGGCCTTCTTGTTCACCTGCACCTGACGCAGGCCTTTTTGCGTGATCTCGACCGGATCTTCGGCCGTCCATATCTTGGTTTCCGGCTTGTTCAGGTAGCCCAGTACCGAATGCAGGGTTGTCGTCTTGCCGGAGCCGGTAGGCCCGCAAACGAAAAACAGGCCATACGGCTTTTCCACACACTTGATAAGGTTCTCGTAGTTATGCTGCGAGAACCCCATGTTCGCCAGTGGAATCGGTTCACCGGCGGCAAGGATGCGCATCACGACATCCTCCACCCCGCCGGCCGTCGGAATGGTTGCCACACGCAACTCGATATCGAGCGGGCCAAATTTCCGGAACTTGATCTTGCCGTCCTGCGGGCGGCGTTTTTCCGAAATATCCAGGTCGCACATGATCTTGATGCGGGTGATCAGCGCATTGCGGTGGGAGGCGGGAACCTCGATGTAATTGACCAGCGAACCATCCTTGCGAAAACGAATCCGTGTTTTTTCCTTGCCAGGCCGCGGTTCGATGTGGATATCCGATGCGCCCTGCTGATAGGCCTCGACAATGATCTTGTTGACCAGCCGAACCAATTCGTTGTCGGCTGCCGCGCTTACTTCATCCGCAGCAACCTCGAGCGATTCGCCCTCATCCAGATCGGAAAGCAGCTCGCCGACAGAACCCATATCGGAAAGCTCACCGTAGAACTGGTCAACGGTTTTCCTGAAATCGAGGTCGCTCATCACGCGATAGACGATTCGACCTTTCGGGAAAATATTGTTGACGATGCGCGATGCCTTGATCCGCTCGGGGTCAGGCGACACCACTACCACCCCTTCCGGGCCATCTTCGATCGGCAGCCAGTTGTTGGCTTCGACATACTCCCGACGAAGGTTGCGGAGCAGATCGAGTGGCTTGATCCGATCCTGCCGGAACAACTCGCAGGGCACCGAGAAAAACTTGGACAACGCCTGGCCGATTGCCGCCGGCTTGACCTGGAACTCCCGAACCAGCGTTTCTTCCAGGGAAATTCCCTTGCGCCTTGCCGAGCGCTGCGCAAGATCAAGTTCCGCCGCTGAAATGACGGCGCTGGCCACCAGGTCGTCGTATTTGCTGCGCGTGATCGACAAGGGCTTCTGGCGTTGCGTCAGCGCCACCGCCAGCGTCTGGGCGAGGCTCTGCACCCCCTCCTCTTCCAGTGCGCCGAAGGGGACATCCGCCTTGCAGTTGATCAGTTGCACGACGCCGACCAGTTCATCCGATGGTGCATCGACAACAGGCGCCACCAGCATTTGCCGAGAACGGTAGCCGGTTCGCTTGTCCACCTCCTTGAGGAAGGCCATGCGCGGGCTGTAGCGCTTGAGCTCGGCTTCGTCATAGACATCGTGGATATTGACCAGTTGCTTGTTGGCTGCGACGTAGCCGGCGATGCTCTGGTCGGAGATCGGCAGGCGCAGGTCCTTGAATGAATTGAGCCCGGTCTTTACCTTGGAAATGATGCTCTGCTTGTCCTCGCCCAGCGCATAGATGGTCAGGCGATCGGCATTGAACAGCCGGCAGATGTCCTGCGAAAGCTCGAGCATGATTTCATCGGTATTGCTGGTTGCATGAATCTTCGTGGTGACAACCTGCAATTCCTTGAGAAATTCCAGACGGCGGTTGATGTCACCGGCGCTCTTGTTCTGGCTGGGCGTATTGGCTGGCATGATCTTTCGGTTCAATGAAGTCGGGTGGTTTGCTCGTTGCCGCGCAAACCACCCTCAAGCCACCAGGCCCGGTAGCCATGCTGGGCAAGAATGAAGGCGGCAGCGGAGCTGCGGCGACCGCTCTGGCAATAGACGATGTATTCCTTGTCGGCTTCCAGCGGGCCGATGGCATTGCGGATTTCGTTGAGCGGCAGGTTGATCGCCCCGGGCAGACGGTCATGCTGATACTCCGCCGGGAAGCGGACATCGATCCAGATCGCGCCCTGCGCCACCCGCTGTTCGGCATCGGCACGACCGATACGCTTGAGCAGCGGCTCCTGCAGCAACTCGATGAAATCAGCCTTGCCCAGGCGCAGCAGCACGCCAGCGGTACGCATGGTCACCGTGGCATTACGCAAGCTGTCGGCAACCAGTGCTTCCTCGCCAAAGGCATCCCCTGCCCTGAGTTCGGCCAGCAGCATCGTGGCACCCCCGACATGGCGGCTGACCTCGCAGCGCCCGGTTTCGATCAGGTAATAGTAATCACCGGGATCGCCCTCTTTCAGAACGACATCCCCGGTCTTGACCCGGATACGTTCGAAACGCTGCAGGAGCGTGTCGATATTGGCTGTGGGCAACTGCGACAGGGCGCCAGAAGTCAGGCTCTCCATGCGAAACGCACCGCTCATCATGCGCCAATCGGTTCGCTCGTCGACATGCGAGTGCTTGCCAGCCTGGGCCGTCAGCTGATCCCAGGTCAGCATGATGTCGAGCACATGCTCATCGATACGAACCAGTTCGGCATCGGTGATGGCAGAAATTTTTGCGCGTGACTGCAGGTCGCTGGGTAGGGGGCGGATGGCGGCATCGCACCCGCCAACCATCACTTCAACCATGCCATCGGTGTAACCGACCTTCAGCTCTCCGGAAACCAGATAGACCGACTGGCCATCGAGGCCTCGCACACGAAACGGATCGGTGTTGCGTGGCACCAGTTCGGTCTGACACAAACCGACAAGCTCCTTCAGGCGCTCGGCAGAAAGCTGGTTGATCGGCTCGAGCTTGCGCAGATGGTCGGGGGTTAGCGTGTGCAGGGCTTCCATCTCAGAATTCCAGTACCTGGTTGTTCTGCAGCATGCTTGGCTTGAAATCACCAATGCAGGTTTCAATCTCCCCCATGGTCAGTTCAATCTGGCCCGGTTTGAGATGGGTAATGTGTATCTCGCAATCGTGCTCCAGCTTGAGCAGTTCGGCGGCCAGCATGTTCGGACACAGATGCTTGGAAATACGTGCCAGACGCTCCTCCCGGTTGGAAAACGCACACTCGATGATGAGATGGCGCAGGTTGCGGATTTTGTTCACCACTGGCCAGAAATGGTCGTTCACCGTGGTGTCGCCGGTAAACACCAGACTACCTTCGCCGGAATCCAGCTGATAGCCGACTGCGGGAACCGTATGCTCAGCCGGCAGGGCGGTAATGGTCAGCCCGGCCTTCTTGATCTTCTGGCCGATACGCAAGGTCTGGAAACGCATGAATGGCGCGTCTGCCGTTGGAATTTCAGAGAAATCAGGCCACACCGCCCAGTTGAAAATATGGTTGCGGAGTATCTGCAGGACAGCTTCGGTGCCATACACCGTCAGCGGGGTATCGCGCATTTCACCGACGGTATCGATCATCAGCGGCAAGGCAGCAATATGGTCCAGATGCGTATGGGTCAGGAAGACGTGATCGATCATCGCCAGTTCAGCCAGAGACAGGTCAGCGACCCCGGTGCCGGCATCGATCAGCACATCGTGGTTGACGAGAATGGAGGTGGTACGCAAATGCCGCCCACCAATGCCGCCACTGCAACCGAGGATTCTGGCTTTCATTCGCTATTTCGTCTCGAAGGTAGTCACCCCATCCCAGTCAGCGCCAGGTGAATGCTGACGACAGTGGGCAATCCGGGTGGCATAGAGCTGATAAAGGTAACAATCCGGTTCCATTCGCGAAAGGTTGTAGAGCTGCACATCGGCCTGATCCCAATCCTGCGCCCGGTACAGACGCAAGGCCTGGTGCCACAACTTGAGCGCTTCCTGCGCTTCCTTGCCGACCTCGCCGACAAAGCCGAGCGGCTCATAAATACCGACCGGTTCATCCTTGCCCTTGACCCGCACACGATCCAGTTCGCGGAACACCACCACATCCTTGAGCTGCAAACGTGTCGCTTCGCCAACAACAATGCCGACGCCGTATTGCTTGGTAATGCCTTCCAGCCGTGAGGCAAGGTTCACCGCATCACCCATCACAGTATAGGCCTTGCGCACCGGAGAGCCCATGTCGCCGACAGTCATCGTGCCGGTATTGATGCCGACCCCAATGTGCAGCAGCGGCCAGCCGCGTGCCTTGAACGGCTCGTCCAGCTTGCGCAGTTCCCGCTGCATGTCGAGTGCGGCCTGTACGGCATGCCGGGCATGCTCGGGGTCACTGACCGGCGCTCCCCAGAAAGCCATGATGGCATCGCCAATATATTTGTCGAGCGTGCCACGGTTGCTGCGCACGACCGCAGTCATCGCTCCCAGATACTCGTTCATCAACTGCGTCAACTCTTTCGGGTCAAGGCCTTCAGAGATCGTGGTGAAGCTGCGCACATCGGAAAACAGAACAGTCAATTCCTGATTGCAGCCTTCCATGCTGTAGCGCTCCGGATCGCGCGCCATTTCATCGACCAGCTCGGGAGGAACATACTGGCCAAACAATTCGGTAAATTGCCGCTTGCTGCGCGACTCGACAAAATATCCCCAGGACATGCTCAGGGCGTAGAGACCGAGAATCAACAGCAAGGTTGAGGCCAGCGGCAATACCAGCCCGGCGTTCCATAGCGAAAAATTGAGCGCGCTGACCAACAGCAACACCACTCCCGACAACAGGCTGGCCCTCATCGGGCTGAACAGGGGAAGCAGCAGGGCCAGCAGCAGCCCCGTCACGACAACCATCAGCACTTCTGCCCCCAGCACATAAGCCGGTTTCAGCTTGATGCTGCCGTTGAGCATGCCAGCGATCAGGTTGGCATGGATCTCAACACCCGGGTAGGTTGTCGCTACCGGCGTGGCACGCAGATCCATCAGGCCCGGCGTGGTGGTTCCGACCAGCACAATTTTCCCCTTGAGTGCATCAACGGGCAGGCGGCCATGCAAGGCATCGGCAATTGACAGATACTGAAAACTGCCCTGTCTGCCACGATACGGAATCAGGGTGGCTGCCGCCTCATCAACCGGCACTCGCAGCGTGCCCCGCTCGGTCTTCAGATCGAACCATTCCAGACCGGCATAGCCGCTGCCAGCACTGCTGCCTTCATTGGCATAGCCTGGAGTGACTGCCGGCATGCCCAGCAGCAGCCGAACCATCGCCAGCGAAAGGGACTCGTAATAGGCTCCCTGGTACTCCACCAGCATCGGTACCCGGCGGGAAATACCATCAAAATCAACCAGGGGAACAAAGTGGCCGGCACTGGCTGCATTTCGCTGGTATTCCGGCAGATTGGCGCCATAGCCGTTCCACGTGGTCAGCGCCAGATGCCTGTTGGAAAAAGTGCCGGCAGGCAATGTGGGCGCTGGCAGCTGGCCACTGGTCAGCGCACCGGACAGGTTCGTGAAGTAATAGCCAAGAACGACCGGGCGTTTGGCCATTGATTCGGCAAAGCGTCGATCAAAATCGAGGGAGGAACGCAGCCCCTTGAGCACGTTCTGGTAACCGGCATCATCCTTCAATTCCTTGCGCGCCAAGCCTTCCAGCGAGCGCAGGCCGGAGCTCTCGTCAGGTTCGGCAAAGACCACGTCAAAACCAAGGACCGCCACCCCATACTGATCGAAGAGGCGATCGACCAGCGCAGCCATCTTGTCCCGGCTCCACGGCCAGCGCCCGCCTTCCGCCAGGCTTTTTTCGTCGATATCGAGAATGACCACACGATCATCGACACCGCCCGGCATCGTCAGTCGCAACCGGGTGTCGTAGATAAAGGCATCAAGAACGTTAACCAGGGGAATCTGGTAGAAGCGACCAGCATGACCGAGAAAAACCAGTGCCAGCAGGAGGCCGAGCACAATCTGGACGAGATGCTTTTTCAGGCGGTTCACGGTGCGATCGCCCGGTCAGCCCTGGGTGCTCATGTCTTGAGAAAGAATTCCATCTTGATGCCGGCAATCTCGATGACATCATGATCTGCAAGCTGATGCGCCTGCGCATCGAGAATCTTGCCGTTCACCACTGGAAACTTTGCACCCTCCACATGGGTGATGAAAAATCCGTGCGGACGTTTGGCAATGACTGCGACCTGCAGACCGGGCTTGCCCAGGGTGGTCAGTGTCTTGGTCAATTCCAGCTCGCGGCCGGCATTGGCCCCATTGAGGATCTGGATTGCCGCGGCAGCCGGCGCCGGCTGTGCCGCTGCTGTTGCAGCCGCAGCGGCGGTCGCATGCAGGCCGGCTTGGGTATCACCGCCGACCGGCTTGGCCGAAGCTGCGGCCGGAGCAGCAGGCGCCGCCACTGGTTTGGCTTCGGCAGCAGGCTCGGGGGCCGGGCGCACCATGCCGGGACGCATCACCATGGTTTTTTCGAAATCTGCCGCATCGGTTACCGGGCTTGCCTGCTCGGCAATGTATTTGAGTTTGTACTTGCCCAACTCGACCACATCGCCATTCTTCAGGAAATGCTTCTTGATCGGCTGGCCATTGACCAGGGTGCCGTTGGTGCTGTTCAAATCCTCAAGAAAAGAATCGTTGAGAATCGTCACCACCGCCGCATGCTCGCCGGAAATTGCCAGGTTATCGATCTGGATGTCATTGTGCGGTTTGCGCCCGAGGGTCATCCGCTCCTTGGTCAGCGGAATTTCCTTGAGTACCAGACCATCCATGGAGAGAATCATCTTCGCCATTTTCTTCCCGTCCCTTATTTGAACCAGTTGAAGAGCCTGCGCCACCAGTCTTGCCTGGCGGGAAACTCCTGCAATACCTTGACCAGGATCACCGACACATTGTCGCGACCCCCGTTGTCATTTGCCATTTCAATCAATTGTGTTGCCGCCAATTCCAGATTGGCTCCCAGCACCTGCAGTGTCATTGAAATTTCTTCATCCTCAACCATGTCGTTGAGGCCATCCGAACAAAGCAGGTAGATATCGCCGGGTGCCGTATCGTAATCGTGCAACTCGACTTCAACCTCGGGATCAACCCCGACCGCACGGGTGACCAGGTTCTTGTTCTGAGAATGGCGCGCTTCCTCAACGCTGATCATGCCGGCATCAATCTGCTCTTGCAACAGGGAATGATCGCGCGTCAGCGACTCAATAACCCCATCACGCAATCGATAGAGCCGTGAATCACCGATATGGGCGACAGTCAGCCGGTTATCGTAAAACAGGCCTAGCACCAGCGTCGTTCCCATGCCGGCGTACTGTGGCTGGCTTTCCGCCGCATTGTAGATAGCCAGATTGGCACGAGCTACCTGTTCCCGTATCGCAGTGTGGGCACAGCCTTCACCATTTTCCCCGAGCTGCTCGGGAGGATTGACGGCAAAGGCCTGTTCAAGTTCGCTGGACAAAACGGTGGTTGCCATGCCGCTGGCCACTTCCCCAGCATTGTAACCACCCATGCCATCGGCCAGAATCACCAGGCCGCAATTCGGGTTACCGAAAACAGAGTCCTCGTTGTGTGAGCGAACCATGCCCGGATGCGTCTTGACGACGATCTCGAGGGCTTCAGACAAGCGTATTCCCACAGTTGCTCCTAGAGGTTGATATCGACGACCGGCGCCTTGACGGCAGCCACCGAACCCATACAGGCACGCAAATCACGTGCCATTTCGTCGCCGCTCTGGTAACGCTGTTCAATGTCCTTTGCCAGCGCCTTGTCGATAATGGCCGCGAGACAGGGCGGCACATCAGGGCGAACGGAAAGGATATCGGTTGGCGGTTCGCTGGCAATCTTGAACATCAACTGTGCCATCGATTCGCCAACGAATGGCAATTGACCGCAACAAAGCTGATAGAGCATGACACCGAGGGAAAAGATATCGGAGCGGCCGTCGATCTTCTTTCCAGCCAACTGCTCTGGCGACATGTAGCTGGGAGTTCCCAGCACCATCCCGGTCTTGGTCTTTGAAGAGTCGGTAATCCGGGCGATACCGAAATCGGTCACCTTGACCTCATCGCTCTCCGCTTCGTACATGATATTGGCCGGTTTGACGTCACGATGCACGACATTGTTGCGATGGGCATAGGCCAGCGCATCAGCAACGCGGGCAGCAATGCTCATTACCTGCGGCAAAGGCATCAGGGCCGAGGGTTTGGTTTGCGGCACCAGATCCTGTCCCTTGAGGAACTCCATCGCGATATAAGCCAGGTCATGCTCTTCGCCAGCATCGAAGATGGTGACGATATTCGGATGGTTGAGACGCCCTGCCGTTTCAGCCTCACGGAAGAAGCGATCCTTGACGTCCACCAGTTCCTCGGCGTCAAACTCCTGCGACAAGGCCATGGTCTTGATGGCAACAACGCGGTTGATCTTTGGATCACGCCCCAGATAAACAACCCCCATGGCCCCCTTGCCCAGCTCTTTTTCCACTTGATAGCGTCCCAGCATCGGTTTCTCGATCTGACCGTTATCAAGGATCATCGTGCTCGCATTGCTGCGTCCGCCACCGCCACCGAGCATCACCGTTTCCGACATCTGCTTGGCGCGCGCAATGCGTTGCGGCAGATCCCGGAAATCCAGCCGGTAGTCGGCCATGTAGCGGAAGACGGCTTCCGCCTTGTTGAACTGTCGCTTGCGCTCGAAATCCAGTGCCAGGTTGTACAGATTTTCCAGCAAGGCGTCGTCCAATGGGCACTTGCGGAACTTGTCGAAGGCCATGTCGAGTTGGCCTTGCCCCTGGAAAGCCAGGCCCAGCATGCGGTTCGATTCGGCCGAGTCAGCCTCTGATTTTTCCTTGCCACGTTCGGTAACGAGGAACCGCTTGGTGGTCAATAACAGATGGCCGAGCAGGAGAAGTGTTGCCGCAGCCATCAGGGGAATCCACATGCCCATACCCAGCATCAGTCCGAAATGTGCGCCAATCAGCAGCGTCAGCAGCAATCCGGTCGCCAGGGCACCAACACCGGCAGACAAGCGGGGAAGCAACACAATCAGGTAGGCCGCAACAAGCAGAAAGGCGCCAAACGCCGCATACCCGGACCAGGTTGGGATAACGAAGAAATGTTCCTGAAGAATGGAAGAAACGGAGTGCGCCAGTGTAAGCACCGGAGCCATTGCCGGTGATACCGGGGTCACCTGGCTGGCCCCTACCCCGGCGGCTGTCGCCCCGATCAGGACAATCTTGTCCTGATACTTGCCCGGAGGTATTTTCCCGGTAATCACGTCATAAAATGAATCCACCTGGAAAGCGGGTTTGTCTGCCCTGTCCTTGTAGAAGAAGGTATTCATCTGGGTCAGGCTGTCTGTCGCAATGCGCAGGTTGCCCAGACGCACTTCCTCACCGAGGCGAACCTTGACATCTGCCGGCCCGAGGTTGAGGCTTTTTGCTGCAATCTGCAGTGAAAGCGAAGGGAAAAAGGCGTCGTAATACCGCAATACCAGTGGTTCAGCGCGAATACCTCCGTCAACATCGGCATTGGCGTTCAGATGACCAATTGCGGCTGCACGCTCACCTAGCATGGCAATCGGAACCTGTGCTGCCGCCGTTGGCCAGGCTTCGCCACTCCCCTGTGCAATCTGATCGAGCCGGTTCCTGGCAACGTAATCAGGTAACGGCTGGTCCGGGCGGCCACGCGGCTCTCCGAGAGAGAACAGCATGGGCAGGAGCACGCTGCCGGAACGCGCCATGCTTTCGCCAAGGGTCAGATCGGTATTCAACTTGACCTCTGCCTCTCGCAGCAAACCGCCCATTTCTATCAATTGCGGCGATTCAAACCCGGCAGCAAGCATCTGATTCTGAAGTTCGGAAAGGCGCGTGATATAGCCGAACCCGGCATCGATCTGGGGTTCAAAGAAAAGGGAGGTGTTGGCGACGACCTTGGCCTTGGCACCGGCAAGAAGATCCGTCATTTGCGCATGCAGATTGCGCGGCCAAGGCCAGCGCCCAAGATTGGCGATCGAGGCATCGTCGATGGCAATGACGGCAATGCGTTCCAACGGCTGTCGCGAGGAAAACTGCACCCCCCAGTCATAAGCCTTGCGCTCCAGGCTCTGCACCAGATCGGCATTGGCCATGGCGAGCATGACCGCCGAAACGATTAGCCCGAGAAACCAGTCCGCCCTCCAGAACCCGGTCTTGCGCATGTCACCTCCGACGACCGGTTGAAAACCGACCTGTTATTTCACTTATTCTGATAGCCCGACGTGATTTGATACAGAAAAACAGCGGACTAAACGGTATTTTTACAGTGCCGCCTCATAACAGTCAATGTTCGCATCTGTCGCAAGCACTGGAAATCACTCGATGACACGCTGTTTGCCGCGCTTTTGGCGATGCATGGCCCATTGCCCCGAAGCAATCACCAGCATGGTAGTCAATGCGGGAACGACGAGTTGCATCCATGAAGGCAGTTGCACCACAAGATCAGCAAGCCCACGGTCTGACCAGATCATGGCGCCGGCCACCCAGCCCAACAGACCGGCACCGAGCATGACCACAACCGGCCAGCGCTCCATCAGATGCAGAATCATCTGGCTTGACCAGATGATCAGGGGAATGCTGACCAGCAGACCGAAAACAAGCAGGGACAGGTTGCCATGTGAAGCACCGGCAACCGCAATGACGTTGTCCAGACTCATGACGAAATCGGCAACGATGATGGTACGGATGGCCCCCCAGAGGTGGGAGGAAGGCGAAATGTCGTGCCCATCGTCGTCTTCGGGCAACAGCAACTTGACTCCGATCCAGATCAGCAAGAGACCGCCAATGAGCTTCAACCAGGGCAGATTCATGACCAGTGCCGCCATCATGGTCAAAACAACGCGCAGGGATATGGCCCCCGCCACCCCCCAGAGAATTCCCTTGCGGCGCATTTCCGGGCTGAGATTGCGGCAAGCCAGCGCAATCACGACCGCGTTGTCTCCGGAGAGAACAATGTCGATCATGATGATCTGGACAACGGCAATCCAGAATTCGGTAGAAAACAAGATTTCTGGCACGGTTACCTTGAAAATGACTCTGGATTTCCCGGAAATTATCCGGCACTAACTCATCACGAAAATAAAAAAGGCAGACCCGAAAGTCTGCCTTTTTTGTCGACAACGTCAGGCTTACAACAGCGCCTTCAACAGCTTGGCCATTTCCGACGGGTTGCGCGTGACGGTGAAGCCACACTCTTCCATGATGGCGAGCTTGGCATCGGCCGTATCGGCACCACCGGAAATCAGCGCGCCGGCATGACCCATGCGCTTGCCAGCAGGAGCAGTGACGCCGGCGATGAAACCGACGATCGGCTTCTTCATGTTGGCCTTGCACCACATGGCGGCTTCAGCTTCATCCGGGCCGCCGATTTCGCCGATCATGATGACCGCGTCGGTATCCGGATCGTCGTTGAAGGCCTTCATGACATCGATATGCTTCAGACCGTTGATCGGGTCACCGCCGATACCGACGGCGGACGACTGGCCAAGGCCCAGTTCGGTCAACTGGCCGACGGCTTCGTAGGTCAGCGTGCCGGAACGGGAAACGACACCGATACGACCCTTCTTGTGGATGTGACCCGGCATGATGCCGATCTTCACTTCGTCCGGGGTAATCAGGCCGGGGCAGTTCGGGCCGAGGAGCAGGGTCTTCTTGCCACCCTTGGCTTCCTTTTCCTTCATCTTGTTGCGCACCATCAGCATGTCACGGACGGGGATGCCTTCGGTAATGCAGATGGCCAGATCGAGGTCGGCTTCAACAGCTTCCCAGATGGCGGCAGCAGCACCGGGGGGCGGTACATAAATAACGGAAACAGTAGCGCCCGTTTGTGCGGCAGCTTCCTTGACGGAACCAAAGATTGGCACATCAAAAATCTTTTCGCCGGCTTTCTTCGGGTTCACACCAGCGACGAAGCAGTTCTTGCCGTTTGCGTATTCGATGCACTTCTCGGTATGGAACTGGCCGGTCTTGCCGGTAATGCCCTGAGTAATGATCTTGGTGTCTTTATTGATGAAAATGGACATTCGATAACTCCTTTACTTGACCGCAGCGACGATTTTGGTGGCGGCTTCGGCCATGGAATCGGCGGAGATGATCGGCAGACCGGAGTCCTTCAGGATCTGCTTGCCGAGATCTTCGTTCGTACCCTTCATGCGCACAACCAGCGGAACGCTGAGGTGCGTTTCCTTGGCTGCAGCAACAACGCCGGTAGCGATGGTGTCACAGCGCATGATGCCGCCGAAGATGTTGACCAGGATGCCCTTGACCTTCGGGTTCTTGAGCATGATCTTGAACGCTTCGGTCACCTTCTCGGTCGTGGCGCCGCCGCCGACGTCAAGGAAGTTTGCCGGCTCGGCGCCGAACAGCTTGATCGTGTCCATGGTCGCCATGGCCAGGCCGGCACCGTTCACCAGACAGCCGATATTGCCGTCGAGCGAGATGTAGGCGAGGTCGAATTTCGAGGCTTCTATTTCGTCCGCATCTTCTTCGTCCAGGTCGCGCATGGCGACGATCTCTTCCTGACGGTAGAGGGCATTGGAATCGAAGTTGAACTTGGCATCGAGCGCCTTGACTGTGCCGTCACCTTCGTGGATCAGCGGGTTGATTTCAGCCAGCGACGCGTCGGTTTCCATGTAGCAGGTGTACAGATTCTTCAGCGTTTCGACACACTGCGGAATCGAGGCTTCGTTCATGCCCATGCCCTTGGCCAGGGTCAGCGCCTGCTCGTCGGTCAAACCGACCAGCGGGTTCACGAAGACCTTGACGATCTTTTCCGGGGTCTTGTGCGCGACTTCTTCAATGTCCATACCGCCTTCGTACGACGCCATGATGGCGACGGACTGGGTCGCACGGTCGGTCAGCGCAGCCACATAGTATTCGTGCTTGATGTCAGCGCCTTCCTCGATCAGCAGGTGACGGACCTTCTGGCCTTGCGGGCCGGTCTGGTGCGTGATCAGCTGCATGCCGAGAATCTGGCCCGCGTACTCGCGAACTTTTTCGAGCGAGGTTGCGACCTTGACACCGCCGCCCTTGCCGCGGCCACCCGCGTGAATCTGAGCCTTGACCACCCAGACGCTGCCGCCCAGGGTTTCAGCTGCCTTGACTGCGTCATCGACGGTCGTGCAGTGAATCCCGCGCGGAACCGTCACGCCGAATTTCTTCAGGATTTGTTTGCCCTGATATTCGTGAATCTTCATGCGCTTTCCTTGCTTGAGTTGAGGTTGCGAGCAATAGGCAGGCGTGGAACCCGAAGGTTGCGCACCTACCCGGTTTTCTGGCCGCGATACCAGCGCGGGTAATAGCGCTGAACCGCTTCCGAATGCGATTCCAGGGCATGGCAGCGATCCAGCTGAAACGGCTTGTGGCCGCTATCGGCATTGTCCTGCACATCACTGGCGAAAGTCTGCAGTGCGGCGGTCGGCAAATACATCAGCAATTCAGTCAAATGCGAGCAGCCGTGAATGCCCGAAAGGCGCTCCTTGACTGCCTTGCGGAACCCATGAAACAGGTTCAGTCCGACAAGATACTTGCCATAATCCGGCGCAATCGACTTGCAGAGTTGCTCGTAGGGGGCGGCATCGCTACTGGCGCACGCTTCGAGAATGTTCATCTGCTGATCAATGGTAATGCGAACCCACATGTCGTGCACCGCGTCGCCCTGGGCAATGGTCTTCGACGAAATGGGGTAGTCGTGATTCTTGGTATCGGTGATCCGGGCTTCGATATCCCAGCGATTGTCGACGCGCTTGTACCCATTCAGCTGGACGCTGCGCAGGTGCATCAGCTTGCGCTCGGCACTGGGAGGCGGCAGTGGCATATTGAATTTCCGGGGGAGGAAAACGTTACTTCGTTGTTTGGGCTTTTATTGTCGCCGCGATAATAGCATAAAAAGGCGGCGAGTCGTTCGCCAAAATTCATAATTATGTATTTTAGCGGATCGGGGCTCCCCTAGGATGATTGCAAGCCATGCTTCCTGATTTTGTCATGCAAGGTCGTCTTGGCGATGCGCAAGGCCTCACTGGTTCGTGCCAGACTGCCGTCCTGCCGGCTCAATTCCGCGGCAATCAAGGAGCGTTCAAAACGATCAACAGCCTCGGCCAACGGCAAGCCGCGGTCAATGACATCGGCAGGCGTCATCACATCATTACGCAGCCCCAGGGCAAAACAATCGGCTGCATTGCGCAATTCGCGCACATTGCCCGGCCAGTCGTGCGCCATCAGCCCATGGACATCCTCAGGCTCGACCACCGGCACCGGCCGCTGATAACGCTCTGCCCCCTGCACCACAAAATGCTCGAACAGCAATGGAATATCCTCGCGCCGCTCTCGCAACGCCGGCAGGTCAATCGTCACGACATTCAGTCGATAGTAGAGATCGGCACGAAACCGTTCGCGCTGGACCAGCACCGACAAGTCATCCTTGGTCGCCGCCACCACGCGACAGGAAACCTTGATCGACTGGTTCGATCCGAGCCGCTCCAGCTCGCGCTCCTGCAGGACACGCAACAGCTTGATCTGCATCGGCATCGGCATGGTTTCGACTTCATCGAGGAACAAGGTGCCGCCATTGGCATGCTCGATCTTGCCGATGCGCCGTTTCTGTGCACCGGAAAACGCACCGGCCTCATGCCCAAACAACTCGCTATCCAACAGTGTTTCCGGCATGCCGCCGCAGTTCAGTGCGACAAAATTCCCCTTGGCATTGGGACCGTGGTCATGCAGGCAACGGGCGACCAGTTCCTTGCCGGTACCCGTTTCACCGCGGATCAGCACATCCACCGATGAGCCGGCCACTTCCTGTATACGACGCCGCACCGCCTCCATCTGCGGCGAGCGGCCGACCATCTTGGTTTCGATGCCCTCACGGTGGGCAAGACGCCGGCGTAGCAACTCCACTTCCAGCGTCAGCGCGCGCTTCTCCAGAGCGCGCTGAACCACCTCGACCAGATGCTCGGGTGAAAATGGCTTGGGAATGAAATCATAGGCGCCGCTGCGCATCGCCTCGACCGCCAGCGTCACGTCACCATGACCGGTAATCATGATCACCGGCAGTGCCGACTCGATGCCGCGTGCCCAGCGGATGAAACTCAGGCCGTCCATTTGCGGCAGGCGCATATCAGTCACAACCACGCCGGGAAAACCGGCGACGATGCGCTTCTGCGCCTCCTCGGCAGAAACCACCGACTCGACCTTCATCCCGGCAAGCTGCATCGCCTGTTCGCAACCGAGGCGGACATTGGCGTCGTCCTCGACCAGCAGCACGTGAAGTTCAATGCTCATCGTTATTCATCTTTCGTTGCATCTTTCGTTTGACGGACACCGTCTCTGCCGTCTCCGCCGTCCGCCTCTGCATCGACGGGAAGCACGATGGTAAACCGTGCACCGCCGCCAGGACGGTTTTCTGCGAGTAGTTCTCCGCCAAAATCGCGCACGATGTCGCGTGAGATCGCCAGGCCCAGCCCCAGCCCTTCGCCGGCGCCCTTGGTGGTGAAAAAAGGTTCGAACAGGCGATCGAGGACATCGCCGGGCAAACCGCAGCCCGTATCGGCAACCGACAGCGCAACTCGCCCGTCGTCGTGCTTCACGGCGTCGATCTCCAACCGCCGCTCACGGCGATCATTCATCGCGTCGGCGGCGTTGCCAATCAGGTTGATCAGCACCTGCTGCAGCCGATTGGCATCGCACCAGGCAAAAAGCGCATCGGCGAGGCAGCGGTTCTCAACCTCGACCCCGGCGTTGCGCAGGGGCTGGTCGAGCAGGAACAGCGCACTGCCGACGACATGGGCAACGTCCACCCGGCTCGGCACTGCCGGCGATTTGCGGGCAAAAGTTTTCAGTGGCGTAATGATGCTGCCCATCTGGTCGGTCAGGTTGCAGACGATGCGCAGGTTCTTTTCGGCGCTGTCGGTTTCGCCGCGCTGCATGAAGGTAATTGCGTTGCCGGCCAGTGTGCGCACCGCGCCCAGCGGCTGGTTCAATTCGTGCGTGATGCCGGTCGCCAGCTGCCCAAGCACCGCCAGCTTGCCGGCCTGCACCAGTTCCTCCTGTGCTGCGCGCAGGGTCTGCTCGGCGAGCAGGCGCTCGCTCACTTCGGCCTCCAGCGATTGCACGGTGCGCGTCAGATCGGCGGTGCGCTCGGCCACTTTGTGTTCCAGTTCCCGGTTCGCCGCCTCGAGCACGGCCTGGGTCGCCAGCCGGGTCTGCAGAACCCGCCGCCGCTGACGAACATACAAACCCCACAGGATCAGCGCCGCCGTCGCCAGCGTCGCCAGCGCAGCGTAGGTCGCCGACTGGGAGCGCAGGCCGCGCATGCTGGAGAAAACGACCAGGTGCCAGGCCGTTCCCGGTATGTTGCGACTCATGGCAAGAAAACGAGGGCCGCGCATGGCGACGTCGGCGGCCTTGGCCGCCCGCCCGGAAAACTCGATGACCTCACCCGTTTCGGCGCGACGTACGTCGATGCCCAGCGTCAGCACCCCCAGCTGGCGGCCGTCGAACTGCGCCCTGACTAGTTCGCTGACCTGCTCGCCGGGAAGCGGCTGCAGCGTTGCATAGCGCCACTCGGGGGGGGCGGAAAGCAGCACGACGCCGTTGCCGTCGGCGACCAGGGCGGGCGCGTCGTTTGCCAGCCAGTGCCGCTCGACGCCGCGAATGCTCGCCTTCAGCACGGCGACGCCGACGATCTTCCAGTCCCGGGTTTCGTCGCGGATCGGCTGCGCAAAAAAATAGCCGGGCTCGTCGCGAACGCCATCGACCGCATATTGCCGGTAGGGCGAGCCACCGATCGCGGCCCGGAAAAACGGACGTCGCGACAGATCCTCGCCAAGCAGGTTGTCGGTCAGAATCCAGTCGCTCGACGCGACCACGCGGCCAGTTGTATCCATGACGAATACCGCGAGGCTGTCTACCTGCTGCGCGCTCAGTTGCTCAAGGTAGCGATTGACGATCCGCTGCTGCGCGCCAAGCTCGCCCGGCGCTTGCCGCAACAGGGCGAGCACATCGGTGTTGAGCGCGAGCACGCCGGGCAGGTGCGTAACCCGCGTCACCTCGCTGTCGATCGCGCCGGCGAGCAGGTCGAGGCGGTGCTGGGCCTCGCTGCGCAACGCGCGCATGCCGAAATGATCGGCCACCAGATAACCGGCCAGCGCCGCAGTCGCCAGTATCAGGACAATACCGGCGGCGCCGACGGACTTGCGGCGGCTCACGGCGGGAAACCCTCGTTGCGGAATCGGCGTAATCATTGGTCGTCGGGGCGGGGACGGGTGCAGCTGCCATTGTACGGCCTGCACCGCCTTACCCGTCCATTCTTCCGCCGCATCGGACGAAGGCATGCGTCGCGGCCTCAGGCCGGCGTTCGTGGCGCCGTGAGAACTTCCGGGCGGAGAACGGCGGCCAGTTCCTCGGCCGACATCAGCCCCATTCCCTCGACCAGCTCGGCGACGCCGCGTTGCGTACGCAAGGCCTCCTGCGCAATGCGCGTAGCGTTCTCATAACCGAGGTAAGGATTGAGGGCCGTCGCCAGACCGGCTGAGGTGCGGACGCGCTCGGCGAGCAGTTCGCGGTTGGCGGTGATGCCGACCACACAATGCTGCGTCAGCGTACGGCAGCCGGCGGCGAGATGCTCGACGCTCTTGAACAGGCTGTGGCCGATAATCGGTTCGAAGGCATTGAGCTGCAGCTGCCCGCCTTCGGCAGCCATGGTGATGGTGACATCGTTGCCGATGACTTCAAAGGCAATCTGGTTGACCACCTCCGGGATCACCGGATTCACCTTGCCCGGCATGATCGACGACCCGGCCGCGCGTGGCGGCAAGTTGATTTCATTGAAACCTGCCTGCGGGCCGCTGGAGAGCAGGCGCAGGTCGTTGCAGGTCTTCGACAGCTTGCAGGCGATGCGCTTGAGGACGCCGGAAATCTGCACGAAGGCGCCGCAGTCCTGGGTCGCCTCGATCAGGTTCGGCGCTGCCTCCAGCGGCAGACCGGAAAGCTCTGAAAGATGGCGGATCGCCAGCTTTGCGTAGCGGATATCGGTATTGATGCCGGTGCCGATCGCCGTCGCGCCAAGGTTGATCTCACGCACCAGCGCAATCGCCTCGGCCAGCCGGGCCTCATCCTCGCCCAGCATCACCGCGTAGGTCGAGAACTCCTGCCCGAGGGTCATCGGCACCGCGTCCTGCAGCTGCGTGCGACCGATTTTGAGCACATCGCTGAACTCTTCCGCCTTCTGCTCGAAAGCGTGACGCAGGCCGGCCATCGCCGTCAGCAGGTTGCCGATGGCAAAGCAGGTGGCGACGCGCAACGCCGTTGGATAGACATCGTTGGTGCTCTGCGACATGTTCACGTGGTTGATCGGGTGCAGGTGAGCGTAATCGCCCTTCTTGCGCCCGAGCAGTTCGAGGGCGCGGTTGGCGATCACCTCGTTGGCGTTCATATTGGTCGAGGTGCCGGCGCCGCCCTGGATCACGTCGACGACAAACTGGTCGTGCAGCTTGCCACCGCTGATCTCCTTGCAGGCGGCAATGATCGCGTTCGCACGCGCGGCATCGAGGTGTCCCAGCTCGCGATGCGCCAGCGCCGCCGACTGCTTGACCAGTGCCAGCGCCTGGATCAGTTCGGGATAGCTGCCGATCGTCTTGCCGGTGATCGGGTAATTCTCGATCGCGCGCAGCGTATGGATACCCCAGTAGGCGTGGCTGGGAACGGGGCTGTCGCCAAGAAGGTCGTGCTCGATGCGTGTTGCGCTCATGATGTCCTGTTGTCTCGTTTGGTTTGGAGAGTGGTTCGAAAACTTGTTTGCCTTCAGGTACCGGCAATGAAGCTGCGGATGCCCGAGCCGATGATCTGGACGCCGATGCAGACGAGCAGAAACCGGGTCAGTAGTGAAATGGGATAGGCATAGGCCCGTCGCGCCTCATCGCAGGCGTGCGCCTCGCCCAGCCCGGAGGCCAGCGAAAAGAAGCGTGGTTTCTTCGACAAGGGGTTGCTCATCGTCGCCCGATTGACCCGTCCGCCGAGGAAAAAGCGGACAGTCAGCTTGTACAGGGCCTGTTCCAAGCTCACGCCGTCCGGAAATGGGCGAGACCGGTTTCCAGCGAGCCGGCCAGCTGATCAAGCTCGCGTGCCGTATCGGCCACAGCCGCCGTCGCCCGGTCGTTCTGGCCGATCATCTCGACGATGCGCTCGACCCGTCCCGACACTTCGTGGCTGGCCCCGGATTGCTCGTGCAGCGCCGACGATACCTCGTCGATCACCGCGATCACCCGTGCCGCACCGGCATCGATTGCCGCCATCGCGTCGCCGGCGGCGGTGGCCACCTGCAGGCCGGCCTCGACGCGCTCGACCGAGCGCTCCATCTGCGTCGCCATCGAACGCGTGCCGCCCTGGATGGCGGCGATCATTTCGGCGATCTCGCGCGCCGAGTGGTTGGTCGTCTCGGCCAGCTTCCTCACCTCGTCAGCAACGACGGCGAAACCGCGCCCGGCCTCACCGGCGCGCGCCGCCTCGATCGCCGCGTTCAACGCCAGCAGGTTGGTCTGGTCGGCGACGTCGCGGATGACAACGGTGATCTTCGAGATCTTTTCCGAATCCTGACCCAGCGTTGACACTGTCGCTGCCGATTCGCTGACCAGCGCTGAGATCGAATGGATTTCGTCGACCATCGAACGGATCAGATCGGCGCCGACGGCGGCTTGCCGTCCGGCATCGGCCGACACGGTCTGCGCCTCGCTGCCGAGCCCGGCAATGTGCTCGATGCGCTCGACCATCTCCTGCAGCGTTGTTGCCATCGCACCGGCGGCCTCGACCTGCAGGCGCGAGCCACGCCCGGTGCCTTCGGCAGCGCCCGACAGGTTCGACGCAGCGCGCTTCAGCCGTGTCGCGTCGCCGCGCATGCCGGCGAGGATACGCGTCAGCTCGCTCGCCGTGCGCGCCGCTGCCTGCTGCACGCGCTGGATCTCGCGACCGCCGCTGCCGGAGACGCGACCGGTGAGGTCGCCCGCCGCCATTCGCTCCATCAGGGTCACTGTTTCCGCGAGGGGGCCGCGCACGCTGGCGGTCAGCCAGACGCCGAGTACCGCCGCCACCAGCGCCGCCACCCCGGCCAGCGACAGCGTGACGACGCGGGTACGGGCCGACTCGCCGGCGATATCGGCCGCCCGCTCCCGGCTTTGTGCCTGCACCAGCTGCCGCGCCTCACCAATCGCCGCCGCCACCTTCTGCATCTTCGGCCCACCGTCGTTCTGCAGGATGCCCATGGCGACGCTGGAGAGGAACTGCATGGCTTCTTCCATCGCCTTGTCCTGCGGCACCACCGCCGCCTCGAAGCCGCTCGCGATGCGCCGCAGCAGGTCGCGCTCGGCGCTGTCGGCCTCGCTCTCGGCGGCGATCTTCTCCAGCCCCTGCAGGGCGCCGATGAAGCGCTTCTTTTCGGCGAGATAAACGGCCTGCTCGCGCTTCATCACCTCGGTGTCGGTGAAGATGATGTTGTTCCTCACCGCCGTCTGCATCTGCTGAAAGGCATCGGCCAGCTGCGCTATGTACGCTTCCTTGGCCAGCGAGACCGAGGCAATGCGTTCCGCGGCACGGTCGACGCGGGCCAGACTGAAGGCTGTCCACGCCGCCACCGCGACGAACAGGCCGACCACCACGGCAAAGGCCAGCGTCAGCTGCTGCCCGATTGTCAGACGATTAATCATGTTCATGATGCTGTCCCTCATCGAACTCCCCGGACTTGGTGTAGCCGGGGTAACACTCAGTTCGGCAGCCAGTCGGTCGGCGCCTTGAAAGAATCTCGCAGCAGATAGCTCATCGGCAACTGCAGGTTGATGCCCTTCGGCGGGATCCGCGACTCGAACCAGCGCCGATAGATGCGATGAATCTCGTTATCGACGATCATTCGCGAGACCTCGTCATCGACCAGCTTCTTGAACGCCGGATCGTCCTTCGGGAACATGATTGCCAGCGGCTCGATGTTCATCGCCTCGCGCGTCACTTCGAACTTCTCCGGCGCACCGGATGAAGCGCGGAGGCTATAGAGCAGCACGTCGTCCATGATGAAGGCGTCGGCCTTGCCGGACTGCAGGATCTCGAATGATTCGGCATGATCCTTCGCTTCAACCAGCGATGCGCGCAACGTTCTGCGTTCGTTGGTGTCGCTGAATATTTTTGCGGCGGTGGTACCGCGCGTCGTTACGACGATTTTTCCCGACAGGTCGTTGATCGACCGTATGCCGCTCCCGGCACGTACCAGCAGACGGGTCGTGGCAATGTAGGTCGGCACGGTGAATGCCACCTTCTGCCGCCGTTCGGCGGTACTGGTCGTGGTACCGCATTCGAGGTCGACCTCACCCTTTTGTACGGCGTCAATGCGGGTCGCAGAGGTAACCGGCACATAGCGGACGGACAACGGACGATGCAGGGTTTTCTGCATCGCATCGACCACTTTCCGGCAGATATCCAGGGAATAGCCGACCGGCTGGCGATCTTGATCCAGGTAGGAAAATGGCGGCGAGGAATCGCGATAGCCGATGTTGACAACGCCGCTACCGGAAACCCGGTCGAGCACGGTTCCGGCGATGGCCGGTGCGCTGATCATCACAGCAAGCAGGAATGCAGGAAGCCCTGCACGACGAAGTGCATTCAATTTCTGTCTCCTCGAAGAACCCGGCGGTATGGGTTTTATTTTTCCGCCGGGCGGGTCAGGTCAGGTAAGGGTCAGTGCTGCAGGATTTTTGCCAGGAACTGCTGTGCACGATCCGAACGGGGCGTGCCGAAAAAGTCATCCTTGGTCGCGTCTTCGATGATTTTCCCCTCGTCCATGAAGATCACCCGGTGCGCCACCTTGCGGGCAAATCCCATTTCATGGGTCACGCACATCATGGTCATGCCTTCCTGGGCCAGTTCGACCATGACGTCGAGCACTTCGTTGACCATTTCCGGGTCAAGCGCCGAGGTTGGTTCATCGAACAGCATGCAGATCGGGTCCATCGCCAGCGCACGGGCAATGGCCACGCGCTGCTGCTGGCCGCCCGACAGTTGTCCGGGGTGTTTTTCGGCCTGCGCCATCAGCCCGACACGGTCCAGGAGCTTGAGCCCGTTTTCACGCGCCTCGTCCTTCGAACGACCAAGCACCTTTTCCTGTGCAATGGTCAGGTTGTCGGTGATCGTCATGTGCGGAAACAACTCGAAATTCTGGAACACCATGCCAACATGCGAGCGCAACTTGGGCAAGTTGGTTTTCGGGTCATTCACCGGCGTTCCATTGACGACGATCTGGCCTTTCTGAAACGGTTCCAGACCATTGACACATTTGATCAGCGTCGACTTCCCGGAGCCGGAAGGTCCGCAGACGACAACCACCTCACCCTTGCGGATGCTCGTGCTGCAATCGGTGAGCACCCGGAACTGGCCGTACCACTTCGAAATATTCTCGATTTCAATCATTTCACGAACCTCGCTTGCAAGCGCTTCACCAGCTGCGAGGCGGAGAAGCAGATAACGAAATAGATGGCACCGGCAAAGAGCAGCAGTTCAACCAGCCGGCCGTCGCGATCACCCACCTTGTACGCAGTCCCGAAAAAGTCGGAAAGACCGATCACGTACACCAGGGAAGTGTCCTGAAAAAGAATGATCGCTTGTGTCAGCAACAGCGGCGTCATGTTGCGGAAGGCCTGCGGCAGGACAATCATGCGCATCGTCTGGCCTTGCGTCAGTCCCAGCGCCAGCCCGGCCGACACCTGGCCTTTCGGCACGCTCTGAATGCCGGCACGAATGATCTCGGAGTAATAAGCCGCCTCGAACAGGGCAAAGGCGACCAGCGCTGATGCCAGCCGGATATCGCCGATGTCGTCACCAAAGATCGCTTTCAGGGCTTGCGGAACAATCAGGTAAAACCACAGGATGACCATCACCAGCGGCACCGAGCGGAACAGATTGACGTAGCCGGCAGAAAGTTTCGACAGCACAGGGTTATGCCCAAGTCGGGCAACAGCCAGCACGGTGCCCCAGATGATGCCGACAATGATGGCCGTGATCGTCACTTCCAGAGTGGTCATCATGCCCTTGAGCAGCAGGGGGATGGCACCGGGGATTGAGGTCCAGTCAAGTTCGTACATGGCTCATTTCCCCCCGATGAAGCCCGGAATGCGGACTTTCATTTCGACATGACGCATCAGGTACATGACGGTTACGTTGATCATCAGGTAGAGCAGCGTAACGGCAATGAATGCCTCATACGGCTGCGCTGTGTAATCGACCAGCTGCTGAGCCTGACGGCTGAGCTCGATGAGGCCGATGGTGGTCGCCACGGCGGAATTCTTGAAAATATTGAGAAACTCGGAAGTGATCGGCGGCAGGATGATGCGGTACGCCATCGGCATCAGCACATAGCGATAGACCTGCGGCAGAGTGAACCCCATTGCCAGACCGGCAGCCTTCTGCCCTTTGGGCAGCGATTCAATGCCGGCACGCACCTGCTCGGCTACTCGGGCGGCGGTAAACAACCCCAGACAGAGCATCGCAGCGAAGAACTGCTGCCAGAGTGGATTGCTTTGCTTGAACGCCATGCCCATTTTTTCGGGCAACAATTCCGGCAGCACGAAATACCAGATGAACAATTGCACCAGCAATGGAATGTTGCGGAACAGTTCGACATAAGCAGTCGCCAGACCGGACAGCCATCGGTTAGGTGCAGTACGCAGAATGCCGACAATCGAGCCGACAACAAGGGCAATGACCCAGGCGGAGAGAGAGAGGGAAACGGTCCACTTGAGGCCGGTCAACAGCCAGCCCATGTAGGTATCATTGCCGCTCACCGTGGGCTCAAGAAAAACGCCCCAGTTCCAGTTATAGGACATGGTGGTATCAGCCGCTAAAAGGTTGATCGGGTATCCGGCGGGCACGCGGCCCGCCGGAATCCATGCGGTGGCACACCTGACGGTGCGCCACCAGGGTCGACTCAGTTACTCGAAGGCCTTGTCGTTCGGTGCCTTGTGCAGTGCCTTCATTTCATCCGACATCGGCATGTTCAAGTTCAGGCCCTTCGGTGGAATCGGGTTCATGAACCACTTGGCGTAGATCTTGTCGATTTCGCCCGATGTCTGCAGCTTGGCGATGGCGCCATCGACGACCTTCTTGAAGCCCGGATCATCCTTGCGGATCATGCAGCCATAAGCCTCCTTGGACTGAGCAGTTCCTACCACAGCCCAATCGGCCGGCTTCTTGGCCTTGGCAATTTCGCCATAGAGCAGCGCATCGTCCATCATGAAGGCCACGGCGCGGCCAGTTTCCAGGGTCAGGAACGATTCACCGTGATCCTTGGCGGAGATGATGTTCATGCCCATCTTTTTCTCTTCATTCATCTTGCGCAGCAGACGCTCGGATGTCGTACCTGCGGTCGTCACCACGTTCTTGCCGGCCAGATCGGGGAAGTCCTTGATGCCACCATCCTTCTTGACCTGAATGCGCGTACCGATGACGAAGAAGGTGTTGGAGAAGCTGACCTGCTTCTGGCGCTCGGTATTGTTGGTGGTCGAACCGCACTCGATATCGACCGTACCGTTCTGAACCAGCGTAATCCGGTTGGCGGAGGTCACCGGCATCAGCTTGATGTCGAGCTTGTCCATTTTCTGATCAGCTTTGACGGCATCGGCAATCTTGAGCAGGATCTCGTGCGCATAACCAATGACCTGCTGCTTGTCATCATAGTAAGAGAAGGGAATCGACGACTCACGATGCCCCAGGGTAATCGAACCGGTGTCCTTGACTTTCTTCAGTGTGGCACTTTCCTGCGCAACAACAGGTGCGGCAAAAAAAGCAGCGGCAACAGCGGCGGTCAAAACGGAAGGCAGTAGTTTCATGTAATTGTCTCCAACGGTTAAAAGTATTGTTCCCGGCATCATTCGAGCCTGATACTCTTTAGCAGATGCCATGCCAGCAATTTCTCTATCGACAACAAGTTGAATTAAAAGGAAATTACAAGCCAGCCCGGGCAGAAGCATTCGGCAATCCGAACAAGAACCAGTCATTCTGTTCGGATTTCCGAACAAAACCGATCGAACATACAATCGCCCCAAGCCAAACTTGATGAATCCGATGACCTCACCCCACATTCACTACGCGATCAGACCTCACGCCCCCGAGGCACATCTTTTCGCTGTCAGTTGCCGGGTAGAACGGCCCAATCTGCAAGGGCAGTCATTTGCACTGCCCGCGTGGATCCCCGGGAGCTACCTGATCCGCGATTTTGCCAGGCACATCGTTCGCATCACAGCCGAAGCCGGCGGGAAACCAGTCGCCCTGACCAAGACTGACAAGCACACCTGGCAGGCAGAGGCTGTCAATGGCCAGCAGGCACTGACTGTGCACTACCTGGTGTATGCGTGGGACCTTTCGGTGCGCGGCGCTCATCTCGACCAGACCCACGGCTTCTTCAATGGAACCAGTGTGTTTCTCCGGGTCATCGGGCAGGAGGAAAGCCCCTGCCTCGTCGATCTGCAGCCGCCCAATGGCAAACCTTACGCCGGTTGGCGGGTAGCCACGGCGCTGGCCCCGGCAACCCGGGAAAAGAAAAGTGCCAAGCCGCATGGCTTCGGCCTTTACGCCGCCGCCAACTACGACGAGCTGATCGACCATCCGGTCGAGATGGGTACATTTACGCTGGCAAAATTCAAGGCCTGCGGCATTCCCCATGAAATCGCCATTACCGGCCAGCACGACTGCGACCTTGACCGACTGACAGCCGACCTGAAGAAAATCTGCGAATGGCAGATCCGCTTCTTCGGCGAACCGGCGCCGATGAAAAAATACGTTTTCCTCGTGACCGCGGTCGGCGAGGGCTATGGCGGGCTGGAGCATCGCGCCTCGACAGCGCTGCTCTGCTCACGCGACGACCTGCCCTACGCCGGCATGAGCAACATGCCAGAGCGCTATCGCAATTTTCTCGGCCTGTGCAGCCATGAGTACTTCCATACCTGGAACGTCAAACGCATCAAACCTGCAGCCTTCACCCCCTATGACCTGAACCGGGAGAATTACACTTCCCTGCTCTGGGCGTTCGAGGGCTTCACCTCCTACTACGATGATCTGGCACTGCTGCGCGCTGGCGTGATTACCGAGAATGACTGGCTCGACTTGTTGGCCAAGAATATCGACAACGTCCTGCGCAACCCCGGCCGACTGCAGCAAACCCTGGCCGAATCAAGCTTTGATGCCTGGAGCAAATATTACCGGCAGGACGAGAACACCCCGAATGCCGTGGTCAGTTATTACACCAAGGGAGCGCTGGCCGCGTTGGCACTGGATCTGACCCTGCGCAACGAAACCGGCGGGAAGACCTCACTGGATGATGTCATGCGCGCTCTGTGGCGCCGCCATGGCCAGCGCAACATCGGTGTCGGAGAGGACGATATCCGGAGACTGGCGGAAGAGCTCTCCGGCATGAAACTCAAAGCATTTTTCAGTAAAACCATTCACGGCACTGACGACCTGCCCTTGAAAAAACTACTGCAGCCCTTTGGCATCAAGCTCCGCAGGGAGGCGAGCAGCAAGCAGGCGGCGCTCGGCGCCAAACTGAGCAACGAAGGCAATGAAGTCCGTCTGGCGACCGTATACTCCGGCAGCCCGGCTGAAGCCGCCGGCTTGTCCGCCGGCGATCTGCTGGTGGCCATTGATCAACTGCGCATGACCCCGACCACAATCGAACGCCTGCTTGGCCGCAAGAAACCCGGGGAAACAGTTTCAGTCCATGCTTTTCGCCGTGATGAGCTGATGCACTTTACTGTCAGGCTGGCTGCGCCTGCCGTCGACAAAAGCACTTTGACCGCAGAGGGTAACAACGCTTTGCGCAAGCAATGGCTGCATGAAAGCCACCGCCAAATCGAACGAACAACACCTCAGGGAAAAAAACGATCATGAGTCTCCTCCGCCATTTCCGCTCAATCGTCGGCAAGCCTGCAGATGACAAGGATGCCAGCGATACGGGCGCGCAAGAAGGAAAAACGGCTGCTGCCTGGTCAGACCGCCGCAAGCAAAAAAGAACCAACGCCCGAGAGGGTACTCGGGTGTTGATCATTGATGATTCCCCGACCATAGTCGCTGCGCTGAGAAAAATCCTGCGCTCAGCAAAATACGAAGTGCTGGAGGCCGGCGATGCAGAAACCGGACTGGAACTCTGTGAAAGCCAACAGCCGGAATTGATCTTCCTTGATATCGTCCTTCCCGGCATGAATGGCTTTGCCGCACTGCGCACGATCCGCCGCAAGGCATCGGTTGCCAGCATTCCGGTCATCATGATCAGCGGTAATGAACAGGCCACCGAGCAGTTCTACGCCAACCGTATCGGCGCCGATGATTTCATGAAGAAGCCATTTTCTCGCTATGAAGTGTTCGCTCGCATCGAACGCTTGCTTGATGCAGAGCGCATCCCGCGCAGGCATCTTTCAAGCGGCTGATCTCACGCCACCACTCCTTGCAACCTGACATGGATCAAAGCTGTCGGCAAAACGACCCGACACACTGACGGATTCAGGGAGGGGAAGTGATGAACACGCATGCGTTTGAACCGATCGAAACCGCCAGCCAAGATGAACTTGTCGGTCTGCAGACAAATCGGCTGAAATGGTCGCTGCGCCACGCTTACGACAATGTGCCGCATTATCGCCAGAAATTCGACGCAGCCGGCGTTCACCCGGATGATCTGAAAACACTCGCCGACCTGGCGAAGTTTCCGTTCACGACCAAACAGGATCTCCGCGACAACTATCCCTTCTCGATGTTTGCCGTGCCACGTGAAGACGTCGTGCGCATCCATGCCTCATCGGGCACCACCGGCAAGCCGACCGTCGTTGGCTACACGCAAAGAGATATCGACATGTGGTCGCAGTTGATGGCGCGCTCGATTCGCGCTTCCGGCGGGAAACGGGGGGATATCGTCCACGTTGCCTACGGCTACGGCCTGTTTACCGGGGGACTGGGCGCTCACTATGGCGCGGAAAAACTTGGTTGCACCGTCATTCCCATGTCGGGCGGGCAAACCGAGAAACAGGTACAGCTGATCATGGATTTCCAGCCGGACATCATCATGGTGACGCCGTCGTACATCCTGAATATCGCCGACGAATTCAAGCGTCAGGGGATCGACCCGCGCGAAACCAATCTCCGGCTCGGCTTGTTCGGCGCCGAACCGTGGACGGAACAGATGCGAACGGAAATCGAAAATACGTTCGGCATCGATGCCGTCGACATTTATGGGCTATCGGAAGTCATCGGCCCGGGGGTCGCCAGCGAATGCATAGAAACCAAGGACGGCCCGGTGATCTGGGAGGACCATTTCTACCCGGAGATCATTGATCCGGTGACAGGGGAAGTTCTGCCGGACGGGTCGGATGGCGAACTGGTGTTCACCTCGCTGAGCAAGGAGGCGCTGCCGGTCATCCGCTACCGTACGCGCGATCTGACCCGGTTGTTACCGCCAACCGCACGCGCGATGCGCCGGATCGGAAAAATCACCGGCCGCTCAGACGACATGCTGATCATTCGTGGCGTCAATGTCTTCCCGTCTCAGATCGAGGAACTGATACTCAAGCGCGAGCGCCTGTCACCGCACTATGTCATTGAAGTCTTCCGTGATGGCCACCTCGATGCAATAACGGTCAATGTCGAAATGAAGGCAGAACACACCTACGCCTCCGCAGCTGAAAAGGAATTTGCCGCCAAGGATCTGCAGCACCACATCAAATCCTATATCGGCATTTCGGCAAAGGTGAATATTGTCGAAATCGGTGGCATCGAGCGCTCGATCGGCAAGGCTAAAAGGGTGATCGACAAACGCCAGCCATAAAATCACCCGATAGATACGAACGTGAGGCCCCGAACAGGGGCTAGTATTGCGTTATCATTTGCCGGAAATAATCAGGCGGCCAGCCAAGGCTGGCATGAGTACATGCAACCCACCCCAAAACATTCGGCCGACGTCATCCTCCCTGCGTCAGCTGCCCGACATGGCATGTGGCCGAGCGAGAAAATCGTTGCAATCGGCACTTCGACGGGAGGAACACAGGCGCTGGACACCGTGCTCCGCATGCTGCCGGCAACGGTACCCGGCATTGTCGTCGTCCAGCACATGCCAGCCCAGTTCACTTCGACCTTTGCCGAACGGCTGAATACCCATTGCAAGATTAACGTCCGGGAAGCAAAGAATGGCGACCGTGTCGAAGCAGGCTTGGCATTGATTGCCCCCGGCGGAAAACACATGCTGGTGCGCCGCGGGCCAAGCCATTATTTTGTCGAAGTCGTCGATGGTCCGCCGGTAAACCGGCACCGCCCCTCGGTTGATGTCCTGTTCCGCTCGGTTGCCGTTTGTGCCGGACCTGCAGCTACCGGCATCATCATGACCGGCATGGGGGATGATGGCGCCCGTGGCTTGAAGGAGATGCGCGACGCGGGGGCGCACACCGTTGCTCAGGATGAAAAGAGCTGTGTTGTTTTCGGCATGCCCAAGGTGGCAATTGAACTTGGCGCAGTCAACCAGACACTTCCTCTCGAGCGCATCCATGAAGCGGTAGTCGCCGCAGGCAAGCGCCTGCCTGCTTAAACCAGGCGGATCTTCAGTTCACCCACGCCGCTGACCCCACCTTCCAGTACATCGCCTTGCACGACGGTGGACACCCCTGCCGGCGTGCCCGTAAAAATCAGGTCTCCCGGCATCAGGCGGACGAAGGTGGATAGGTTGGCGATGACTTCAGCCACATGCCAGGACATGTTGGCCAGATCGCCGTTCTGACGCAGTTCGCCATTCACTTTCAGCCAGATATTGCCTCGTTCAGGGTGGCCGATCGCCGCCACCGGCTGCAGCACCCCGGCAGGCGCAGAGGCGTCAAAGCCCTTGCCCATATCCCACGGATGCCCCTTTTCCTTGGCCCGTGCCTGTACATCGCGCCGGGTCAGGTCGAATCCCACCGTATAGCCATAAACACAGGCCAGCGCATCGCTCACGGGAATATCCGCACCCTCGTTACCGGCTGTGGCGGTTGCCGGCCCAAGGGCGACGACCAATTCCACCTCATGCTGCAGATTGGCAGTCGCCGGCGGGTAAGGAACATCGCCGCCGCCCAGCACAGCGTCGGCCGGCTTGCAGAAGAAAAAAGGCGGTTCGCGCCCATCCGCCTGCTCATGCGCCCCCATTTCCCTTGCATGATCGGCGTAGTTACGACCCACACAATAGACGCGACGTATCGGAAACCGGGAGTTGCTGCCTGCAACCTCGAGTGAGGCTACGGGAGGCGGCGAAAAGACGAAATCCATGAAAATATTCCTCTATCAGACAGGGTTATCAATATTGACGAATTCGCATTCGATTCCAAAACGTTCAGTCAGATGCTTTCCGAGAGCCGCAACCCCGAACCGTTCCGTAGCATGGTGCCCGGCGGCGATGTAGGCAACACCCGACTCCCTGGCCAGATGGACAGTCTGCTCGGAAATTTCACCGCTGACGTAGGCATCAACACCGAGCGCAATGGCCTGCTCGAAATAACCTTGCGCCCCACCCGAGCACCAGGCGATCCGTTGAATCGGTCGCTGGGCATCGCCGATCAGCAGTGGATCCCGGCCCAGCACTTCAGCCATCTTGTGCACTAACTCGCCAGCAGTCTTCGGCTGAAGCAGGCGACCATGCCAGGCAATATCCTGCTCGCCAAACCGTCCTTCAGCTTCCCAGCCAAACTGTTTGGCCAACTGAGCGTTGTTGCCCAATTCAACGTGGGCATCCAGCGGCAGATGGTAGGCAAGCAGATTGATCTCATGCGCCAGAACAGCGCCGATGCGCGCCTTGCGCATGCCCGTGATACGCCCATCCTCCCCCTTCCAGAACCAGCCATGGTGAACCAGAATCGCATCGGCCTTGCGTAGAATGGCTGCGTCGATCAAGGCCTGACTGGCTGTCACGCCTGTCACCACACGCCGGATCTCAGCTCGTCCTTCCACTTGCAAGCCGTTTGGGCAATAATCCCGGAAGCGTGCTGTTTCAAGCACTTGGTCGAGATAAAGCACCAATTCATCGCGTTTCATACAGGGTTCCGTTCGCAGACAATGAAAAAGTTGTGGTTGATTTTTGCACAAACGGTGACGATAAGTCTCGCTGTACTGTTCGTTATCAGCACCTTGAAACCCGAGTGGCTTCGCGATGCGCCGAACCAGGCTGTCAAAATCCTGGAAACCGGAGGCAGTGCTCCCCCGATTCCGGCCAGCGCTTCCTATGGCCAGGCAGCGCGCAAGGTCATTCCCAGCGTCGTCCATATCTACACAACACAGGTCAAGCGACAATCACGCCATCCCCTGCTGGAAGACCCGATCTTCCGCCATTTCTTTGGCGAGCGCTTCGGCGAGGAACAGCGACGTAGCGCAGGCCTGGGCTCAGGCGTCATTGTCAGCGCCGATGGCTATGTCCTGACCAACTATCACGTCATTGAATCTGCCGAAGCCATTGAGGTCGTGCTGAGCGATGGACGAAAAATGAAAGCCAGTCTGTCAGGAGCTGACCCGGAATCGGATCTGGCCGTACTGAAAATTGCCATTCCTGCCGGCCAGACCGCAGCGCTGTCGCCGGTCACTTTCGGCCACATGAACAGTGTCAGTGTCGGTGATGTCGTTCTGGCCATCGGCAACCCTTTCGGCGTTGGCCAGAGCGTCACCATGGGCATCGTCTCGGCACTGGGCCGCAGCCACCTCGGCATCAACACCTTCGAGGATTTCATCCAGACCGACGCCGCAATCAACCCCGGCAACTCAGGCGGTGCGCTGACTGATGCCGCCGGCAACCTGATCGGAATCAATACCGCCATTTATTCACGCTCCGGTGGTTCGCTCGGCATCGGCTTTGCCATTCCGGTATCCACAGCGCGCAGCGTCATGGAACAGATCATCAAGAATGGCAGCGTCACGCGCGGCTGGATCGGTGTTGAAGCACAGGAAATCACGCCTGAGCTGGCCGAATCGTTTGGTCTGCCGGGCACCGAAGGCGCCCTGATTGCCGGCGTGATGCGCGGCAGCCCTGCCGACAAGGCGGGCATTCGCCCGGGCGATATCCTGCTTGCCGTCGATGGCCAGACGGTACGCGATCCTCAAGTCATGCTCGATCTGATCGCCCGCCTGCAACCGGGTGATGCATCTGCTTTCAAGCTCCACCGCGACAAGTTGATTGTCGAAACACAGGTCAAGGTCGGCAAGCGCCCGATCGTCAAAAAGGATGAGCGGGAGTAGCGCATGTGCCAGCTGCTCGGCATGAACTGCAACGTCCCTACGGACATCTGCTTTTCCTTTACCGGATTCCAGGCCAGAGGCGGTGCCACCGACATCCATGCCGACGGCTGGGGCATTGCCTTTTTTGAAGGCAGTGGCGTACGTGTTTTCCTCGATCCGCAGCCTTCTTGCAACTCCCCTGTTGCCGAACTGGTCCGGCAATATCCGATTCGTTCAAAGAATGTCGTTGCCCATATCCGCAAGGCGACGCAGGGCGTCGTTGCGCTGGAGAATACTCACCCGTTCATGCGTGAGCTGTGGGGGAAATACTGGATTTTTGCCCACAATGGCAACCTCCCTGATCTTGCCCCTCGTCTTGACGGTTCCTTTCTTCCCGTTGGCAACAGCGATAGCGAGCTCGCCTTCTGTTGGTTATTGCAAAACCTGCGTCAACGCTTCGGCACTACAAAACCGGGGCCGGACGAGTTGTTCGAGGCAGTACACCAATTCACGTTGATACTCGGCACGGAAGGCGAATGCAATTTCCTGCTGGCCAGTGAAAACCTGCTGATCGCCCACGCATCAACGCAGCTGACCTATATCGTGCGGCAGGCGCCGTTTCGGCAGGCGCATCTCAGGGATGAAGATGTTTCGGTAGATTTCAGCGAGGTCACCACGCCCGACGACCGGGTGGCAGTAATCGCCACGATACCCCTGACCGATGATGAGATCTGGGAACCGATGGCGCCGGGAACGCTTTGGCTGTTTTCGGAAGGTTCAGTGGTACGGCAGGCGGAGACTGTTGCCGGCGTCAAGCGGATGCATTCAAGGGCGGAAGTGAATACTCAGGAGTGTTCCTGAATCTTCTTTTCCTCATCCTCGGATGCAGGGCCCCAGGCATCGTCGGCAGCCTTCTTTGGTGGAGGTGCCGTCACCATGCGGGCAAACAGGATTCCCATCTCGTAAAGCAGGCACATCGGAATCGCCAGCGCCAACTGTGAAACCACATCCGGTGGCGTCACAATGGCGGCAATGATGAAGGCAATGACCACGAAGTACGAACGCCATTCCTTCAGCTTCTCGATCTGCACCATGCCCAGCTTGACCAGAACGACGAGTACGACCGGCACCTGGAAGGAAACACCGAAGGCCATGAACATGGTCATCACGAAGGACAGATAGGCTTCGATATCCGGTGCGGGCGTGATGCTTTTTGGCGCGAAGCTGGAGATGAACTTGAACACCTGCCCGAAAACAAAGAAGTAGCAAAAGGCCATGCCCAGCATGAACAACAGGGTACTGGCGATCACCAGCGGCAAGCCGAGACGCTTCTCGTGGGCATAAAGACCAGGTGCCACAAAAGACCACAACTGGTAAAGAATGACCGGCAAGGAAAGAACGAAGGCGATCAGCATCGTCACCTTGATTGGCACCATGAACGGGGTAATCACCCCGATTGCAACCATTTTGGTACCTTCCGGCAGCGCTTCGGTCAGTGGCTGTGCCAGCAAGTCGTAAACCGCCCCCGGCCCCGGATAAAGGCAAAGCACGGCAAAGACGATACCCATCGCCACCACGCTACGCAGCACGCGATCACGCAATTCGACTAGATGTGAGACGAAAGAGGTTTCCTGCTGACTCATTGTGGAATTGCCATCAGGCCTTGGGAGGTTCAGTTGACGATGCGGGAGTTGGCTCGGTTAGCGATGTCGCAGCCACTTCGGATTTCACCTCGGCAACCGCCGATTCGATCTCGGCGACAGCTGCCTTAGGAGCCTCAGTCGCTTCCCGGAGCGAAGATTCAGCGGCATTCATTTCTGAAGAAATGCTGGTTTCCAGACTGCGGGCTGATTCGGCCACTTGCGCCTGCAGTTTCTTCAGCTCATCCAGCTGCATTTCGCGATTGATGTCCGATTTCACGTCATTGACGTAGCGCTGCATGCGCCCGAGCAAATGCCCGGCAGTACGCGCAACCTTGGGCAGCCGCTCAGGGCCGAGCACGATCAGCGCCACGACGGCGATGATCAGCATTTCGGAAAAGGCGATATCAAACATGGCTCAGTGCAGAAGCAATACCGGACGTCGGCAGCAACCATCTGCTGCCAGAAACTGCCGACGAAAGGATCAGCTCTTGGCTTTTTCCTTCACTTCACCTTCGATAGTCTGGCCACCACTGACCTGTGCCGGAGGCGCATCGGCGGACGGCTTGCTTTCTTCCTTCATGCCTTCCTTGAAGCCCTTCACCGCACCACCCAGGTCACCACCAATGTTGCGCAGTTTCTTGGTACCGAAGACCAGCAGAATGATGACCAGGACGATCAACCAGTGCCAAATGCTAAATGTTCCCATGACGCTCTCTCCTTAAATACGTTTCAGCATCGGTCCGACCGGTTCCGGCCCGCCGACAATGTGAATATGCAGGTGCGGCACTTCCTGATGCCCGATCCGCCCCGTGTTGATGATGATGCGGAAGCCTTCCGGGCTTCCTTGCTCGGTCGCCAGCCTGTTCGCCAGCGCCAGCATCTTGCCGAGTACCGGCGTATCGGTTTCGCTGACATGCGCCAGTGATTCGATGTGCTTCTTCGGAATTACCAGCACATGCACCGGGCGCGCCGGGCTGATGTCATTGAAGGCGAGGATGTCGTCATCCTCATAAACCTTCTGCGACGGAATCTCGCCGCGAACGATGCGACAGAAGATGCAGTTGTCGCCCTGGCTCACTTCGCCGTCCTCGATTTTTTTTCATCCACCCCCGAGATGCCTTCCCGGCGGCGCATTTCCTGCAGCAGGTCATCAATCGACAAGCCGTTAAAAGCCAGCAGCACCATCACGTGGTACATCACGTCAGCCGATTCGCGAACCACATGCAGTTTGTTGCCTTCCTTGCCGGCCATGATCAGTTCGGCACATTCTTCGCCAATCTTCTTCAGGATGGAGTCCGGGCCTTTGGCAAACAACTGAGCCGTATAGGAGCTTTCCGGGTCCGCATGGCGCCGCGAAATCAGGGTTTCGGAGAGGCGGTGCAGTACATCGTGCGTGTTGTGCATCATTTTGCGTAGATATCCTTAGGGTCCTTGATCACCGGATCAACGGGCACCCAACGCCCGTTCTGCAATTCATTGAAAAAACAGCTTTGCCGGCCCGTATGGCAGGCAATACCACCTTCCTGTGCAATCGCCAGCAGGATCACATCGCCATCGCAATCCGTACGCACGGCGCTGACCTTCTGAAAGTGGCCCGATTCTTCACCCTTGCGCCAGAGCCGGCCACGTGAACGCGACCAGTATACCGCGTTGCCGGTCGCTACCGTTTCTTCCAGTGCATCGCGGTTCATCCAGGCGAACATCATCACCTTGCCGGTATCGGCATCCTGTGCAATCGCAGGTACCAAGCCATCCGCATCCCAGCGAACCGCCTCAAGCCAGGGCAGATTGTGGTCAAGATCGCTCACAAGCGAACCTCGATGCCGCGCGCGCGCATGCATTCCTTGGCCTGGCGAACGGTGTATTCGCCAAAATGGAAGATCGATGCGGCCAGCACGGCATCTGCATGGCCTTCGCTGACCCCATCCGCAAGATGGTCGAGATTGCCGACGCCGCCGGATGCAATGATCGGAATATCAACAGCATCGGCCACGGCACGGGTCAATGCCAGATCAAAACCGCTCTTGGTGCCGTCACGATCCATGCTGGTCAGCAGGATCTCGCCAGCGCCCAGCAGTTGCACCTTGCGCGCCCAGTCAATCACATCCAGCCCCGTAGCCTTGCGCCCGCCATGTGTAAACACTTCCCAGCGACCGGGGGCGCACTGCTTGGCATCAATGGCCACCACAATGCACTGGTTGCCGACCTTGGCAGAGGATTCGGCGACGAGGTCGGGATTCTCGACGGCGGCGGTATTCATGCTGACCTTGTCGGCACCGGCATTAAGCAAACGCCGCACATCGGCAATCGCCCGCACGCCACCGCCGACGGTGAGTGGAATGAACACTTGCTCGGCACAGGCTTCGACGATGTGCAGGATGATGTCACGCTGATCGGAAGACGCCGTGATGTCAAGAAAGGTCACCTCATCGGCACCTTGCTCGTCATAGCGACGGGCAATCTCGATCGGATCACCGGCATCGCGCAGTTCAACAAAATTGGTGCCCTTGACGACGCGACCGGCAGTCACGTCAAGGCAGGGAATAATCCGTTTGGCAAGCATCCGCGGTTACTTCGCCCCTTGCTGGTCGGCAAAATCGTCAGCGAATTTCTGGGCCTTGGCGAAATCCAGGGAGCCGTCATAGACCGCACGACCCGCGATGGTACCGACCACCCCCTCTTCCTCGACCGCACAAAGCTGCTTCACGTCGTCCATCGACGACAAACCGCCGGAAGCAATAACGGGAATACGCAACGCCTGTGCCAGCTTGACGGTGGCCTCGATATTCAGCCCGGAGAGCATCCCGTCGCGGCCAATGTCGGTATAGATGATCGATTCAACACCGTAATCTTCGTATTTCTTGGCCAGATCAATCACATCGTGGCCAGTCAGCTTGGACCAGCCATCCACAGCAACCTTGCCGTCCCGGGCATCCAGGCCAACAATGATATGGCCGGGGAAAGCCCCGCAAGCATCATGCAGGAAACCGGGGTTCTTCACTGCTGCCGTGCCAATGATCACATAGGAAAGGCCGTCATCAAGACAGCGCTCAATCGTATCGAGATCACGGATGCCGCCACCCAACTGCACCGGAATATCGTCGCCGACTTCCCTGAGGATCGCCTTGATCGCACTCTCATTCTTCGGTTTGCCGGCAAAAGCGCCGTTCAGGTCGACAAGGTGCAAGCGCCGCGCCCCCTGCTCCACCCACTGCCGTGCCTGCTCAGCGGGATCAAGATTGAAAACGGTCGCCTCGTCCATGAGGCCTTGCTTGAGACGGACACATTGTCCGTCCTTAAGGTCAATCGCAGGAATGATCAGCATGTGGGTAGTGTCACTAGTAATACAAGAGAAACCGATAAGGCTGCATCAGGCAGCCAGCGAATTAGGGGTTCCAGTCGATAAAGTTGGCAAGGAGGCGCAAGCCCGCTTGCGCGCTCTTCTCCGGATGGCATTGAACGGCAAAGATATTATCCCGCGCACAGGCGCTGGTAAAGGGCACGCCGTACTCGGTCGCCCCGGCCATGCATGCGGCATCCTCCGGCGCAACGTAATAGCTGTGCACGAAATAGAAGCGCGAACCATCCTCGATACCCTGCCACAACGGGTGCGCCATGGTCTGCCGAACATTGTTCCAGCCCATGTGCGGCACTTTCAGCTTGAGGCCATCAGCAGCAAACATCTTCTCGGCAGGAAAGCGGCGCACATGCCCGGGCAGGATGCCAAGGCAAGGCACATCACCTTCTTCGGAATGCTCGAACAGCATTTGCTGGCCAATACAGATACCGAGAAAGGGCTTGCTGGCAGCAGCCTCAATCACCGCCTGACGCAAACCACAGGCAGCCAGTTCCCGCATGCAGTCCGGCATCGCCCCCTGACCCGGTACGACAACACGCTCGGCAGCCGCAACAACAGCCGGATCGGCCGTCACCTGGACCGGCTTGCCACCGGCAACATGTTCCAGCGCCTTGGTAACCGAACGCAAGTTACCCATGCCGTAGTCAACTACGACAATGTTGCCTCTTGCCATTACAGGGCACCCTTGGTCGAAGGAATGGCACCAGCGGCACGCGGATCAAGCTCGGCGGCCATGCGCAGCGCCCGGCCGAAAGCCTTGAACACCGTTTCTGCCTGATGGTGCGCATTGTTGCCACGCAGGTTGTCGACATGGATCGTCATCAGCGCGTGATTGACCACGCCCTGAAAAAACTCGTTCACCAGATCGACATCGAACTGCCCGATCCAGGCGCGGGTGAAAGGCACGTGGAATTCCAGCCCCGGACGACCCGACAGATCGACGACAACGCGTGACAACGCCTCGTCCAGTGGCACATAGGCGTGTCCGTAACGACGCAGGCCTTTCTTGTCGCCGAGCGCCTTGGTCAGTGCCTGGCCGAGCGTGATACCGATGTCTTCCACCGTATGGTGTGCATCGATATGCAGGTCGCCCTTGGCCACGACCTCGAGATCAATCGCGCCATGACGGGCAATCTGATCGAGCATGTGGTCAAGGAAAGGAACGCCGGTTTCAAAGCGCCCGACGCCTGTACCATCAAGGTTGATCTTGACCGAGACCTGGGTCTCCAGTGTGTTGCGTGTAATTTCAGCTTGCCGCATGGTTGAGCACTCTTCGCACTTGGTTCGCGCGCGCTTTGCGCCGCAAGGGATTGGAACAGGCGGCCATGATACCATTTCAACCTTCCTGCGGTCTGAAAACGAAGTCTAGCCGAGCCCACACATTCTCATGAGCAAATACTGGAGTGCCGTTACCCGCGGCCTGACCCCTTACGTTCCCGGCGAGCAACCCAAGCTCTCGAAGCTGATCAAGCTCAACACCAACGAGAACCCCTACCCGCCCAGCCCGCAGGCAATCGCCGCGATCACCGCTGAACTCTCTGCCAATGGCAAGGCCGATGGCAGCAACCTGCGCCTGTACCCCGACCCGAATGCCGACCGGCTCAAGGCCGCGGTTGCCCGTCACTTTGCATCCGCAGGCATTACGCCGGCCCATGTTTTCGTTGGCAACGGCTCGGATGAAGTGCTGGCGCATGCATTTCAGGGCTTGCTCAAGCATGAGCGTCCGATTCTCTACCCGGACATCACTTACAGCTTTTACCCGGTGTATTGCGGCCTGTATGGCATCGACTACGAACAGGTGGCCTTGAACGCACAATTCGAGCTTGAAGCCGATGCGTACCTGAAGCCCAATGGCGGCATTATCTTCCCGAACCCCAATGCCCCCACCGGACGGCTCCTGCCCTTGTCCGAGGTCGAGAAGATCGTGGCCGGCAACCCGGATTCGGTCGTGGTCCTCGACGAGGCCTATATCGACTTTGCTGCACTTGAGATTCCTTCCGCAGTCTCGCTGGTCAGTCGTTATCCGAATCTGCTGGTGGTACACACCCTGTCAAAATCGCGCTCGCTGGCAGGATTGCGCGTCGGCTACGCCATCGGCCAACCCGAACTGATTGCCGGACTGGAGCGGGTCAAAAACAGCTTCAATTCCTACCCACTCGACCGCCTGGCACTGGCCGGCGCCGTTGCCGCGATGGAAGACCTGCGCCATTTCGAGCAGACCCGCAAGGCAGTGATGAAGAGCCGCGATGCACTCGTCGCAGAAATGCAGAAGCTCGGCTTCGACACCCTGCCTTCCGCAGCCAATTTCATTTTCACGCGGCATCCGCAGCACGATGCCGCCACCTTGTCTGCCGCACTTCGTGAACGCAGCATCATCGTTCGTCACTTCCGCCAGTCGCGCATCGAGCAGTATCTGCGCATCACCATTGGCACTGACGACGAATGCATGCTGCTGCTTGCCGCCCTGAGGGAGATCCTTTGAACATGTACGATCCAGTTGCCGCCGCCCACGTTGACCACGCCATCACCTCGCGCCGCTCGATCCGCCGCTTTCTGCCAACACCGGTCAGCAAGGCCACGGTCAGCGAGTTGCTCGAAATCGCCGCCCGCGCCCCGTCCGGCACCAATGTCCAGCCATGGAAAGTCTATGCACTTGCCGGTGAGGAAAAGGAGGCCCTGTCCAGGGCTATCCTCGACAAGTTCAACAGTACCGGCATGGATGGCCGTGAGTTCGACTACTACCCGACCGAATGGGCTGACCCATGGCTGTCGCGCCGGCGCAAGATCGGCTTCGACCTTTATGGCCTGCTCGGCATCGGCAAAGGTGACAAGGAACGCATGAAGGAGCAAACCGGGCGCAACTATCAGTTTTTCGACGCACCGGTCGGTTTCATTTTCACCATGGATCGCCAGCTCGGCCAAGGCATGTTCATCGACTACGGCATGTTTATGGCCAACCTGATGACTGCAGCCCGCGCACGTGGCCTGGACACCTGCGCCCAGGCCGCCTTTGCCGACTATCATCAGACCATCCGCGAGGTGCTCGGCATTCCTGAAAACGAACTGGTGCTTTGCGGCATGTCGCTCGGCCATGCCGACCCAACAGCCCCCGAGAACAAGCTGGAAACCGAGCGTGAGCCGGCTGCAGGCTTCACCAGCTTCCGCGGTTTTTGACACACCACAGATGTACTGCCCCGCCCACTTCGCTGAATCGAGGCCGAAGGCCCTGCACGCGCTGATGCGCGAGCATCCGCTGGCCACGCTGGTGACCATGGGCGAAGCCGGGCTGAACGCTGACCACGTACCGCTGATCCTCGATACCGCTGCTGATGGCAGCACCGTCCTGCGCGGCCACGTCGCCCGCGCCAACCCGATGTGGAAGGCCCTGCGCGCCGACATCGACGCGCTCGCCATCTTCCACGGCCCGGAGGCCTACATCACCCCGTCGTGGTACCCGACCAAGCGCGAACACGGCAAGGTAGTACCCACCTGGAACTACGCCGTGGTGCACGCCCGCGGCCCGCTGCGCGTCATCCATGACGCCAACTGGCTGCGCACGCAGGTCGAGTCGCTGACGCAGCAGCAGGAATCTGCCTTCGCCGAACCGTGGGCGGTGAGCGACACGCCCCCCGAGTACATCGAGAAGATGCTCGCCGCCATCGTCGGCATCGAACTGACACTCACCTCGCTCGAAGGCAAATGGAAAATCAGCCAGAACCAGTCGGAAGACAACCGCAGCGGAGTCGTGCAGGGGCTTCAAGCGCTCGGCACCGATGACGCACGGCGTATGGCGGGACTGGTCACTTGCAACAAAGCCGCTCCGAGCGAGCATTGACCTAACCGCTGTTACCGCTAAAGTTGGGCAAGGCCGTGCCGAAGTTGCTCCTCCCCATCGCCGAACTGGCAGGGAAACGCCTGGTCCTGTCGGCCAACCAGATGGCCGATAATACAGCCAGCCGCTTGTTCAAGCTGGCATTCGCACATCTGGGTGCCATGCGGCGCATATAGAAGGAAAAGGGGTTGGCATGTTCAGTCTGTCACACGATCTTTTGCTATTGCTTGTCCGCGGCGCGAAGGCTCGTATTGGTCATGATCTCGTCGCGGAGTTGGGCCTGGATCAGCGTACAGATTCCGGATGGGTAGACGGAAAGCAGCTTTTCTCGATCTGGAAAGCTTTGGAGCAAAGATCGGGGGACATCAATCTCGGGCTTCACCTTGGTGAAGTCAAAGGGGCGTTTCCCGCAAGCAATGTGCTGTTCGCCGCAATGCTGGCGAGCCCTTCCGTGGGCTGCGCACTACAGCGTCTGTGTCGCTATCACGCGGTAGTAGCCGACCTTGTTCAGCCCACGCTCATAACATCTGGAAAGTCAGCGGTTCTGACCTGGCAGAGCCAACCTGCACTGCATCGCCAACAAGCAGAGTGCATTGCCAGCCTAGCCGTTTCAATCCTGCGCCAGTTGGCCGAGCGCCCACTAGATCTGCGCGTAACATTTACCCACCCCCGCCCGACCAGTATTCGCGAGCACGAGAGAATCTTTGGCCGAAACCTCACGTTTGGAGCCCCGGAGCTTGCCGTTTTCTTTCCGGCCGAGCTTCTGACCGTGCCCGTGGCACCACACAGCAGGGAACTGCTCGTGGTGCTGGACGGATACGCCGAACAGTTATTGAGCAGAGCCAGAAGCGAGGAGACAACAACATCAAAGGTGATACGACTGCTGGGCTTAGCCATTGGTGACGGCCAACCGGTTTTGGCCCGCATTGCAAGCCAAATGGGAATGAGCGGGCGGGTATTGCAGTCGAAGTTGCGCAGTGACGGCACGAGCTTTCAGAAGCTGTTAAACAAGGTACGTATGGAAAAAGCATCACACCTGCTTACCGAGGGGGCTCTGCAAGTCTCTGAGGTTGCTTTCCTCGTGGGCTATTCCGACCAGTGCGCCTTCAACCACGCCTTCAAGCGGTGGACCGGGCACACCCCGTATTCTTTTCGCCAGAGCAAACAAGGCGCCGAGAATCATTCGGCAGCACAGATATAAATGCTGTTCAGGCTACCGATATTCTTCAGACAAGCGCGGCCAATGAGAGAGAAAATCGTCACGAATCGATGTCGTCTTGCCGCTGGCCGACTCCAGAAAAACGCTGGTGATCTTGGCATCAACGACCGGCTTCCCAGTACCCATCTGCTTGATCGACTGAGCGACCACAAGGCTGGAATTGCCGACCCGAACAGGCGCCGTTTCGACCCTTAGCAGATCGCCAACAGTGGCTTGGCTCTTGTAGTCAGCAGTGATATTGACGACGGCATGAACGATACTCCTGGCGTGAAGTGCGGCGGTCAGGACCGGCCAATCATCGAAGAAAGCCCAGCGGGCTTCCTCGAGAAACTCAAGGTATCGAGCGTGGTTGACGTGACCGAATACGTCAACGTGATAGCCGCGCACTTTGAGGGTGATCACCGATTTTTCTTTCTGGTGACGGATTTCAGGCATTTCGCTTGTCATATATCGCTGTTACGACCTCACGCCGCCAAATTTCTGTTCCTCATTAGCATCATGCTTCCTTCAATTATCGTGCGGCAGAAAGCCGCTTTCGGAAACGTTTCGCCACGACCGAAAAAAGAAGCGATAGAGCCAGCCTGGCTTTTCTACTAACAGGCAATCGCAAAATATCGCCGGTTTGCATGAAGTGCTTGGCGGAATTCGCAATGAAGCGCAGCATGTTTGCGACCCTGGTTTCAAATCCACTTTCGAGGATGATTCGATTCCCTCCCTCGTTGAGGCCGGTGTAAGTCAGGGTCCAGCGCAGCCTGGAACTGCCATTCCCGATCGCATCGACCTCCAAGGATAATCTGCCAATGATGAAATCCCCCGTCAGCAGCACGGCTTGGAACTGTCGAGCACCAGGGTTATACAAGGTCGTATACCAGTAGGTGTCGGCTCCAGCTACACGGAGAACCGCAAATCCTGTCATCGCTTCGATGAAGATGCAGTTATCTTCGTTGTGTCCACTGTCCGAATAGAGCAGATGAAACTGCCAGCTGTCGATCCAGTCCAGCTCTGCGACCGGACAGGCAAGTGCAAAACATTCGTCCGCACCTCCTCGCACAATGACTTCGTGGCTGGTTCCCGCACTTTCCGGCCGGAAGGAGTTTGGCAAGCTCGATACCGGCCCTTGGCCTGGCAGACTGATTTCATCAGGGGTACTGCCCCCTTGAAGGGCCTGAACAAAGGCCGGCAGCATCATCTGGATTCGGTTCTCAAGCTGATCGTCGAAAAGCGCGTTGCCCGGCACACTGATAGCCGTATAGACAAAATCGAGACTTAGCAGGGTGCCTTCATCACACGCTGATAGTCCGATTTCCAGCTTGCCGATGGCTAGGTCTGGTTTTATGAGAACAGCGCCCACAAGATGCGCACTTGTCTCCGTGACAACCCAGTGGGTATCGTCGCGCTGAGAGGCGAAGAACTGAGTAATGCGCACAAGCACATTTTCGCGTGGGGAACCAATGGTAGCCCGGTAACTTCCCAGTTTGCGCTTCATCTTCACGCCGCTCAGATCCAGATTGCCGTTATTCCATGTCCTGCCATTCCGCTTCATACTCTTCTCCAGTTGCAGCACCTAGTTCCGTTCGTCACAACCAAGCGGCTATCTGCCCCAGCTGGAATTGACGGATATATTCTAGAAATGGCAGACAGAGCAGTCTTGATAGATAGCGAAAAAATATTGTTTGATTGCGCGAGCGCGGTGGGATGTTGTCAAAATTTCCAATATGGAATTCCAGGCCGATTACATCGAGAAGATGCTCGCCGCCATCGTCGGCATCGAACTCACGCTCACGTCGCTTGAAGGCAAATGGGAGTCCCAGAATCGCGACGGCGTGATTGCCAGCCTGTGCGAACGTAGCAAGACAGGCACAGCCGCGCTGCCTAGACGAGATCGGCCACCCCCAGCACTGCGCCCGCGGCGATACACCAGAGCGGGTGATACCTTGTCTTCGTGCTGAATGCCGCCACGGCCAGCACAAACGCCCAGCCGGCCCAGCCCAGCCCGGCGGACTGGCCGACCAGCAGCGCCCCCGAGAAGATCAGCCCGACCGCGAACGGTGCCACGTCGATCTGGATAGCGCTCCGCCAGCGTGCGGCACGATAATTCTCCCAGTGCCCATAGGCCAGATAGACCACCACGCTCATCGGCAGGCAGATCGCTGCCGTGGCGGTGATCGCACCGGCCAGCCCGGCAACTTTCCAGCCGATCAGCGTCACCACCAGCACGTTGGGGCCCGGCGCTGCTTGGGCAATGGCATAGAGATGGGAGCGCCAACTAAAGGGGTCGGCATCAATTAACGTCAGCCTACACCCGAGCTAGACAAACCCCGCCCCCCCCAGCACCGCCCCTGCCGCGATACACCAGAGCGGGTGATATTTTGTCTTCGTGCTGAAGACGGCCACGGACAGTACGAACGCCCAGCCGGCCAGCGACGGCAGAACGCACAGCTGGCAGTAATTGCTGCCCTGCTCGCCGCCCCTTTATTTTTCTGAGCATTCACCTTGGGGAATGTCGCCGCCTGGAGGCATCAGAAATTATTAAGCCGCGCCCCTTCAACCCTTCATGCCGCGTCGTCACTCCTGCATGGCGGCGCAATGAACCTCAACACGAGATAACCGACCGTACCGGACACGAAAGACCCAAGAAGAATCCCCAGACGATCATCAATCGCATAATCCGGGCCGCCCTGCTCGAACGCCAGCGAACCTATAAACAGGCTCATCGTGAAGCCGATTCCGCACAACCCCGCTACGCCGAAAAGATGCGACAGGCGCGCACCTTCCGGAGGGGATGCAATCGACATCCTGATCGCCAGCCAGCAAAAACCGAATACCCCGAGCAGCTTCCCTACAAAAAGCCCGAGCGCAATACCCATCGGCACCGGGTGAAGGAATGAGTCCAGAGAGAGCCCGTGAAGCGACACGCCAGCGTTGGCAAAAGCAAAAAAGGGCAGAATGCCGAACGCAACGGCATGATGCAGGTCATGCTCCAGCATCTCAAGCTTGGTCTGGCTTTCACCGGGTTCGGCTCGGAAGGGTATGAAGAAAGCCGCCACGACACCGGCCAGCGTCGCATGCACACCGGATTTTAAAACCGCCACCCAGAGCACGGCACCGATCAGCAAATACGGCGTCAGACTAAGCACGCCCTTGCGATTCATTACAAAAAGGATCGCCAACGCTGCACCAGCGATTGCCAGCGAAACAACAGACAGATCGGTCGTGTAAAACAAGGCAATGATGACAATCGCGCCAAGGTCGTCAATGATCGCCAGCGTCATCAGGAAAATCTTGAGCGAGGCTGGAACCCTGCTCCCAAGGAGCGAAAGCACGCCGAGGGCAAAGGCGATATCTGTCGCCGACGGAATCGCCCATCCCTTCATGGCAACGGCGTCTCCCCAGTTGATCCAGGCATAG
>JACKLY010000004.1 GCA_024235655.1 Zoogloeaceae bacterium | reverse complement strand
AACCAGAACTGGACGTTGAACGGCAGTATCTGCACTCGCCTCGACTGTGATCCACAGACGCAGCAACGAGATCAGAATACGGGGCAGTGCATACCACTAGCGCCTTGCCCGAGCGGTCAGAGTCGCGACGCCAACGGTATCTGCCAATGCCCCGCTGGCCAGTTGAAAGATGATGCCAACCAGGCGCTCTGTGTCGATCCGGCTACGGCGAACAATAACGGTCCCACCTGTCCGTCCACACCCCGACCGATTGCCGTTGGTAGCGGCAACAAATGGCTCGCCGAAGCCGATATCACAAGCTCCCTGTCGCTAAACCGCTACTACAACAGCAGCGCCGCCACTATCGGCACCGTCTTCGGCCCACGTTGGCGCGCTGATTTCACACAGAAGCTCCACATCGAATCCACAACCGGCACCGTTCGTGCCGCACGTGTTGACGGCAAGGTCTACGCCTTTATCAAATCGGCCAGTATCTATGTACCCACTGGCGATATTGTCGACAACCTGTACAGTGAAGTTACGGGCTACCGCTATCACAACGCCGCCGACGGCACTGTTGAACGTTACGATACCGCCGGCCGCCTCAACAGCCTCACCGACAACCGGGGCAGGGCAGAGACCCTGACCTACGACGCCCAGAACCGACTGGCTACGGTCACCGATACGTATGGCCACAGCCTCCAGTTCGCCTACGATGCCCAGAACCGAATCAACCAAATCGTGACCCCGGCCGGCCCCCTGACCTACACCTACGACACTGCCGGCAACCTGGCCACCGTCACCTATCCCGACACCCGGACCAAGACCTACCACTACGAAAACACCAGCTTCCCCAATGCCCTCACCGGCATCACCGATGAAAACGGCAGCCGCACCATCACCTACACCTACGATAGCCAGGGCAGGGCAGTTGGCGAAGTCCTCGCCGGCAACGTCGGCAGCAACCAGCTCAGCTTCGGCACCAACAGCACCACGCTCACCGACGCCCGAGGCACTGCCTACACCTACAACTTCCAGACCATCCTCGGTGTCGTAAAGAGCACCGGCAGCAGCCAACCCGGCGGCGCCGGCTGTGGCCCCGCATCGGCCTCCCTCACCTACGACACCAACGGCAACGTATCAAGCCGCACCGACTTCAACGGCAACGTCACCACCTACACCTACGACCTTGCCCGTAACCTCGAAACCAAACGCGTAGAGGCCAGTGGCAAACCCGAAGCAAAAACAACCAGCACCCAATGGCACAGCTATTGGCGTCTGCCCACCAAGGTCGCCGAACCCAACAAGCTAACGACCTATATCTACAACGGCGATGTCGACAACGGCAACGTTGTCACCTGCGCTCCGGCCGGTGCCACCGTCCCCAGCATCACCGGCGGTACTCAACCCATCGGCGTCCTCTGCAAGAAGACCGAACAGGCCACCGCCGATGCCAACGGCAGCACCGGCTTTGCGGCTTCTGTTTCCGGAGTGGCACGCACCTCGACCTGGACCTACAACCAACACGGCCAGGTCCTCACTGCCGACGGCCCCCGTACCGATGCCGCAGACACCACCACCTATACGTACTACGACGCAGCCGATCCCGATATGGGCAAACGCGGCCAACTCGCCAGCGTCACCAACGCCCTCGGCCAGCTCACCCAGATCACCAGCTACGATCTCAACGGCAACCCGCTCACGATCATCGACCCCAACGGTGTAGTCACCACGCTCACCTACGACGCCCGTCAGCGCCTCACCAGCCGCAGTGTCGGCAACGAGCTCACCAGCTACCAATACGACGGCGTCGGCCAGCTCACCCAGGTCACGCTGCCGGACAGCAGCCAGCTCAACTACACCTGGGATCCGGCGCACCGCCTCACCGGCATCAGCGACAGCCTCGGCAACCAGGTCATCTACACCCTGGACGCCATGGGCAACCGCATCAACGAAGAAGTGAAAGACCCGCAAGGCGCACTGAGCCGTACCCGGGCCCGCGTCTACGACGCGCTGAACCGACTGCAGACATTGACCGGAGCAGGAAATGAATAAGCCGCACCATGAGCCCATGCCCTTGAAGACTCGCCACCGTACCCACCTGCTGGGCCTGGCCTTCGGCCTCAGCTTACTGACCGCTACCGCCCATGCCCAATCCCCGGTCACCCACTACGAATACGACGCCAACGGCAACCGCAGCAAGATCACCCGCACGCTGGGGCAGGGCAACCTGGTGACAGTCCTCAACTACGACGCCTTGAATCGCCTGATCACCCAGACCGACCCCAGTCTTGGCCAGACCCGCTTCGCCTACAACGGCCAGGACCGCCTGACACAAGTCACCGACCCGAGAAGCCTGATCACCCGCTATACGCTGGACGGCCTGGGCAACCGCACTCAACTGCAAAGCCCCGACACCGGCACCAGTACCAGCACCTACGACGCCGCCGGCAACGAACTCACCCGTACCGACGCCAAGGGCCAGACCACCCGCACCCAGTACGACGCCCTCAACCGCCCGACGCTCATCACCCATCAGGACGGCAGCCAGATCCGCCTTACCTGGGACCAGGGCGCGGCCAACACCATTGGCCGCCTCGGCAAGGTCGAAGAACTCGCCGCCGGCACCGGCACGGTCACCGGCAGCATTCAATACGCCTACGACGCCCAGGGCCGCATCACCAGTGAAACGAGAACGGTGGGCAGTGTCACCCACAGCACCGCCTACAGCTACAGCGGTGGCAAGCTCGCCGGCATCACCCTGCCCAGTGGCCGCAGCCTCGCTTACAGCCGTAACGGGGCAGGGCAGATCAACCAGGTCACCCTCACCGACGTCGGCCCCAACGCCGGCCAGACCAAGGTCCTCGCCACGGCCATCAGCTATCACCCCTTCGGTGGCCTCAAGACCTGGACAGACGGTGCCGGCCAGATGCACAGCCGCAACCAGGACCTCGACGGACGCCCCACCGGCTACAGCCTCGGCGCTACCCCCTGGCTGATCAGCTACGATGCCGCCGGCCGCATCAGCGCCCAGGTCGACGGCAGCAATGCCGTCAACAGCGGCCTCTACGCCTACGACCCGCTCGACCGCCTGACCAGTGCCCAGCTGCCGGCCACCAACTACGGTTACAACTACGACGCCACCGGCAACCGCACGACCCAGACCCTGGGCGGCAGCACGCGCAACTACGTGACCGACCCGGCCAGCAACAAACTGCAGAGCGTTTCCAGCACCCCACCCAAAACCTACAGTCACGACGCCAACGGCAGCATCACCGGCGACGGCACCAACACCTTCGCCTACGACGCCCGTGGCCGCCTGGTACAGACCCTCACCGCCGCCGGCACCACCGACTACCGCATCAATGCGCTCGGCCAGCGGGTGAGGAAGACCAGCTCCGGTGCGACCCCCACCGACACCATTTACCACTACGACCAGGCCGGCCACCTCATTGCCGAGGCGGACGCCACCGGCAAGATCACCCGCGAATACCTGTGGCTCGAAGACACCCCGCTGGCGGTGATGCAATGAGAACCGCCGAGATGAATCCCACGAACGGAAATATCATGCGCTTCATGACCCGCGGCCTCTTTGCCGCCAGCCTCGCGCTTTTCTCTTTCACAAGCCATGCGGCCGATCTGATCATCGACAATGGCAGTGCCCAGTTCAGCACCCTCGGTGACTGGCCGTTGTCAACGGCGGTTGCCGGCTATCTGGGCAGCAACTACCAAACCCATGCAGCCCATGGGCCGGTACCGGGAGCGCTGACCACGGACAACAGCGACCCCGGTTTCAGTGTCACCGGCGACTGGCCGCGATCGACCGCCGTGGCGGGCTATCTTGGCGCCAACTACCAGACCCATATTGCCAATGGCCCCCGCCCCGGGAGCCTGGTGAGCGACAATGCCAGCGGCACACCACTCGGCACCTGGCCCACATCGACAGCGGTTGCAGGTTATCTCGGTAGCAACTACCAGACACACGCCGCCGGCACTGGCGAGAACCGCTTTACCTGGCCACTGGCCGGCAACGGCCAGTATCGGGTCTATGCCCGCTGGACCGCCCACGCCAACCGCGCCAGCAACGCCGCCTATCAGGTTCAGCATGCCGGTGGTGTCACCACCCTCAATGTCAACCAGCAACAGAACGGCGGACAATGGCAACTCCTGGGTACCTTTGACCTGGCGGCTGACAGCCGGGTCACACTGACCGACGCAGCCAACGGCTATGTCATTGCTGATGCCGTGATGGCCGAACCGGTTGATGCAGCGCCCAATACCGCCAGCTGGACCCTGCCGCTGACGGTCAGCAAGAGCTACCGTGTTTATACCCGTTGGAGTGCGCACCCCAACCGGGCCAGCAATGCCCGTTACACGGTGAGTCACCAAGGGGGCGATACCGAAGTGACTGTCAATCAGCAACAGGGAGGAGGGCAGTGGCAACTGCTTGGCACCTTTGTGCTCACGCCCGGCCAGCGCCACCTTCGCCTCACCGATCAAGCCAATGGCTATGTGATCGCCGATGCCGTGATGGCCGTACCTGAAGACGCCCCCATGGCCAACAGCGCGATCTGGACGCCGGTATTGACCGAGGCCGGGACGTATGACGTATTCGCCCGCTGGAGTGCGCATCCGAACCGGGCCAGCAACGCCCCCTATACCATCCGCCACCAGACGGGTGAAACGACCGTCCTGGCCAACCAGCAGCAGAACGGAGGGCAATGGCAGCTACTGGGGCGGTTTGACCTGGCGCCCGGCCAGGCGACCATTACCCTGACCGATGATGCCAACGGCTACGTGATTGCCGATGCCATCCAGCTCACGCAGATCAGCGCCAGCGGCCCGAAGCTCTATTACCTGCATACCGACCATCTGGATACGCCAAGAGCAGTCACCGATGAGACGAACAAGGTCGTTTGGCGCAACCTGCCGTTGAATGAACCCTTCGGCAACAACCCGCCGGAGGAGGATCCGGATGGGGATGGGCAGGACTTCACGATGAATTTGAGGTTCCCGGGACAGTATGCGGATAAGGAAACCAATACGAACTACAACTACTTCAGGGACTATGACCCCAACACCGGCAGGTATGTGCAGAGTGATCCGATTGGGTTGGCGGGAGGGATTAATACCTATGCCTATGTCGGAGGAGATCCACTTAGCTATACCGATCCGGAAGGTCTATGGGCGTTGAATGCAGCTGGAGCGCTTACCGGATTTGTTTCCGGCGCAGTTAGCGGCTATATCTCTTCTGGGGGTAGAGTTAATGGAGCACTAATAGGCGGCGCAGCAGGAGCATTGGTCGGGCTTGTGAACCCCTTTTCGTCGTACGCATTAGGGGCTGCTGCGGGAGGTGTCGCATCGAGTACGATTGGCCAATTTGCTGCAAATCTTACCGACCCATGTGACCCATTTAACGTTAATCAATCAATTGCAAAAATTGACCCATCGCTTGCACTCGTTAGTGGGGTAGGAGCAGGATCTTCGCGGCTGTTCTTTAATGTCACTACTAGCCCAACGCGGTCAGCGTTCACGTATATGGCAAATCAAACGATGGGTCCAGCAAATCAAACAGCAGTCAATTATGCTGGTGCCTTTGTTCGCGGAGGAACAAGTGGCTTCGCGCAGTTAGGGTACAAGTCAGAGTTCTACCCTGTGAATCGTAACAATCAGTGTACATGCAGCGGCCAATGAACAATTCTGTGCGGATATTTGGACAGGGGCGGTGGGCGATGCTTGTGTCGCTATTGATTGCGTCTCAATGGGTGTTGATTCTGGTGTTACTTGCAATCATTCTATTATCGGGTCCGCTGTCACTGAACGTATCTGGCGGGGTGATTGCTAGCATTTTTCTAGCTTTTTTTGCTGTTGGTGCAGCATGTATGGTCTTGCCACAGAAGGTAAAGTGCGAAATATGCGGCGAGCCGATTTTTGTTCAGCGACAACCAATTAGCAATCTTGCGAGAAAGCGAAACGGCTTTGATCATTGGGCTACTACTGTGCTGGACGTTATTCAGCTGAGATCGTTTACCTGCCTGCACTGTGGCCAGCGATATCGGCTATGAGGTCAATTCGTTGAGCGCCTAGCCAGAACATTTATGGCTATGTCGGGGGGAGTCCACTAAGCAACACAGACCGTCTGGGGCTTTTCTGTGATCAACCAGGTTCTTGCATGGTTATCGGGAACAAAGTCTATGCAACTCAAACTGTCAATGTGTTCGCTCGCGAAGGCGAGCAACTGATTTCTGAATGGAGAAAACCCGAAGAAGGTAAATATTGCGGGAAATACACGAAGGTCATTACCTACTGCACAGATGCCGCTGCAATAGCATCGGTAATGGGCGCATCCCTACTTACTGGTCCCGGAGCTGCCATTTCAGGCCTAACTCTTAGAACTGTCTCGGTGACAAATGGCGTCGTGACAGCAATGGTGTGTGGCGGAATTAGCCCTTCTACAGCTACTACTGGCCTGTCCCCGGTTCAGTGGACACGACATTAAGCTAATTGAGCCTGCTGCTCGAAGTCAATTGGGCTGACGTAGCCCAATGTAGAGTGCCGGCGAACAGGATTGTAGAAGCGCTCAATGTAGTCGAATACCTCGGCCCGAATTTCATCCCGTGTGCGAAATGTTTTCCGAGCGATACGTTCGGTCTTCAGTGAGGAGAAGAAACTCTCCATTGCCGAGTTATCCCACACGTTGCCAGAGCGGCTCATTGAGCATGTGACACCCAGTTCGCTGAGTAGGCGCTGAAACTGTTCGCTGGTGTACTGGCTGCCTCTATCTGAGTGATGCATGACAGCTTCTGGCTTGCCGCGCCGCCATACAGCCATCATGAGCGCATCCGTAACCAGCTGCGCATTCATCTCGGCCTTCATCGACCAGCCGATGATTCGGCGGGAATACAAATCAAGCACTACTGCCAGATAGAGCCACCCTTCTGCTGACCAGAGGTAGGTGAAGTCCGCGACCCACTTCTGGTTAGGCGCCAGGGCTTCGAATTGGCGATCAAGAATATTGGCGGCAATCCCGATGGTTGGCCGCTCACCTCGATCAACAGGCAAACCGCGTCGGCGAGGTCGAGCACGTAATGCCTGCTGGCGCATCAGGCGTTCAACGCGATGCAGACCACAACGCTGACCGGCTGACAGCAGATCATGCCAGACACGGCGTGCGCCATAGGTACGATCACTGCGCAAGAAACTTTCGTGAATCGCCCTTCCAAGTGATTCATTGGCCTGGCTGCGTTGGCTCGGCACTCTGCTCAGCCAAGCATAGAATCCGCTACGCGAGACACCGAGCGTGTCGCAAGTCAGTGCCACCGGCCAGATCCCTCGGTGTTTCACCACGAACCCGAATTTCACATCGATTCCTTGGCGAAGTAGGCTGCGGCTTTTTTTAGAATGTCGCGCTCCATTTTGAGCTTGGCGACTTCCTTCTTCAGGCGGGTAATCTCAGCCTGTTCAGGCTTCATCTGGCCATGCCCAGGAAATGCCTGCTGCGAATCTTCTGCGACTGCTCGTACCCATTTACGCAATACGTTCTCGTGCAAATCAAGATCTCGGGCCGCTTGAACTACTGAAACGCCACGCTCCCTGACCAGTCGTACTGCCTCTGTCTTGAACTCTCTGCTGAACTGCCTTCGCTTAACCATCTACTACCTCCGGTTTGATCTTCACACCTTATCAAAGTGTCTTTCAAACCGGGGACAGGCCACAGCTCCACCATCAGTTCACTGGTCGCTGGCACCAAACGTTCCTTGTCGCCTTTGCCCAGGACCTCCAGCCACCAGCGCTCGTCACCCTCGCGGTCGCGCCGGCAAAAGAAACTGCCCATGGTGTTTTCAGCGACTTCCGAGATCCGTAGGCCACCCAAGTAGAGGAGGGTGAAAAGCCATCGCACGCGAAAATAGTGTGCCCGCTGACGATCGGTTTCTCGAGGCATGCTATCGATGAAAACCTTCAATTCCTGCCAAAGGTCTGGATCGAGATAGCGGGTGATTCGAGGCTTGGCCCGGCGCGCCCGCTGCCGCGACAAGGACAAGGGATTACCGGCCAGGTAGCCCGCATCCACTAGCCAGGAGAACATCACATTCAAGATGATCATGGCCTGACGCTGACTGGCAGTCGACAGCGGACCATAGAACGGCCGCCAACGTGGATCATCCCGCGGATGCTTGCGGCCACCGCCAGCCACCCATTTATCTCGCGGCTGGGGATCCAGCAGGAACTGCTGGTATGCCAAGAAATCCTCATGCGTGAGGGAGGAGAGGGGTTTGCCCAACTGCAGCGTCGACCAGAGCAAAAGCCGTTCGGCTTCCTTGCGATAGTTGTCGAAGGTGGTTTTAGTCTCGATGAAGCGCGCCAGCCAGGCATGAATGGCCTGCAAATCATTGGAGGCCGCAATCTGGGCAACTCGACCAACTGCGCGATTACGTCCTTGGCTGCCATCTAGGTCAGCCGGCAACAGGATCTGCTCAACTGGGATCGGCGCGAGCGCGGATTCGGTCATTTTGGGGCCTGAACTTGTGGAATGGGGTCTCAGTATTTCCTCAAGGCCATTGCTCTGCAATCTTTCGACATTATAGTCGTAATGTCAAATCGTGTAAGGTACTCTATCAATATGCAACGTTTTACGTTGTATTATTCTTTGCATTCCACTCGCCGGAGTTGCGCGATGCCTACTGAAGCACAAATCCACGCTGATATTGAAGTCCTCCGCGCCCGGATTTCCGACACACAGGAGTTGTACCGCGAGGTATGCGCCATCTTTTTCTTTCGCTACGGCATCACGCCTACGGCAAACAAGCTGTATCAGTACGTCAGGAAGGGCAGCATGTCAGCGCCGGCAGAAGCCTTAGCGAAATTCTGGGAGGAGCTACGCGAAAAAAGCCGGGTGCGGATCGAGCATCCCGATCTTCCAGACGCACTTAAGTCTGCGGCAGGGGAGCTGGTCGCAGAACTGTGGACTCAAGCCAAGTCGGCCGCACACGAAGGGCTCGACATCTTCCGGACCGAAGTCCACGCTGCGATGTTGGAGGCGCATTCCGCCCGGGCTTCAGCCGAGACAGAACGGACCGCTGCTCTGCTGGAGCGAGACCTGGCCCAGCAAGCGGCCAAGGCCGCCGCGGACCGAGTACTCCAGCTAGAACGTGATGTTGCTGCAGAGCGGGCCGGCAAGGCTGCCTATTCAACCCAGTTGGAGAATGCTGGGCGCCAACAGGCCGTCCTCGAGGCCGCTTTAGCTGAGGCCCGCCGAGATTTCGCGACCGAACTAGAAAAACACCGCCAAGCGCTGGAACGTTCCGAAGAGAGGTGTAGGGATGCTGAAAAACGCGCCTTGCTGGAAGTGGATCGGGAACGAACCTCTGCTGCCAAGTTGCAAAAGGATTTAGCTCAATCCCGCCAATACCATCAGGACGCCGAAGAACGACATCGTACCGAGTTAGCTAAGCTGCAAACCGAACTGAGTGAAGCTCGTCAAAAATGGGGTTTGGCCGAGGGCATGCTTCTCGAACTACGGACGCGATGCCAACAGCAGACGGACGATCTGATACTCTCGCGCACAACTGTCGCGGAAAGTGATGCCCGGAAAGGTTTGCTAGAGCACGAGCTGGCTGCTTGCCGGGAAAACGTTGTCAAGCTTGAGCGCCAACTGCAGGAATTGCAAACACCCGTAGCCCCCAAAGGGGAATCTAACAAACCTCGCAAGAGCAGACGAAGGGCAGTCGCTTAGAAGTGCTGTCGGCCACGACCGAAAGCGAATTTCGCTTATGTCAGGAACTTATGGTCACTTTTGACAGGAACTATGGTTCCAAATGTCAGGAACAATTGGTAAAAGCGCGCCGGGATTTCATGCATCGGCGACATACCTTTGTTGTTTTGTGCGCATAATTTGTATTATGTCAACTAAGCAATTGAGGTAGCCAAGCATGAAAAGCCCCCCCGTCACCGCGGTTGATCCCCATCATCCTTCGGCGACAGAATCCGTTCGATACTGGCATCCTTCTCGGCCCACATCTGCTGCACCCAGTCATTCAATTGACGGCGGTATCCCGCATCGGCATCGTAGCTGCCTCGGGTCAGGGTTTCGGGAATGGGAAGCGCGCGAACCTGAACGACGATCTCGCTGACTCTGCCGCAAAGGAGATCCCAGAAGCTGGGCACCCCTCTCGGATAAACAATGGTCACATCCAGATAGCTGTCGAACTGCTCTCCCATCACAGCCAGGGCCATTGCCAATCCACCCACCTTGGGTTTCAGCAAGTGCCGGTAAGGCGACTGTTGCGCCTCGTGCTTGGCTGGTGTCCGGCGGGTTCCTTCTAGAAAATTGATGACCGATGTGGGTATGGAGCGGAATCGTTCACAGGACTTTCGGGTTGCCGCCAGGTCCTTTGCGAAATTTCTGCCACCACCACTGCGTCGCATGAAAGGAAAATCGAGCGCCCACCAGGCCAGACCCATCAGCGGCACGTACATCAGTTCGCGCTTGAGGAAAAACTTGAGGAATGGGATGCGACCTGCAAAAACCTTTTGCAGCACCAGGATATCGACCCAGGATTGATGGTTACTGCTGACCAGGTACCAGGCCTTGCGTTCCAGCGTGTCAATGCCACTGACGCGCCATTCAATGGGCTGCATCATCGCCATCCACCAGCCGTTGATGCTGATCCAGGTTTGGGCCAGGGCATTGAGTGCCGTATCCATGGATCGTCGCAGGGCGGAAGGCGGCAAGAACAGCTTGATCAGGGCAAAAGGCATCATCGACGAGAATACGACGACAGTATTCAACCCAAGAATCATTGAGGCGATGCAACCCTTGCAGGATTGCCAGATGGTACCGGCCTGTTTCATATATTTCCTTCCTGAACCCCTGCGGCGTCTAATTCATGTCCTCAGGTTTCACGGAGGGCAGCATGATGACGCTGATCCCCTCCTCCTTCAGTGCCGAATATTCGTCCTTGCTTGCCTGGCCGCGTATGGCGCGCGCGGGTGTCTCCTGATAGTGAATCCTGCGTGCCTCTTCGGCAAAGCGCGTTCCGACATCTTCGGTATTGCTGATGAGGTTCTCTACGGCAGCTTTCAGCATGGCCAGAGGATGTGAAGCCGCGCCGGCAGCGGGCGCAGCAGGTTGCGGACTGGTCGCCCTCGGAATTTCTGCAGATTTGTTACCGACATGCAGCGCCGATGGCACACGGCGAATTTCCGTTGAACCACAGTGTGGGCAGGAAACGAGCTGCTGCGTCTGCTGGGATGAAAACTCTTCTGAAGAACGAAACCAGCCTTCAAAGCGGTGGTTATCGTTGCAGGACAAATCAAAAATGATCATTGCTGTCGGGAGAAGGAAGCCACGAGGCACTCTGTGAAGAGATGGTGCCCGGAACCGGGATCGAACCGGTACGCCTTGCGGCGAGGGATTTTAAGTCCCTTGTGTCTACCAATTTCACCATCCGGGCGAAAGGCGCGATTATATCCCGTCGCCAAAAGCAAAGAGGGAAAGCGCAGTTTTAATCACGCTTTCCCTCTTTTTTTCTGGAGCGGCAGAAGAGTCTCGAACTCTCGACCTCAACCTTGGCAAGGTTGCGCTCTACCAACTGAGCTACTGCCGCGATGTTCCTGGAGGCGCGAGCCGGAGTCGAACCGACCTACACGGATTTGCAATCCGGTGCATAACCGCTTTGCTATCGCGCCTTGTACCGGTATCGCAACCGGGATTAAAAAGGGAAAGCTAGGCTTTCCCTGAAATTCTGGAGCGGCAGAAGAGTCTCGAACTCTCGACCTCAACCTTGGCAAGGTTGCGCTCTACCAACTGAGCTACTGCCGCTTGGAGAAGTCGGCATTATAAGGGCTGAAAAACGAGTGTCAAGCAGTGCCGCTGATTTTTGCACTGCAGCCAGGACGGCTCAGCGTTTGCGATCCTGCTCCAGAATATCCGGCCAGGCCATGCGCATGTAGTAGCCCATGGACCAGAGCGTCAGCACTGCAGCGATATAGATCAGCCAGGTGCCCAGTTCCATTACATTGATTCCGGCCACCGGGTTCATGAAAAGCAATAGCGGTATTGCCAGCATCTGTGCCGTGGTCTTGATTTTCCCGATCATGGAAACGGCAACGCTCTTGTGCGCGCCGATCTGGGCCATCCATTCTCGCAGGGCTGAAATGGTGATTTCGCGGCCGATGATGATGCTGGCGATGATTGCATCCACACGCCCCAGTTGCACCAGCATGATCAGGGCAGCGGCCACCATCAGCTTGTCCGCCACCGGGTCGAGAAAGGCGCCAAATGCAGAGGTCTGGTTGAGTTTGCGGGCCAGGTAGCCATCCAGCCAATCCGTCGCTGCTGCAGCACAGAACAGCATGGTGGCGATGAAATCACGGCCGTGCCCGCTCAGCCAGTTTTCGGGCACGTAATAGATGGCGATCAGCAACGGAATCGCAAGAATGCGCAGCCAGGTCAGGAAGATGGGTAGATTGAAGGGCATCAGTGTAGTGCTGCGTAAATTTTTTCAGCGAGTTCCCGGCTGATACCCGGCGTGTTGGCCAATTGGTCGACACCTGCCTCAACGATACCCTGCAGCCCGCCGAATTGGGTGATCAGGGCCTTTCTCCGTTTCTGGCCGACGCCTGCGATTTCTTCCAGACGCGATGTGCGCCGTGCTTTGCCACGTTGCGCCCGATGGCCGCCAATGGCAAAGCGATGCGCCTCATCCCGAACCTCCTGTATCAGATGCAAGCCAGGGTGTTCAGGCGGCAATTGTAACGGCTCGCGGTCATCAGGAAAAATCAAAGTTTCCAGCCCCGGCTTGCGTGCTTCTCCTTTGGCCACGCCGAGCATCGGCAAATGGCTGAGACCCAGTTCGGCGAGTGCGGCGGCGGCTGAACTCACCTGCCCTTTGCCTCCGTCAATCAGGATCAGGTCGGGCGCCTGGCTTTCGCCACTGGCCACTTTTTCATAGCGGCGCTGCACGGCCTGATGCATGGCAGCGTAGTCATCGCCGGGCTGAATGTCGCGGATGTTGAAGCGCCGGTAATCCGATTTTTTCATGGCGTTGCCCTGATAGACAACGCAGGAAGCGACCGTGGCCTCGCCTTGCGTGTGGCTGATATCGAAGCATTCGATACGCTCCACCGATTCAAGCCCGAGTGCTTCGGCCAGCGCCTGTTGCCGTTTTCCCTGCATGGAGAGCGTTGTCTGCCGGGCAGTCAGGGCCAGCCGGGCGTTCTGCACGGCCATCTCGACCCAGATACGGTGCATTTCCTGGCGCGGCTCGATCACCGCAACCTTTCGTTCGGCCAGCGTTTCCAGTGCTTCTTGTACTTCCTCCTCCTGGAATTTCAGGTTGACGAGGATGCGGGAAGGAATCGGATGGTCAAGATAATGCTGGCGCAGGAATGCGCCCAATGCCTCAATCGCCAGGCAGCCGCTGGCACCGGCCGGAAAGTGGGCGCGATCCCCGAGATGCCGGCCACCTCGAACCATGGCCAGATTGACGCAAACGGTTCCATTCGCTTCAACGGCAACAATGATGTCCAGATCTTCGCCGCGGGTACTCTCCACATACTGTTTTTCCTGAACATGGCGCAATGACTGCATCTGGTCGCGGTAAATGGCGGCCTGTTCGAATGCCAGATTCTCGGCGGCCTGAGTCATGGCGGCGGCCAGCGCCTTCATCACCTCCTGCTGGCGCCCTTGCAGAAACAGACGGGCGAGGCGCAAATCCTCGGCATAGGCTTCGCTGCTGATCAGCCCGACACACGGGGCGGAGCAGCGCTTGATCTGGTGCAACAGGCAGGGGCGGGAACGGTTGGCATAGACCGAATCTTCACAGGTGCGCAGGCGGAACATGCGCTGGAGAAGATGCACACTTTCGCGAACCGCCACCGCCGAGGGATAGGGGCCGAAATACTCGGCCCTGCGTGCATCCAGGCTGCCCCGGTAATAGGCGATGCGCGGGAATTTGTCTTTGCTGACCAGGATGTAGGGGTAGGATTTGTCGTCGCGAAAGAGGATGTTGTAGCGCGGGCTGAGCTGCTTGATCAGGTTGTTCTCAAGCAGCAATGCTTCGCTTTCGGAGCGCGTTACCGTTGTTTCGACAGCTGCAATCTGGCGCACCATCAGGGAAATGCGCGGGCTCGGCTGGTTTTCCCTGAAATAGGAAGCGACCCGTTTTTTCAGTGACTTGGCCTTGCCGACGTAAAGTACATTGCCCGCCATGTCGAGCATGCGATAGACCCCCGGCAGCTCCGGCAGGGAGGCCAGCAACGCCTTGGCATCAAACGGAACGGCAACTGTGGCCGCCGTCTCGGTTTCGGGCATGGTAGGTGGATCAGGTACGATGTCGGGCTTCGATGGTAACACGCAGCTTCAGTTGATCAGCGCAGATGGCAACATGAAAGATTCATGGAAAATCCGGTAACGAACAGAGCGGCGCGCCAGCACTGGGATATTTTTTGCACGGTGATCGACAACTATGGCGATATCGGTGTCTGCTGGCGCCTGGCCCGCCAACTCGTTGCTGAACATGCGTGCCGGGTCCGGCTGTGGGTGGACGATCTGCCAGCCTTCCACCGCCTCTGCCCTGAACTCGATACAAGGTGTGACAGCCAGACGCTGCAAGGGGTCGAAGTGCGCAGCTGGCCTGCCCCGTTCCCCGCACTGTCCGGCAATGACTTGCCGGACGGGCTGATCGAAGCCTTTGCCTGCACTCTGCCGGAAACCTATGTCGAAACGCTGGCCCGGCATGCACCGCACGTGCGCTGGATCAACCTCGAATACCTCTCGGCCGAAAACTGGGTGGCCGATTGCCATGGCCTGCCCTCTCCCCACCCTCGTTTGCCGCTGCTCAAGCACTTCTTCATCCCCGGTTTTGATGCCCGGAGCGCCGGACTGTTGCGCGAACGCGGGCTGCTGGCGCACCACGCCGAATTCGATGCCACCGCCTGGTGGGGCAAGCAGGGCGTGACGCCCGAATCCGAGGCACTCAGGATTTCGCTCTTTGCCTACGATAACCGCGCGATCGCCGCCCTGCTCGACGCCTGGCGCAAGAACGAACGACCGCATCACTGCCTGGTGACTGATTCGCGGGTGCTGGCTTCAGTGAATTCGGCGCTGGGTCGCGCATTGCTACCCGGTGACCATGTGCGCGAGCAAAGCCTGGCTTTGAACGTTTTGCCCTTCATGCCCCAGCCTGCCTACGACGACCTCCTTGCTGCCTGCGACCTCAATTTCGTGCGTGGAGAAGACTCGCTGGTACGTGCAATCTGGGCCGGCAAACCCTTTGTCTGGCACATCTACCCACAGTCGGATGCCGCGCATCTGGTCAAGCTCGAAGCCTTTCTCGAGCGTTATTGCGCTGGCTTGAACGCTGAAGCTGCGCATGCCCTGCGTGGATTCTGGCTGGCATGGAATGCAGAGACGGCAACAGCCGATGATTGGCATGGTTTTTCGATCCATCTGCCGGAAATTGCTGCCCACACCTTGCGTTGGCGCGAAAAGCTGGCGCAACTCCCTGATCTTGCAACAACACTGGTGGATTTTTGCGCGGAAAAAGGCAAAACCCAGCTATAATGCCGGGTTTCCAAATTTCCACCCTAATCCACAGGACAACCCGATGAAAACCGCCCAGGAACTCCGCTCCGGCAACGTATTCATGGTCGGCGCCGACGCCATGGTCGTGCTCAAGGCCGAATACAACAAGTCCGGCCGCAACGCCGCCGTCGTCAAAATGAAGATGAAGAACCTGCTCACCGGTGCCGGCGCTGAAACCGTCTACCGCGCTGACGACAAGTTCGAAGTCGTGCAACTCGACCGCAAGGAAGTGACCTATTCCTACTTTGCCGACCCGATGTACGTGTTCATGGACGCCGAGTACAACCAGTTCGAAATCGAAGCCGAATCAATGGCTGACGCCCTCAAGTACCTTGAAGACGGCATGCCCTGCGAAGTGGTATTTTACGACGGCAAGGCCATTTCGGTTGATCTGCCGAACAGCGTTGTCCGCGAAGTCGTCTACACCGAACCCGCCGTCAAGGGCGACACCTCGGGCAAGGTCATGAAGCCGGCCAAACTGGCCACGGGTTTCGAGCTGCCGGTACCGGCCTTCGTTGAAATCGGTGACAAGATCGAGATCGACACCCGCACCGACGAGTATCGCAACCGCGTCAAGTAATTCACCGGATTGCGTTACAGTAAGGGCAGCTCAGGCTGCCCTTTTCTTTTTCCGGAGGCCTCATGGATCCCAGTGTAGTCGCCGCCATGGCCAAATGGCCGAACGTGCCGGATTGCCGGGGCTGGCTGAGTCTGGACCGGCGCGGTCAGTGGCGCCTGCAGGGTAGCCCGGTGCGACATGACGGGCTGGCCGGCTTCATTGGCCGTAACTACGCCTGCGACGAAACCGGTGCCTGGTTCATGCAGAACGGGCCGCAGCGGGTGTGGGTTGAGCTTAATGCGACACCGTGGATCTTTCACCTGGCGGCGGATGGCAGTTTCGTTTCCCATACAGGTGTTGCGGCAGGCGCAATCTCCGCCGCCTGGCTGGTGGACAATGAAGCCCTGTGCCTGCAGACCGCGCTCGGTTTCGGCCTGGTGGATGACCGCGACCTGCATCTACTCCTGGAAATGATCCGTCGCCCTGACGGGGCGCTACCGGATGGCCTGCTGGATGCCGAACCAGCCCTGCATTTGCTCGTTCAGGGCCGCCCCCTGCCCTTGCAACGCTGCGCAGCCGGCGAACTGGAAAGAATCGGGGGCTTCAGGCAACAGCCTTGAAGCGTCTGAAACAATCCTGAACAGGCAGATTGTTCACTTTTATTCACAATTAAAGCGGAATTTGTCTGGCTACAAACTGCTGCGCCCAGTATTCATGCGCACTTGAAAGGTGAATAAAAATGAACAATTGTTTAAGGTGCGAGCAACGCCCTTGCCCGGCGCAGGGCTGTCAGGCGCACGTAGCCAGCTCAGCTGCAAAATGCAGCCCGGCCTGATAGAGGGAATCACCCTGCAGTTGCGCAAGGGTCGGGGCTGGCTTGGTCGGTAACAGTCGCGCTACCCGTGCGCTGCGCACCGGGTCGATTGGCTTCTGCCAGCGGGCGAGTAGTTCGCCGACCGAATCCGGGCTGTTGCACACCAGCAGCATGTCACAGCCGGCGTGGTAGGCAGCCTCGGCACGGGCGACGATATCGCCGGCGACGCTGGCCCCTTCCATCGACAGATCGTCGCTGAAAACAACGCCTTCAAACTTGATGTCGTTTCTTAAAACATCTATCCAATAGTTTGAAAATCCAGCAGGTTTTGAATCACACCCAGGAAAACTGACGTGTGCCGGCATGACCGCGTCGAGGTTAAGTTTCCGGTAGGGCTGCATGTCGGGCGCGAGCGCCGCGAAATCGCGCTCATCAACCGGAATGGCCACATGCGAGTCGGCCTCGACCCAGCCGTGGCCGGGGAAATGCTTGCCGCAGGCGACCATGCCGGCCTGCCGCAAGCCAGCAATGAGTTCGCCGGCAAGTGCCGTAACGATGGCCGGGTCGCGGTGGAAGGCGCGGTTGCCGACCACCGTGCTGCGGCCCCAGTCAAGATCCAGCACCGGCGTAAAGGAAAGATCGACACCGTGCAGGCGCAACTCGGCAGCCAGCACGTAACCGATGGCTTTGGCCATTTCCTTTGCCTGCTTTTTGCTGGGATCGGGATCGCGATCCCACGCCTCGCCCAGCGCGCGCATCGCCGGCAGGCGGGTGAAGCCTTCGCGGCAGCGCTGTACCCTGCCCCCTTCGTGGTCGATGCCGATCGGCAGGCACGGCGTGCGCAAGGCGTGGATTTCGGCACAGAGCGCGTCGAGCTGCGTCGGGCTGGCATAGTTGCGGGCAAACAGGATGATGCCGCCGACTGCCGGATGGCACAGGCGTTCACGGTCGAGATCGGTCAGTTCGGTGCCGGCGATGTCGATCATCAGCGGGCCCAGCGCTTGTTCAACGCGTTCTTGTTTCATGCCTGTTCCAGGATGACAAAGGCGACGGCGGTGTCACGCTCGTCGGAAATCGAAAGATGGGCGGTGAGGCGCTTTTCGCGGAGCAATGCGGCCAGTGCGTCGGAAAAACTCAGCAAGGGCCTGCCGAGGTCATCGTGGCTCACGGCAATCGCCGGCAGCGTGGCAGGGGGGCGCACGCCGGTGCCAAGCGCCTTGGCAAAGGCTTCCTTGGCGGCAAAACGCTTGGCGAGGAAACGCCCCTTGTCGGTGGCCTGCTCAAATTCGGCAAGTTCCGATGGCGCCAGCAGTTTGGCTGCAGCCGCCTGGCCATGGCGTTCGAACAGGCGGTTGAGCCGCTCGACCGCAACGATATCCGTGCCGATGCCGTAGATCATCCGCCGATCACTCGCCCTGTCGTGCTGCTTCGCGCAGCAGCGCCTTCATTTCGCGCACGGCCTCGCGCAAGCCGACGAAGACCGAACGGCTGACGATCGAATGGCCGATATGCAGCTCGCGCACGCCGGGCAAGGCAGCAATCGGCTGTACGTTGTAGTAGTTGAGCGCGTGCCCGGCATTGAAGCGCATGCCAAGGTCGCGGATGGCCTGGCCGGCGCGGCGTACCTTGTCGAGCTCGGCGAGCACCGCCGGCGCCGTGGCATCGCGGCCCTGGGCGTGAAAGGCATGGGCGTAGGGGCCGGTGTGGATCTCGCAGACCCTTGCGCCAATGCGTGCCGCGGCTTCGATCTGCGGCAGTTCGGCATCGATGAAGACACTGCTGACAATGCCGGCATCGGCCAGCCGGGTGATGGCCTCCTTGAGCTTGGCCTCCTGCCCGACACAATCCAGCCCGCCTTCAGTGGTCACCTCGTGCCGCCCTTCCGGCACCAGCATGGCCATTTCCGGCATCAGGCGGCAGGCGATGCCGACCATCTCGTCGGTGGCCGCCATTTCGAGATTGAGCTTGATCTGGGTGAGCTGGCGCAGTTTTTCGACGTCGGCATCCTGGATGTGACGCCGGTCTTCGCGCAGATGCACGGTGATGCCGTCGGCGCCGCCCAGATGGGCTTCCACCGCCGCCCAGACGGGGTCGGGTTCCCAGGTGCGGCGCGCCTGCCGCAGCGTGGCTACGTGGTCGATGTTGACGCCGAGTTCGATCATTGCGCTCATAGTTCCTGCAACTCCATAAAGATTTTTCGTGTCGCCAGGGTCTGCCCGCCAAGGTAATGCGTCATCAGGGCGCGCATCAGCTGCTTTGCCTCGATCAGCGACCTGGGATCGGAATAGTCTTCCTGATTGAGATCCAGCAATGTCTTGCCGCGTACGGCCAGTGCCGAGTTTCCCGGGCCGTTCAGGCGTACTGCCCCATGCTCGATCTGGTAGGCGTAGTAGGCCTCCGCCGTGATCGGATCGCCCTTCACATCATGGCTGAGGGTCAGGCCATAGCCAAGCTCTGCCAGCAGGGCATGCTCGAATCTGCGCAGATCGGCTTCCCGCACGCTGCCGGCAAAGCGCGACAGGGTTTCTCCGTAGGCAGAAAACAGGCTCTCATGAGCATCTTCCCGCGGCAGCAGGTTGATCAGCAATTCGTTCAGGTAATAGCCACAGAACAGGGCCTTGCCGGACAGCAGCGGTTGACCGCCCACCCATTCGGCTTTCATCAGAGTCTGCACTTCGCCCTTTCCTGCCCAGCCCAGCTCCAAAGGCTGAAAGGCCAGCAAAAGCCCGCGCAAGGCGGAGCGAGGCCGGCGTGCGCCGCGGGCGAGCAAGGCAACGCGACCGTGATCGCGGGTAAAAACATCAACGATCAGGCTGGTTTCTCGAAACGGATAGGTGTGCAGGACCCAGGCGGGTTGAGCATCGACACGCTGCCGCTGGTGTGCTGCCATGGCGCTCAGGGCTTATTCGTAACCAAGTGAACGAAGGAGGCGCTCATCGTCGGTCCAGCCGGATTTAACTCGAACCCAGATCTCAAGATAAACCTTGCCTTGGAACAGGCGCTCCATGTCCTGGCGCGCCTCACTGGCAATACGCTTCAGCGTTTCGCCCCCCTTGCCAATGACAATGGCCTTGTGCCCGCTGCGATCAACCACAATGGCAGCAAAGATCCGCTTGAGATTGCCCTCTTCCTCGAATTTCTCGATCTCGACCGTGGTCGAGTACGGCAGTTCATCACCGAGCAGGCGGAAGAGTTTTTCGCGTATGTATTCGGCGGCAATGAAGCGCGAACTCTTGTCCGTCATTTCATCTTCACCGAAAAGCAGGGTCTCATGAGGGAGATGCTTGCGAATCTCTCCCAGCAGTTCATCGAGCTGCTTGCCGCTGCTGGCACTGACCGGAACAACCGCAGCAAAGTCCCTCGCCGCGGCGACTTCAGTCAGAAACGGCACAAAGCCCGGCTTGTCCTTGATCCGGTCCATCTTGTTGATGGCAAGAATCACCGGCCTGTCCACAGGCAGCAGGTTGAGCACTGCCTTGTCCTTGCCGTCAAAACGGCCGGCCTCGATAACGAAGACAACCACATCCACGTCGGCCAGTGCCTGGGTGACACCACGGTTCATTGCCCGATTCAGCGCATTGGTGTGCTGGGTCTGGAATCCCGGCGTGTCGACGAAGACATACTGGGCATCGGCATCGGTGCGGATGCCGGTGATACGGTGGCGGGTTGTCTGTGCCTTGCGCGAGACGATGCTGATCTTTTCGCCCACAACAGCATTGAGCAAGGTCGATTTGCCGACATTGGGGCGACCGACAATCGCTATGTAACCTGATCGCAGGGATGTCATTTGAGCGTCTCCAAGGCTTTTTCAGCCGCCATCTGTTCTGCCGCGCGCCGGCTCTGACCAATTCCCTGGGTGTTAATCCGCAGCGAAGGAATTTCGCAGGCTACGCAAAAATTCTGGGCATGTGCCTCACCGGAAGTCTGCATCAGCGAATATTTTGGCAGGGGCATCCGGCGACCCTGCAGGTATTCCTGCAGGCGGGTTTTCGGGTCCTTGATCTGCTGCCCCGGCACCACGGCATCCAGTCGTTCCTTGTAAAGCCCGACAACGAGACGCGATGCATGGTCGAAACTGCTGTCCTGATGCACGGCGCCGATCAACGCTTCTACTGCATCGGCAAGTATCGAGGGGCGTTGATTGCCACCGCTCTTCATCTCACCTTCGCCAAGCCGCAATTCAGTGCCGATGGCAAGTGTTTCCGCAATCTGGTGCAGGGTTTCCTGACGCACCAGATTGGCACGCAAGCGCGACATCTCGCCTTCGGCGAGGCTCGGGAATCTGCGGAAAAGCTCCAGTGCAATCACGCAGTTGAGAATCGAATCACCGATAAATTCCAGCCGCTCGTTATGCGGTGAACTGTGGCTGCGGTGGGTCAGTGCCGTCTGCAGCAGGCTCGAGTCAGAAAACGTGTATGCGAGTGCCTTCTCTAGCCTGCTAGCGGTCATTGGCCCTTGCCGGAAGAAGCTTGATATTCGATGAGCAGGCTGGCCGGCCCGAACAGTCGAATGCGTTTTTCGTAGGCAACGGAAATGACAACCTGATTGCCTTCCTTGGTGATATCCAGATCTTCAGGCCGGACATCGGATGTATGGTCAATTTCAGCGTATTTCGAGTAGGCCGCGCGCAATTCCGGAACGGTTGCACCAGGTGCGGCAGCCGCCGCAACCGAGGTGATGCCCTTGCGAATTTTGTAGAACTCGATCGCCGACGGAGCCACCTTGATCACCAGCAATGCAATCATTGCCAGCACAACACCCCAGAACATAAGGCCTGACAGGCTGACGCCCTTTTGATATTTCACAGTTCTCCTCCCTTACTTGAACGAACCGATACGACCCAGATCATTGAAGTTGAACCAGATGAAGAAGGCTTTTCCAACGATATTCTCCTCTGGTACGAATCCCCACACCCGGCTGTCGCGGCTATTGTCCCTGTTGTCTCCAACCATGAAGTAATGCCCTGCCGGCACGGTACAGATCACGCCTGCGTTATTGTAGAGACAATTTTCCCGGTAGGGGAACAGTGATGCGTCATTGATGAATGATGGTGCATCGTCGTCATTGAGAATCCGGTGCTCCGTTTCTCCCAGCTTCTCGACGAACTGTCTTGAATAATAGAGACGCTCCGAATGCAGGTAGTCGTCCTGCTTGCTGAGTATTGCCGGCTGTCCATTGATCGTCAGCTGCTTGTTCTGGTACGCCACCTTGTCACCGGGAATCCCGACCACGCGCTTGATGTAGTCCAGTGACGGGTCCGCCGGATAACGGAAAACCATGACATCACCACGCTGCGGCTCGCCAATATCGATGATTTTCTTGTTGATGATCGGCAACCGAATGCCATAGGAAAATTTGTTGACGAGGATGAAATCGCCGATCAGCAAGGTCGGAATCATCGAGCCCGAGGGAATCTTGAATGGTTCGACGATGAATGAGCGCAAGACGAAAACGACGAGGATCACCGGGAAGAAACCGGCACCATATTCAACCCACCAGGGATCCTTGGCGTCTGCGACACGTTTCGGACGCAGCAACAGGGAATCAACTGCCCAGATGGCGCCGGAAACCAGCAAGAGAATGAAAAGAATCAGTGCAAAGTTCACTATGAATCCCTTTATTTCCCATCAACCCGAAGAACGGCAAGAAACGCTTCCTGCGGAATCTCGACCGAACCGACCTGTTTCATGCGCTTCTTGCCGGCTTTCTGCTTGTCCAGCAATTTTCTCTTCCGGCTGATATCCCCGCCGTAACACTTGGCCAGCACATCCTTGCGCATGGCCTTGACGTTCTCGCGTGCAACGATGTTCGAGCCGATTGCTGCCTGGATCGCTACGTCGTACATCTGGCGCGGGATCAGCTCACGCATCTTGGAAGCAAGCTCGCGACCACGATAGACCGAATTTGCCCGGTGCACAATGATGGACAGCGCATCGACTTTCTCGCCGTTGATCAGGATATCAAGCTTGACGACATCGGCGGCGCGGTATTCCTTGAAGTCGTAGTCGAGGGAAGCGTATCCACGCGAAACCGATTTCAGCTTGTCGAAGAAATCCATGACCACCTCGGCCATCGGCATGTCGTAGACCACCTTCACCTGGCGACCGTGGTAATGCAGATCAATCTGGTTGCCCCGCTTCTGGTTGCAGAGCGTGATGACGGCCCCCAGGTAATCCTGTGGCACAAAGATGGTAGCCGTGATGATTGGTTCACGGACTTCCTCGATCTTCTGAACCTCCGGCAGCTTGGCCGGGTTTTCGACCTGGATGACCGAGCCGTCGCGCATGACCACTTCGTAAACAACGGTTGGCGCAGTGGTGATCAGGTCCTGGTCGAATTGACGCTCCAGTCGCTCCTGCACGATCTCCATGTGCAACAGGCCGAGGAAACCGCAACGAAAACCGAAACCGAGTGCCTGTGAGACTTCCGGCTCGAAATGTAGCGAGGCGTCGTTCAGTTTCAGTTTTTCCAGCGATTCGCGCAGCTGGTCGTACTGGTTGGCCTCCACCGGGTACAGCCCGGCAAATACCTGCGACTTGATCTCCTTGAAACCGGGCAAGGGTTCGGCCGCCGGCCGGTCGACCAGGGTTATGGTGTCACCCACCTTGGCCGCATCCAGCTCCTTGATGCCGGCAATGATGAACCCAACCTCTCCGGCCTTCAATTCGCTGCGCGTAACCGACTTCGGCGAGAAAACGCCCACCTGCTCGCACAGATGCTGCGAGCCGGTTGCCATCAGGCGAATTTTTTCCTTGGGGCGCAGGCGGCCATCAACGACACGAACCAGCATGACAACCCCAACATAGTTGTCAAACCAGGAATCGATGATCAGCGCCTTGAGCGGCGCATCGACATTGCCGCGCGGTGGCGGAACCTTGTCGATGATCATTTCAAGGATGTCCTCGACACCCAGTCCGGTCTTGGCAGACGCGAGTACTGCTTCGGACGCGTCGATGCCGATGACGTCCTCGATTTCCTGGCGGGCATTGTCCGGCGTAGCCGATGGCAGGTCGATCTTGTTCAGCACCGGCAGCACATCGACACCCAGTTCGATTGCCGTATAGCAATTGGCTACGGTCTGTGCCTCAACCCCCTGCGAGGCATCGACCACCAGCAAGGCGCCTTCGCAAGCGGACAGCGAACGCGAGACTTCGTAGGAGAAGTCCACATGTCCGGGCGTATCGATCAGATTCAGGTTGTAAATCTCCCCACTTCTCGACTTGTACTGCAATGCAGCAGTCTGCGCCTTGATCGTGATGCCCCGCTCCCGTTCGATATCCATCGAATCAAGTACCTGGGCTTCCATCTCGCGGTCGGAAAGGCCACCACAGAGGTGGATGATGCGATCGGCCAGGGTCGATTTACCGTGGTCAATGTGGGCAATGATGGAGAAATTTCGAATATGGTCCATGGGTACGCAAAAGGGGGCTGTCAAGCCCCCTTTGAGTCAAGCGGAAAACCTAGCATTCTAGCGGATTTGCCTTAAATAATCACGGACTTTGGGTACGTCAAGGAAGTAGTGACAGAGCTCCGTATCCGCATGCAGCAGCACAGGCACCAACTCGCCCCAACGCGCTTCGAGTTCGTCGCTTGAATCGACGTCAACGATATCCACTTCAACGCCAAATTCATCGAGCACTGGCTTCAGCTGTGCTTCCATGTCATGGCAGAGATGGCAGTAGGTGCGTGACAGCAAAGTCAGCCGAAAATCATTTGTCGCCATTCAAGCCCTTGATCGTGACGAAGGTTTGCACATCGCCCCGCCGTACCAGCAAGGTCACGTTGGCGTGCTTGTCAAACTGCGACAGAACACGGTTGAATTGCTCGGCACTACGCAATTCGGTGGTCACCCCTTTGCTGATAACGGCAAGAATGACATCTCCCCGTTGCAAATCTGTCCGTGCTGCATTGCCACGAATGTCTTCAATCAGCAAACCACCGGAAAGCTTGAGCGCACGGCGCTGGTCGGCCGTCAGTTCGGAAACGACCAGGCCCAGGCGATTGGCGGACTGCTCAACAGCCTTCGGTTTGCTGCTCCGGGCAGCCTGCTTGGAGTCCACCGGCATTTCAGCAACCAGCAAGTCGATTTCCTTGGCGGCTCCCTTGCGCCAGAGGCTGACTGGCACTTTGCTACCGGGGCGCGTGGCAGCAACGATGCGTGGCAGATCGGAGGAAGTATTGATCGGCTTGCCATCAAAACGCAGGACGACATCACCAGGCTCAATACCGGCCGACTCAGCCGGCCCGCCCTTTTCCACGGCACTCACCAATGCGCCTTGTGCCTTGGCCAAGCCAAACGAATCGGCGAGCTCCTTGGTCAGCTCCTGAATGACAACCCCCATGCGGCCGCGACTGACACGGCCGGTAGAGCGAAGCTGACTCTGGATATCCATTGCCAGATCGATCGGGATGGCAAACGAGATGCCCATGAAACCGCCTGAGCGACTGTAGATCTGCGAGTTGATACCAACCACTTCGCCACGCATGTTGAAAAGCGGCCCCCCCGAATTTCCGGGGTTGATGGCGACGTCGGTCTGGATGAACGGAACATAATTTTCCTGCGGCAATGAGCGGCCCTTGGCACTGACAATCCCAGCAGTCACGCTGTTATCGAAGCCGAACGGCGAGCCAATGGCAAGAACCCACTCCCCGACCTTGAGCGCAGAGGGATCGCCCAGCTTGACGGTCGGGAGTGCAGTAGCTTCGATTTTCAACAAGGCCACGTCGGTTCGCTTGTCGGCGCCGATGACCTTGGCACGGAACTCACGCTTGTCGGTAAGCTTGACCACGACCTCATCTGCAGCATCAACCACATGGGCATTGGTCATGATGTAGCCATCCTGGCTGACAATGAAACCGGAACCGAGGGAGTGATGTTCAAAATCTCTTGGCGAGCCACGTTCCTGAGGTGGCATGAAGCGACGAAAAAGATCGTACATCGGGTCATTTTCGTCGAAGGGGAATGGCGACTGCATGTTGCGCCCCTTGACCACCTGCGTCGTACTGATGTTGACCACGGCCGAACCATGCTTGTCCACCAGATCGGAAAAGTCGGGAAGGCTTCTGCCCTGGGCGCTGGCCGTAAATGACACCACAAACAGGAATAGCGCAGAAAAAATGCTCTTCATGGAATGTCTTACCTCATGAAAATCGTGAAAACTGTATCGAGCACAAGCGATCATTGACGAAACAGTAAAAACTGGAAACGGCTTCAAACGATATGGGGATGAAACCGGGAATCACAATGCCGCTTTTTCTGTTGATGGACGACCCAACGCCAAGCGAGGATCAAGCCTGACAAAGCGCCCAGAATGCCACCGAGTTCGGAAAAAAGAACAGCACCCAAGATGGCGCCGACGAACAGCAGCGCCAGTGGCAACACATAAAGAGTCAGTGCAGTCGCTGTCAGCGCGCCGTCGGCAATCGCTACCCGAACTTCTTCGCCTACCTTGGCCCCGCGAGGGTTCAGCACCCGCCATTCCCGCGGCTGGCTGCAGAACATCTGCGTGACGTTGACCCCGCCGCAGCCGCCCGGTTCATTGCAGCGGCCACAACCACCATCACCGGTTCTGACCAGTGCATATTCACCATCAAGTGCGCTGACTGTCGCTTTCGTCTCGCTCATAAAGGCCTGCCAATCACCAGCGTCGATCCGCCGAAACATCGAGTAGCGGCTTGAGCTTGGCGGCTACAGCTTCACGGGCGCGAAAAATCCGTGAGCGTACCGTACCAATCGGGCAATTCATGGCTGCCGCTATCTCTTCATAGCTCATGCCTTCGATCTCGCGCAAAACAATCGCGGTGCGCAATTCTTCGGGCAGGGATTCCATGGCCGCATTGACCGTTTCTCCAATCTGTTTTGAATGGAGAAGGCTTTCCGGTGTGTTGATGTCGCGTAACTGATCACCGTCATCGAAGGTTTCCGCCTCTTCCGAGTCGTAGCTGGTGGAGGTTGGCGCCCGTCGCCCTTGTGCAACCAGATGGTTTTTTGCCGTATTGATGCCAATGCGATATATCCAGGTATAAAACGCACTGTCGCCACGAAAAGAAGGCAACGCGCGATAAGCCTTGATGAATGCTTCCTGCGCGACATCTTCAACCTCCGCTGCATCACGGATGAAGCGGGAAAGCAGGCGATGCAGTTTGCGCTGGTATTTTGCTACCAGGATATCGAAGGCCTGCTTCTCGCCCTTTTGAGCTCTTTCAACCAGCAACTGGTCAATTTCGCGCTCACTCATCACGGTTCATCCCTGTCGGTCATATTTTATTTTTCCGGAAAAGTATAACGCAACGCACAACGACAAAGGCGGCACCAAAGGAATAACACTGGAAAGACGTGAAGAGCGGCACTGACTCTCGGGTTCTCCACTTGGGTACGGCAGCTGCATGTTATAGTCCGCGGTTCCAAGAATTGACTCAATTTCGCTATCGTGTCTCTCAGCTTCGACGTTCTCATCATCGGTAGCGGCCTTGCTGGTCAGTCAGCAGCACTCCGATTGGCCGGCACCCACCGTGTTGCCGTGATCAGCAAGCGCAGCGTCGATGTCAGTGCATCAGCCTGGGCCCAAGGCGGCATTGCCGCTGTTCTCGATAGCCAGGACTCGATCGAAGCGCATATCCGGGACACCTTTGAAGCCGGCAACGATCTCAATGACCCTGCCGCCACCCGGCACGTCGTCGAGAACGGGCGACGCGCCATTGACTGGCTGATTGATCAAGGGGTGCCTTTTACACGTACCGCCGACGGTTACCATCTCACGCGAGAAGGTGGCCATAGTGCCAGAAGGGTCATCCACGTTGCCGATGCCACCGGATCTGCCGTACAGAAAACACTGACGGAAAAGCTTCAGGCGCATCCGAATATCACCCTGCTGGAAAACTTCATTGCTGTCGACTTCATTACGGGCAGCAAGCTGGGCTTGGCGGAAAACCGCTGCTTCGGCGCCTATGCGCTCGATACCACCAGTGGCGAGGTCATCACCATTGCCGCACAGGCGACTTTGATCGCGACGGGCGGTGCGGGCAAGGTGTATCTCTATACAACCAACCCGGATACCTCGACCGGTGACGGCATCGCCATGGCCTGGCGCGCTGGCTGCCGGGTGGCCAACATGGAGTTCATCCAGTTCCACCCTACCTGTCTCTACCACCCACAGGCGAAATCCTTCCTGATTTCGGAAGCCGTACGCGGTGAGGGTGGCCTGCTGAAGCTGCCTGACGGCACGCGATTCATGCCTCAGCACGACAGGCGCGAGGAGCTGGCCCCACGCGATGTGGTGGCTCGGGCCATTGACTTCGAAATGAAGAAATTCGGCCTGGATTGCGTATTTCTTGATATTTCGCACAAAGGCGAAGCGTTCATTCTTGAACATTTCCCCAATATCCACGCCCGCTGCCTGGAGTTGGGTATCGACATCACCCAGGAGCCAATTCCGGTCGTGCCGGCTGCGCATTACACCTGCGGCGGCATTGTCACCGACTTACAGGCCCGCACAGACATTCCCGGGCTGTATGCTGCTGGCGAAGCAGCCTGTACCGGGTTGCACGGAGCAAATCGCCTGGCTTCCAATTCACTGCTCGAATGCCTGGTTTTTGCCGAGGCAGCGGCAGATGATATCCGGGCACAGCCCAGGCACCCCGTTCCCCCGCTACCGAATTGGGATGAAAGTCGTGTGACCGATGCCGATGAGGAGGTCGTGATTTCGCACAACTGGGATGAACTGCGGCGTTTCATGTGGGATTACGTAGGTATCGTACGAACCACCAAGCGCCTGCTTCGCGCCCAGCACCGCATTCGTTTGCTGATGAGCGAAATCGACGAGTTCTATGCCAACTTCCGTGTTACCAATGACCTGATCGAATTGCGCAATCTGGTCGTAACCGCCGATCTCATTGTGCGCAGCGCCCTGAAACGAAAGGAAAGCCGTGGCCTGCACTACTCGCTCGATTATCCTGAGCTAACCAAAAAACCGCGACCAACGGTGCTTAAACGGTCTCTGCGCCAGGCGTAGAGGGCCGCAGCCAGCGTAACCAGATCTGCACGCGGCGATAATCCTGAGGTGAAAGACTGTCACTCAGGATAATCAATGAACGCTGCCCGGTTTGGTTTTCCTGTTGCATCCGCAATACCATCAGCCAGCTGAAACTCACCGAATCCGGCAATACCCTCAAGCATTCGGCGTCTCCATTCAACGTCGTCCATAAGAGCATACCGTCCTTGGACAGTGTCACTGTCTGAGCAGCCGTTGCCATGAAACATGCACGTAGCGAAAGCAGCAGCACAGATGCACCCAACACGGCAATTGCAGGAACCTGAGTGACGTGAATCAGTGCGGCCAATGCCAAGCCGTGGACAATGAAGAACGCCGCCCGAAGGCGGCGTGAGGGTAATACGCGAATCGTTATCGGGAAATGCATTCCCGGTACAGACGGTCAGACGCGGCGAAAAACAACAGTGCCATTGGTGCCGCCAAAGCCAAAGGAATTGGACAATGCCGCATCAATTTTCATCTGACGCGCTTCGTTAGCGCAGTAGTCCAGATCGCACAACTCATCCTGATTAAAGATGTTGATTGTTGGAGGAGAAACCTGGTGGTAGACGGCCAGCGCAGAGAAAACCGCTTCAATGCCGCCAGCTGCACCCAGCAGGTGACCCGTCATCGATTTCGTGGAATTGACCACGAGGTTTTTCGCGTGATCACCGAAGGCTCGTTTGACGGCAATGGTTTCAGCCTTGTCTCCGAGAGGAGTCGAGGTACCGTGAGCATTGACGTACTGAATGTCTTCGGGATTCAGCCCGGCATTTCGCAGCGCGGCCAGCATGCAGCGGCCGGCACCATCACCGTCTTCGCAAGGTGCCGTCATGTGATTTGCATCGGCGCTCATGCCGTAGCCGGCAAGTTCACCGTAGATTCTTGCACCACGTGCCTTGGCGTGCTCGTACTCCTCGAGTACAACGACACCGGCACCTTCGCCAAGCACGAAACCATCACGATCACGATCCCACGGACGACTCGCTGTCGCCGGGTCGTCATTGCGTGTAGACAGTGCGCGTGCAGAGCAGAAACCGCCAAGGCCCAAGGGTGAAATCGTGGCCTCTGCACCACCGGCGATCATGATATCCGCGTCACCATACTCGATGATGCGGCCAGCATCGCCAATACTGTGGGTGCCTGTCGTGCAAGCAGTGACCAGCGCGATATTCGGCCCTTTGTAGCCATACATGATCGACAGGTTGCCGGAAATCATGTTGATGATCGATCCGGGCACAAAGAATGGCGAAATCTTGCGAGGACCATTCTTGATATATTCGTCATGGGTATCTTCGATCAGGGGCAAGCCCCCGATACCGGACCCAATCGCCACACCGATTCTTTCAGCGTTGGCTGGATGCGCCTCCAGACCGGCATCCTTGATCGCCTGAATACCGGCAGCCATGCCGAAATGGATGAATTTATCCATGCGGCGTGCTTCTTTAGGCGACAGGTATTCCCCGATATCGAAATCCTTGACTTCACCACCGATCTGCACGGGGAAGGCTGAGGTATCGAAATGGGTAATGCGTGCAATGCCAGAACGGCCGACCAGAATATTCTGCCAGGCTTGTTCGACGCTATTGCCGACTGGAGAGACGATCCCCAGGCCGGTGATGACAACTCGACGACGTGCCAAATTGAGCTCCGGAAACGGTGAGGAAAAACGTTGGCGGGTATTTCTCTCGCAACTCGGGCCGGCCAAGGAATGCTTTGCCGGCCCGCGAGGGAAATCCCGTTATGGAATTACTTCTTGTTGGCGAGGATGTAATCGATCGCCTGCTGAACGGTCGTGATCTTCTCGGCCTGATCGTCCGGAATCTCGGTCTCGAACTCTTCCTCGAGGGCCATGACCAGTTCAACGGTATCCAGCGAATCCGCGCCGAGATCATCGACAAAAGAGGACTCGTTCTTGATGTCCGCTTCATTTACGCCGAGTTGTTCGGCGACGATCTTCCTGACGCGTTGCTCGATGTTTTCCATTAGGGGCTCCTTCCCTGTTACAGGTGTGAAACAAAAAGTGGATTCTACCAAAATGACCAGCGCTTACCAAACACCCTGGTCGCCAAACTTAATCCATGTACATGCCACCGTTGACATGCAATGTCGTACCGCTCACATAGGAAGCTGCCGGCGAGGCAAGATAGGCCACAGCAGCCGCAATATCAGCTGGTGTTCCGAGTCTTCCCAGCGGGATTGAACCCACCAGCCCTTCCTTTTGCTTCTCGTCCAGCGCCTTGGTCATGTCGGTATCAATAAAGCCCGGCGCGACACAATTCACCGTAATGTTGCGACTGCCCAACTCCCTGGCCAGCGACCGTGTCAGGCCTGCAACACCAGCCTTGGCAGCACAATAGTTTGCCTGCCCGGGGTTGCCGGAATGGCCGACCACCGAAGTGATGTTGATCACTCGACCCTGGCGTGCCTTCATCATGCCGCGCATGACTGCCTTGGAAAGGCGAAATACGGCTTTCAGGTTGGTGTCGATCACCGCATCCCACTCGTCATCCTTCATGCGCAGGGCAAGATTATCTCGGGTGATACCGGCATTGTTCACCAGAACGGTGACGGCACCATACTGTTTCTCAATGCTGCCGATCAGCGCATCAATCTGCGCCTGTTCGCGCACTTCGAGAACTGCGCCCTGCCCTTTGATGCCTGCAGCAGCAAGATACGAACCAATGTTGGCAGCACCCGCCTCAGTGGTTGCCGTTCCGATGACGGTGGCCCCCAGACGTCCCAATTCAAGCGCAACTGCCTGGCCGATTCCACGTGACGCACCGGTCACCAGTGCAATTTGTCCATCCAGCATCATTTTTACTCCAGATTCAGATTTGCATCGATCGATGCCGCATCAGACAGGGCAACACCGACAACACCCTCAGCACAACGCTTGGCCAGGCCGGCCAGTACCTTGCCGGGGCCGCACTCGACCACCGCAGTGACCCCCATGCTCGACATCTTCTGAATGGTTTCGACCCAACGCACCGGATTGTAGGCCTGACGGATCAGGGCGTCCCGAATTTTCGCAGGATCGTTCTCAATGCTTACATCGACATTATTGATCACTGGAATGGCCGGGCACCGCAGATCCAATTCAGCGAGACGTGCAGCAAGTTTGTCAGCAGCCGGTCGGATCAGCGAGGAATGAAACGGCGCAGAAACAGGCAATGCCACCGCACGTTTTGCACCACGCGCCTTGCATGCCTCCATCGCTCGTTCTACAGCAGTTTTGTGCCCTGCAATCACTGTCTGGCCAGCGGCATTGAAATTCACGGGCTCGACTACTTCGCCGTTGGCAGCCTCTGTGCAGGCGGCACGAATGCCATCATCGTCGAGGCCAAGGATTGCAGCCATGGCGCCAGTGCCGACCGGCACCGCCTCCTGCATGGCTGACGCACGAAGACGGACCAGCGGTACAGCCTCTTTTAAATCGAGCACACCAGCCGCCACCAGTGCGGCATATTCTCCCAGGCTATGCCCGGCAAGCACCGCCGGCTGACGGCCATTTTTTTCCTGCCAGAGGCGCCATACGGCAAGGCCGGCAGTCAGCATGACGGGTTGGGTATTGATGGTCTGTGCAAGCAATTCTGCCGGTCCATCAGCAACCATTGCCCATAAATCATCGCCCAGGGCGGAAGAGGCCTCGTCAAATGTGGCACGAACGACAGGGGAGTCGCCATACGCTGCCATCATGCCAACCGATTGCGAGCCCTGCCCTGGAAAAACAAATGCAAAAGCCATCTAGAAAGCCTCCTGATTCATGTTCTACGGGTATCAGAATTCAATGAGCGCTGCGCCCCAGGTAAAGCCGCCACCGACACCTTCGAGCAGGATTTTCTGGCCACGCTTGATGCGGCCATCCCTCACCGCTGCATCAAGCGCGAGAGGTACGGAAGCGGCAGAGGTATTGCCATGCTGATCGACGGTAACGATGACCCGATCCATCGGCAAGCCCATTTTCTTTGCCGTTGCCTCGATGATGCGGATGTTGGCTTGGTGCGGAATCAGCCAATCTACAGATTCTGGCGCGATGCCAGCCATTTCACAGCATTCGTTGGCCACTTCGGCGAGAACTCTGACGGCAAATTTGAAGACTGCCTGCCCATCCATGCGCAGGAAAGGATCGCCAATGATTTGACCGCCGCACACATTGCCGGGAACCGAAAGAATACCGTGATGCGCACCGTCAGCGTGCAAGGCAGTCGCCAGTATTCCTGATGTTTCAGAGGCTTCCAGCACAACAGCCCCTGCCCCGTCACCAAAAAGAACGCAGGTTGCACGGTCGTTCCAGTCAAGAATTCTGGAAAAAACTTCTGCACCAACAACCAGCGCCCGCTTGTGCGATCCGGATTTGATAAATTTATCAGCAATGGTCAATGCATAGAGGAAGCCGCTGCACACCGCCTGTACGTCAAATGCAGTCGCTCCGCTATTGCCAAGCTTGTGCTGCAGGAGGCAAGCCGTGCTCGGAAAGACAAAATCCGGCGTTGAGGTTGCAACAATAATCAAGTCAACACTGGCAGGATCGAACCCGGCCATTTCCAGCGCTTTCTTGCTGGCTTCGAAGCCCAGTTCAGACGAAGTTTGACCAGTTTCTGCAAGGTGACGCGCACGTATTCCGGTGCGAGAAACAATCCACTCATCATCCGTTTCAATGCCACGGGAAATCAGATCGCTGTTTAAAACGCGATTCGAGGGCAGATAACTACCCACGCCGGCAATACGGGCAAATGGCACTAAACAGTCTCCTGCAGGGTGGGTAGTTGGGCCATGCTCTGGGTAATGCGCTCGAGTACGCCATTCGAAGCGCTCTCCAGCGCAACATTGATGGCGCAGCCAAAAGCAAAATCATCGGCAGAGCCGTGGCTTTTGACTACGATACCCTTCAAGCCAAGAAGGCATGCACCGTTGTAGCGCCGATGATCAGCCCGCTCCTTGAAGGCTTTGAGCACAGGGAGCGCGGCCAGTGCAGCCAGTTTGGTCAGGATGTTTTTCTTGAAAGCCTGCTTCAGGAAGGTGGCAAGCATCTGGGCAAGCCCTTCCGATATTTTCAAGGCAACATTCCCGACAAAACCGTCACATACGACGACATCCGCCTCACCCATGTAAACGCCATCACCCTCGACGTTACCGATGAAATTCAGTCCTGAGTTACGTAGCAGAGCAGAGGCCTGCTTGACGACTTCAGTCCCTTTGATTTCCTCTTCGCCAATATTGAGCAAACCGACAGTAGGACGCTCCTTGTGCTCGACAGCTGCGACCAGCATTGCTCCCATGATGGCGAACTGAAGCAGGTGCTCAGGGCCGGAGTCAACGTTGGCGCCAAGATCAAGCACGTGAACATGGCCGATTGTTGTTGGCAAAGTGGTGCAGATAGCCGGGCGATCAATTCCCGGGAGGGTTTTCAGGACAAATCTTGAAATGGCCATCAATGCGCCGGTATTTCCGGCAGAAACGCAGGCCTGCGCCTCGCCAGTCTTGACCAGATTGATCGCCACACGCATCGACGAGTCTTTTTTGTTGCGCAAGGCAAGTGCTGGCGACTCGTCCATGCCGACGATCTCGCTGGCTGACTGGATTCGTACACGAGCACCTTCATCGCCCTTCAGATATGGGCGAATCCGATCTTCGAAGCCGACCAGAATGACGGATAGCTCGCGATGGCGCTTCAGCGCGGCGAGCGTTGCCGGCACGGTGACAGAGGGACCGTGGTCCCCGCCCATGCAGTCGATTGCGATGGTGGTAGCCATGACAGGCAAAAGAAAAGGCAGGCAGTCCGCCGCTAGGCCAACTGCCTGCCTGATCGGCAGAGCTTACTCGCCCTTGCTCTTCAGAATTTTCTTGCCGCGGTAGAAACCGCTTGGGCTGATGTGATGACGCAGATGCGTTTCGCCAGTGGTCGGCTCAACAGCCAGTGGCGGGTTGGTCAGGAAGTCGTGTGCACGGTGCATGCCACGCTTGGACGGGGATTTCTTGTTCTGCTGAACGGCCATTATAAAACTCCTAATTACTTGTCAGGATGCCTTCCCTTTTAACGCAGCCAGAGCCGCAAAGGGTAACTCCTTGGTTCCGCGAGTACTGTCATCTGACAGCACGCATTCTTTATGTCGCGGCGAAATCGGCAGGGCAAGAAGAATCTCATCCTCGATCAACGCTACGACGTCCATTTCTCTTTGCGCAACCAGGAAATCCCTGCTGTCGTCTTCCAGTTCGTCCTGAGTCAGATCGGCCTCATCGGCAATCAGTTCAAGCACGCTGGCGATCGACAACGGGTAGTTGAACTGGCCCAGACAGCGCTGGCAAACGAGAGGAATACTCCCCTCGACCTCCAGCAGCAACTCCGACTTGCCCTCACGGCCCTTGTGGCCAATCAGGCGGTACACCAGAACGCCAGCAATTTCTGCCAGATCCTCGTGCAACCTTTCCAGCTCGGAAACTTGCAATTCGCCTTGCAACGAACGGCCTTCCCGCGCAAACGACAGACTGTTAATCACAATCTGTTGCGACATAAGGCGCGCATGATATTATTTCCTGCTTCCCAAGTCAAAGACTGTTGCGCTGCTTTTTTTCTGACAGGGCGCGGACTTGGCCAATACAGCTTCTCCGGTTCCTCATGTCCAGCCCTCAACTCGTACTTGCTTCGACATCTCCATTCCGTCGCGAACTTCTAGGTCGGCTCGGCATCCCGTTTGCCACCGCGGCGCCCAATTGCGACGAATCGCCTTTATCCGGCGAAACGCCTGAAGCCACAGCCCTGCGCCTATCCGAAGAAAAGGCCCGCGCCGTTGCTCCGCAGTTTCCACACGCGTTGATCATTGGCAGCGACCAGGTGGCCGTACTGGATGGCCGCATCTATGGCAAACCGGGAACACACGAACGCGCCACTGAACAACTTCGAACGATGCGCGGGCGCACGGTTAATTTCTTTACCGGCCTTTCCCTTTACAACGCCAGCACCAGATCATTCCGAACCACCGGGATCCCAACCGAGGTCACCTTCCGCAACCTGAGTGATGCGGAAATCGAGAATTACCTGCGTCGAGAACAGCCGTACAACTGTGCCGGATCTGCCAAATCGGAAGGCCTGGGGATTGCCATCATTGAACGGATTCAGGGTGATGACCCGAACGCACTGATCGGACTTCCCCTGATTGCACTCTGCACACTGCTGCGCGAAGAAGGCGTGGCTGTTCTGTGAGCTACGGAACCCTTTTCCTGATCCCGGTTCCGCTCGGCCCAGGCGAACCTGAAGACAGCCTTCCCTCGCCCGTCCTTGATCAGACCCGCACTCTCGTGCATTTTGTGGCCGAAAATGCCAAGTCTGCCCGGGCCTTTCTCAAGGCCGCTCAACATCCATTGCCGCTGCAGCAGATCGAAATCAGCGAGCTGAACGAACACACCCGGGAAAATGAACTGACTGCCCTGCTGTCCCCACTCCTTGAAGGCAAGAATGTCGGCCTGATCTCTGAAGCGGGCTGTCCGGCGGTTGCCGATCCAGGCGCAAACCTGGTCGCCCTGGCGCACCGTAGGGGAATCCGGGTCGTGCCAATGGTCGGGCCCTCATCAATCCTGCTCGGTGTAATGGCGTCAGGTCTGTCCGGGCAGAATTTTGCCTTTCATGGGTATCTGCCGGCAAAGGAAGAGGAGCGCCGCAAGCGCCTGAAGGAACTGGAAAGCGAATCAAGAAAGAAACGGCAGACCCAGATTTTTATTGAAACACCCTACCGTAACCGGCAGATGCTGGAAACCGTGATGGCTACCTGTGCGGTGGAAACGCGGCTGTGTACGGCAACCGACCTCAGCCAGCCCGGGGAACAAGTGATAACCCAGTCAATCGCTGACTGGCGCAAGCAGGAAAAGCCGGACCTTGATCGCCGTCCAACAGTTTTCCTGCTGCTTGCCTGACCGGTTCAGCGCAGCGAAGGCCCCTCGCCAAGCAAGCGTAGAACCATGCTCTTCGCCATATCGGCACCAAGTCGCTTGGCAAAACGCTCGGCAATATTCTCCTGAACTGAATAGTCGACCATCTTTTCGGCCTTGATCACATCGCGAGCGACTGAATCGACGGTACCCAATCCATCAGCCAGGCCCATTTCAATACTCTGGCTGCCAGTCCACATCAAACCGGAGAATACTTCCGGGTTTTCCTTCAAACGCTTGCCACGCCCCTGCCGGACTACCTCGATGAATTGCTTGTGAATTTCCCCGAGCAACACCTTGGCATGCTCTTTATCGCTGGAATTCTGTGGTGAAAACGGGTCGAGAAACCCCTTGCTCTCTCCAGCTGTCAGGAGGCGCCGCTCAACCCCCAGCTTTTCCATCGTTCCGGTAAAGCCAAAACCATCCATCAGCACACCAATCGAACCAACAATGCTGGCCTTGTCTACATAGATCCTGTCAGCAGCTGCGGCCACGTAATATCCGCCTGACGCGCAGACATCTTCGACCACCGCATAGAGGGGTGTTTCCGTGTACTTTGCCCGCAAACGGCGAATTTCATCGTAGATGATGCCCGACTGAACCGGGCTGCCACCAGGACTGTTGATACGCAATACGACGCCTGCCGTTCCCTTGTCTTCGAAGGCCGACTGCAGGGAAGCGATAATATTTTCAGCGCTTGCCTCCCCCTTCGATTCAATCGTGCCATGCAGATAGATGACCGCGGTGTGCTTGCCATCCGCCAATTTCTCAGCCTGACCCCAGTCAACAAACAGAACCAGCACGGTTGAGAAATAGGCAAATGCCAGCAGTTTGAAAAAAATTCCCCAGCGACGCTTGGCCTTCTGCTCTGCGAGCGCACTCGTGGCAAGCTTTTCCAGGAGCTTGCGCTCCCAGTTTTCATCCTTGGGGGAATCAATGTTCGGGTTATCCATAAATTACTCGGTGGAAATCAAATAGACGCAACCGTCCCGTTCTTCAACGGCAACGGGCTCCAAACCTTTTCCGTTGCAACGACCGCCCAAGCAACGGCCGGATTCAGGGGCGTAAAGGGCACCATGCGTGGCGCAGATCAAGTATAGCTTGGAATCATCGAAGAAATCGCCATGTTGCCAGTCAAGTTCCACCGGCACATGCCCGCATCGATTCATGAAGGCATGAACCTCACCCTGAAAGCGAATGACAAATGCTGGCTCACTGCCCGTACCTCGATCGATGGTGAAGCGAAAACCAGCTCCGCCATCTTCAACATCCTCAGAGCAACAGATTACGCGTTGATCTTCAGCCATGAATGCAGGGCTCCAATACTGCCGACACGGGCAAGCGGTGAACAGGCATCAAGATTTTCGACAGGGTGTGCGCCGTAGGAAACGGCAACTGATGCGACCCCAGCATTGTTTGCCATCATCAAATCATGGGATGTGTCCCCGATCATCAACGACTGGCCAGGTTCAACACCAAATCCATCCATCAATTCCTGAAGCATCTGCGGGTGCGGCTTTGAAAAACACTCGTCGGCGCAGCGAGAATCATGGAAGTACGCGCCGATGCCACTGACCTTCAAAGCCCGGTTCAGGCCGAGACGGCTCTTTCCGGTAGCCACTGCCAGTATGTAACCTGCTGCGGCAAGATCATCAATCATCTCGGCAGCGCCGGCAAAAAGACGCAATTCATGATCTCTGGCCAAATAGTGATGCCGATAGCGATCAACCATTCGTGAATAATCCGCCTCGTTCAATTCGGGAACCGCATGGCGCATGGCATCCACCAAGCCCAGGCCAATGACGTGCCGCGCCTGCTCATCGGTCGGTGGCGTCAGCTGCAAGTCGTGACATGCGGCCTGAATGGCTTCGACAATCGCCGCTGCGGAGTCCATCAGCGTGCCATCCCAGTCAAACACCAGTAATTCAAATCGCTTCGCCATACTCCCTGCTTTCATTTGCATTCAGATGGTTTAGAAACCCAGCGAGAGCTTCTGGCAATGGCGCTTCCAGTTCGACTCTATCTTCCTTCAATGGATGCGGGAAGCTCATTTTCCAGGCGTGCAGAAACATCCGTTTCAGCCCGTGTTTTGCGAGCGATTTATTCAATGAAAAGTCGCCATATTTTTCGTCACCGGCAATCGGAAACCCCAAATGCGCAAGATGAACCCGGATCTGATGGGTGCGCCCGGTTTTCAGATGCGCTTCCAGCAGGCTGAAATTCTCCCAGCGCTGAAGCAGATGAAAAACCGTATGTGAAGCCTTGCCTTCGTCAGCCACACGTACGCGACGCTCGCCGTTCTCAAGCAGATATTTGTGCAATGGCGCACGCACATTTCGCGTCTTGTCCATCCAGCGCCCTGAAACCAGCACAAGGTAACGCTTGTCGGCAGAGCGCCCTGCTTCCCGGAACATGTCGTGCAGGCGAGTCAAGGCCGAGCGTTTTTTTCCTACCAGCAGAATGCCGGATGTTTCCCGGTCGAGACGATGCGCCAGCTCGAGGAATTTGGCTTGAGGACGTTGCCTGCGCAGTGCTTCGATCACACCAAACGAAACGCCGCTCCCCCCGTGTACGGCAATTCCTGCCGGCTTGTTCACCGCAAGCAGGGCATCGTCCTCAAACAGAATCGGCAAATCGGCACGAACCATCGCCCCATCGTCCTGAATGGCTGGACGTTCGGCAATCCGTATGGGCGGAATGCGCAGCTCATCCCCGACAAGCAGTCGGTAAGCGGCTTCCACCCGTTTTTTGTTAACCCGGACTTCGCCGCTGCGGAGAATGCGGTAAATGTGGCTTTTCGGCACCCCCTTGCAAATGCGCAGGAGGTAATTGTCGAGCCGTTGTCCGGCTTCTTCTTCGCCAACAAGGGCCCGAGTCACGGAATCTTTGCTTACATCGGGCATTTTGAATATACTGGTCGGGATTTGCGTCTCGGCATGAAAGGGGCGCTGACCCGTGAGACCGTCGAGCCGTGCATTCTATTCGGCAGATTTCCGGCAGGCCTCAGTCGCCTCTCTTGCACCAACCTGTGCAAGATCATCCAACGCAAATCCTGGTTAAGTTCGCTCACCAAAAGTAGCGATACTACTTGATTTGCGCGTGCCCAGCACGGCCGGATCACCCCTAGCAGATTCCTGGGCCACGAATTTCGTGGCCTGTAGAACCAAGATTTCAGCGAACAAGCTTTTAGTTGCCAATACCGGAAAGCCATTGAAGTACCGCATACACAACTAATTTCCGCTGCCTGCTTGCGGGAGCTCCGACCGCGCGTTTACGCGGGAGCCCAAGAATCATGAAACGCATGCTTTTCAATGCGACACAGGCCGAAGAACTCCGTGTCGCCATTGTCGATGGTCAAAAACTGATTGATCTCGACATTGAATCGGCCTCAAAAGAACAACGTAAAAGCAACATCTACAAGGGCGTCATTACCCGCGTAGAGCCCAGCCTCGAAGCAGCCTTCGTCAACTACGGCGAAGAGCGCCACGGTTTTCTCCCCTTCAAGGAAATTTCCCGCGCCTATTTCCAGCCTGGTGTCGAGCCCTCCAAGGCCCGCATTCAGGATGTCATCAAGGAAGGCCAGGAACTGATCGTTCAGGTTGAAAAGGATGAACGTGGCAACAAGGGCGCAGCCCTGACCACCTTTATCAGCCTGGCAGGTCGCTATCTTGTCCTGATGCCGAACAATCCTCGTGGCGGTGGTGTATCCCGTCGTGTCGAAGGTGATGAACGCGCTGAGCTAAGGGAAATCATGGATTCCCTGCAGGTACCGCAGGGCATGAGCCTGATCGCCCGGACAGCCGCCATTGGCCGCACCGGCGAAGAACTGCAGTGGGATCTGAATTACCTGCTGCAGTTGTGGACGGCCATTGAAGGTGCAGCCACCCAGCAATCCGGCCCGTTCCTGATCTATCTGGAAGGCAGTCTGGTCATTCGGGCAATCCGCGATTATTTCCAGCCTGATATCGGTGAAATCCTGATCGATACGGATGATGTATTCGAACAGGCTCGTGCCTTCATGGGAACGGTCATGCCGGGCAATGTCAGTCGTGTCAAGCGCTATCACGATGATGTGCCCCTGTTTTCTCGCTTCCAGATTGAGCACCAGATCGAGTCCGCCTATTCCCGTCAGGTGAATCTGCCTTCCGGCGGTGCTGTGGTTATCGACCACACTGAAGCGCTGGTTGCCTGTGACGTCAACTCGGGTCGTGCCACACGTGGCGCCGACATTGAGGAAACAGCCTTCAAGACCAACTGCGAAGCTGCTGATGAAATTGCCCGCCAGTTGCGCCTGCGCGACCTCGGTGGACTGATCGTCATCGACTTCATCGACATGGAAAGCACGAAGAGCCAGCGTGAAGTTGAAAACCGCCTGCGCGACGCCCTGCACCATGACCGCGCACGCGTGCAAATGGGCAAGATCAGTCGTTTCGGCCTGATGGAACTGTCCCGTCAGCGCCTGCGCCCTGCCCTTGCAGAAACCAGCTACATCACCTGCCCGCGCTGTACCGGTACCGGGCACATTCGTTCGACCGAATCCGCAGCCCTGCATATCCTTCGCATCCTTGAAGAAGAGGCAATGAAGGACAATACGGCAGCAGTTCACACGCAGGTTCCGGTTGATGTCGCCACATTCCTGCTGAACGAAAAGCGCCCGGAAATCTCGGCAATCGAATTGCGTCACAAGGTGACAATCCTGCTGATTCCGAATACACACCTCGAGACGCCTGCCCACAGCATTGTTCGCCTGCGCCATGACGAACTGAACCAGGAAGATCTGCAGCAACCGTCATACAAGATGGTTGATGCCCCGGTCGTCGAGGTTAAGCTGGCCAGCGCCCAGGCGGACAGCCGTCAGCCGCGACAACAAGCGGCTGTCAAACTGATTGCCCCGGATCAGCCAGCACCGATTGTTGCTGAAAAATCAGCAGCCACGCCGCTGACGGCAACACAGGACACTGGCATCATTTCGAAAATTTTCTCCTGGTTCCGTGGCAATCGCTCTGTCGAAGTTGCTCCGGAACCGGTCAAGAAGCCGGAAACCCGGACCAATGACCGGTCGCGCAATCGTCAGCGTGATGATCAACGCGATGGTGGCCGCCGTGGACGTGGTAATCGCTCGGGGCGCAAGGATGAGGATCGCGATAACAGAGAGGCTCGCCCACCCCGTGAAAGCCGTGAATCCCGCAACCAGAACGCACCACGTGACGAAGCACAGCAGAATCAACCTGCCCGCGAACCACGTCGTCAACGCGGTGAACCGCGCCCTGATCGAAAAGAGGCTGCGCCTGCCCAACAAGCCGAAGCAAAACTGACCACGCCGGCGACCGATGCAACGGCGCAGGTCAATGGCAATGAAGAGGCCCGTAGCAATAATCGCCGCCGTGGCCGCCGTGGTGGCCGCCGTGATCGGAACGAGGCCAAGCCGGACCAGGAAGTGCAATCTGTTGAAACCAGCGAGGTCGCTACTGCTCAACCATCCAATGAGCAAGCCGAAACAGCGGCACAACTCATGGTCGCAACGGAACTTGCCGTCGCTGCAAGCGCTTCGCAAAACCCAGAGCCTGCCTTGACCTCATCTGCATCGGCACTCCTCTCGGAGTCTGCGGTTGAACCGCAGGAAGTAGCGGCAATTCCGGTAGTGGCAGCACCTGCTGCACCCGAGCCAGCACAAGAAATCGCACAAGTATCTGTCGAAACCCAAACAGAAGAACGTGCGGTCAGCAGTGCGGTTGAAGCAGACAGCACCGAAACTGTTTCACCGGTGGAAACTCCCGTCACAGTACCGGTGCAGGAAAGCATTGTTGAGCCTACACCTGTGGTTGCTGCCACGACAGTTGGCGCTGTGGAACCCAAGGTTGATCTCAGCCAGGTACTGGAAGCTTCCGGCTTGATGATGGTTGAAACTTCCGCAGACAAGATTTCCCGCCAACCGCTACAGGCTGTCGCCGAGGAAAAGATTGTTCAGCCGAGACGTCGTCGTCAGCCACCGCCTGTCATCAAGGATGAGCCGATGGTCATGATCGAAACACGCAAGTAGGTTTTGCAAGTGGCAAAACAAAAAGGGACGCTTCTGCGTCCCTTTTTTCATGCCTCAGGCTGTTTTAAGCGGCCTTTTCCTACCTGCCTTGGCCCCCGGAAGCTTTTCAATGATTGATTCAATCAAGCCGGACGAAGCATCCTCAACCATATCGATGACAAGATCGAAACCATGCCCTAAACCGTAATAGGGATCGGGCACCTCTTCATCATCAAAGTTTTTCGCATAGCTCATGAATAGTTGAAGCTTTGCCGTCAGCTCGGGGGGGCAGATGCGCTTGAGTGCATCGAGATTATTCTTGTCCATGGCCAGGATCAGATCGAAATACTCCAGATCCTGCAGTACCACGCGCCTTGCCCGAATCTCGGAAAGGTCATAGCCACGTGATGCTGCTGCGCGCTGTGTGCGTGGATCGGGAGACTCACCGACGTGATAGCCGTGCGTGCCGGCAGAATCGACTTCGACCCTCGCCAATAAATTCTGCTGGCTCAGGAATTGGCGAAACACCCCTTCTGCCGTTGGCGATCGACAGATATTGCCCATGCAGACAAAAAGAACCCGGATCATGCTGCAGGCCGGGTATCGTGTTTTGCTGCGCCAAAAGCAGCGTTTTTCAACCGGAACAGCGCATCGCGTGCCGAGGCCGCTTTCTCGAATTCCAGATTTTTTGCACTCTCCAGCATTTCCTTCTCCAGCCGCTTGATCTCTCGCGCCACTTCGCGCTCGCTCATCGATTCGTAGGCTGCAACTTCCTGTGCGGCAATCAGCTCCTGCTGAACGGACTCATTATCGTAAACACCGTCGATAATATCTTTGATCCGCTTTGAAATACTCTTGGGTGTAATCCCGTTTTGCTCATTGAATTTGAGTTGTTTCAGACGCCGACGTTCAGTTTCAGAGATGGCACGGCGCATCGACTCCGTCATCTTATCAGCATAAAGAATGGCCGTGCCATTGAGGTGCCGGGCTGCACGCCCCATGGTTTGAATCAAGGAACGCTCGGAACGAAGAAATCCTTCCTTGTCCGCATCAAGGATGGCAACCAGTGAAACCTCGGGTATATCGAGCCCTTCGCGCAAAAGGTTGATCCCAACCAGCACGTCAAACTCGCCGAGACGTAAATCACGAATGATCTCAACCCGTTCGACGGTATCGATGTCAGAGTGCAGATAGCGCACCCGGATGCCATTCTCGCCGAGATAATCAGTCAGATCCTCGGCCATCCGTTTCGTCAATGTCGTCACAAGCACGCGCTCAAGGGCCGTGACACGCTGCCGGATTTCCGAAAGCAGGTCATCGACCTGCGTTGAGGCCGGCCGAACATGCACCTCAGGGTCAACCAGCCCCGTCGGTCTGACCAGTTGTTCGACCACCTGCCCCTGATGCTCCTGTTCATAAGCTGCCGGGGTTGCCGAGACAAATACCGTCTGCCGCAACATGCGCTCGAACTCCTCGAATTTCAGAGGTCGGTTGTCGAGTGCGGAAGGCAGTCGAAACCCGTAATCCACAAGATTTTCCTTGCGGGAACGGTCTCCCTTGTACATGCCCCCCGTCTGGCCGACGGTCACGTGCGACTCGTCGATGAACATCAACGCATTTTTGGGGAGGTAGTCGAGCAGCGTCGGCGGTGGATCACCGGCCTGACGGCCGGAAAAATGGCGGGAATAGTTTTCAATGCCCTTGCAGAACCCCAACTGATCCAGCATCTCGATGTCAAAACGTGTCCGTTGCTCGATACGTTGCGCTTCCACCAGGCGTTCGTTCTTGTGGAAGAAATCCTTGCGCTCTCGCAACTCAGACTTGATCGCATCCAATGCTCGTACGACCGTTGCCCTCGGCGTAACGTAATGGCTTGACGGAAACACAGTAAACCGCAGCAGCTTCTGCTGGAGATGCCCGGTCAGCGGGTCGAACAATTGCAAGCCTTCGATTTCATCATCGAACAGTGAAATCCGTACGGCATGCTCCGCATGTTCCGCCGGGAAGACATCGATCACATCGCCACGAACGCGGAAGGTGCCCCGATGGAAATCAACCTCATTGCGCTCATACTGCATCTCCGAGAGGCGCTTGATCACTGCGCGCTGATCCATCCGGTCTCCTACCCGCATGGTCAGCACCATCCGGGCATAATCCTCCTTGTTGCCAATACCGTATATGCAGGAAACGGTTGCAACGATGATGCAATCCTCGCGTTCAAGCAGGCTCTTCGTCGCCGACAGACGCATTTGTTCAATGTGATCGTTGATCGCACTGTCTTTTTCAATGAACAGATCGCGCGATGGCACATAGGCTTCGGGCTGGTAATAATCGTAGTAGGAAACGAAATACTCGACCGCGTTTTCCGGGAAAAACTCCTTGAACTCCGAATACAGCTGTGCGGCCAGCGTCTTGTTCGGCGCCATGACCAGCGCCGGCCTTCCGGTACGAGCAATGACATTGGCCACCGTATAGGTTTTGCCAGAGCCGGTCACTCCCAACAAGGTCTGAAAGGACAAGCCTGACTCCAGTCCCTCTATCAGCTGGCGAATGGCCTCGGGCTGGTCACCCGCAGGCGGAAACGGCTGATGCAGCCGGTAAGGGCTGTCAGGAAATGTAACGATCTTGGGGCTTGTCTCAGGTACGGTCATGGTAGAATTTTGCGCTGCATCAAATCCCTCAAACAGGGCATTACCGATTATCCCATGGAGTTCATATGAGTTCTTCGATCTTTGCCGCAGTGGAGATGGCTCCACGCGACCCGATTCTTGGCCTGAACGAGTCGTTCAACGCAGATACGCGTACCACCAAGGTCAACCTCGGTGTTGGCGTCTATTTTGATGACAACGGCAAGATCCCCTTGCTTGCAGCCGTCAAGGCCGCAGAAGAGGCACGCCTGAAAGCAGCACCGCCGCGCGGCTACCAGCCTATCGAAGGTGCTGCCGCCTATAATCAGGCCGTACAGAACCTTCTCCTGGGTAGTGATTCTCCGCTGATCGCCAATGGTCAGGTCATCACGGCACAAGCACTTGGTGGAACGGGGGCGCTGAAAATCGGTGCCGATTACCTGAAGCGCCTGAACCCTTCAGCCAAAGTCTATATCAGTGATCCCTCCTGGGAAAATCACCGTGCGCTGTTTGAGTCGGCCGGTTTTGTTGTCGAAAACTACGCCTACTACGACCCGGCAACACGTGGCGTCAACTTCGAAGGCATGAAGGCCAGCTTCAAGGCCATGGCGCCGGGCTCGGTTGTGGTGCTGCACGCCTGTTGCCACAATCCCACCGGAGCAGACCTCTCCGATGCCCAGTGGGCTGAAATTGTCGGGCTATGCCAATCGGGCGGCCTCGTCCCATTCCTGGACATGGCCTACCAAGGGTTTGCCGAAGGCATTGATGCCGACGCCGTCGCTGTCCGGGCCTTTTCTGCATCCGGCCTGCAATTCTTTGCCTCCAGCTCATTCTCCAAGAACTTCTCGCTCTATGGCGAACGCGTCGGTGCGCTTTCGATCATTACCGCCAGCAAGGAAGAAGCCGGCCGTGTCATGTCGCAATTAAAGCGCGTGATTCGTACCAACTACTCCAACCCGCCGATCCATGGCGGCGCACTGGTCGCCGCAGTACTGTCTTCGCCTGAATTGCGCCAGATCTGGGAACAGGAACTGGCTGGCATGCGTGACCGCATCCGTGCCATGCGTACTGGTCTGGTTGATGCCATCAAGGCAGCCGGGGTTGCTCAGGATTTCTCCTTTGTTGTGCAGCAGCGCGGCATGTTCTCCTACACCGGACTCTCGGCCGCCCAGGTTGAAACACTGAAAAATGATTTTGGTATTTATGCTGTTTCTACCGGACGTATCTGTCTTGCTGCGCTGAACACCAAAAACATCAACTACGTTGCACAGGCGATCGCCAAGGTTCTCTGATTTTTCAAGGAACCTTCCATAAAAAATGCCGGCAAATGCCGGCATTTTTCATTCTCGAGGAGGATCTAGCGCGCCCCTTCGAGTACCGGCGATTTCAGGGTGCCACCGGGAATCACCGACATGCGAACAACACTCGCCGAACCGCGCATTTCCACATTCAGCTTGCCGCTCAAATCACTGTTGCGTGCAATATCGAGATAGCCGCTTGAACGAAGCAATCCGGAATTCATATTCAACTCAGCAAGCCGAATGCGCTCGCCTGAGATTTTCATGGTACCGGTCATCTGTTCAAAACGCGTCGAACCACCACGAACGGTGCCGGTCCCGCGCCTGACCGATTCCACCAGATCAAGCCCCCCCAAGACACAACGTTGAATGGTGAAATTCCCTTCCCCTACCGACGCGCCAATTACATCACCCCAGGAAGCGGCTTCCCCGACAAAACGGAGGCTACCAGCCAACTCCCCTTCAAACTGATCAGCGTAGCCCATGGCTGCAGCCAGACGCGCCACATTCATGTGCTTGACCGTGAGATCGCCAGAGAGCGCTAAAGAAGCGCCTTTTGCCAGCAGCAACTCACCTTGCAAAGCACCGTCGAATATCCGTGCATCCAGCGACCGGATGCTGACCGACTGGCCATTCCAGAACGCGAGCCCCTGCAAGGAATCAAAGCGGAATCGGGATTTCTCCGCAGGTTTCCAGGCATAGGCATCAAACTCGGCAAGGAATCCCCCGGCAGAAGGTTTCAGATTGATTTTCAGGGAACGGTCGGTGCTCTGGAAAACCACATTGGCGTGGCTGCCGGCCTGCGGGGCAATAATTTCTGCATGCAGATCCGACAGGGACAAACCGAGAACATCTGCCTGCAAATCAGAAAACCGAATTGCATGAACGGTAACCCCGCCGCCTTTCGACAAAGCGTCACTCAGTGCCTGATAGAGCCGGGACAAGGCATTCGCATCCAGTTGCGCCGACTGAATTTCAACGATCGAAAACACCGGCGCCGAACCCAGCAAGGACAACAATTCCGGAACCAGGCGCAAGCCCCTAGCCTGCACGCCTCCTCCAGCTTCTCCTTGCACAGATTCAAGAACGATTGCCGGAGAAGGTGAAAACGAAGCGGCGATATTGCCCACCCGGATCGGTTGCCCCATCAGGCGTGAAAGCACATCCTCGGCCTGAGTGCGATGGCTGTTGTAGGGATAGAAAAAGAAAGCAAGAACGGCCAGGAGGAAAAAACCGAGCACAGCGAACAACGCCGCCATGGGCAAAGAAATATAGACGCCCCTGCCCCCGCGTTTGACAACAACAGGCTCAACACTTTCTTTTGCCGATCTGCGATTGCCGAATAACCGGGAAAACCAATGACCTCTTTTTTCAGGTTCAATTTTTGGCGTATCCGCCTTGGCTACCGACGGAGTAATTGAAGGCGCCATTGAAGGCACGCCACCAAAGGTCGAATAGGGAGCGACTGAAAAACTCTGCTGCCCGGGAAAACGTGATTGAGGCGCCACTGAAAACGGCTCCGGTGGCAACGAGGCCACTGATACAGGATCAATCAGCGGAGGTAACGGAGGCTCCGGCGGCTTCACCTCCCTCGACAAACGATTGATTGCAGCAGCCTTGATTTCTTCAGCAAGCTTCTTGCTTTGCTCCCATACGGAGTCCTGGGCGATGATCGGAACAACCAGACCATCACGTTCCAGATCCTGCAATGCTGACTCGACCAACTGAGGGTTTCCGGTCTTTTCACACAGATCAGCAACACTTGATTTTCCGTCGACAAGAATCAGCACCATGCGCGTATTTCGCTGCACGACACGCGTCCTTTGACGGACGGCTTCTTCGCCCGAAGACGTTTTTTCGTATATTAAAGTTGGTTCCATTTTTGACAAAAAAGTTGACGGATCTTCATATCATGTCTATTATGCCGGCTTCCAATTCCTCGATAGCTCAGTTGGTAGAGCGCCGGACTGTTAATCCGTAGGTCCCTGGTTCGAGCCCAGGTCGGGGAGCCAAGTTGCACAAGGCCCTGCAAGTTTTTCGACTTGCGGGGCTTTTTCATTTTTGGGCCATGGCCCATTTCCAGCCCAAACATCGGTCACTCAACTCCTCAATTCGCCCGTTTTGACTACGGACTACGTCGGGGCCATATTGCCGACAACTGATTACAACTAAAGACGAGCATGACAAATGCAGTAGAGGGCCAATGTAGTGCAGCACTACAACTTGGTCAAGAACGGAACAGCTTGTAGCTCATTGGCTTTCGACGACTAAGGCCTTTTTGCTCTCTCGTCGATGATGTAAAACTTGTGATGCCGATATTTGCTTCTATTACAGCCCGGTTCAAGGTGCGACGTCGTCCCAATAAGGCGAGATATTCGAAATTATGCTCTCTGATTTTGAGTTGGTTATTTCTTCGTCGCTCCAACAAAACCTAAAGCCTGCAACCATTTCCGGTCACGCTTGATGGTATCGAGTCGGATGTGCCGATTGTGGGATTCTGCCTTCCACTTGACCTGCCTGATTTCTTCGGACCACTCATCCTGGAAAACGGCTTCCGGTTGGGTGGTTGAAAAAAGCTGTTTCTTGAACGCCGCTGGGGTCTGATTGCCCAGACTCGAATGCGGACGGACTTCATTGTAATGCTGTCGCCATTGTTCGATCACGACCTTGGCCTCTGTCCTGTTCCGGAACCACTCCATCGACAGACATTTATCCCGGAACTTGCCGTTGAAACTCTCAGCTGTACCGTTCTGCCAAGGCTTGCCGGGATCGATCAGCGCCATGTCGAGATTTTCGTTGGCCGCCCAGCGCAGAAGCGCACGAGATATAAATTCCGGCCCGTTGTCCGAGCGCAGGATCTTCGGTGCGCCATGCGTACTGATCAGTTGCGACAACGCTTCGATGACTCTCCCTGAGCGAATCGAGCCGGCCACATCGATAGCCGAGCTCTCCCTCGTGTATTCATCAACAACGGTCAGGCACTTCAGCTGTTGCCCATTGGCACAGGCATCGAATACGAAGTCGTATGCCCATACCTGCCCGGCTGCAATCGGCGATTGCGGCCGGGGGCGCGATAGCGCAATGCGTTTTCTCGGCCGCTTTCTCGGAACCTGCAACCCAGCCTTGCGCCAAAGCCGCCAGGTGCGATCAATGCTCATCCTTTGCCCTTGGCGTTCAAGAAAGACTTGTATCCGCCGCTAGCCGTACCTCGGGTACTGCGCCGAGTGGATGCTCATGGCCGCCAGCGCCGGCGCATCCTTCTCTTGCATCCAGGATTCGTAGTGGAGCGACGACCTTGCGGTTCGCATCAGCGCACACGCCTTGCGCTCCGACAGGCCTCGCACCTTGGCGTATTCGACCTGGCGGCGCTTGGCGGGTGCGCTCACCATTTTTTTGCGTTGATCTCCTTCATGATCTCGACTTCGAGGTCGCGCTCCGCCAGGAGTTTCTTCTGCCGGGCGTTTTCCTGTTCGAGCTGACGCAGCATCTTTACGTCGGCCGCATCGAGCGCCCCGAAATTCTTCCGCCACGTGTAAATGCTTTGTTCGCTGACGCCGTGTTTCTTGGCTACTTCTGCGACTGAGCCCCGATCTGCTTCTCACAGGATGGTGACGATCTGGGTTTCGGTGAATCGACTCTTTCTCATGACTTCCTCTCTTCAAGGAAGCCATCTTCTCAAGTTTCAGCTGGTCCGAAAATCTCCGGGCAGGTCAGATGCGGGTGCGGGTACGGCCAGACCGAATCCGTGGTTGGCAAACCAGCGTTCAAACTGGAATCGGGTCAGCCGATGCTACCCAACCAATTTTCATTTGTCATGAGAAGCCACAATTTGGAATACACTGTTTCGAATGGGCAATGACGCTGACAATGATTGAAGCCGACAAATCACTGGCACATGCCTGATTAATAAAGGGTGATCATCATGCTAGATGAAACATTAGAAAGTGAAAGGCGAGAAACAATCGAAGAATTGTCCGACCTTTTTTATGTGGTTCAGGAAATGGGCCAGAGGCTGGCCACTGAAACGCATGGAGATTCATTCTCCCAGATAAGAGAGCTAAACAATCTACTGCATGAAGTTCGTGCTCAAATAACCATGCTCAAAAGCTGCGCATAGTTAATGTTGCGCTTGTTACAAGCTTGATCGCCTCGGCTTCAACAAGCGCTCTCCAGCCAAAATTTTTCGAGCTCATTCAGCAAGCGGTGCTTGTAACCCCCACCAAAAACAAAGGCCGGAAACCCCGGCCTTTGTGCTGTTCAGCTTGCTTCAGTATGGCATCACGCCTTGTGGCTGCCCAGTCGCTGCCAGGTATCGACCACCGTGTCCGGGTTCAGCGAGATGCTGCTGATGCCCTGATCCATCAGCCATTCGGCCAGATCGGGGTGATCCGAGGGGCCCTGGCCGCAGATGCCGATGTACTTGCCTTTCTTGTTGGCGCTGGCAATGGCCATGGCCAGCAGCATTTTCACCGCCGGGTCACGTTCGTCGAAGAGCGAGGCGACGAGGCCTGAGTCACGGTCGAGGCCGAGCGTGAGCTGGGTCAGGTCGTTGGAGCCGATGGAGAAGCCGTCGAACACGTCGAGGAAGTCATCGGCCAGCAGCGCATTGGAGGGGATCTCGCACATCATTATCAGCTTCAGATCATTTTCGCCCTGCTTCAGGCCGTGCTCGGCGAGCAGCTTGACGACGCCCTTGCCCTCTTCCACTGTACGCACGAAAGGCACCATCAGTTCGACGTTGGTGAGGCCCATTTCCTCGCGCACTTTCTTCATGGCGCGGCATTCCAGCGCAAAGCAGTCGCGGAAGGTCTGCGCGATGTAGCGCGAGGCGCCACGGAAACCGAGCATGGGGTTTTCTTCTTCCGGCTCGTACAACTCGCCGCCAAGCAGCTTGCGGTATTCGTTGGACTTGAAGTCGGAGAGGCGCACGATCACGGGCTTCGGGTAGAAGGCGGCGGCAATGGTGGCCACGCCTTCAACCAGTTTTTCAACGAAGAACTCGGTCGGGTTGGCGTAACCACGGGCCTTGCGCAGGATTTCCTCGCGCTTGGAGGCCGGCAGGCGGTCGATGTCGAGGATGGCCTTGGGGTGAATGCCGATCACGTTGTTGATGATGAATTCAACGCGGGCCAGGCCGACGCCGGCGTTCGGCAGTTGCGAGAACTCGAAGGCAAGTTCCGGGTTGCCGACGTTCATCATCACCTTGGTGGGGATCTCCGGCATGGTGCCGACTTCGCGCTCGGTGACTTCGAATTCCAGCTTGCCGCGATAGACGTGGCCGGTGTCGCCTTCCGCACACGAGGCGGTAACGATCTCGCCTTCGCTCAGCGTTTCGGTGGCGTCGCCGCAGCCGACAATGGCCGGGATGCCCAGTTCGCGGGCGATGATGGCGGCGTGGCAGGTGCGGCCGCCGCGGTTGGTGATGATGGCGGAGGCGCGCTTCATCACCGGCTCCCAGTTCGGGTCGGTCATGTCGGCAACGAGCACGTCACCTGGGCGTACCTTGTCCATTTCCTTGGGGTCGCTGACCACGCGTACCGGGCCGACGCCGATCTTCTGGCCGATGGCACGGCCGGACGAGAGCACCTTGGAAAAAGTCTTGAGCTTGAACTTCTGCAGGCGCTCGTGGCCTTCCTGCGACTTCACCGTTTCCGGGCGGGCCTGCAGGATGTACAGCTTGCCGTCGTTGCCGTCCTTGCCCCACTCAATGTCCATCGGGCGACCATAGTGCTTCTCGATGATCATCGCGTAGCGGGCCAGTTCCTCGACTTCAGCGTCGTTGATCGAGAACTGGTGGCGGTCGGCTTCGGCCACATCGACCGTGCGCACCGATTTGCCGGCGGCCTTTTCGGTGGCGAACTCCATCTTGATCATCTTCGAGCCGAGGTTGCGGCGGATCACGGCCTTCTTGCCGGCGGCCAGCATGGGCTTGTGCACGTAGAACTCGTCCGGGTTCACGGCGCCCTGCACCACGGTTTCACCGAGGCCGTAGCTGGCGGTAACGAACACCGCATCGCGGAAGCCGGACTCGGTATCGAGCGTGAACATGACGCCGGCAGCGCCGGTGTCGGAGCGCACCATGCGCTGGATGCCGGCGGAGAGCGCGACATCGGCGTGGATGAAGCCCTTGTGCACACGGTAGGAAATGGCACGGTCGTTGTAGAGCGAGGCGAACACTTCCTTGATCGCGTGCAGGATGTTGTCCAGCCCGTGAATGTTGAGGAAAGTTTCCTGCTGGCCGGCAAAAGAGGCATCCGGCAGGTCTTCGGCGGTGGCCGAGGAGCGTACGGCGAAGGACATGTCGGCTGAAGAGTCGGCGACCAGACGCTGGTATTCGGCAGTGATCTCGACCGTCAGCGAGGTCGGGAACGGGGTGTCCATGATCCACTTGCGGATCTTCTCGCCGCAGGCAGCCAGCGCATTGACGTCATCCACATCCAGCGCATCGAGTTCGGCGTTGATCTTGGCGTCCAGCCCGCTCTGCGCCAGAAACTCGCGGTAGGCATGCGCCGTGGTGGCAAATCCGCCGGGCACGCGCACGCCGGAATCGGCGAGCTGGCTGATCATTTCGCCGAGCGACGAATTCTTGCCGCCGACCTGTTCCACATCGGTGACACGCAGTTTTTCAAACGGAATGACGAGGGGCTCCATAAGGATTCCTTTCAAGGGGATTGAATTAAATATGCAAAGATCGAACGTCCACCGCAGAGACGCAGAGGCGCAAAGAAATCCCGAGAAAATTCGGGGTTTCCTTTGCGGGTCTCTGCGCCTTTGCGCCTCTGCGGTGGGTTTTATTCATAGCGATGGTTTCAGTCGGCATTCAGTCGGCGCTCGGCCGTTTCACGCCGTGCGGCTGAACGCAGCGATTGCGCCAGCGACTCGCGCACAAAGTCGATATGCGTTTCGGCCGCGGCACGCGCCGCGCTCGGCTTGCGCTCGACAATGGCCGTGTGGATGGCGGCATGCTGGTTCTTCAACAGCGAAATGGCAGCGGGGATGCTCTTCAGTTCGCCCAGGTTGAGGCGGATGTTGTCCTGCATCAGACGTAGCAGCGCAGCCGAAAGGTGGCCGATGAGCACGTTGTGCGTGGCTTCGCCAATGGCCTGATGAAAATCGATGTCGGTGCTGGCGCGGCGTTCGAGGTCGTTGGCATCGAAGGCGGCGTTCATGGCGTCGAAGGCTTGCGTCAGCCGGGTCAGGTCGGCATCGGTGGCGCGCTCGGCAGCCCATTCGGCAGCCTGGCCTTCGAGCATGCGGCGGAACTCCAGCAGATCTTCGCGCAGGCCGGGGTGGGCGCCCATCATGTCCTGCCAAGGGTCAAAGAAAGTGGATTCCAGCCGGTCGGTCACATAGGTGCCACCACCCTGCCGACTCTGTACCATACCCTTGGAGGCAAGTTTCTGGATGGCCTCGCGCAACGAAGGGCGCGACACCCCCAACTCGATGGCGAGTTCGCGTTCTGGCGGCAGCCGGTCACCCGGCTTGAGCGAGCCTTCCAGAATGCGGCGCTCCAGCGAAGCAGCAACAGCATCGGAAATGCGAGGTACCTGAACCTTGTTTGGAGCCATGGGCAATAGCGTTACTCGGTTGGCGTGCGAAAATTCGGAACCACAAATTGGTAAGACCGCGTAATTCTAATCAGCATAAGCGCATTCTGCAAGGCCAAATTTACATGCCTGTTATTGACTAAGTACCGGTTGTAACGTACATTTTGAACTTATCGCAAATTGGTTTGACCACTTACCCAAGTTTTTATTTGTTTCAATTTTGATGAACCGGCCCCGTGCCACACCGATCGACCGGAGGAAAAATGCAACGAAACATTCCCGATGGCCCGCGCCCCACGGACATCTACTTCTTCGCGACCTGCCTCGTTGACCTTTTCTGCCCGGAAGCCGGCATGGATGCCATCCAGATACTGGAGCGCGAAGGCATCCGCGTGCACTTCCCCGAAAACCAGACTTGTTGCGGCCAGCCGGCCTACACCAGCGGTTACGCGGACGAAGCCCGCCTGGTGGCAGCAAAACAGCTCGACCTGTTTCCGGAAGACTGGCCGGTGGTGGTGCCTTCCGGTTCCTGTGCCGGCATGATGTTTCACCATTATCCCAAGCTGTTTGCCGAAGACCCGGTGCGCAAGGCGCAGGCTGACGCCTTGTCCGGGCGCGTGTTCGAGCTGACCGAGTTCCTGCTCAAGGTGCTCAAGGTGCAGTTCAAGGATGCCGGCCAGCCGACCAAAGTGACTCTGCATACCTCCTGCTCTGCCCGCCGCGAGATGGGCACACACCTGCATGCGCGCGAGCTGCTCGGGCAATTGAGTGGCGTCGAGGTGCTGATGCAGTCGCATGAGTCGGAATGCTGCGGTTTCGGCGGCACCTTCTCGGTACGCCAGCCGGAGATTTCCGCTGCGATGGCCGGTGACAAGGCCGATGCGTTGAAGAAAACAGGCGCCGAGGTCTTTCTCTCGGCCGATGGCGGCTGCCTGATGAACATCAACGGTACGCTGGAAAAACGCCGCGACAGCTTCCGTGGCCAGCATCTGGCCAGCTTTATATGGGAACGTACCGGCAAGAATAATGGAGGCCAGGCATGAGCGCCCGCGACAATATCCTCGGCAAGCTGCGTGCGGTGATTCCGGGACAGATTCCCGTCGCACCGGATGAGGCCATTTCAACCCACTATGCCAGCCTGCCGCGCACCGCCAAAGCTTCGCTGGCGCAGGAGTTCTCGGAAAAGATCACCGCCTGGCACGCCGAGGTGCACGCCGTGCCACGCGACCAGTGGGTGGACAAGGTCAAGGCAGTGCTTGCCGAGAAGCAGATCAACACCCTGCTTTACGCACCGGCCACGGCGCACGGCAAGGCGCTGACCCATGCCGGCATCAACGGCCTGCTGGCCTATGACCAGCCGATCGAGGGCTGGAAGCAGGAGTTGTTCGAGGGCGTGGATGCAGCCATCACCGGCACCCGCGGCGCCATTGCCGAAACCGGCACGATGATTGTGTGGCCGGACGCCGACGAGCCGCGCCTGATGTCGCTGGTGCCGCCGATCCATATCGCGCTGGTCGACGCCGACACCATCGTGCCGACGCTCTATGACGCGATCACCGGGCAGAACTGGTCGGCCGGCTTGCCGACCAATGCGCTGCTGATCACCGGCCCCTCCAAGACCGCCGACATCCAGCAGACACTGGCCTACGGTGCGCATGGGCCTAAAGAACTGATTGTGATTCTGCTCACCGGGGAGGCCGCACAATGACCACGCAACCGCTGCAGTTTGTTCCGGGCTCCGAGTTCAAGCGCCGTGCCGCCAAGGTGGTGGCTGATCCGTTCCTGAAGAAGAGTTTCCGTGGCGCCATGGATTTTCTGATGGCCAAGCGTGCCGCGCAGTTCCCCGACCCGGAATTGCTGGAGCGCCAGCGCACGCTGGCCGAGCATATCCGCCGCTACAGCCTCGCCCGAATGCCGCAACTGCTGGAGCAGCTGGAAGCCAATCTCGTGAAGAACGGCGTCAAGGTGCATTGGGCCGAGAATTCGGACGAAGCCAACGCCATCATCCTCGGTATATGCCGCCAGCATGACGCCAAGCTGATGGTGAAAGGCAAGTCGATGGTCAGCGAGGAAGTGGAGCTGAACCACGCCATGGATGCGGCCGGCATTGATGCGCTGGAGTCGGACATGGGCGAGTACATCGTCCAGCTGGCCGGCGAGAAGCCCTCGCACATCATCATGCCGGCGATCCACAAGACCAAGCAGGACATCGCCAAATTGTTTGCCGAGAAAGTGCCGGGCGTGGCCTATACCGAGGATGTCGATGCGCTAATTCAGGTTGGCCGCGACGTGCTGCGCAAGAAGTTCATGGATGCCGACATCGGCCTCTCCGGCGTAAATTTCGCCGTCGCAGAAACCGGCAGCCTGTGCCTCGTTGAGAACGAAGGCAACGGCCGCATGTGCACCACGGTGCCGGATGTGCATATCGCCATCACCGGCATAGAGAAGGTGGTCGAGAAGCTGGAACATGTGGTGCCGCTCTACGGCCTGCTCACCCGCTCGGCGACTGGCCAGGCGATCACCACCTACTTCAACGTCATCACCGGCCCGCGCCGCGAGGGCGAGAAGGACGGCCCGCGTGAAATGCATCTGGTGCTGGTCGATAACGGCCGTTCGCAGGCCTATGCCGACGAGCAGTTGCGCCAGACGCTGCAGTGCATCCGCTGCGGTGCCTGCATGAACCACTGCCCGGTCTACACGCGCATCGGCGGCCACGCCTACGGCACCACCTACCCCGGCCCGATCGGCAAGATCGTTTCGCCGCACATGATGGGGTTGGCGGCAACCCATGTACTGCCGGGCGCCTCGACGCTGTGCGGTGCCTGTGGCGAAGTGTGCCCGGTGAAGATTCCGATTCCCGACCTGCTCATCCGCCTGCGCGAAGAAGCCACACACGATGCCAAACCCGGCCATGCGCCGCTGGTTGGCCAGGGCGCCGGCAAGACAACCTTCGCCTCACTGGCCTTCAAGGGCTTCGCCTTCCTCTACAGCCGGCCGGCGCTGTACCGAACCTTTGTCTGGGCAGCCACACGCTTCCGTTTCCTGACGCCGGGCAAGCAGGCCGGCTGGACCGATTCACGCACGCCGCTGAAACCGGCTGCAAAAAGCTTGCGTGATCTGCTGGCGGAAAGAGAGAATCGGGGAAGCTAGAAACCCAACCCCCACCGCAGAGGCGCGGAGGCGTAGAGGAATCCCGGCATTGATCGGTTTTCTCTGCGAACCTTTGCGCCTCCGCGCTTCTGCGGTGGATTTATCAGGAAAAGCCGTGACCGACAATCAAGAAAAAGACCTTCCCCTGCGTGAAGACATCCGCCTGCTCGGCCGCCTGCTGGGCGACACCGTGCGTGAACAGGAGGGCGATGCCGTATATGACCTGGTCGAGCGCATTCGTCAGACCTCGATTCGTTTTGACCGGGATCTCGACCTTGAGGCGCGCGAGGAATTGCAGGGCATCCTCAATGATCTGCCGCGCGATTCGATGATTTCCGTGGTGCGTGCCTTCACCTATTTCCTGCATCTGGCCAACATTGCCGAAGACCAGCACCAGATCCGCCGTCGCCGGGCACATGAAATGGCTGGTGCCAAGGCACGCGATGGCAGCCTGGCCCGCATGCTGGAGCGGATCAAGGAAGCCAACATTTCACCGGAAGCCGTGCGCAAGGTGCTGGATATTGCACTGGTATCGCCGGTGCTGACCGCGCACCCGACCGAGGTCAGCCGCAAGAGCATCCTGCAGTGCCAGCACGAGATTGCCCGCCTGCTCGACCGCCGCGACCGCATGGTGCTGACGCCGGAAGAAACGGAAGACAACGACCTGACCCTGCGCCGCACGGTGCTGACCTTGTGGCGCACGCGCATGCTGCGCCCCAACCGGCTGGCGGTGGTGGATGAGATTCGCAACGGCATCAGCCATTACGATGACACCTTCTTCACCGAACTGCCGCGCCTGTACGGGCAGTTCGAGGATCAGCTGGCCGCTGCGTGGCCGCAGGAGGGGCAAGATGCCATCGACTGGAGCCTGCCACCCTTTTTCCGCATCGGCAGCTGGATTGGCGGCGACCGCGACGGCAACCCCTTCGTCACCGCCGACATCCTGCGTACCGGCATGCGACTGCAGTCGACGGCAGCGTTGGAGTTCTATCTGGGTGAGCTGCATGACCTGGGCGGCGAACTGCCGCTGTCGCAACTGCTGGTTTCGGTATCGCCGGAACTGGAAGCACTGGCGGCCTGCTCGCCGGATTTTTCAGCACACCGCGCCGACGAGCCGTATCGCCGTGCGCTGACCGGCATTTATGCGCGGCTGGCCGCCACCGCCAAGGTGCTGGATCAGCATCAGGCGATCCGCCACGCCATTGGCGAAGCCGAACCTTATGCCAGGGCCGAGGATCTGGTCTCGGATTTGCGCGTGTTGGCTGCTTCGCTGGAGGCCCACGGTGCCGCATTGCTCGGCCGCGGACGTTTGCGCCGCCTGCTGCGTGCGGTGGAGGTCTTTGGCTTCCACCTGGCCCCGATCGACCTGCGCCAGAACTCGGATGTGCATGAACGCACCGTGGCCGACCTGCTGGCTCGCGCCGGCGTCTGTGCCGCCTACGAAAAGCTGCCGGAAGATGGCCGTATCGGCCTGTTGCTGGCCGAGATTGCCAGCCCACGGCCGCTCTATTCGGCGAATCTGGAGTATTCCGAGGAAAGCCGTGGCGAACTGGCCATCTTCTTTGCTGCCCGCGAGCTGCGCGAACGCTATGGCGACGCGGCGCTGCCCAACTGCATCATCTCCAAGGCCGACGGGGTATCCGACCTGCTGGAAGTCGCCCTGCTGCTGAAGGCGGCCGGCCTGCTGCTGCCGGGGGAGAAACCTCGCCTGTTGATGAACATCATCCCGCTGTTCGAAACGATTGACGATCTGCGCAACAGTGCCGGCACCATGGACCGGATCTTTGCCCTGCCCGGCTACCGCACGCTGACCGCGTCGCGCGGCAACGAGCACGAGGTCATGCTGGGTTACTCGGACAGTAACAAGGATGGTGGCTTCCTGACTTCGGGCTGGGAGTTGTACAAGGCCGAGGTGGAGCTGGCTGAGGTGTTCAACCGGCATGGTGTGCGCCTGCGCCTGTTCCATGGCCGTGGCGGTTCCGTGGGCCGCGGTGGCGGTCCCAGCTATCAGGCCATTCTGGCGCAACCGGATGGTGCGGTATCCGGACAGATCCGCATTACCGAACAGGGTGAGGTGATTGCCTCGAAATACTCCAACCCGGAAGTCGGCCGACGCAACCTGGAGATTCTTGCCGCGGCCACGCTGGAGGCGACCCTGCTCAATCTGGAGCACGAAGCCGAGCCGCAGGCCTTCCGCAGCGTGATGGATGAGCTCTCGAAGATTGCTTTTGCCGCCTATCGCGGGCTGGTGTATGAAACCGAGGGCTTCAACACCTATTTCCGTGAGTCGACACCACTCTCCGAGATTTCGCACCTCAATATCGGCAGCCGCCCGGCGTCGCGCAAGGCGTCTGACCAGATCGAGGATCTGCGGGCGATTCCCTGGGTCTTCAGCTGGGCGCAGTGCCGCCTGATGCTGCCGGGCTGGTTCGGCTTCGGCACCGCTATCGAGAAATGGCTGGAAAGCAACCCGAACGGGCTGGAAACCCTGCGCCGGATGTATCGCCACTGGCCCTTCTTCCGCGCCCTGCTCTCCAACATGGACATGGTGCTGGCCAAGTCGGACCTGGGCATCGCCTCCCGTTATGCCGAACTGGTGACCGACCCGGCCTTGCGTGAGTCGGTATTCGCCCGGATCAGCGATGAATGGAAGCGCACCAAGGCGCACCTGCTATCGATTGAGGAACAGGAAGAATTGCTGGCCGACAACCCGGTGCTCAAGCGTTCGATGCGCAACCGTTTCCCCTACATGGACCCGCTCAACCACCTGCAGGTCGAGTTGCTGCGCCGTCACCGTGCCGGCGAAACCGATGAACGCATCCGACGCGGCATTCACCTGTCGATCAACGGCGTGGCGGCGGGCTTGCGGAACAGCGGATGACGCCGCTCTTCAAAGCAGTGTTCCGGTATCAAAATACCGGAACACTGCGCTACCCTCATCGAGACGCCGCCTCAAACCTCCCGGAATAGCGGAATAACTGCCCAAATATTGGGTGCGTTAATCGGAAGTCCATTGCGAAATGACGGTCATCCAACGCTTCCTCGATGATCGTGGCATGCCCCAGCGTCAAGCACTCAGGGATTGGAACCATCACCGATCCGAGCTTCGCAATGAACCTGACCCCTCGGTAGTGCAGACGGTTACCCACCACAAAGGGCGACATCTGCAGGCCAAGCACGGGATTGACGAATTCGATCACGTCACCATTGCCAGCAGCGACCCAGAAACTGTCAAAACGCAAGACCTGCCCGTCAGGATAGGTAATCGTTCGCCGCCAGAACTGGCGCTCGCCGATCACGCTTTTTTCAACGACCGTCGACACCCCAGTCCCTTTCCGGTCAACCAGCGCACCAAACAGTCTGAGGATGCTCCAGACAGGCTGCATGAATCGCGGATACTCGATCTCCATGCTCCCCGTGTCCGTTGTCGTACCAAAGCGGTAGTGCAGTTGCAAGGCAGGAGGCAGCTTATCCCAGTCTGTGCCGAGCACCCGCTGCATCAGACTTTTCATGATTCAACCCCCGGTAGATGCTTGAACACCATCAACACCACAACCGCCACCATCGACGTAAACGCCGGTACGCCCAGCCAGAACCACCAGCGTGCCATACGCCAATAAGCAGCAGGAAGTGGCGTAGTTTCGGCAGCAGCTTTCTGGGCAATTTTTTGCATACGGATCTGAAGCCACACCACTGGCAACCAGCAGGCCCCCGCTAGAAAATACAGAAAGAAACTGGCCGCAATCCAGGGCGTTGTCATTGGCAGGCCGGCAAGGTACACCATCCATAGGCCGCTGATCGGCTGAAAGATGACGGTTGGTGTAGTGAATATCCAGTCTGCCAGGACAACATGGCGATTGGTAACAGCGATGTGCACGACATTTCCACTACGGTCGGCCATCCATTTGTAATAGGCGCTGCCAAGCCCGGTGCCAAACAACAGGATCATGCTGAGGATGTGCAATGCCTTGAGTGTCGTATAGGTCATGATGCGCTCCCAAATGAACTGGCATCGGCAAAAAACAGCGCCGGCGCCGAGTGAAGAAGTGCCCGCCCGAGAAAATGCTCCACGGGCCGGGGATCGGCCCAATAGCCGATTTTCAGCATGCGCAAGTTATCCGGTTGCAGGATCGGACTGAAATAGCGACCGACATAAACACAAGCCATGGCGAGTGCATGCGGTATCTGCAGGATTCTTGCTGGGCCAAGCCCTTGAACTTCCCTGTTTTTTTCCAGCCAATCAGAAAATGAGATTACTTCCGTGCTAACGATATCCAGTGTTTTCCGGCCCTCCGGTGCGACCAAGGCTCGCATCACGGTTGCCACGACATCACTGATGTGAACCGGTTGCAGTATTTGTTGTCCGTCGTCGACCACCGGAATTACCGGCAGCGCACTGAGACGCATGAACAGATCGGCACTCTTGCCTCCGCGACCATAGATCAACGAAGGGCGCAAGACGAACCATTCGATATCTAAACTGCGCAAGTAATCGTCGGCTGCCTTCTTGCTTAAGTGGTAGGGGGAAAACGCCGTTTCGTCGGCGCCAAGTGCGGAAATCTGCACTAAGCGTCGCACACCAGCCAGTCTGCAGGCCCGAAATAGTGCCACTGGAGCATGGGTATGTAGTGTATCGAAGCGCTGATCGCGGCACTCACCGATGATGCCAACACTGTTGATAACCGCATCGACCCCTTGAAGATGTGGCAGCCATTCATTTTCCGTCAGCATGTGTGCAAAGTTGAAACCGTTGCCGCGCGATGCCGTGAGCACTATATGGCCTTTGGCAGCCAAGGCAGCACCAAGATTCCGGCCAATAAAGCCAGAACCACCAGTGAGCAAGATTTTCATGACAATTCCCCATGTGCAACGCGCACGAACTGACCAATGCGTTTGCCGACAGCATGAAGACCAGCCAGAAGCCCACCCAGTGCAGCAATCATTGCTAGACGAAGCGTATCCAACGGGTTGTTGAAATGCGTCAAGAGATCAACTGTCAGCACCATCAACAATGGAGCAAGCATCAGCATGACTTTCGTGTAGCTGAGCCAGAAAGCGGCAGCCTGTTCATCCGGGCAGATGCGAACGAGGACATTCATCAAAGGCCGGGACAAGGCATAAAGCACAGCAAGACTGGCAGCAACACTAAGAAGCAATTGGGCTAGAAGTGGGAAATAGGGAGTCATGGAGATCTCCTGATCGGGTTGATGGAGAACCCAGTCTGAGGTTCAGGCATCCCGAATACCTCCGCTCCTATCGTTCAGGAGTATTTTTCTGGTCTGAAATGATCATTCAGGAACTCTTGGACGCTGAACCGGCGTTATTATTCCGACTCACCATTCCGCTGGAGCTTGCGGTATTGCCCTGGTGTCGTTCCTTCGATCTCACGGAACGCCTCGTAGAAATTCGATTGGGAGGTGAAACCGACGCATAGTCCAATCGATAGCACTGACGCAGATGGTTCGTTGCACAGCGCAATCTTTGCTGCCATGACGCGCCGTTCGCGCAGGTAGCGCGAGAACCCCTTCCCCAGACGGGCATTCATCAATTCGGATAGCTGGTGGGTACTGAGCCCCAACTGCTCGGCCAGAATCGGCAGGCTAAGCTCCGGCGATGCGTAGAGACGCTCGGACGTCATGAGGGCTTCAAGCCGTAACAGCGCGTTTTCGCAGTCAACATTCTTGAGCGTCGAGTTTCCATACGCCGCCTGCGCCGTTTCACTGACCTCAGCAGGAAGTTGCGGGCGCAAACCGAGTGCTGTATGAACCAGGAAAAAAGCAATACCAATGGCAATACTGTAGAGGCTGAAGAACAGCTTGCCTTGTAGTGACGCTTGCACCAAACCAAGCAAGGAAACACCGATGGCAATGCCGAATACAACACCAAGAATCATCATTTCCCGGAAAAAGTCTTCACGATCGTCGCGCAGTACATAGAGGCTGCGACCAAGCCATAGCAGATAACCGGCACCAATAATGAAGGCTAGCGGCAGGGCAAGATCACTTGGCAGAAAGGGCACGACAATCAGCGGCAGGACATGCGCGAGCATCGCCGGGTGATAGGTTGGTGATACGTCAGGCTTCAACAGCGGTTGACTGAAAAGATAAAACGTCGGAGCAACAGAAAACAATGTCATGCGGTACAACAACGTTTGTACCCATGGCAAATCGAGATGCAGCCACACAAAATGAGCAACTTGGAGTATGCACAGGCACACCAGCAAGACCTGTCCCATCCGCCGCGAACGTTCATGCACCTTGTACTGATCGCTACGAAAGTGGGTAAAGGCAAGCGACAGAGCGCTGAATAACGAGAATCCGATGAGAAGGATAGCGAGTGAAGTCATTTCGCTAGGAATGTATCAAAGTGTCGCTGAATCGTCCTGTTCTTTTGATTTTTTCGAACGCAGCCTATCTCGGCAGTTGTATTTGCTTAGGGAAAAATGGCTCACGAGTTGAATATTTCTTGGAGTACCGTTGCTTATCGGTGGATTCAAATAGTAATGATTTTTGGCGGGGCTTTTGTACTTCATCTTCCATTTCATTTTCAATGAGAGACTCTGTTGAGCCTCAATCACGCAGTTATCCATAGTCAACAGCTAGAATTCGATCTTTCAAGTCAAAGCACACACAACCATGGAACCACAAGCAACCGCGCGCTCCGTTTTCTACATCTCCGATGGCACCGGCATCACTGCCGAGGCGCTCGGCCACAGCCTGCTGACCCAGTTCGAAGGGGTTCGCTTCAAGCAGGCACGCATCCCTTTCGTTGACACCCCGGAAAAGGCGCATGGTGTCATTCAGCGCATTGAGGAAGCCGGCCGCGCCGATGGTGCTCGGCCGATTGTGTTCACTACGCTGGTCAATCCGGAAATCGGGTCAATGATCCACGCTGCCGATGCGCTCTGCCTGTCGTTCATCGAAACCTTTGTGGCACCGATGGAAACGGAGCTTGGTGTCAAATCAACGCATACGGTTGGGCGTTCACATGGCTCGATTGATACAACCGACTACAAGAACCGTATCGAGGCCATCAACTACACGCTGGCTCACGATGACGGGATCACGGATCGCGATCTGGAAGTGGCCGACGTGATTCTGGTGGGTGTTTCCCGCTGCGGAAAAACACCGACTTCACTTTATCTGGCCATGCAGTTCGGGCTGAAAGCAGCCAATTTTCCTTTGATTCCGGAAGATTTTGATCGCGGCCAGCTGCCGGGAACACTGGAAAAACATCGCAGCAAACTTTTTGGCCTGACCATTCAGCCTGAACGTCTGGCCAAGATTCGCGAAGAGCGGCGCCCCAACAGCAAGTATGCGTCGTTGGAAAACTGTCGTCAGGAAGTACGCGATGCTGAAAAAATGATGAAGCGGGAGGGTATCCGCTGGCTGGATTCTTCGACTAAATCGATCGAGGAAATTTCAACCACCGTCATGCAGGAAATCCGGCTCGATAACCGGGTGTTCTGAACGAATCAGCGACTGCGGCGCCGCACGACTTCAAACAGGCAGATGGCGGCGGCAGCCGCCACATTGAGTGACTCTACGCGTCCAGGCATCGGGATTTGCACGCCCTGCCTGACTGCGGCAGCAACCGGCGCGCTGACGCCCTGCCCCTCAGAACCGAAAACCCAGGCCAGCGGGCCATCCAGTGCAGCATCGTAGAGCGATTGCGAGACATCCAAACGCGTGGCGATACTGTTTCCCTGATAGCACTGCAGGAAATCGACCAGATCACAGTTTTCATGAATGGCCAGCTGGAATTGTGCGCCCTGTCCGGCACGCAGGGTTTTGGGAGCCCAGGGATCGGCACAGCCCACACCCAACAGGGCCTGTCTGATGCCGGCAGCAGCAGCGGTTCGTAGCAAGGTGCCGAGATTGCCCGGGTCCTGAACGCCATCGAGCAGGACGCAATCGATATTGGTCGCCGGTGCTGGCGAGGTTGCCGCGACCTTTCCAATCCCGACAATGCCGGAAGGCGACTCGGTCACCGCGATATCGGCAAACAGGGTATCCGGCACCAGTAACACTTCCTGCTGCGGGTGGGTAGTAAGCCAGCCGGCGATTTCCGGTTTGCTGATGCCGTGTTCGGACACGACAATTTCTGATATCTGGCCACCGGACGCCAGTAAGGCATCGATCAGGTGTAGCCCATCGAGCAGAACCACCGCATCTTCTCGCCGCGACCGCCCCTGGCTCGCCCATTTACGCAGGCGTTTGAGGCGTGGGTTATCGCGCGAGCTGATGCTTTTCACAGCAGGCTTAACTGGCTAACAGGAGCAAAGCTGCGCCGGTGCGCACTGCAGGGGCCATGTGCTTCCAGTGCGGCAAAATGGGCAGCCGTCGGGTAGCCCATGTGCCGCTCGAAGCCATAGTGTGGATGGGCGATGGCAAGTTCCCGCATCAGAGCATCGCGATGTGTTTTAGCGAGGATTGACGCAGCGGCAATGGCAGCAATCTTGCCATCCCCCTTGACCACCGCCTCTCCGGCGCACGGAAGACCGGGGGGAACCTTGTTGCCATCGATCATGGCCAGTGTTGGCACCTTGGTCAGCCCATCCAGCGCACGCCGCATGGCGAGAAAGGTTGCCTGGAGAATGTTGATCCGGTCGATTTCTTCAGCGCTTGCTTCTGCAATCGACCAGCAGAGTGCCTTTTCACGAATTTCAATCGCCAGTCGATCGCGCTTGGCTTCGCTGAGTTTCTTCGAATCGTTCAGGCCTTCTATGATTCGAGCCGGGTCGAGGATGACTGCAGCAGCCACCACTGGCCCCGCCAGCGGCCCACGGCCGGCTTCATCGACGCCGGCGACCAGTCCATCAAGCCACTGCAAGGCCATCGCTACGTTGTGGACGCTTGTTGAGGCAGGCAAGTACGGCCTGAGCCGCGCGCTCGGCAGTATTCTGCTTGAGGGCAAGATGCATCTGCTCGAATTCGCTGACGATGGCTGCGCGACCTTCCTTGTCGGCATACTGCGCGAGCAGTGCTTCTGCCAACTTGGCTGGCGTGGCGTCATCCTGGATGAATTCAGGTACGACAAAACGGCCGGCAAGGATATTCGGTAGCCCGACGTAGGGCAGATACCCCATGCGCTTCATCAGGAAATGGGAAAAGGATGCCAGCTTGTAGGCAATGACCATCGGCCGCTTCAGCAAGGCAGCCTCCAGGGTAGCCGTACCACTGGCAACGAGCACGCCGTCGGCTGCGGTCATTGCATCCTGTGCATGGCCGAAGAGCATCTTGATCGGCAATTCATGCGCCTTGCAGCGGTAGATGGCCTCTTCGAACATCAGGCGCGTTTCGCGTGTTGTCAACGGGACGAGGAAGCGGGCATCCGGCAATTGCGCATGGATCAGCCGTGCCGTTTCAATGAACGGGTCGGCCAGCAGGCGGAGTTCGCCCTGGCGGCTTCCCGGCAGCATGGCAAAGACCGGCGCAGCCGCTGGAATGCCGAGGCGCTCCCGGGTCAAAGGCAGGTTGGGCACCATGGGCAGAATGTCGGCCAGCGGATGCCCGACATAAGTGACAGGAATGCCTGCTTTCTCGTAGATCGGCGGCTCAAAGGGGAAAAGTGCCAGCATGTGCGACACCGAGCGGCGAATCTTGTTGATGCGCCCTCCGCGCCAGGCCCAGATCGAGGGGCTGACGTAGTGCATGGCGGTGATATTTCTGCTCTTGAGCGCCATTTCAAGGCCGAGATTGAAATCAGGCGCATCAACACCAATAAAAATGTCTGGCGGATTCGCCAGCAGGCGTTTTCTAAGCGTGTTGCGGATACCGGAAAGCTCGCGATAGCGTTTGAATACGTCTGAAAAACCCATGACCGAGAGTGTTTCCGATGGCCACCAGGCATCGAAACCCTGGGTAACCATCTTTGAACCGCCAATGCCGAAAAACACGGCATCAGGCAAACGCGTCTTGATCGCCGCCATCAGGTGGCTGGCCAGAAGGTCGCCGGAAGCTTCTCCGGCAACCATCGCAATCCGCACAGTCATCGGATAATGCCGCGCTTGGAAACGGCGAGGAAATCGACGAAACGCTGCACTTCAGGATGAATGCGTGCCTCATCTTCCAGCTTGGCACGAGCTTCCTCAAGCATCAGTCCGGATTTGTAGAGAATACGATAGGCACGCTTCAGCGCCTGCAGGGCCTCGGGTGAAAAACCCCGGCGCTTGAGACCTTCGCTGTTCAGCCCATAGGGCGATGCCGTGTTGCCTGCGGCCATGATGTAGGGCGGCACATCCTGCAGAATGACTGTGCCTACGGCTGTCATGCAGTGTGCACCGACCCGGCAGAACTGATGCACGCCGGTAAATCCGCCAAGAATCGCCCAGTCATCGACATGGACATGACCCGCCAGCTGCGAGTTGTTGGCGAAGGTTGTGTTGTTGCCGACCTGGCAATCGTGGGCGATATGCACATAGGCCATGATCCAGTTGTCGTTGCCGACACGGGTCACGCCAACATCCTGCGCCGTCCCCAGATTCAAGGTGCAGAACTCGCGGATCGTGTTGCGGTCGCCGATTTCCAGCCGTGTTGGCTCGCCTGCATACTTCTTGTCCTGCGGCACCTCGCCGACGGATGCGAACTGGAATATCTTGTTGTCCTTGCCAATTCTCGTATGACCATTGACGACCACATGCGGGCCAATCCAGGTGTTATCGCCGATTTCTACATGTTCGCCGATAACCGAATACGCACCGACACTGACATTTGCACCAAGCTTCGCATTCGGATGAATGATGGCTGTCGAATGAATCATTCGTTGATATCCCGCTTGGCGCACATCAGTTCGGCTTCGGCGACGACCTGGCCATCGACACGTGCTTCAGCCTTGTATTTCCAGATGCCACGCATTTGCCGAAGAATCTCGACATGCAAATGCAACTGATCGCCCGGCATCACCGGTTTCTTGAAACGTGCGCCGTCAATGCCGACAAAATAAAACACGGAATTGGCATCCGGCTTGCTATCCATGGTCTTGAATGAGAGGACGCCCGCTGCCTGTGCCAGCGCTTCCATGATCAGCACACCAGGCATCACCGGATGGTGCGGAAAATGCCCGACAAAGAAGGGTTCGTTGACTGTCACATTCTTGTAGGCATGAATGGATTTTCCAGGCTCACACGTTACAACGCGGTCAACAAGAAGAAATGGATAACGGTGTGGAAGATGATCGATAATTTCTTTAATATCCATTGAATTCAATTTGTTTTCTCCATTTCTTCAAGTTTTTTCTCAAGAATTTTTTCCAGCTGTGAAACGCGTTCGGCCAGTTTCGACAAGCGTTTGATCTGAGCTGCATTGTGCAGCCAGTCAGCATGGGCTTCGAGGGGATAGATGCTGGTGTACTGCCCGGGAGACAGGAGGTTTTTTGTCACCATCGTTCCCGCAGAAACATGCACATCATCGGCCAGTTCAAGGTGGCCAATGATCATGCCGGCACCACCCACGGTGCACCGGGCACCAATTTTTGTGCTGCCGGCAATGCCGACACAACCGGCCATCGCCGAATTTTCACCAATCTGACAGTTGTGGCCGATCTGGATCTGATTGTCCAGCTTGACGCCATTGCCAATAATCGTATCTTCCAATGCCCCCCGGTCAATTGAGGTGTTGGCGCCGATTTCCACATCATCACCGATGACGACACGACCAATCTGGGGGATTTTCAGCCAGCGACCATCTTCCTTAGCGAAGCCGAAGCCATCCGAACCAATCACCGCCCCGGCCTGAATGACAGCCCGCGCACCGATCACGCAATCGCGATAAATGACGACATTGGGATACAACACGGACCCGGCCCCGATAGAAACGCCATCACCAATCACGACCCCCGGGTACAGGATCACGCCTTCGCCAATCGTGACACCATGCCCGACCACAACACGTTCGCCCACACTGACCGAATCAGGCACCTTGGAATGAACAACGGCGCTCGCGTGAATACCCTGCGGTCTCTTTGGGGCAGGATTAAGCAGTGCGGCTACGCGTGCGTAGTACGCGTAGGAATTGGCATGGACGATTCGTGGCAGGTCGGTATCGTCTGCTGAGGAAGGCGGGACGATGACTGCGGAAGCATTGGTACCGGCAAGCTGCTTGCGGTATTTGGGATTGGCCAGGAAGGAAATTTCTCCCTTCCTGGCAGTAGCGAGGGTGCCAACTTGCGTTACGAGAACAGATCCATCGCCTCTCAGTTCGCCACCAAGGCGCGATACGATCTCGTCTAGACGCAATCCTCCTGGCACCCAATCACCACTTCTTGCTTGTCGATTACTTGGCGTCAGTCAGGGACTTGATCACCTTATCGGTAATATCAAGCTTCGGACTGACCCAGACGACATCCTGAACGATCAGGTCGTATTTTTCAGATTCGGCAATCTGCTTGATGGCCTTGTTGGCTTTTTCAATGATCGCTGCATTTTCTTCATTCTGGCGCAGGTTCAGATCTTCACGGAATTCACGCTGCTTGCGCTGGAAATCCCGCGAGAGGTCGTTGAGGTCACGCTCCTTGTTGCGTCGCTCGCTTTCCGACATGGTGACCGAATTCTTCTCCAGCCCCTCCTGCATGGATTGAAGCTGCTTGGCCATGCGCTGCAGATCCTGGTCCCGCTTGGAAAACTCGGATTCGATCTTCTTCGCTGCTTTCTGAGCAGCAGGCGCATCACGGAAAATACGCTGGGTATTGACGTAGCCGATCTTCATCTCCGCTGCCACAGCCTGAGCAACGGGTACCACGGCCATGAGGGCAACGAGCAAAGTGGCAATCTTCTTGTTCAAAGCAACTTCTCCTCTTTAGAAAGTCTGTCCCATCTGGAACTGGAACGCCTGAAGTTTATCACCGTCCTGCTTGTTCAGTGGGGTACCTAAACTGAATTTCAACGGCCCCATGGGAGACACCCAGAGGGCAGACAAGCCAGCAGTCAACCGTATCGGCCCTGCTTCTTGTTGGCTGCTGTAATCACCCCAGATCTGGGCGGCATCAATGAATGGACCAACCCGTGCCGATTTATCCTGCCCGAATCCCGGAACAGGAAACAGCAACTCGATACTGCTGGCAAATTTTTTGTTACCACCCAGGCGCTGCTTGGTAACAACACCATTCTCAACTACTCGTGGGCCGACACTGGCTGTTTCATATCCTCGTAATGAGCCAGAACCTCCCGCATAAAAATTCTTGTAGAAGGGTAAATCATCACCACCGTAGCCATCGCCATAGCCCAGTTCCCCGCTGACGGAGAGAACAAAATCCTTGCTCAATGGGAAATAACGCAGGTACTGGTAGCTTGCCTTGTAGTATTGAAGGTCACCAACAGGAATGGCAACCTCCATCCCGGCACGATGCAAGGTTCCCTTGGTGGGCCACAACACACTGTCCCGGCCATCCGAAGCCCAACCAATGGTTCCAAGCACCGTTGTATTCGCATCGCCGTTCTTGCTTACAAAATCCTTGTATTGCTGCGCACTACTACTGTTGATTGTCAGCTCCGTATAATCAATGGATGGGCCGATACTAAAGGTTTCCTTTTCAGCAATCGGGAAAGCCCAACGCACACCACCACCCGTTGACTTGCTCTTGTAGTAGCTCACATTGATATTGCTGGAATTCGTTGGGTCAACCGTACGGTGGTAAACATCGAAGCCCTGACTGATACCATCAACCGTAAAGTAAGGATTGGTATAGGAAAAAGCGATGGTGCGATTGATCTTGCCCGTATTCAGTGCAAGTGAAGCGTATTTTCCGCTGCCAAAAAGGTTGGCTTGAGCAACCGAGCCGGAGATGACAAACCCTTCTGCAGAGCCAAATCCAGCACCTAAAGAAATGCTACCTGTATTTTTTTCTGCCACAGAAACATTGACATCAACCTGATCCGTTGTGCCTGGAACAGGCGGAGTTTCAACGTTAACCTCACTAAAATAATTTGTCTTGTCGATACGCTGCTTGGACAGCTTGACCTTGTCAGCGTCATACCAGGCGCCTTCAATCTGACGCATTTCCTGGCGGATAACCTCATCCCGGGATTTTGTGTTGCCGACAACATTGATTCGGCGTACATAAACCCGTTTGCCTGGATCGACAAAAATTGTAAAGGCAACCTGACGTTTTTCCTTGTCAACTTCCGGTGCCGCATTCACGTTAGCAAAAGCGTAGCCTTCCCCTCCCAGCTTTTCACTGATGTCCTTGACCGACTCGTTCAGTTTTTCGCGAGAAAAAACATCACCGGGCTTGATCTTGACCGCCTTGCGTAGCTGCTCTTCCGGCAGAAGCAGGTCGCCGGCCAGTTTGATTGAAGAAACCGAGTATCGATCGCCTTCAACAATGCTGACGGTGATGTAGATATCCTTTTTGTCAGGTGAAATTGAAACCTGGGTCGACTCGATATTGAATTCAAGGAAACCACGGTCCAGATAATACGAGCGCAGAGTCTCAAGATCGGCAGCCAGTTTCTGGCGGGAGTATTGATCGTTTTTTGTGTACCAGGATATCCAGTTGGGAGTACGCAACTGGAATAGATCAATCAGATCCTTATCCTTGAAAGCATTGGCGCCGACAATATTGATTTGCTTGATCGTTGCCGTATCGCCCTCGGCCACATCGAAATTGATACCGACGCGATTACGCTCAAGAGGTGTAACAGTCGTGGTAATGGTGACGCCATATTTACCGCGAGAAAGATACTGACGCTTGAGTTCCTGTTCAGCGCGTTCAAGCGTGGCGCGATCGAAGATGCGACCTTCAGCGATCCCGTTGTCACGCAAGGCCTTTTTCAACTGATCCTTGTCAAACTCTTTCAGCCCGATGAAATCAATGGTGTAGATTGCCGGTCGTTCCTCAAGGGTAATAACCAGCACTTCCCCTTCAACCTCCATCCGAACATCTTTGAAAAACCCGGTGGCAAACAATGCCTTGACCGCCTGCGTCGATTTTTCATTGGTCATGGTGTCACCAACCTTCACCGGAAGGTAGCTGAAGACAGTTCCTGCCTCAGTCCGCTGAATACCCTCAATACGGATATCCTTGATGGTGAATGGTTCAAAGGCGTAGGCACCGGACACAAAAAAAGCTGCCAAAAGGCCTGCAAGCAGGGTTTTCTTCATTTTCAGCCGGAAATCAGTCGATTGATGTCATTGTAGAAGGCGAACGCCATCAGCATCATGAGTAGCGCAAACCCTATCTGCTGGCCGATTTCCATCGTTCGCTCGGAAACCGGGCCGCGCTTGATAATTTCGACAACATAATACATCAAATGCCCCCCGTCCAGAACCGGAATGGGCAGCAGGTTCAGCACGCCCAGACTGATGCTGACCAGCGCCATGAATTTCAGGTAATACTCCAGCCCAAGCCGTGCGGATTGCCCTGCATAGTCGGCTATGGTGACCGGGCCGGACAGGTTGCGCCAAGAGACCTCACCGGTGACCATCTTGCCAAGCATCACCAGGCTGAAAACCGACTTGTCCCAGGTTTCGTTCACTGCCTTGCCCAAGGCGTCCACGGGACCATAGCTGACGCGCACCATGAGATCATCACGTGACAATCCCGCATCCTTGACCGTCACACCAATACGACCGAACGACTTCCCCTGTTCTTCGTGTAAATCGGGGGTCAAGTGCAACAGCATCTGCCTGGCATCGCGATCAACGATGAAAGAGAGCGATTTTCCTGGCGCTTCACGAACCAGGCGAACAACATCTGACCAGTCTGCAACCGGAACTCCGGAAATCGAGATGATGCGGTCTCCCGCAAGCAAGCCACTCCGGTGTCCTGCACCACCCGTCACAACTTTGCCAATAATGGCTGGGTATTTCGGTCGATAGAAGGTCAGCCCCAGCTGGGTAAAAGGATCCCCTTCCCACCCGGACTCCCGGATGACGCCAAGCTCAAGATGACGTACAGCAATTTCCTGTTGCTCATTGATGACTTCCAGCATGGCATTTTCACCATTGCTCGCTCGCTGCAGAAGCAGCCAGCGCACGTCATCCCAAGTCTGCACCGGATCATTGCCTACCTTGAGGACACGCTCCCCATGCTGCAGCCCTGCCAGCGCTGCCGCTGTCGCAGCAGGCGGCGTGCCGATAATCGGGCGCAACTCATTCGTGCCATTCCAGAAGATTCCCCAATAGACAAGTAGCGCCAGCAAAAAATTGGCTGCGGGTCCGGCAATGACAATTGCTATCCGGCGTCCTACCGGTTGCCGATTGAAGGCGCGATGCAGCTCTTCCGGAGGCACCGGCGCCTCTCGTACATCAAGCATCTTGACGTAGCCGCCCAGAGGGAAGGCAGCAATAGCCCACTCGGTTTTGTCTGGACCATATTGACGCTGCCAGATTGCCTTTCCGAAGCCGACAGAAAAACGCAGGACTTTAACGCCACACCGTTTCGCTACCCAGTAATGCCCGAATTCATGGATGACAATCAGCACGCCCAGCAGCAGCGCAAAAGCCATCAGGTAGAAAAGAAAATTACTCACTTGGCAACGAACCTGGACAGTGAGTCCAGAGCAAATGTACGAGCAGCTGCATCGGCAGCAAGGACTTCCGCCAGTGAATGCACCGGCGCCGATGGCAGGGCATCAAGCGCTGCTGAAATCAGGCGGGGAATGTCACAGAAACCCAAATTGCCATCAAGAAAAGCCTGCACGGCGACTTCGTTTGCCGCATTGAGCGTCGCTGGCGCACTACCGCCATCACGCAAAGCCCGATAAGCCAAAGCCAGGCACGGAAAACGGTCCAGGTCAGGCGATTGGAACTCAAGGCGACCAATCTTGAAGAAATCCAGCGAAGCAACCCCGGCTTCAATACGCTCGGGATAGGCCAGCGCATGTGCAATGGGCGTTCTCATGTCGGGATTGCCCATTTGGGCAAGTACCGAACCATCCACGTACTCAACCATCGAATGGATCACGCTTTGTGGATGGATAACGACATCGATATGTTCGGCTGCAACACCAAACAGCCAATGTGCCTCGATGACTTCCAGCCCCTTGTTCATCATCGATGCCGAATCAACCGATATCTTGCGACCCATTACCCAATTCGGGTGAGCGATGGCCTGTTCTGGCGTCACCAGCTCCAGGTCGGCAGCAGTGCGGTTGAGAAACGGACCGCCGGACGCCGTCAGGAGCAATCGGCGAATGCCTCGGGATGAGAGAGATTCTGACAAATCACTTTCAAAACCGATTGGAAGTGATTGAAATATTGCATTATGCTCACTATCAATCGGAAGCAGAGTAGCCTTATTCTCCTGCACAACACGCATGAAAACAGGCCCAGCCATCACCAGAGCCTCTTTATTTGCCAGCAGGATTTTTTTCCCGGCATGTGCGGCGGCCAGGGTTGGCTTGAGGCCAGCGGCTCCCACAATGGCTGCCATGACCGCATCAACCTCTGGCAATGCAGCCACACGCTCAAGTGCCTCCGGACCACTGAGTACCTGTGTGCCAAGACCGGCCAGCCTGAGTTTCTCCTGCAAGACTACAGCCGTTTCCGTATCACCAAGCACGGCATAGGCAGGCTTGAATTCGAGACATTGCTGATGCAGCAATTCATGCTGACGATGCGCACAGAGGGCAACAACGCGATAACGATCGCCATGACGCCGGATTACATCCAGCGTATTGACACCGATTGAGCCGGTACAGCCCAGAATGGTCAGGTTCATTGGTAAAAAAGTCAGGAAATCAGCAACCAGAGCATGGCCACAAGCGGCAGTGTCGAGGTCTGGCTATCAATACGGTCGAGAATACCACCATGACCTGGCAGGATATTGCTACTGTCCTTAATCCCTGCATTTCGCTTCAGCAGAGATTCGAACAGGTCACCGACAATGCTGAGAACCGTCAATGCCAGCAATACCAGTGCAAACATCATCGTCTGTGATTGAAACATCGGTGACAACCAGTTGCTGACGATAAAACCATAGACCATGACACCAACTACTGCACCCCAAGCGCCTGCCCACGTTTTTCCGGGGCTGATGCTTGGAGCGAGTTTGCGCTTGCCGAATGCACGTCCGGCAAAGTAGGCCGCCACGTCAGCAGCCCAGACAATGGCCATGATCGCGATCAGACTTTGGGCGCCCAACTGGCGCAATTGCACCAAAGCCAGCAAAGTCGGAAATAGCACGACAAAACCAACCAGCAAACCGCCCATCGGGCCGGGTAAAGGCCAGCGACGCCAGAGCCAGACGGGAAGCACTGCAATCCAGAAAATAGCCGAAGGGATATATAGCCAGCGGCCAAGCTCCCATCCGACAGCAAGACTCCAGCCCTCCCCGCCCATAGCCTGAGGCCAGGACAAAACGCCTGCAGCAGAGACAAGGAACACGGCAGCCCCCAATCCCTTGCGGGCGCCTGCCGAGAGTCGCATGAACCCACCCCACTCCCAGCCAGCAAGTGCAGATAAGCCGACAATCAGCCAAGCCCAGGCTAGCGGTGGCAAAAGGAAAAGTGCGGGAAGCAGTGCTGCCAGCAGAGCCAGCGCGGTGATCACCCGCGTTTTAAGCATCGGATCGGGAATCCGTTCGGTTTGCAGGGGATATGTCGGGCGCAGTGGACGGTTTTACTTTAGGGTGCGGATCAGCGATCAGTTGCTCGCTGGTTCGTCCAAAACGACGCTCACGCTTGCGATATGAGTCGATGGCAGTATCCAGCGCTGCATCATTGAATTCCGGCCACAGTGTTTCAGTGAAATGAAACTCGGTGTATGCCAGCTGCCAGAGCAAAAAATTGCTGATGCGCTCTTCTCCACCGGTACGAATGAAGAGATCCGGTTCCGGGGCATAGTGCATCGAAAGATAGGGTGCCAGGTCAGTTTCCTGCCAGTTGCCGGCTTTTGCAGGTTCGGCAAGAGCCAGTTGGTTGGCGGCTTGCAGAATATCCCAGCGACCACCGTAGTTGGCACAAATGGTCAGCGTCAGGCGTGTGTTGGCCGCCGTTTTTTCTTCTGCTGCGGCAATCATTTCGCGCAACGAGATGTCAAAGCGCGACAAATCGCCAACGATGCGCAAACGCACGCCGTTACGATGAAGTTTTATGACTTCGTGCTTGAGGGCACGCACGAACAATTGCATGAGGAGTGAAACCTCCTCTTCGGGACGCCGCCAGTTTTCCGAGCTGAAGGCAAACAGGGTCAGGTATTCAATACCCCGTTCAAGGCAGGCACGAACCATATCGCGAACGGTTTCAACGCCCCGCGTATGGCCGGCCACACGCGGCAGAAAACGTTTCTTGGCCCAACGACCGTTGCCATCCATGATCATGGCAACATGGCGCGGCATCGGCGCAATCACCGGTACCATTTGAGTGGAACTGACAAAACGTGTCATGGCAATGCCAGCCAAGTGCCGGTCAAACCGCCATCAACTCGCTCTCTTTCTGAGAGAGCATCTTGTCAATTTCAGCCACAAATTTATCTGTCAGCTTCTGGATGTCATCCTGAGCACGTCGCTCATCATCCTCAGAAATCGTCTTGGCCTTGACGGCATCCTTCAGGGAGCTATTGCCATCCCGGCGCAGGTTACGCACGGCAACCTTGGCATTCTCGCCTTCGTTCTTGACGACCTTGGTCAACTCTTTCCGGCGCTCCTCAGTCAGCGCCGGCATCGGCACACGGATGAGCTCTCCCTGTGTAGCAGGGTTCAGGCCAAGGTCAGAGTCACGGATGGCCTTTTCAACCTTGGCGACCATTGGCTTTTCCCATGGCTGAACGCCAATTGTCCGGGCGTCTACCAGCGTCACATTGGCAATCTGGCTCAGCGGTACCATCGAACCATAGTATTCAACCTGGATGTGATCAAGCAGACCAGTATGGGCACGCCCCGTACGGATCTTGGCCAGATCGTTCTTTAGCGCTTCGAGTGATTTGAGCATTTTCTGCTCAATATTTTTTTTCAGATCAGCAATCATCGAATCCTCCTCAGCAAACAACCAGCGTACCTTCGTTTTCTCCCATGACAACACGTTTCAAAGCACCTGCCTTGAAGATGGAAAAAACATTGATAGGCAATTTCTGATCACGGCACAGTGCGAATGCCGTTGCATCCATCACTGCAAGATTCTGGGCGATGGCATCGTCAAAGCTGATCCGGTCATAACGCGTTGCGTTCGGATCTTTCTTTGGATCAGCCGTATAGATTCCATCAACCTTGGTCGCCTTGATGACAACCTCGGCACCGATTTCTGCGCCACGCAAGGCAGCAGCTGTATCCGTTGTAAAAAACGGATTACCGGTGCCCGCTGCAAATATGACAATCCGACCCTGCTCAAGATACCGAATGGCCTTGCCGCGAATATAGGGCTCAACCACCTGTTCGATCGACAGGGCAGACTGCACCCGGCAATTGATCCCGGCAACACGCATGGCATCCTGCAGGGCAAGACTGTTCATCACCGTTGCCAGCATGCCCATGTAATCAGCCTGGGCACGATCCATACCGGTAGCCGCTGGAGCAACACCACGGAAGATGTTGCCACCACCGATGACCACGCCGATCTGCACCCCCATATCAGCAACCGCCTTGACCTCGGCAACAATCTCGCTGATGGTCTGACGGTTGATGCCATAGGCATCACCACCCATCAGCGCCTCACCGGAAAGCTTGAGGAGAATGCGTTTGTATTTGGGGGTACTGTCGGTCATGGTCTGTAATGCCTCGCGGCTTCTCCGGATTACTTCTGTGCAGCAGCGGCCTGGGCAGCAACTTCAGCAGCAAAGTCATTGACCTTCTTTTCGATGCCTTCGCCAACAACAAAGAGCGTAAAGCCGGCGATCGATGCACCTTTCTGCTTGAGCAGTTGCTCAATCGTCTGCTTGCCATCTTCGGCCTTGACGAATACCTGAGCCAGCAAGGTCACTTCCTTCAGGTACTTCTGTACCGTACCTTCGGCAATCTTTTCCAGCATGGCTTCCGGCTTGTTATCGGCGCGAGCCTTCTCGATGGCGATGCGGCGCTCGGTATCAAGCAGCTCAGCAGAAACACCGGAGGCATCAAGTGCCTTCGGCTTCGATGCAGCAATGTGCATGGCCAGATCCTTGCCCAGTTGCTCATCACCACCAACCAGATCCAGGAGAACGCCAATCTTGGCACCGCCGTGGATATATGAGAGCAACTGACCCTTGGCTTCAACACGAACGAAGCGGCGAATCGACATGTTCTCACCAATTTTGCCGACGAGAGCAGCACGAGTGGACTCCACGGTTCCCTCACCCATCGGCAGCGCCGACAGCGCAGCCACATCAGCCGGATTCTTGCTCGAAACCAGTTCAGCACAGCCCTTGGTCAGCGCCAGGAAATCATCATTCTTGGCCACGAAATCAGTTTCGCAGTTGATCTCGATGATCGAACCGAGCTTGCCATCAGCCGAAATATCGATACCAACGATGCCTTCTGCAGCGATACGGGCAGCGGCTTTGGTTGCCTTATTACCCAGCTTTACACGCAGGATTTCTTCAGCCTTGCCCAGATCGCCATCGGCTTCGGTCAGGGCCTTCTTGCATTCCATCATCGGCGCATCAGTCTTTGCGCGCAGTTCTGCCACCATACTTGCGGTAATTGCCGCCATTTTCTTCTCCAACTTGCGGATACGGCCGCGCCGGCATCAACCGGCGACGGCCGCATCGGGTTCAGACAAACTACGAATACAGGAAATTATTCAGCAGCTTCTTCAACGTACTCGTCACCGGCACCAGCAGCGGCAGCAACAATTTCCTGCACAACCTGGCTGCGGCCTTCAAGGATGGCATCAGCCACACCGCGGGCGTAAAGGCGAATGGCACGCGAAGAGTCATCATTACCTGGAATGACGTAATCAACGCCTTCCGGCGAATGGTTGGTATCAACCACGGCGATGACTGGAATGCCCAGCTTGTTGGCTTCGGTAATGGCAATCTTGTGGTAGCCGACATCAACCACGAACAGCGCATCCGGCAGACCGCCCATGTCCTTGATACCACCAATGGATTTCTGCAGTTTTTCGAGTTCGCGCTTGGTCATCAGCGCCTCTTTCTTGCCCAGCTTCTCGATTGAGCCATCTTCGAGCATGGCTTCCATGTCCTTCAGGCGCTTCACCGAGCCCTTGACCGTCTTGAAGTTGGTCAGCATGCCACCCAGCCAGCGCTGATCGACAAAAGGAGCACCGGCACGTGCCGCTTCTTCAGCAATGATCTCGCGCGCCTGGCGCTTGGTGGAAACAAAGAGGATGGTGCCACGATTGCTCGACAGCTTCTTCACGAATGCCATCGCTTCGTTGTACTTGGCGAGGGTCTTTTCGAGGTTGACAATGTGAATCTTGTTGCGGTGGCCGAAAATGTAGCTGGCCATCTTCGGATTCCAGAAACGGGTCTGGTGACCGAAGTGCACACCGGCTTCCAGCATTTGACGCATGGTTGTAGACATTACTAAAACTCCATAAGGGTTAAACCGCCACCCGCCGCAACTACAAAATGCCGCCCTTCTTCAACGAAGGGCACCCTTAAAACGGCAGGTGTGTGGATTGGATGCGGGCCACCATTGGCCGCATCATTCTGCTTCGCCAGAACAAACCGGTTCTGCAGAACCTTCGGAGTATATCACCGGCGCCATACTTCTTTCAAACCCTTCAGTACATTCTGTTCAGGACAATGGGAACCTTCCCGCCGATCAGATGCCGAAGCGCAGTACGCTGGCCGCAACCAACTGCTTGCCTGTATCCTTCACCTCTTCACGACAAACCTACCGACCAGCCAGATCATGAGCATCAATATCAAAACAGCAGCAGAAATTGAAAAAATGAAGGTCGCAGGCCGCCTCGCCTCGGAAGTCCTCGACTACATCACCCCCCATGTAAAAGCCGGCATCACGACAGGAGAACTGGACAAACTCTGTCACGACTACATGGTCAACGAGCAGGGCTGCATCCCTGCCCCGCTCAATTACGCACCGTCAGGCTACACACCTTATCCAAAATCGATCTGCACTTCGATCAATCACCAGGTCTGCCACGGCGTCCCTGGCGACAAGGCGCTCAAGAATGGGGATATCGTCAATCTGGACATTACGGTCATCAAGGACGGTTTTCACGGCGACACCAGCCGCATGTTCATTGTTGGCGACGCTTCAATACAGGCCAAACGCCTCTGCGAAATAACCTTTGAATGCATGTGGATCGGCATTGCACAGATCCGCCCCGGCGCACATCTCGGAGATATTGGTGCGGCAATCCAGAAACATGCTGAATCCAGCGGCTATTCAGTCGTACGTGAATTCTGCGGGCACGGCATCGGCCGCAATTTCCACGAAGATCCACAGGTACTGCACTATGGTCGCCCGGCAACGGGCCCGCGACTGGAAGCAGGCATGATCTTTACCGTTGAGCCAATGATCAATGCGGGCAAGGCCGCCATCCGCGAACTCCCTGATGGCTGGACCATCGTGACCAAGGACAGGAGCCTGTCTGCTCAGTGGGAGCATACGGTGCTGGTCACCGACAGCGGCTTTGAAGTACTTACCGTTTCGGCAGGAAGCCGCCCGCAACCTGTTGTTTCGGCCTGACTTCCGTGACTACTAAGACCTCCAACCGGGAACGACTGGTTACCTACCGTCAACGCCTGCATGATGAGCAAGAGCTGCTCAAGGCCGCCTACCTACAGTCGAGCAACGCCACTGAAATGCTTGCAGGCCGTTGTGCGCTGATCGATAACGTGCTTCGCGATCTATGGCAGGAGCAGGCTTTTCCAGAAACCATGGCGCTGGTTGCAGTTGGTGGCTATGGGCGCGGTGAGCTCTACCCGGCTTCCGATATCGACCTGTTGATTCTGTTGCATTCAACGCCAGATGACGACCTCAAAGGCAAGCTGGAGCAACTGATCGGATTGTTCTGGGATATCGGGCTGGAGATCGGCCATAGCGTCAGGACACTCGACGAGTGCCTGATTGAAGCCGCAGGCGACATCACCATTCAGACCGCGATGATTGAATCGCGCTGCCTGGCAGGGAATACCGAGCTGTTCGCACGTTTCGAAAAAGGCATTCGCAGCGCACTCGACCCCCAGGCCTTCTTCAAGGCAAAACGCCTGGAACAGGATGAGCGCTACCTGCGCTTTCAGGAAACCCCCTATAGCCTGGAACCGAACATCAAGGAAAGCCCGGGTGGCTTTCGCGACTTGCAGGTTGTTCTATGGATCGCGCAGGCCGGTGGCTATGGACAAACCTGGGCAGATCTGGAAGCAGGTAACTTCCTCACCAGTGAAGAACGGGAGCACATTGAGCGCTGCGAAGCGAGTCTGCAGCGCCTGCGCATCAATCTGCACTATCTTGTAAAACGTCGTGAAGATCGTTTGCTTTTCGACTACCAGACCAGCCTTGCTGAATTGCTTGCCTATAAGCCTGACAAGGCGCGACGTGCCAGCGAAATGCTGATGCAGGATTACTACCGGAATGCAAAATCGGTTACCCAGCTGAATGTCATTCTGCTGAAGAACATCGGTGCAGCGATCTTTCCCCCGGCCGACCTCGATCCCCAGCCGATCAATGAACGCTTTCAGATCGTTCATGAAATGCTCGACGTGGTGCATGAGGATATTTTCACGCAATACCCCGCAGCCCTTCTCGAGAGCTTCCTGTTACTGGAAAAGGATGCATCACTGAAAGGCATGACGGCAAGGACGCTGCGTGCGCTCTATCGTGGTCGTTTGCTGATTGACGATGCCTATCGTCAGGTGCCGGCTCACCGCGCCCTGTTTCTGGAGATTTTCCGTCAGCCACGAGGCTTGGTTCATGAACTGCGGCGGATGAACCAGTACAGCATCCTGGGGCGCTACCTGCCAAATTTCGGCGCCATCGTCGGACAGATGCAGCACGATCTTTTTCACGTTTATACGGTAGACCAGCACATCATGATGGTGATCCGCAATCTGCGGCGTTTCACGATGGAGGAGTTCTCCCATGAGTATCCGTTCTGCACCTACCTGATCAGCGAATTCGAAAACCATTGGCTGCTCTACATTGCCGCGCTGTTCCACGATATTGCCAAGGGACGTGGTGGTGATCACTCCGAGCAGGGAACGACAGATGCCCGCGAGTTCTGCGAACAACATGCGCTTTCCGCAGAGGACACCGAGCTGATCGTCTGGCTGGTACGGCACCACCTGACCATGTCGAATGTGGCACAAAAGCAGGATATATCAGACCCTGGCGTCATCCAGCCATTCGCTGAAATTGTCGGTGATGAGCGCCGCCTGACCGCCCTCTACCTGCTGACCGTCGCGGATATCCGCGGCACCAGCCCGAAGGTGTGGAACAGCTGGAAGGGTCAGCTGCTCCAGGATCTCTTCAATGCCACGAAAAACCTGCTGCGTCAGGGAGGAAAAATCCCGCCACGCCAAGGCATCGTGCGTGAACGCCAGGAAGAGGCCATGCGCCTGCTCCGCTATTTCGCCCTTTCCGGCACGGTGCAGGAACGTCTGTGGAGCCAGTTGAACACCGCCTATTTCCTCCGCCACTCTGCCGAGGAAATTGCCTGGCATACGCGCTGCCTGCACTATCGGCCGGATGACCAGAAACCGGTGGTCAAGGCGCGCATCAATCGTGACGCCGAAGGGCTGCAGGTACTGGTCTACACGCTGGACAAAAAGGACCTGTTCGTGCGCATGGTCGGGTTTTTCAGCCGTGCCGGATACACCATCGTTGATGCAAAGATCCTGACCACGCGTCATGGCTATGCCATGGACAGTTTCGTCCTGCTCGATGTCAGTGACCGCAATTCGGACCGTGAAATGATTGCCTACATCGAACATGAGTTGGCGGCGCAACTGGAAATCGATGCTGCACCGGAAGAACCCATGGAAACCCGCCTGTCGCGGCGACTGAAACACTTCCCCATCACCCCGTCAGTTTCGATTGAAAGTGATGAAAAGGGGAACAACTATGTTCTGTCGCTGGTTGCAGCAGACCGACCGGGGCTGCTCTATACCGTAGCCAAGACACTGGCCCGCCACGGCGCCACCCTGCACACCTCAAAGATTGCGACACTGGGCGAACGTGTCGAAGACACCTTCCTGATCAGCGGTGGCAATCTGGGACAAAGTGCCGGTCGCATCAAGCTGGAATCGGATCTGTTGGAACAATTGAAGACCTGATCTGAACACTTTCCTGAAAATGCATTGCCCCACAGCCATGTCCGTCGCAGGCTTGTGGGGCAATATCATTTCAAGGCAGGCAGTACACTCTCAACTGCTCAATCGTTCACCTCGCAAACCTGCGCATGACAGCCAGCCAGACGTTCGATGACCAAGCGAACCCGCTGCATCGATTCGCGCAGCACATCCTCAATGGCAGCAAAGCTGATGCCATCCTTGCTGTCTGCACGCCCTGCGGCGTGATTGGCAATCACGTTGATGGCTGCATAGGGAATCCCCAGCTCGCGTGCCAGCACGGCTTCCGGCATCCCCGTCATGCCGACCAGATCAGCACCGTCCCGCTCCAGACGATTGATCTCTGCCGCTGTTTCCAGTCGCGGCCCCTGCGTGGCGGCATACACGCCACCGGAATGCGCCGGCACACCGACATCGGAAGCGGCCAGCAGGACTGCCTCACGTAAAGCACGATCATAGGGTTCCGTAAAGTCGATATGCGTTACCGTACAACCCACACCCTCATGGAATGTCGAACTGCGCCCCCAGGTGTAATCGATAATCTGGCTTGGAATGACGATATCTCCAGGCTGGAAATCAGCACGGATACCACCGACAGAAGCTACCGAAATGATGCTGGTTACCCCCTTGTGCCAGAGTGCCCAAATGTTTGCGCGATAGTTGACCTCGTGGGGCGGGATGGTGTGCCCATACCCGTGGCGCGCCAGGAACATCGCCGGCTTGCCACACAGCTGACCAAAAGTGATCGGGCCGGATGGTTCGCCATAAGGCGTGCGCACGATTTCCCGGTGCGAAACATCCAGGTTGGATAGCTGGGTCAGTCCACTGCCACCGATTATGCCGAGCATTCCGGCTCCTCGGTCATTGCATAGATTGCAGCAAGGTTACGCCAGGCGCCACAGGCATCCATGCCAAAGCCGAAGACGAAACGATCCGGCACTTTCAGCGCGACGAAATCAGCGGCAATCGGCTTTTTCTTGCCATTTTCCTTGTCGGCAGCGACAGCCACCAGCACACGCTGCGCCCCCTGCTGCATCAAGCGGTCACGTACTGCCGCCAGCGTCACTCCTTCATCAAGGATGTCATCAACCACCAGAACCGTTCTCCCCTTCACGGAAATCCACGGCGCTGCACGCCAGGACAAGGCACCGCCTGCCGTATCCTGACCGTACCGGGTGACATGCAGATAATCGAAATCCAGTGGAAACTGCAGCAAAGTCATCAATTGCCCGGCAAAGGGCACGCCACCGCTCATCACGCAAAGCATGACCGGATTCTCTTCCGACAATTGCGCACTGATTTCACCGGCGACACGTTTGACGGCGTCCTGCACTGTTTCGGCTGAGTGAATCAACTCGGCCGATGCCAGAAAATCATTCGCTTGCTGCACAGTACCCATGATTCACAACCCTTTCAGAAAATCGGTAAAAGCCACGCCCACCTCCGGATGGCGCTGGCCAAAAGCAACGGTCGCCTGCAGATAACCCAGCTTTGAACCGCAATCATACCGAATGCCCTCATAGCGATAGGCTAGCACCTGTTCCTCAGACAACAGTGAGGAGATGCCATCGGTCAGCTGAATTTCGCCACCTGCACCAGGGCAAACAGTTTCCAGATGATGGAAAATTCGCGGCGTCAGGATATAACGGCCAACGACCGCCAGCGTTGATGGCGCCTCCTCAGGCCTGGGCTTTTCGACAATGGCAGCTACCCGTTCGAGGCGATCCTCCTCCGGTTGCGCATCGACAATGCCATAGCTGCGTGTATCAGCACGCGGCACATCCTGAACACCGAGTATCGAACACTGCTTGCTATTGAACTGCTGCACCATCTGTTGCATGACCGGCGGTACGCCGTCCAGCAGATCATCCGCCAGCAAGACCGCAAAGGGTTCATCGCCAACAGCCGGCTTCGCGCACAACACAGCATGGCCCAGACCCAGCGGCTCCGACTGACGGATATAGATGCAATTCATGTTTTTCGGCAGAAGATCACGCACGAAAGCCAGCATCTCGGTCTTGTTCTTCCGCTCCAGCTCGGTTTCAAGTTCGTAAGCCTTGTCAAAATGGTCTTCAATGGCCCGCTTTGATCTCCCGGTAACAAAGATCATGTCGGTAATCCCGGCTGCTGCTGCCTCTTCTACCGCATACTGAATCAGTGGCTTATCCACAATCGGCAGCATTTCCTTGGGGCTGGCCTTGGTCGCCGGCAGAAAGCGGGTTCCCAGCCCGGCCACCGGAAAGACCGCCTTTGTTATCTTTTTCATTCGACAATCCCCTTTTCAAGCATTTCACGCAACCCCGCCTCGTCAAGCACGGCAATCTCGAGCGAAAGGGCTTTTTCCAGCTTGGAACCGGCTTCCGCGCCGGCAATGACAAAATCCGTCTTCTTCGAAACCGAGCCACTGACCTTGCCGCCCTCGGCTTCGATCAGTCCCTTGGCCTCCTCACGCGACAGTTCGGGCAATGTGCCCGTCAGTACGAAAGTCTTCCCTGCAAATTTGCCTGCTGGTGCTCTTTGCGGCGCATGTTCCGGCCAGGTAACGCCGGCTGCCTGCAATTCTTCTATGACTTGCCGGTTATGCGCCTCACTACAGAAATCGAGAATGCTCCGGGCAACGATCGGCCCGACATCGGGAACCTGCATCAACGAGGTTTCATCGGCAGCCAGCAAATCCTCAAGACTGCCGTAGTAGCGAGCCAGATCCTTGGCTGTCGTTTCTCCGACATTGCGGATACCCAAGGCATAGATGAAACGCGGCAAGCTGGTCTGACGACTTCGGGCTATCGCATCCAGCAGATTGGCAGCCGATTTTTCCCCCATACGCTCCAGATTGGCCAGGGCCATCAAGCCCAGTTTGTACAGGTCGGCTGGTGTACGCACGATATGTGCATCCACCAGCTGATCGACCAGTTTGTCGCCCAGGCCTTCAATATCTATTGCCCGCCTTGAGGCGAAGTGAAGCAAGGCCTGCTTGCGCTGCGCCGGACAGAACAGGCCGCCGCTGCAACGTGCGGCAGCTTCATCCTGGCCGCGAACCACATGCGAAGCACATACCGGGCATTGGGGGAAGGCAGAAAGCAAATTGAATTTTTGTACTTCGGACGTACGTCGGTCCAGCACCGGCGCAACGACTTCGGGAATCACGTCGCCGGCACGCCGAACCACAACCCAGTCGCCAATCCGCACATCCTTGCGGTCGATTTCGTCCTGATTGTGCAAGGTCGCATTGGTCACCGTAACGCCGCCGACGAACACCGGCTCCAGCCGGGCAACCGGAGTCAGCACCCCGGTTCTACCGACCTGGACCTCGATGCCAAGCAAACGCGTCACCGCTTCTTCTGCCGGGTATTTATGAGCAACCGCCCAGCGCGGCTCACGGCTGACGAAGCCCAATTTTTCCTGCAAGTCACGCCGGTTCAGCTTATACACCACACCATCGATGGCAAAGGGCAAGGTGCTGCGCCGCGCTGCAATTCGTGCATGAAATTCTGCCAGTGCATGACCACCGGCCAATACGTCTCGCTCTTCGCAAACAGGTAACCCGAATGCCGACAAGGCCTGCAGCAATTCTGCTTGTGTCTCTGGAATGGTCCAGCCGTGAACTTCGCCCAGCCCATAGGCAAAAAATGACAGGGGACGGCCAGCTGCTATTTTTGAATCAAGTTGCCGGATGCTGCCGGCAGCGCCATTGCGCGGGTTCACCAGCGTCTTTTCACCGGCGGCCAGCGCACGCTTATTGAAGCGGCGGAAATCTTCGAGTTTCATGAAAATCTCGCCACGCACCTCAAGAACGGCAGGAGGGGCTTTGGCAAGCAGGCGCAAGGGAATCTGCTTCACCGTGCGAACATTGGCAGTCACATCTTCGCCACTTTCGCCGTCACCACGCGTAGTGGCACAGACCAGCAGACCGGATTCATAACGCAAATTGATCGCCAGGCCATCAAATTTCAGCTCAGCCAGATATTCAAGCGGCGGATCGCTCTCCCCGAGTTTCAGTTCGCGACGAACCCGTGCATCAAAGGCCAGTGCGCCACTGGCTTCGGTATCGGTTTCCGTACGGATCGACAGCATCGGCACAGCATGCCGAACGGCTGAAAAGGCTGACAGCACCTTGCCACCAACCCGTTGGGTTGGCGAATCGATCTGCTGCAATTCAGGATAAGCAGACTCCAGCGCCTGCAGTTCACGAAACAGTCGGTCGTACTCGGCATCCGGTAGCAGGGGTGCGTCCAGAACGTAATAGTGGTGATTCAGGCGTTCGATTTCAGCGCGTAGCACACGAGCACGCTCGAAATTTTCTGCCGAAGCAAACAGCATCAGTTAAAAAGGCGCTGCGCCAACGAACTGCCGGCCGGCAAACCGCGGGCTGCGAGTTGAGACTGGTACTGAGCTATCTGGCGCCGGAATGGCTCAAGCATGGCTTCCGTCAGTGGCTGGCGGTTGTCATCAACCAGCAGGCCGTTCAATGTTTCTGCCATCCGCCGAGCCAGATCAAGCATCTGGGCAAATACACGGTCACCATGGCTGACGCACGGCACGTCAAGGATGAATACCAGTCCATGCGTACTCATTGACTTCATTCCCTCGGCTGAGAAACCGGCAGACTCCTGATTCGCCAGCATGTATAACACCCGGCCATCATCATCACTGCGTACAAATCGGCCGGAGGCATCGAGAACCATGCCTGCTGCTTCGGCAAGTGCCCTGATCTTGGTTCCCGGAAACACCTGTCCCTTGCTGATGACATTGAGCCCCAACTGGATATCCACATCGGCACAGAACTGATCCAGTGCCAGTGCAGCATCCAGTGCGCTATCACGATCCGGCAGTTCGGCAACCGCCATCAGTTCCTCAGAAAGATTCTGCATCGCACCATGGAAAGTCAGCAGATCGGCCTCGCCAAGCGGGCCACGCCGATCTGCCAGCAACAATCCGACACGCAGGCTTTTATACCTCCCTGAATCGACGACTTCTTCCCATTCCCGGGTACGTTCGTTGTAACCAGCCCAGCCAACCGGCTTGCTGATGCGAGAAAGAAACTGCCGTTGCGAGTCGAGAATCCGGTCACCAGCGACGGCTTCAACGAATTCAAAACTGGCAACATAATCAATTGCCGGAGAAACCAGGCTCGGCGGGATGTCATCATTTCCAGCTGCATGGTTTGCCCGTTGCACGGCTTCAGGGGGCGTGGCAGCACCGGAAATCATGGCTTCGTTTCCGGACACCGACGCAAACCCGGCTTTAGCTGACGACTCTCCATCAGTTGCCCTGTCAGGAGCGAAGCCGGTGACCGGCATCTCCTCTTGAAAAACATCGTTTGAATCCACCGCCATGCCAGACATTCCGGGCTGAGGCTCATCGAACGATTCATCGGACAGCACCGGTTCCATCCGTTCCGGTTCCTGATACCTTGCAGGCTTGAGATCAGGCTGCGGTTCGTGGTGTACAGGCAACTCACCATTTTCCTCAGGAATGAATCGTGGATCGGGGGCCTGCGAATCCGCACCAAGCAATACATCGGTATGGTTGCGTTGCAACACCTGCTCTGCCACTTTTTGATGCCGGCGCTCCTGCCATTTGTTGTAGACCACGACAGCCAGCACGCCCAAGGTGCCGAGGCCGATCAAGCCAAGTTGCAATTCGCTCATGCTGCCACCTGTTCACGCATACGCAGCGCCTCTTCGATATCTACTTCAACGATGCGAGATACACCGGATTCCTGCATGGTCACACCGACCAGTTGCTCGGCCAGTTCCATTGCGATCTTGTTGTGGCTGATGAAGAGGAACTGGGTATTTGTCGACATCCGCCGCACCATGTTGCAGAAACGCTCGGTGTTGGTATCGTCAAGCGGCGCATCGACTTCATCGAGAAGACAGAATGGCGCGGGATTCAGCTGGAACATGGCAAACACCAGGGCAATTGCGGTCAAGGCCTTTTCGCCACCGGAAAGCAGGTGAATGGTCGAATTTTTCTTGCCCGGCGGTTGTGCCATGACCTGTACACCGGAGTCGAGGATTTCATCTCCGGTCATGATCAGCCTGGCCTCTCCCCCACCAAACAGAGCCGGGAACAACTCGCCGAAATGATGATTAACACTGTCGTAGGTGGTCTGCAACAGGTCGCGGGTTTCACGGTCAATCCGGCGAATCGCGTTTTCGAGGATCTCGAGCGCCTCGCTCAGGTCAGTTGACTGCGCATCCAGATAGCCCTTGCGCTCACGCGCCGACTCGAGCTCTTCAAGAGCCGCCAGATTGACCGCCCCCAGCGCTTCGATCGAACGCTGCAGGGAGGTGATTGATCCTTGCAACGGGCCCGGCTTGGCGCCGGGAAGATCGACAGCCAGCGCAGCTTCATCGGCTTCGGCCTCGATCAGCAACATCGCCAGCTGTTCAACATTGAGTGCAGCAGCCTGTTCCTTGAGGCGCAGCTCGCCGATACGATCGCGCAAGGGATTCAGCCCCTGCTCGATTTTCAGTCGATCTTCCTCGAGACCGCGCAGCGCAATGGTGGCCGCCTCCAGTCCGTCACGCATCGCAGCCAGCGCCTGTTCACGCTCGACACGCTGTTCAAGCGCCTCCTGCAGACGCGGAACGATTTCTTCCGGGTCGAGACTCTCGGCACTGTCTTCGCAGCGCGCCAGATCTTCCGCAACGCGAATCAGTTGCTGCTTGGCCAGTTCGCGAGCGCTGGCGATTTCCTCCAGCTTGCTGGCACATTCACGCTGTGAATACTGGGCTTCACGCAACTCACGCTCGGCCACCGCCACCTGCTCGCGCTCATCGCGCAGGGCACGATCGGCAGCCTCGAGCCTTGCCCGGATTTCAAGCAGCAATTCCTGGCGCTCGGCAACCGCTTCACGCTGTTCTGCAATGACATCCTCGGCAAGAAGAACCCGCTCTCGTTCCGTTTCCTCATCAGCCTGCAGTTCTCGGACAGCTTCATTGATCTGCGCCATGCGATCCTGATAGCGTTCCATGATCTGCGTGAGCTTGAGTACTTCCAGCTGCACGGCATGGGCCCGTTCCTGATGGGCATCCAGTGTCCGGCGGGCATGATCGACTTCCCCCTTGGCCAGTTCCAGCCGCTCATCAAGCTCGGCAACCCGCGCTTCTTCCGCTTCAACATGTTGCTGGCGCTCGGCAATCACCGATAGCAGCGATTCGATTTCACGCTGCCGCTCAAGGAATCCATGTTCTGCAGCATCGGGAGCAAACAGTGTGACGCTCTGTCGACTGACCAGATCACCGCTCGCTGTCACCCACACCTCGCCAGGCTCCAGTTGTCCACGACGTGACAGCGCAGTAGCCAGATCAGGTGAGGTGCGTACCCCACGCAGCCAGTCACCCAGTGGAACGGCAAGGGCCGCATCGTCACAGCGAATACGTGCCAGCAGGCTATCGCCCGGCGCAGACGCTGCTACACCTTCTCCCGAAAGAAGGACAGTGACCTTGGCACCCGGCCGGTCGCCCACCCACGCTGTCAGGTCGGCCCCGCCAACCTCGACCGCAGAAAGACGTTCGCGCAGCACCGCTTCTACAGCATCTTCCCAGCCAGCCTCGACATGAATCTTCTTCCACAGGGGCGTTTGCGTCGACAGGCCGTGACGCTGCAACCATTCGCCGATCTTCGAGCCGCTCTGCATGCGTTTCTGCAATTGTTCGAGCGCGCTCTTGCGAGCTTCGGATTCATTTCTCGCCTGTTGCGCCTTCTGCACATCCTGCAGTAATTCACGACGACGCGCTTCAAGCTCGGGCAGACGTTGCTGGGTAGCCTGCAGGTTTTCCTGGGCAGCAATCACATCTTCCTGAAGGCTGGCATGCTCGGCTTCCTTCAGTTCGATTTCCGCGGCATCCGGCATGACCAGCGCTGCAGCCTCCTGCTCAAGACGATCCCGGCGGCTGCCAATATTGAACAGGGTGCGCTCGGCATTGGCCTTGTGTGCCTCTTCCACACGCAGCTTCTGCTCGGCTTCAGCGACCGAAGCCCGTTGCTGATTGACTGATTCTTGTGCAGCAGCCTGAGTCTCTTCCGCCAATGGCAGACGTTCACGCTGGGCCTCAAGGCGCATCTCTGCCTGTTCGGCACGTTCGTCCGCCAATCCCGACAATTCCTGCCAGCGTTGTTCGTCGGCATCGGCTTTGCCAACCTGAGTCTGCCACTGCTGCTGTTCAGCGTTCAATTGGCTGACACGTTGCTCCAGATCGCGCTGGGTATCGCGGCGATGACGCAATTCGGTTTCAAGCCTGGCCACCTCGGCATTGGCCGAGAAAAGCGAACTTTGTCCATTATGAACCCCATCGGATGCAGCAAAATGGGATTCCCGAGCGGTTTCCAGGCGAGCCTCAATCTCGCGCAAGCCCGAAGTCTGGCCTTCCAGTGCGGTGGCCGCCCGTTCGACATCGAGTGCTGCCCGTTCCCGCTCCGCCTGCGCCTCATTGCGCTTGAGCAACCAGAGCAATTGCTGCTTGCGCGTCAATTGGTCGTTGTATTCGTGATACTGGCGGGCGACCGCAGCCTGCGCCTCAAGGCGCTCCATCTGCGCAGTCAACTCCACCCGAATATCTTCGATGCGTGTCAGGTTTTCACGCGTATCGGCGATGCGCCCTTCTGTTTCCTTGCGCCGCTCCTTGTAACGGGTAACCCCTGCAGCTTCCTCAAGAAACACACGCAGTTCGTCAGGCTTGGCTTCGATAATGCGGGAGATCATGCCCTGGCCGATGATGGCGTAAGCACGCGGGCCAAGGCCCGTACCAAGAAACAGGTCGGTAATGTCCTTGCGCCGGACCTGCAGGTTATTGATGTAGTACTCGGATTGCCCGGTGCGGGTCAGCAGGCGCTTGACCGAAAGCTCGGCATACTGTGACCACTGTCCGGCTGCACGCCCCAGGGAATTGTCGAAAATCAGTTCGACAGCGGCCCGGGCAACCGGTTTGCGATTGCCTGATCCATTGAAAATGACATCCTGCATCGACTCGCCGCGCAACTCCGATGCCTTTGACTCACCAAGCACCCAACGCACGGCATCCATCACATTCGATTTGCCGCAGCCATTGGGACCAACGACGCCTACCAGTTGCCCCGGCAGGGAAATGGTCGTGGGATCAACGAAGGATTTGAAACCGGCGAGCTTGAGTTTTGTCAGGCGCATGTTTGTTTGTCTGCTTGTACTTGTGTCAGGCGCCCTGAACCTCAGTGGCATAAACCCGGCGCACTGGCCGGGCAAATGGGAACGGAGCCCAGAATCGACAGCTATAATATCATTTTTGCATCATTTTCACGGACGCCCCGCATGCCCAGCCTGCCCGCAAAAACACTCGAAACCTTTCCCAATCCGGCATCCGGCCGGGATTTTCACATTCACATGGAAATCCCTGAATTTACCTGCCTGTGCCCGAAAACCGGGCAACCGGATTTCGCTACCCTGATTCTCGACTACATACCCGAAAAACTCTGCATCGAATTGAAAAGCCTCAAGCTTTACATGTGGTCATTCAGGGACGAAGGCTGCTTCCATGAAGATGTGACCAACCGGATTCTTGATGATCTGGTGAAGGCGACCAAGCCGCGCTTCATGCGTCTTACGGCCAAGTTTTATGTACGTGGCGGCATTTTCACCAATGTCGTCGCCGAACATCGTAAAAAAGGATGGACGCCACCTCCGAAAGTTGATCTGATGCAGTTCGACACCCAATCAAATACACGAGGTTAAGCCATGCGCAAGAACGTAATTTCAGATGACCAGCTCGACCGCCTTGAATCATTGCTCGACGATCCGTCATTTGACGAAGCCATGCGTCTTGACGAGGTGCAGGGTTATCTCTGTGCCGCACTTGCCGGCCCAGAACCGATCAGTGAGGCAGAGTGCCTGCTGGAAATTCTTGGTAGCGAGACCGGCGTCGCCAGCGAAGCAGGTCAGGAGGCGGCTGCCATCCTGCGTTCTCTGGTTGAGGATATTCGTATCCAGCTAGCCGACGAGGAGCCCATGACGCTCTACCTCTACCCCAAGAATGAGGAAGATGATTCACCGAGTGATTACGAACCCTGGTGTCTGGCCTACCTGCACGGAGTTGATACGGCCACTGAGGACTGGTTTGACGAATTGACCGATGAGGAAGAGGTCGAGTGGCTTGATGAACGCCTTTTCCCGCTGATGGTACTGACGGGCGAGGCCGAAGCAGCAGCTCGGGAACACGGCGAGGAATGGCCGGAAGGCAAGGACCTGGAGGCACTCAACCGCCAGGCGGAGGAAGACCTTGCCCGCGCCGTTTCAGAAATCTATTTGTTCTGGCAAGCAAAGCGTGGCAGCGGCACTTTCCGTCACAACGGCGGCAAGGTCGGTAGAAACGATGCCTGCCCCTGTGGCAGCGGCAAGAAATTCAAGCAGTGCTGCGGCAAGGAAAGCTGAGTCTGAGCTCAATCAGGCTGACATCTATCGTCACCGGCTTGCTTGACCAGTCTTTTCGGGTGCAGCAAGCCGCTTTCATCAGCCAGACCGAGTCCAAGCAGTGAATCTTCTGCATACACCCGGCACAAGCCATTCCTGTCACAAGCAACCGGGTTGCCACAACTGAAACGCCGGGCAGACGGTTCATCAAGATCGACCCGCGGCAACCCCTGCAACAGACTGTCCACGGGCTGCAACAGTGAGGCACGCTGGCTTTCGTCGCACGCGGCAATTTCTTCCAGCGACAGTGCACGGGGCAATACCAGATCAGCCACTTCGGTACGCCGGAGTGCGGTCAGGTGGGCGCCACATCCAAGCGACTTGCCGATATCTTCCGCCAGTGTCCGGATATAGGTTCCCTTGCTGCATCGCACGAGAAGCCTTGCCTTCAGACCGGAAAACTCGAGTAATTCCAGGCGATGAATGGTGATCTCACGCGCTTCCCGCTCAACTTCTATGCCTTGCCTGGCCAGTTCGTATAACGGTTTTCCATCACGCTTGAGCGCTGAATACATCGGGGGGACCTGCAACTGCTTGCCCATGAATTGAGGAAGAACCGCTCGCAGCGCAGCTTCGTCAAATGTGACCGGGGATTCGCTCAGCACCTCGCCTTCGGCGTCGCCGGTACGGGTAGTCATGCCGAAACGCAACTCGGCCTCATAGGTTTTATCCGCGCCCAGAAGATCCGCAGAAAACTTGGTGGCTTCGCCAAAGCAAAGTGGGAGCAAACCCGTCGCCATGGGATCCAGTGTTCCTGTATGTCCGGCTTTTTCAGCCGAAAACAAACGACGCGCCTTTTGCAGCGCGTCGTTTGAACTCATTCCAGGGGGCTTGTCGAGAAGCAGCACACCGTCTACACGCTGCCAACGGCGCCGGACAGGTTGATTCATTCTTCTGGTGTGCTATCGGACAGGCGATTGGCTTCGTCAATCAGCTTCGACAAGTCCGCGCCGCGCTCCAGAGAAACATCATGTATGAAGTGCAATTCAGGCGTGGTATGGATACGAACGCGGCGGCCAAGTTCGCGGCGCAGAAAACCGGACGCTTTTTTCAAGCCTTCCATGGTTTCCGCAACCTTTTCCCCACCTTCCAGTGTGCTGAAATAGACACGTGCATGCGCATAGTCTGGCGTGATCTGAACTTCGGTAATGCTGACCATGCCAACCCGAGGATCTTTAACTTCGCCACGGATCAACTCTGCAATTTCTCTGCGAATTTGCTCGTTGACCCGATCCTTGCGCGAAAAGCCCTTGTTATTCACGTTTTACAGTGTCCTGGCAACTTCCGTGATCTCATAGATCTCGAGTTGATCACCTTCTTCAATATCATTGAAGTTCTTCAGCGACAGGCCGCACTCGAAACCGAACTTGACTTCCTTGACGTCGTCCTTGAAACGCTTGAGCGATTCCAGTTCTCCGTCCCAGCGAACCACGTTGCCGCGCAGCAAGCGTGCCCGCGAATTGCGCTTGACGATGCCATCGAGCACGTAGCAGCCGGCGATCGTGCCGATCTTCGAGGCACGGAAGACCTGGCGAATTTCAACAGTACCCGTGATTTCTTCACGCTTCTCAGGCGACAGCATGCCGGAAAGTGCAGATTTCACATCATCCACTGCGTCATAAATGATGTTGTAGTAACGGATGTCGACACCAAAACTCTCGGCTGCACGGCGTGCACCGGCATCGGCACGGGTATTGAAACCGATGACCACGGCTTTCGAGGCCTGGGCAAGGTTGATGTCCGATTCGGTAATGCCGCCAACCGCACCATGAATGACATTCACCTTGACTTCACTGGTGGACAGTTTCTGCAGGGACTGCACAAGTGCTTCCTGCGAACCCTGCACATCGGCCTTGATGATCAGCGGCAGCGTCTTGACTTCGCCTTCACCCATCTGGTCGAGGATGTTTTCAAGCTTGGCTGCCTGCTGCTTGGCCAGTTTCACATCGCGGAACTTGCCCTGACGGAAAAGTGCAATCTCTCGCGCCTTCTTTTCGTCACTGAGTACGACGGCATCTTCACCGGCCGCAGGAACATCGGACAAGCCCTGAATTTCAACCGGAATGGACGGGCCCGCTTCCTTGATCGGCTTTCCGTTCTCATCCAGCATTGCACGAACCTTGCCGAACACCTGGCCGGCCAGCACCATATCGCCCTGGCGCAAGGTGCCGGATTGAACCAGCATCGTTGCAACCGGGCCGCGTCCCTTGTCGAGACGAGCCTCAATGATCAGGCCGGTTGCCGGAGAATCCTTGGCGGCCTTCAGCTCAAGCACTTCAGCCTGCAGCAATACCTGCTCCAGAAGTTCGTCTATGCCAACCCCGGTCTTTGCCGATACGGGAACGAAAGGCGAATCGCCACCGTACTCTTCCGGCACGACTTCTTCCGAAACCAATTCCTGTTTGACGCGCTCCGGATTGGCTTCCGGCTTGTCGATCTTGTTGACGGCAACAACAATCGGAACGCCTGCAGCCTTGGCGTGGTGAATCGCTTCCTTGGTCTGTGGCATTACACCATCATCAGCGGCCACAACCAGAATCACAATATCGGTCGCCTTGGCACCACGCGCACGCATCGCGGTAAACGCTTCGTGACCCGGCGTATCGAGGAAGGTCACCATGCCACGTTCGGTTTCAACGTGATAGGCGCCAATGTGCTGGGTAATCCCACCAGCTTCGCCTGAAGCCACGCGGCTGCGGCGGATATGATCCAGCAGCGAGGTCTTGCCGTGGTCAACGTGACCCATGACCGTAACCACTGGTGCCCTCGGCTCAAGCACATAATCCTTATGCTCACCGGTATCAACGAGGAAGGCATCGGGATCATCCAGCTTTGCGGCAACGGCCTGATGCCCCATTTCCTCGACCAGAATCATCGCTGTTTCCTGGTCAAGCACCTGGTTGATCGTCACCATGGAGCCCATCTTCATCAGCGCCTTGATTACCTCGGTGGCCTTGACTGCCATCTTGTGGGCCAGTTCAGCAACGGAAATGGTTTCCGGCACATGCACTTCGCGAACGATTGGTTCCGTCGGCGCCTGGAAAGCATGCTGGTCATCATCACGCTTGCCATGCTTGTTGCCATGCTTGCCGTCACGCCAGCCACTACCGGCATCGCCACCACGCGTCTTGATACCGCGTTTTTTGGAATTGTCATTCCAGCCAGACTTCTTGTCGTCCTTTTTGGCATCCTTGCCCTTGGCACCCTCCGGCTTGGCCGGGCGATGCAGGGTACGGTCTTCTGCCGGCTTGTCGGCAGCGCTTTGAGCGGCGGCTGCCTTGGCGGCTTCAGCGGCCTTCGCAGCGATGGCTTTTTCCTCAGCTTCCTGCCGCAGACGAACAAGCTCAATCTCACGAGCCTGTTTTTCGCGATACTCCGCTGCCTGCAACTCAGCCAGCTTGGACTGGCGCCGGGCCTCTTCTTCCCGCTGGCGCACCTGGTCTTCACCAATGACGGCAGCAAGCGAGGGCTTGGTTGCCTTGGCAGATTTTTTCGTCGGCTTGGCAGGTTTTTCAGCCTCAACCACAACCGGCGCCGGCACTTCCGGTTCCGGCTCCGGCTCGACAGCTTGCACCTCCTCAACCGGGACTTCAACCGGAGGGGCAGGTGTCTCAACCACAGGCGCCGGAACGACTGGCTCAGGCACGGGAACAGGCGCTATCTCAGGCTCAACCGGTTTGGCTTCAACAACGGGCGGAACAGCTGTTTCGGCAGCGTGCTCAGCAGCCAGTTCGGCCGGGTCACGCTTGACGAGCACGCGCTTCTTGCGCACTTCCACCTGGACTGTGCGGGTTTTACCCGACGAGTCGTGTGCACGAATCTCGCTGGTCTGCTTTCGCGTCAGGGTAATCTTGGTCTTTGCCTGCGAATCACCGTGCGAGGCCCGCAGATAGTCCAGCAGCTTGGTCTTGTCAGTTTCCGACAGCAAATCCTTGGCGCTGTCTTTCACCACTCCAGCCTTCTTCAACTGCTCCAGCAAAGCTGCAGCAGGAAGTTTCAACTCCCCGGCAAACTCGGCAACACTTGTTTGCGCCATATGGTTTTCCCCCTCTTGCTTACTCGAACCAGTGCGCGCGCGCGTTGGTGATCAGCTGTGTTGCTCGGTCGGCATCGATGCCGGTCATTTCGGTCAGTTCATCAACTGCCAGATCGGCGAGATCATCGCGGGTCTTGATACCCGCGCTGGCCAATTTTGCTGCCAGTGCCTTGTCCATTCCGTCAAGGCTGATCAACACTTCTTCGACACCATCGAGTTGTTCTTCGGTAGCAATCGCTTCAGTCAACAACACATTGCGCGCACGTTCGCGAAGTTCCTGGACAGTGGCTTCATCAAAAGCCTCGATTTCCAGCATTTCGTGCAACGGCACATAGGCAATCTCTTCAAGTCCGGAAAAACCTTCCTCGATCAGGATATTGGCCACTTCCTCATCAACGTCCAGTTTCTCCATGAAGAGCACTCGAATCGCTGCTGTCTCTGCATCCGACTTGGTCAGCGACTCTTCTTCGGTCATCAGGTTGATCGTCCAGCCCGTCAGTTCCGATGCAAGGCGGACGTTCTGGCCGCCACGACCGATGGCGATAGCCAGGTTGTCTTCATCAACCACCACATCCATGCTGTGCTTTTCTTCATCCACAACAATGGAAGAAACCTCGGCCGGGGCCAATGCACCAACGACAAACTGGGCCGGGTCATCCGACCAGAGAACGATATCGACGCGCTCACCGGCGAGTTCATTGGTGACGGCCTGCACCCGCGAGCCACGCAGACCGACACAGGTGCCGATCGGGTCAATCCGCGGGTCATTCGATTTGACCGCAATCTTGGCGCGCATGCCGGCATCCCGGGCCGCTGCCTTGATTTCCATCAGGCCGTCATCGATCTCCGGCACTTCAAGCTCGAACAGCTTGGAAATGAATTCCGGTGCGGTACGCGACAGAATCAGTTGTGGACCACGTGCCTGGCGATCAATTTTCAGCAGGTAGGCCTTGATACGATCACCAACCCGCAGGTTTTCCTTGGGAATCATCTGGTCGCGAGGCAGAACCGCCTCAACCTTGCCTGATTCAAGGATCGCATTGCCACGCTCCATGCGCTTGATCGCGCCGGAGACAATGAACTCCTTGCGCTCAAGGAAATCATTGAGTATCTGCTCGCGCTCGGCATCGCGAATCTTCTGCAGAATCACCTGTTTCGCCGCTTGCGCACCAATACGACCGAAATCGATCGGCTCCAGCGGTTCCTCGATGAAATCACCCACCTGAAACTCGGGGTCTTCGACCAGCGCAGCCGAAATCGGCACCTGCAGGTGCTCATTCTCGAAGTCGTCATCGGCAAGCACTTCCCAGCGGCGGAAGCTTTCAAACTCGCCCGTTTCGCGATCAATGGCTACACGAACATCGGCCTCGTCATGGATGCGCTTCTTGGTCGCAGAAGCCAGCGCCAGTTCCAGTGCACCAAAGACGATATCCTTGGAAACGTTCTTTTCTCGCGCCAGCGCATCGACCAGCAACAGAATTTCGCGGCTCATTCTTTCCTAACCTCCTGTAGCCAAGCTCAATCGAACTTGGGGACTAGCCGGGCACGCTCGATGTTGCCCAGTTCCAATTCTGCCTCGCCCGAATCGAGCATGAGGCGTACCTTGCCATCCTGCACACCTTGCAGGAGACCATTGAAATTACGACGGCCGTTGAACGGAATACGCAGCTTGAGATGAATTTCCGAGCCGGCAAAGCGCTCAAAATCAGCCACTTTCTTGAGCGGACGATCCAGTCCCGGCGACGATACCTCAAGCCGGTCGTAATCGATGTTCTCGACAGTCAACACCCGAGTCAGGTGGTTGCTGACAGCAACGCAGTCATCGATGTCGATGCCACGCGCCTTGTCGAGCCTGTCAATGAACAGACGAAGCACACGGCCGCGCGGACTCATTTCCAGATCGACCAACTCGTAGCCCAGACCCTCAACCGTCTTTTCTATAAATTCTTGAAGATTCATGCAATACAAATAAAAAATGGGCGCAATGCCCATCAAAAAAACCCCGCAAAAGCAGCGGGTTCTCGAAACCTATAGATTATAAAGGCAAAAGCCGGTTTCTGGCAATAAAACCAGTGCCCCGGCCCTGCAAGCGGCTGCTCTTCTTCAGGGATAATCAGCGCGTACGCTGGCGCCCCTTGCCTCTGGGTGGCGCAACACCTGCCTCCTGGCGGACGCCACCACCTGTTCGGTCCGTTTGGGGGCGTTTATCCTGGCGGTTACGCTCCCTGCGTGGGGTTTGGTTGCCATCAATTTCAGCAGAAACAGAGGTTTCACTGCTTGCCCGGCCACGCTGGCCGCGCCCACCTTCGGAACGCCCCCTTGTTTCATGATGAGGCGCCCCCTTACCGCGAGCCCCACCGCCGCTACGCGGCCTGCCATCTCTTCCCTCATTGGCGCGTGGCGCGCGATTGCCATCGATTTCCCGCTCAACCTGAGGGGTTGAGTGAGCAGGCATCCGGTTACCATCAACCTCGCCGCGAACCCGGCCCCGCCCGCTTCCCTTGCCGTGACTGCCCCCCCGGCCGCCCTGCCCCTGCTCCAATCCCACCTGACGCATCAGTGCTTCGACTTCATTGTCTTCAAGCTCACGGGTCTTGCCGCGCTTCAGATACGGGGGCAAAAGAAACGGCCCATAGCGAACACGGATCAGGCGGCTGACCGTCGTACCTACCGCCTCGAACATTCGGCGTACTTCGCGGTTTCTTCCCTCGCAGAGAGTGACCCGGTACCAGTGATTGGCTCCTTGACCGCCGCCATCCTCGATCGATTCAAAATGCGCCGGCCCGTCTTCCAGTTCGACACCTTCACGCAACTGATCCAGTTTTTCCTCGGTAATGTCGCCAAGCACACGCACCGCATATTCACGCACCAACTCATAACGGGGGTGCATCAATCGGTTGGCCAGCTCACCGGAAGAGGTAAACAACAACAATCCGCTGGTATTGAAATCGAGACGCCCGACAGCAATCCAGCGGCCACCGTTCATGCGTGGCAGGGCATTGAATACGGTTTCACGGCCTTCTGGATCATCCCGCGTCACAATCTCGCCCTCGGGCTTGTGATAGATGACAACCCGCGGCAGACGATTGGAAAATTTCACGTGAACAAGCTTGCCGTTTACCTTGATCCGGTCGGAAGGGCCGACCAGTTGCCCGACATGGGCAGGCAGGCCGTTGACGCTGATGCGTCCGGCAACAATCATCTCTTCCATGTCCCGGCGCGAACCAATGCCGGACTGCGCCAAAGCCTTGTGCAGACGCTCCTGCTTGACCTGGGCCACGGCGCCCGTACGCCCGCGACGCCCTCCCGGCACGTTGGCGGCCGGTTTACCTCGTGCCGGTCGGTGTTCACCAACGTCACCCTGCTCGCCGATGGTTTCCGTTTCGACAACGGAAGTTGCGGACGCTTGTGGCGACCGGAAGGGAGTACGTCGTTGCTTGTTAGCCATTTGCCAATTCCAAAGCCTGATTGAGTTCCTCAAGAGGGGGTAGCTCGGTCAGGCTACGCAGACCGAGATCATCGAGGAACTTCTTGGTTGTTGCATACAGTGCCGGTCGGCCCGGTGTATCCCGATAGCCAACGGCATCGACCCAGCCGCGCTCTTCAAGCACCTTGACAATCTGGGTTGCCACGGAAACGCCACGAATATCCTCGATATCGCCACGCGTTACCGGCTGGCGATAAGCGATGATTGCCAGCGTTTCAAGCACCGCACGAGAATACTTGACCGGCTTTTCCGGATTCAATCGCCCAAGGTAAGTAAGATACTCCGGACGCGTACGGAAACGCCAGCCACTGGCCAATTGGACCAGTTCTGCCGGCCGGGAAGCCCAGGTTTCCCGCAACTCATTCAGCAGCTTGCGCAGCACATCAGGCGCAATTTCTTCGCTGAACATCTTGCGCAGATCGGAGACGGACAAGGGCTGCTGGGTTGCCAGCAAGGCCGCCTCCAGTACATTTTTCACCTGCTCCGGATTAGCCGGCAGGCTGTTCAATGGCTCTTCCATCGGCCAACCTCACATAAATCGGATCAAACGCTTCGGTCTGGGTAATTTCAACCAGGTGCTCCCGTGCCAACTCAAGCATGGCCAGAAAGTGCACGATGACCCCCGGCGTACCCTGACTGGGGTCAAAGATGTTCACAAACTCGACAAAGCCACCGGCGGAACGCAGATCACGCAGGATGATCCCCATGTGCTCTCGTACCGAAAGTTCTTCTCGCTGTACCCGATGATGGGTATGCAACTTTGCCTGCCGGAGAATCGAGCCCCAGGCCTGTTGCAGATCCGCCACCGAAACATCCGGAAAACGCTGCTCAGTTGTAGTCTCGACCCAGATTTCTATCCACGAGAAATCACGTTCGGCATGGGGCAAGGCATCCAGCTTTGCCGCCGCCATTTTCATCTGTTCGTATTCGACCAGACGGCGCACCAGTTCGGCACGCGGATCCTCGACTTCGGCATCATCCGCGCTTTTCGGCCGCGGTAACAGCATGCGCGACTTGATCTCGATCAGCATGGCAGCCATCACCAGATAGTCGGCGGCAAGTTCCAGATTCCGGGAACGCATGGCCTCAACGTAATCCAGATATTGCCGCGTCAGCGGTGCCATCGGGATATCCAGCACATTGATATTCGCCTTGCGGATCAGGTACAGCAGCAGATCAAGCGGCCCCTCAAAGGCATCAAGCATAATCGCCAGTGCATCCGGCGGAATATATAGATCCAGCGGCAATTGCTCCAGTGGTTCACCATAGATGCGAGCCAATGGTTCCGCCATCACCGCAGGAGGCGGAGGCGTCGGATCAATCCCGAGCATGCCGCTTTCGTTCATCAGGTGTAGTTCAAGCCCATTGATTCACGAACATCGCGCATGGTTTCGCGCGCCAGCTCTCTTGCCTTCTCGCAACCATCGGCAATGATTGCCCGTACCAGCGAAGGATCGTCAAGGTAGGTCTGCGCCCGTTCACGCATCGGCGCCTGCTCCTTGAGAATGCCGTCAATCACCGGTTGCTTGCATTCGATGCAACCGATCCCGGCTGTACGACACCCCTGTTGCACCCACTCCTTGGTACTTTCATTCGAATAGACCTGATGCAACTGCCATACCGGGCAACGCTCCGGTTCACCTGGGTCGGTACGACGACCGCGCGCCGGATCGGTCGGCATGCGCTTTACTTTCTGCGTGACCGAGGCCTCATCTTCGCGCAGCGTAATCGTATTGTTGTAGGACTTTGACATCTTCTGACCATCCAGCCCCGGCATGCGGGAGGCCTGTGTCAGCAAAGCGCCCGGCTCTGCCAGAATCATCTTTCCAGTACCTTCCAGGTAGCCGAACAGTCGTTCGCGGTCGGCATGGGAAATATTCTGGACTTCCTCCAGCAGCGCATGTGCCCGTTCAATTGCCTCAGCCTCGCCGTTCTGCTGGAAACGTGTCCGTAACTCTTCATAAAGACGCGACTTCTTGCTGCCCAGCTTCTTAACGGCCTCTTTGGCCTTTTCCTCAAACCCCGGCTCACGCCCGTACAGATGATTGAAGCGGCGTGCAATTTCACGTGAAAACTCGATATGCGGCACCTGATCCTCGCCGACCGGTACCTTGTCAGCACGATAGATCAGAATGTCAGCAGCCTGCAGCAAGGGATAACCGAGAAAACCATAGGTCGACAAATCCTTGTTTTCGAGTTTTTCCTGCTGATCCTTGTAGGTCGGCACACGCTCCAGCCAGCCGAGCGGCGTCATCATCGACATCAACAGGTGCAGCTCAGCATGCTCAGGCACCTGCGACTGGATGAACAGGGTTGCCTGAGAAGGATCAACGCCGGCGGCAAGCCAGTCAACAACCATGTCCCACGTAGCTTTTTCGATTCCCTGCGGGTCATCATAATGGGTCGTCAAAGCATGCCAGTCGGCGACAAAGAAAAGGCAGGGATACTCATGCTGGAGTTGTACCCAATTCTTGAGAACCCCGTGGTAGTGGCCGAGATGCAGGCTGCCGGTGGGGCGCATGCCAGATAGAACGCGTTCCTGATACATGGTGTATTAGCTTGGAAACTGGAAAATCAGTTGAATGAAGGAAATGACTACGGCCATGAAAGGCAGCAGAATTTTTCCAAGGATACCGGTAAACAGCAGAATCAGCAGGATAGGAAAGCCAAAACGCTCAATCTGGGCAAATTTCCAGGCAGCGCGATGGGGAAGAAGGCTTACTGCAATCCGCCCGCCATCCAGCGGCGGGAGTGGCAACAGGTTGAGTACCATCAGCGCCACGTTGATCGTGATACCGATTTCCGCCATACGCGCCATCGGCAGACTGAAATAATTCAACGGCAGAATCCTGGCCAGTTTCATGACCATCGCCCAGACCAGCGCCATGACAAAATTTGCCCCGGGACCGGCGGCCGCAACCCACAACATATCCCGCTTCGGATTCTTCAGGTTGCCAAAATTGACCGGCACAGGTTTCGCCCAGCCGAACAGGAAGCCGCCAGTAGACAGCAACAGGATCATGATCGGCACAAGAATGGTGCCGACAGGATCAATGTGCTTGAGAGGGTTGGCCGTTACACGTCCCTGCACCCATGCGGTCGAATCACCAAAATAGCGAGCCACATAGCCATGTGCTGCTTCATGCAGCGTAATGGCCAGTATTACGGGTAAGGCTGCAATGGCGATGCCCTGCATCAACGCCGACAAATCGAAGCCGCCCATGCTTAGTCCAGTGCAAATGGAGACAAACTGCCACGGCCAGCGCGAATGAGTTCTGGCATGCCTCCAGTCAGATCGATAACCGTCGTTGGATCGATACCGTAGTGACCACCATCGAGAATCATCTCAAGACGCCCATCGAGGCGATCCTGGATTTCCCAACCTTCTGTCAGCGGTGTTTCGTCACCGGGCAACATCAGTGTCGAAGTCAGCAGCGGCTCTCCCAGTTCGGCCAGCAGCGCCAGTGCCACCTTGTGATCGGGCACCCGCAAGCCTATCGTTTTGCGCTTGGGATGCAATACTCGCCGCGGCAACTCCTTGGTACCTTCAAGGATGAAGGTATAACTTCCAGGGGTTGTCGCCTTCAGCAGGCGGTACTGGGCATTGTCGACTCGTGCATACTGGGCAATCTCCGATAAATCACGACACATCAGCGTCAAGTGATGTCGATCATCAACCTCACGGATCGCACGTATGCGGTCGACCGCCTCCTTGTCACCCAGATGACAGCCAAGTGCATAGCAGGAGTCCGTAGGAAAAGCGATCAGACCACCGTCACGAACCACTTCCGCTGCACGCGCCAGAAATCTTGGCTGCGGATCGTCCGGGTGAATCTGTACATACTGTGTCATGGGCAACCTAGAAAAGACTCCAGACCGGCTTCAGCCCGTCCGGCAAGCCGCCCAGCATGCCCAGATCGACATAACTTTCCTGAGGGCCATGAAAATCGGAACCGCGCGAGGCCAGGAACCCGAACTCCCTGGCCAACCGGTTGAACTTTCCTACATCGTCCAGCGAATGACTGCCTGAAACCACTTCAATCGCTCGCCCACCACAGTCGCGGAAATCGCCGAGAAACCGACGCAGCGCGCCATTGGAAATCTTATAGCGTGCCGGATGGGCAACGACAGCGACACCGCCGGCTCCATTGATCCAGGACACCGCATCCACCAGTTCAGCCCAGCGGTGATCGACATAACCCGGCCGCCCCGGCACCAGATAGGACTCGAAGACACTGCGCACATCCTTGCACAGACCAATCTCGACCAGATAACGCGCAAAATGGGCGCGGGAAATCAGGTTCGGGTTTTCAGCAAAACGGTTGGCACCGGCAAATGCGTCAGCAACACCGATTTTCTCCAGCTCAGCCGACATGCGTTGGGCACGATCAACCCGCCCGGCACGAATGCTGGCCAGACCATCGTTCAATGCCTGATTCGCCGGGTCAAAATTCAGCCCGACCACGTGAATCTGAGTGCCTTCCCACTCGATCGACACTTCGACACCGGAAACAAAGCGCATGCCTACCGATGCAGCAGCAGCTGCCGCAGCAGGCAGGCCGGCAATATCGTCGTGGTCCGTCAAGGCCAGCAGATCGACACCATTCCCGGCCGCCCGCAAGGCGACATCTGCTGGTGCCAGCAGGCCATCTGAGGCAGTGGAATGACAATGGAGATCTACGTTAGGCACGAGAAGGAAGGGCAATACCGGCTTGAAGTAAGCCTTGAATGATAGCACAGCAGGGCATTCCGCCCTGCTGCAACCCATATCGACAGTTAGCCGGACAAGGCCCTGTCCGACAGGAAAATCAGCTCATCTGCGACTGCAGATAGTTTTCGATGCCGATCTGCTTGATCAGATCGAGTTGCGTCTCCAGCCAATCAACGTGCTCCTCTTCGCTCTCAAGAATATCTTCAAGCAATTCTCGGGTGACGTAGTCGGCGACGCTTTCACAATAGGCAATGCCTTCTTTCAGGAGGGGGAGCGCATCGATTTCAAGCTTGAGATCGCACTCCAGCATTTCCTTCGGATTTTCACCGATCCGCAACTTGTTCAGTGCCTGCAGGTTGGGCAGCCCTTCGAGAAAGAGAATGCGTTCGATCAACTTGTCGGCATGCTTCATCTCGTCGATCGACTCGTGATACTCATGCTCGTTGAGCTTTTCCAGGCCCCAGTTCTTGTACATACGGGCATGGAGAAAATACTGGTTGATTGCGGTAAGTTCGTTGGCAAGTACCTTGTTCAGGTACTGAATGACTTTCTTGTCGCCTTTCATGACGCTCTCCAGTGTTGGGGTGCTCTAAATCTAGCACATCCCGACCGGAAAGCAGCGACGACTCAAAATCGCATCAGGCGTTACCGGCACAGGCGCAGCCCTGCCCGTTCCCGCTGCACTCCTGGCGTAACTGGTTACGCACATCCTTGCTGCACTTTCCACAGCAACTACCAACGCCCAGTTGATCGCGCAACGCCTTGAAGGTGTTTGCGCCCTGCGCAATCGTGGCAGAAATCTGGTGTGTTGTTACCGCTTCACAGACACAGACATACATTTGTCAGCTCCATGCATCATTCAATTGGTGTTGAGAATTATTATCAATTTATTTCGTAAATGCAAGTGGTTCGCATTTATATTTAGCCAATGGCGAATCATTCTTACTTTTTGCAGGTTCTTGCCTGCGTAAGCATCGAAAAGGTATAGTTCGCCCCTCAAACGGAAGAGAACTGCTCAGGATCATCCTGACAGTCGCCGAAGGCGCAAACGCACCCGCAACCGCTCAGGCAAAAGGACCGTTCGTAGTATCGAATTCTCTGGAGAGCGATGTGACGACCTGAACAGGTCGAACACCTCCACCGAAGGGGCAAGCCGTCGTGCAACACGATGGCCAATCTCTCAGGTATCAAGGACAGAGGGGTGAGCTTTTACCGGCTCACCCCTTTTTTGTTTCTAGAAACCACTGTAGAAAACTTGCCCAAGGTATTGATATGTCAGAAAAAACAATCCTCAACAACGCCCATCGCCAGGCTGGCGCGCGGATGGTCGACTTCGGCGGCTGGGACATGCCGGTCAACTACGGCTCGCAGATCGAAGAACACCATGCCGTACGCACCGACTGTGGCATGTTTGATGTTTCACATATGTGCGCCGTTGATGTTGTCGGCCCGGATGCCAAAGAATTCTTGCGCCGCCTCGTGGCCAACAACGTGGACAAACTCAAGGTTCCCGGCAAGGCGCTTTACTCCGCCATGCTTAATGATGCTGGCGGCGTGGTCGACGACCTGATCATCTACTACCTGAACGACACCACCTACCGCCTGGTCATCAACGCCAGTACAGCCACCAAGGATCTGGCCTGGATGGCAGCACGCCAGCAGGATTGGGGGCTGAACCTGACGATTACCGAGCGTCGCGATGGCAATGACCCGCTGGGCATGATTGCCGTGCAGGGACCCAAGGCCAAGACCAAGGTCTGGGAAGTGCTGCCACAGACAAGGGCGACTACCGAAAACCTGCCCCCCTTCTTCGGCGTGCAGATCGGCGATTACTTCATTGCCACCACCGGCTATACCGGCGAGGAAGGCTTCGAGATTGCCCTGCCCGCGGCCGAAACCGAAAAGCTGTGGCATGCGCTGCTTGCAGCCGGCGTTACCCCATGCGGCCTCGGCGCACGTGACACATTGCGCCTTGAGGCCGGCATGAACCTCTACGGCAACGACATGGACGAGACGGTTTCGCCACTGGATGCTGGACTGGCATGGACCGTCGACCTCAAAACCGAACGCGAATTCGTCGGCAAAGCTGCCCTGCTCGCCAATGGCCAGAAATCACAGTTTCTTGGCCTTGTTCTACAGGACAAGGGCGTGCTGCGCGGACACCAGAAGGTCATCACCGCGCAAGGCGACGGTGAAATCACCAGCGGCACCTTTTCGCCAACCCTGCAGCAATCCATCGCACTGGCCCGACTCCCGCTGGGCGTGGCCATCGGCGATCAGGTAGAAGTCGAAATTCGCGACAAGCGCCTCAAGGCCAAGGTCGTCAAACCAACATTCGCCCGCAACGGCAAGGCATTGGTCTGAACCAGTCGTACCTGCCTGACTGAAAACCACTAAGCAAATTCCCCCTATAGACCCTGAGGAGCTTGAGCATGTCGAACGTCCCCGCAGAACTGAAGTACACCGAAAGCCATGAATGGATCCGCACCGAAGCCGACGGCACCGTCACCATCGGTATTACCGACCACGCACAGGAAGCCTTGGGCGACCTGGTGTTCCTTGAATTGCCGGAAGTTGGCAAAACTTACGCCGCCCATCAGGAAATGGCTGTCGTCGAGTCCGTGAAAGCCGCTGCCGATGTCTATGCGCCGATCGCCGGTGAAGTGACCGAAGTCAACCAGGCCGCCGTGGATGCCCCGGAAAGCGTCAACCAGGATGCCTATGCCGCCTGGCTGTTCAAGATGAAGCCGGCCAACGCGGCGGATCTGGATTCGCTGCTCGATGCCGCCGCCTATACCAGGATCAGCGCAGACTGAAAATGCACTCCAAGGCCGGAGAATGATTCTCCGGCCACGCCCAGCCCCAACTTTGACTCCGCCTTCGGATAAGCCATGACCGACAAGATTTCACTTGCAGCGCTCGAACAGCGCGACGAATTCATTCACCGCCACATTGGCCCTGCCGCCGAGGACATGGCTGCCATGCTTGCGGCCATCGATGCCCCCAGCCTGGAAGCACTGATCGAGCAAACCGTACCGGCAGCCATCCGCCTGCCAGCCCCTTTGCCGCTCGCGGCGCCGATGCGTGAGCACGAGGCGCTGGCCTGCCTGAAGCGCATTGCTGACAAAAATGAAGTCAAGAAATCGATGATCGGCATGGGTTACTACGACACGCTGACGCCCAAGGTCATTCTGCGCAATGTCATGGAAAATCCCGGCTGGTACACGGCCTACACGCCCTATCAGGCGGAAATCGCCCAGGGCCGCCTGGAAGCCCTGCTCAACTACCAGCAGACAGTGATTGATCTCACCGGCCTTGAACTGGCCAATGCTTCCCTGCTCGACGAAGCAACAGCAGCTGCCGAAGCCATGACCATGGCGCGGCGGGTTTCCAAATCAAAGTCGAACGTCTTTTTTGTCGATGAAGACTGCTTTCCGCAGACCATCGATGTCGTCAAGACACGTGCCGCCTTCTTCGGTTTCGAGCTCCGTTTCGGCCAGCCAGAAGATGCCGCCCGTGAAGAAGCATTCGGTGCCTTGCTGCAATATCCCAACGATCGCGGCGAAGCAACCGACCTCACCGACGTGATCGGTGCCATCAAGACACGTGGCGGCATCGTTGCCGTCGCCACTGACCTGATGGCGCTGGTGCTGCTCAAGTCGCCCGGCGCCATGGGCGCCGATATTGCCCTCGGCACCTCGCAGCGTTTTGGCGTACCCATGGGTTTCGGTGGCCCGCATGCCGCCTTCTTTGCCACCAGGGATGAACACAAGCGCTCGGTTCCCGGCCGCATCATCGGCGTTTCCATCGATGCCCGCGGCAAGAAGGCCTTGCGCATGGCGCTGCAGACCCGCGAACAGCATATCCGTCGCGAAAAGGCCAACTCCAACATCTGCACTTCGCAGGTGCTGCTTGCCAACATGGCCGGCATGTACGCCGTCTATCACGGCCCGCAAGGCCTGAAAACCATCGCCGCACGGATCCACCGCCTGACGTCCATCCTGGCAGAAGGCCTGCGTCGCGCCGGCATCGATGTCATGACCAGGACGTTCTTCGATACCCTGCGCATCAATATGGGGGCACGTGCCCTGACCATCTACCAGGGTGCCCTGAATGCAGGCTACAACCTGCGCCATGCGGCCAATGGTCAGCTCGGCATCTCGCTTGACGAAACCAGCACCGCGGATGACGTAGCCAGCCTGCTCAAGCTGATGACCGGCGTTGCTGTCGATATCACCACGCTGGATGCCCATGTCGCTGCGAATGACTCGCTTGCACCGCTGCTTCGTACCGATGCCATCCTGACGCATCCGGTGTTCAACCACCACCACACCGAGCACGCCATGCTGCGCTACCTCAAGAAGCTGCAGAACAAGGATCTGGCACTCGACCACTCGATGATTTCGCTCGGCTCCTGCACCATGAAACTCAACGCCACCAGCGAAATGATTCCGGTCACCTGGCCGGAATTCGGTGGCATGCACCCATTCGCACCGCAGGAGCAGGCACAGGGCTACCTGGAAATGATCAACAGCCTGACCGACTACCTGAAAATCGTGACCGGCTTTGACGCCATCTGCATGCAGCCGAACTCCGGTGCGCAGGGCGAATACGCCGGCCTGGTCGCCATTGCCCGTTACCACGCCAGCCGCGGCGAAGGCCACCGCAACATCTGCCTGATCCCCAAGTCGGCCCACGGCACCAACCCCGCCACGGCACAGATGTGCAACATGCAAGTGGTGGTCGTGAACTGCGACGACAACGGCAATGTCGACGTCAGCGACCTGCAGGCGAAGGCCGAGCAACACGCAGCCAATCTCGCCTGCCTGATGCTGACCTACCCGTCCACCCACGGCGTTTTTGAAGAAGCGGTACGGGACATCTGCGACATCGTGCACCAGCACGGTGGCCAGGTTTATATGGATGGCGCCAACCTCAATGCCCAGGTTGGCCTTACCTCGCCCGGATTCATCGGTGCCGACGTCAGCCACATGAACCTGCACAAGACCTTTGCCATTCCGCATGGCGGTGGCGGCCCGGGCATGGGGCCGATCGGCCTCAAGGCCCACCTTGCCCCGTTCATGGCCAACCACGTCGTTCAGGCCATCCCCGGCCCTCACACTGGCCAGGGCGCTGTCTCGGCAGCGCCGTATGGTTCGGCCTCGATCCTGCCGATTTCATGGATGTACATCACCATGCTCGGCGGCAAGGGCGTCAAGCGCGCCACCGAAATCGCCATCCTCAACGCCAACTATGTTGCCAGCCAACTCAAGGATCACTACCCGGTGCTCTATGTCGGCAAGAACGGACGTGTCGCACACGAGTGCATTCTCGACATCCGCGACATCAAGGCCGCAACCGGCATTGCCGAGATCGACATTGCCAAGCGTCTGATGGATTACGGCTTCCACGCCCCCACCGTCAGTTTTCCTGTGGCCGGCACGATCATGGTCGAACCAACCGAATCCGAGCCCAAGGCTGAACTCGATCGCTTCATTGCGGCAATGATCAGCATTCGCGAAGAAATCAGGAAAATCGAAAATGGCGCCTGGCCGGCCGATGCCAACCCGCTCAAGCACTCACCGCACACTCAGGATGATGTGACGGGCAGCGATTGGGATCGCCCCTACAGCCGTGAAGAAGCTGTTTTCCCACTGCCTTTCGTGCGCGAAAACAAGTTCTGGCCGAGCGTCAATCGTATCGACGATGTCTATGGCGACCGAAACCTGCACTGTTCGTGCCCGCCGATGGAAAACTACACTGCCTGAAACCGGCAGCTACAACGTCATAAAATAGCCTGCACCTTGGTACAAACCGCATACTTAATCTGCTGAAACCACATGCTTTGTTGTGGTCTAAATAGACTAAGGCACGTGAACGACAAAGGGCCTCCAAACGGAGGCCCTTTATGTTCCTAAAGGACGAATAACTGTTTGCTTCTTCCGGGGTCAAGCAATATCTTAGATGGGTATCTGCGGTCTCCAGACTGCAAAGCTTATGGTGGTGTTATACCAGCGCAGAAATACGCACGCTGCCCCCAGATCAATTGTGATTTGGTAATCGTGGCCAACGAAGGTACTCTTGCCTGCAGGAGTTGAACCGGGAGAAACTCACTTGACCACCTACCACTTCAGGGGCCGCCTGGCGCTTACCCTGACAATGTTGATGCTCGCGTCCAGCGCAAACGCTGACAATCACGGCGCACCCGACATGCCACACCTGGTTCCGTTCGATGCCATACGCGATCAGCACAACCCTGCCTTGGTCAACCCGAAGTCTCCCGACGATCTGATGATCGCCGCAGGCTTGCGCGAAAGCACACTGGTTCCGGTTTATCCAAAGGCCGTCCAGTGCTACGAAATCGACCACATCTTCGGCGAGGTCTGGAAAGGACCGACCAACACCCGTCATAGCGGGGCAGACATTCCGGCACCGTGGGACTACCCGATTCACGCGATGGCAGATGGCACAGTCATCGCCAAATTTGATGGTCAGGGTGGCGGCGGACGTACATCACGTGGCATCCAGATAGTCCTTCAACACACGCCGGAGCAAACCGGCCTGCCTGTATGGATCTACACGCTGTACTCCCACTTCAGGGAATTACCGAAACTGGATGTCGGTGCCAAGGTGAAGCAAGGCGATTATCTCGGGCCGAATGGCAAAACCGGGGTACCGGGCCGTCGACGCGAACCGCACTTGCACCTCACGGTCAACATCAGCCCTGAGCCCGAGTACGCTATTCGCGGCAGCGTCGTTGTGCCAAAGAATGGCGTATTCATCGACCCTGTCGCCCTCTTTCGCGGCAAGTTGCCGCTGGATACGGCAAGCATGCAGGCCTTGCCGGAGGAACAGAAGCAGGTACCCATTGCTTACCGCACCACAGGCGGCGACATCGTCCCCAAAAATGCCAAAATCATCTGGCCAATGGATTGCTACTGATGATTTTCTCCAACCAACTGCAGGGCATGTACTTGTAACGCCAGAGCGCATGCACAAAAACAAAGGCCCGCAATCGCTTGCGGGCCTTTTTGCTGCAATTCATACGGCGAAGATCGCTAGCGCATCATTCCGGCAGGGCGTTCAGCATGAACATCATCTTGACCCCTTCACCCGGGCTCCCCAGCGGTTCGAACCAGCGCTTGAGAATCGCCCCGATTTCGCCTGAGCGGTAAAGCTGTGCCAGCGTCCGGTCTACAGCGAGGCGGAAATCCGCATCGCGACGCATCATCAGGCCATACGGCTCGAAACTGAACTGCTCTTCGCCCAGTTCGAAAGCCTCACCTTTGCCGCGCACCAATGCGGTGGTGATCAATACAGTGCGATCAGCCGCGTAGGCAGTAGCGGTCTTGTCCATCAGTGCGGAAATGGCGGTATCGTGATCCTTCACCTTGATCAGACGAACTCCCAGCTTGGCCGCATTCACCAGCGCGTCCAGGGTTTTTTCGGTGGTGGTGCCGACCACCACAGCAACGCGCTGATCCTTGATTTCTGCCAGTGACTTGGGCTTTTCGCCGGCACGATAAAGCAGGCCGGCACCATCGACAAAAGTCATCAGGCTGAAATCGAACTCGGCGCGGCGCGACAAGGTCTGGGTGGTATTGCCACACTCCAGATCAACCTCTCCCTTTTTCACGGCATCAAACCGGTTCTGAGCCGTCAGCGGCACCCATTTCACTTCCAGCTTCGGCATCATGAGCTGATTGGCCAGATCCGCCACCACCGCCTCGCACAGATCGATGGAATAGCCACGTGCTTTCTTCTTGTCATCGCCGACAAAGGAAAACGGAATCGAATTTTCGCGATACCCCAGCGAAATGCTTCCGGATTGCTTGATCTTTGTCAGCGTAGGCTCCATGGCGCCAGCCGGCATGGAAAGGGCCATGCTTGCGGCAAGGCCCGCTGCTACCAATGTTTTTCGAATCATTGCATCTCCTTCTTCGGGGTTTTGTTATCCGCCAATCTCGGCCGGTAAGAAATTTTCTTAAAGTCCAGTATGCACATGCCAGCACTATTTGGCTATGCCAAAGGCAATGGGTTCCTTAAGCCACCATCGGCAACTTGATCTGGTCACTGGTCAACGCGCCGGCCGAAAATTCACGGCACAAGGCCAGAAATGCCCGCAATCCGGCGCTGTGGAATTTCTCGCGATGCCAGACAAAATTGAAGGTGCGACGCAAGTCCAGCGTCGGTGTCAGCACGGGCACCAGGCTGCCACGCCGGAACGCATCACGCAGCGCCAGCCGGGAGATGCACCCCAGCCCCAACCCGCTCTCCACAGCGCGCTTGATCGCTTCGGTATGCTCCAGCTCAAGCCTGACCGATACTTCAGGCAGATGATGGCGAAATGCATGATCGAAGGTATCCCGGGTACCTGAGCCGGGCTCACGCAATATCCATGGCTCAGCCAGCAATTTTTTCAGCGAAGCCTTGCTCCCGGCCAGCGGATGCGTCGGCGCACAGAACACCACCAGTTCATCGTCGATCCAGGGCACCACCTCCAGTTCAGGGTGGCGGCAATCGCCCTCCACGAGTCCAAGATCCACCTCATGCACAGCCAGCGCATTGAGCAATGTGGCCGTGTTGCGGACATCCAGGCGCACCCTGGCCTGTGGATGACGCTGCAGGAACTCGGCGACGATCAGGGTGGCCAGATAGTTACCGATAGTCAGCGTTGCCCCCACCGCCAGATTGCCAATGGCCTCGTGCCCCAGCAGCAAATCGCCGATTTCGGCAGCGCGATCCAGCAGTTCAACCGCCTTGGGCAACAGATGACGACCCCGTTCGTTCAGGTGCAATGTCTTGCCGATGCGATCGAACAAGCGCTGCCCGGTCTGCCTTTCCAGTTCGGCCAGAGCGGTGCTGGCCGCCGATTGTGTCAGCGATACCGCCGTCGCAGCGGCAGAAACACTGCCGTGGCGAGCGATGGCTGCAAAGATCTGGAGTTGGCGCAACGTGAAATGCATATTTGTATTCCTGATATACAAAATCAATACAATCTGTTTTACGGATGATATGCCACAACCTAAACTACGCCTACCCCATCCCCAACAGAAAAAGACAGAAATACGATCATGAGCAAATACGCCACCGAAACCGTTCTCGACGTACGCCACTGGAACGACAGCCTGTTCAGCTTCCGCACCACGCGGGACCCGGGGCTGCGTTTCGACAACGGCCAGTTCGTGATGATCGGCCTCGAAGTCGATGGCAAGCCGCTGACACGTGCCTACAGCATCGCCAGCGCCAATCATGACGAGTTCCTGGAGTTCTTCAGCATCAAGGTGGCCAATGGCCCGCTTACTTCACGCCTGCAGCACCTGAAAACCGGCGACCCGATCGTGGTCAGCCGCAAGCCGACAGGCACGCTGGTATTGCGCGACCTGCGGCCGGGCAAGCACCTCTACCTGTTCGGTACCGGCACCGGCCTGGCACCGTTTCTCAGCCTGATTCAGGACCCGGAAGCCTATGAGCGTTTCGACAAGGTCATCCTCGTGCACGGCGTTCGCTCCACCAGCGAACTCGCCTACACCGACTTCATCGAAGGCGAGCTGCCCAACCACGAGTTTTTGGGTGAATTGACCAGCGGAAAACTGATCTACTACCCGACCGTCACCCGCGAGCCCTTCCGCAACCAGGGCCGTGTCACTGATTTGATCGAGTCCGGCAAGCTCTTCGCCGACATCGGCCTGCCACCGCTGGACCCGGCCGTTGACCGGGCCATGATCTGCGGCAGCCCGGCCATGAACAACGACATGTGCGCCTTGCTCGATGCGCGAGGCTTCGAAGTCTCCCCGCACATCGGCGCCCAGGGCGATTACGTGATCGAACGCGCCTTCGTCGAAAAATGATCCGGCCGGCCGCCACGTATCAGACGCGGCGGCCAGTCACCTCTTCGCCTTCGCCGCGGAACAGCGCCGGCACCAGATCATGTTTCTGCAACAGGCGATAAAGCTCGGTTCGATTCCGATCAGCCAGGCGTGACGCATCAGACACGTTGCCATCGGTCAGCTTCAACAACTGCACCAGATAATCCCGCTCGAAACGCTGCTTGGCCTCGGCATAGCTCAAGACCTCGTTGCTGCGCACGCGCAGGGCCCGCTGCACCAGCGCCAGCGGAATCAGCGGCGAAGTTGCCAGTGCGCAAACCTGCTCAACAACGTTGTACAACTGGCGCACATTCCCCGGCCAGGGTGCGGTAGCCAGCGCCTCCAGCGCCTCCGCGGCAAAACCGTTCACCTTCTTGCCGTATTTGCTCACCAGCATTTTCAGGAAATGGTTCGCCAACAGCGGAATATCCTCGCGCCGCTGATCCAGCGTCGGCAAACTCAGGCTGACCACATTCAGCCGGTAAAAGAGATCCTCGCGGAACTGCCCCTCACCCATCGCCCCCTCCAGGTCACGATGGGTCGCTGAGAGGATGCGCACATTGATCGCCACCGACTCGGTTGCGCCCACCGGCCGCACTGCCCGCTCCTGCAGTACGCGCAGCAACTTCACCTGCAGGGCCAGCGGCATGTCGCCGATTTCATCCAGAAAAAGCGTGCCACCATCGGCGGCCTGAAACAGGCCCACATGCTTCGTCGTTGCACCGGTAAATGAACCCTTCATGTGGCCAAAAAGTTCGGACTCCAGCAGGGCTTCCGGAATGGCACCACAATTGACGGCAACAAAAGGCTGGCCTGCTCGTGGGCTGGCGCGATGAATGGCACGGGCAAGCAGCTCCTTGCCGCTGCCGCTTTCGCCATGGATCAGCACACTGGCGTCAGAAGCCGCAACAAGCCGCGCCTCCTCCAGCAACTCGGCCATGCTCTTGCTGCGGCTGACGATTTCCTCCCGCCAGACATCATCCTGCCCGGGATTGGAAGACAGCGGCGCGGCCGACAGCAACAAGGCCTGACGAATCTTCTCCAGCAGCGCAACACTGTCGAAGGGTTTAGTCAGATACCCGAAAACACCTCTTGCCGTCGCGGCAATTGCATCGGGAATGGTGCCGTGTGCAGTCAGCAGAATGACCGGTAGCGCCGGATGGCGTGCCCGCAATTCGTCGAACAGGGCCAGGCCATCGCGCCCCGGCAAGCGCACATCGCTCAGCACCAGGTCGGGGCGCCCGGTGGCGACACGCGCCAGCGCCGCTTCGGCCGAATCAACGGCAGTCACGCGATAACCATTGGCGCGCAGGCGCATCGACAACAGCCGCAGCAGATCGGGGTCGTCGTCAACCACCAGCAGATGGGCGGAGGCCGGCGAAAAAAGGACATCAAGACTCATTGCTGTTTCCCTCGCAGCGCTTTCGGCATGGACCGGGTCGGCAGGCTGGCCTCGATGGCAGACAGCGCTTCAATCTTTTCCTGCAAATCATCCACCCGCCGGTTTGCACTGCGTAATTGTTGATCAAGGCGCAGCCTTTCGGTGTATTCATCCTGCAGCAATCGTGCCAGGGAACTCAACGAAACCGCCGTCGGATGCCGGCTGCCTTGCACCCGCTCAAGCACGGCCAGCGCCTTTTGCAGCTCGGGCGGGCGCATCTGGCCAAAGCGGATCGCCTGCTGCATCTGCAGATAGGGGTCAGCCGAGGCAGAGTAATCACGCTCATGCTCGGCCGGCTGCCGGGCATTGCTGGAGTAGAAGGCCAGCATCGCCCGCAGCGGTGTATCGTCCATGACGTACTGAGTCTCCGGCGCTGAAGGCGGCGGCACCGTTGCAACAGGCGCCGGCGCCGGCGACAGTGAAGCACAGGCAGTCAATGCCAGGCACAGTGCAGCCAGCCCCGACCGTGCACAGACCCGCAGCAAATTATTGTTCATAGGGCAGTTCCATTCTGAAATGCGCTCCACGTTCGGAATCCATGAGAAAAACCTTGCCTCCCTGGGCAGTAATCAGTTCGCGCACAATCGACAAACCGACACCACTCCCCTGCTGCCTGGTGTCTGGCCGCCTTCCTCCCTGAACAAAGGGGTCGAAGATACGTTCGGCATCCGCCGCTGCAACCCCGGCGCCCTGATCAATGCAGTCGATGAACACCTTGTTGTCCTGAACGCCGGCCTGCAAACGAATCTCGCTGCCCTCCGGGCTATAGGCAATCGCATTCGAGAGCAGATTGGCCAACGCAATGCGCACCTTGTCCGGATCAAACAACACCTGCAGCCGGGGGCAGTCCACCGTGGCAATCAGGTTTCTTGACTGCAATTGCAGACGCTGCTCATCGATGGCAACTTCCAGCATGGTATGCAGCGGAACACGGCGCCGGTTGAGCCGCGCTGCATCAAACACCGTGGCGTGGTAATTGAGCAGATCTTCAATCTGTTGCTGCAGGGCACGGGCATTATGTTCAAGAATGCCGGCCACTTCGCGCTGATCCGGCGCCAGCGGCCCGACAACCTCCTCCTGCAGCAGCGACACCCCTTCGCGCAGCGCAGCCAGCGGTGTTTTCAACTCATGCGACACATGCCGGAGGATACGGGCGCGGTTCGCCTCCAGATCCGCCAGACGCAGGCGCAACCAATCCAGCCGCCGCCCCACCGCCTGCAAATCAGCCGGGCCGGGGATATGGATAGGCGCATCAAACCGGCTCTGCCCCAGGCGCTCGATCGCCGACTCCAGCCGCCCGATCGGCCGGATCAGCCACCAGGCCATCACCACCGCCAGCACCAGCGCCCCGGAAACGGAAGCCAGCACCTGCGAAAAAAGCCGCACCCGGTTCTGCTCCAGCTCGGAAAAAAGGCTGGCGTTCTGCTGCTCGATCCATTGCCGGCCATTGTCTGCCAGCACCTCGTTGAGCTCGCCCAACGAAGACAAGGCGGTGAGCGCTGCCGGCGAATCCATGTCGGTCAGGCTCTGCTGAAGTGCGCTCGCCGCCTTGCCCCAGTCATCCGCCGCTGGCGAAAAATAGCCGGCATCGCTGGCCCGCAAACGGTCAAGCGCAGACTGAGCCTCGGCCACCAGCGCATCAAAACGCTCTCGCAGCGCCGGCTCCTTGAGCACCAGAAACTGCCTGGCGCTGCGCTCCAGATCCACCGTGCGTTCAGCCAGTTGCTGCAAATCGGCGGTGACCTGCACCGCCGCATCGGCACTGCGACGGCTCTGCACCGCAAAATCCTCAAGCGCAATCAGCCCGCGCAGGGCAGCCGCCCCGAGCAGGATCGCCAGCAGCAAAAAACCCAGCAGCAAAGTGACACGGAATGAAAAACGGTGCATGGCAGCTCGAATGATTGAATGAACGAAGCATAAAGAGCGAAGCCGCCTCTATGCAAACCGTCGGGAAAAAGCGACAAACAATTATCAGTGAAATCAACAGTCTGCGGATACGGCCTGGCAAGGTGTCGGGAACAGGCAACGCCCCGGCCCATGGCGAAAAGCGGAAAAATGCCGGCCAACTAACTCAAGTGCTTGAAACAACATGCTTTTTACATACTGGCACGATTGTTGATAAGTAGAGGTACCGCAACCGAACTGGAGACCATGCATGTTCAACAAACCCGCCAACCCCTTCTCACGTCCGCAAGCCCTGGGTGGCAGGGAACCCACCGCAGGCAACCGTTCAACCAGCCTGCCGACCAGCCCGGCCACGCAAACCACCGCAAACTCGATCGGTTCACACAGCACCTTGCGGCCCAGCACCTCTGCCGCCACACCGCCAGCAACGCGCAATGACACTGAACGCGAAAAGGAAAGCGCAAAAATGAGCGAAACCACCCGAACCGAAACCGGGAGCCGGCTGATTGTTGGCCCGGACGTCAAACTCAAGGGCGCCGAAATTCTCGACTGCGACACACTGGTTGTTGAAGGCCGGGTTGAAGCCACCATGGACAGCCGCGTTATCCGCATCGCCGAAGAAGGCTCGTTTTCCGGCAAGGTCGGCATCGACATCGCCGAGGTGCACGGCCACTTCGAGGGCGAACTGACCGCACGCCAGCAGTTGATCATCCACGCCACCGGCAAGGTCAGCGGCAAGATCCGCTACGGCAAGATGCTGATTGAAGAAGGCGGCGAAATCTCCGGAGAAATCCGCGCACTGTCAGACGACGACAAGGGCGACGAACGCACACGCAAGGACAGCATCCCCACCCTGATGGCCGCCACCGGCTAATCAATCAAACGACCGATCCCCCGTTGTGCCGCGGGCGCCGAAAGCGTTCTCCTCCGCAGACAACCGTCCGCGGCACCTTTTTTATCTCGGGTTTTGAATCAATTTGAGTGGTGTGCGATGTTTGGTCTTACGGTTGGTCTGGTTGTCGGCCTTTGCTGACGCTCAGCCTACTGACAGATTCGGTCAGAAATGTGCCTGCAACCTGCCGTTCGACAACTACCCGAGCTAAACGTTAGCTTTCCCATTCAGCCAACAGCCAGGCACAGTGCAGCTATTGGGCATCAGGTTAAGCGTAGGGTTATGCGTCAGGTTCCTGTCTCGTTTGCCGGCTTGCCGATGTGACGAGCCCCCCCAATTTCTTCTGGCCAGCGGTGAGCAGACGTCGAATAATGTCGGTCACGCCCTTACCTTAATCAGTGTTGTGACCACTCAAGCACCACCGGCTGCATCCATGTTGCAGATCGAACTTAACGTCGCCGACATTCCGGCGGTCTTCAAACGCTTCGCCGATGTCATCGGCGAAAGGGCTTGGACACATCGCGCTCGCCAGATGAAGGGCGCGATTAAAGGGAACTCTTTCCTAGCCTCGTTCCTACACGAAGAGAACGATATCGCGTTCACCCTTGACCGCTGCGGACTACTGATCGCTAAGTATGGGCAACTGCCAGAAATCGGCGAAGCGGTTCGGCTGCTTTACCCCGCAGTCAGCTTCGCTGCGCAGACACTATCTATGATGGATATGACAACCAAGATCGAGGCCGAGCGACTGCGCAGTCGGGTACGGGGAGCGTTCGCGAACCCAGACGCCATGCGTGCCTACCGGCTGGAACTAACGGTTGCCACGCATTTTGTACGCCGCGGCTGGGGTATCGCTTGGCCAGAGATGATGGGACGCGGAGAAACGTTTGACTTGCTCGCGACGAGTCCGAAAGGCAGGGAACTGGAGGTCGAATGCAAATCCATCTCGAACAATAAGGGCAGAAACATCCATCGTCGCGAGGCGTTGGACTTCCATCAGTTAGTCGAAAGAGAGCTGACACCGCTGCGGAAAACGCTGGAAGTAGGGCTTGCAGTGATACTGACCGTACCGAAGAAGCTACCCACGAGGGTGGCTGACCGTCAAGCGCTCGCCAAACGTATCCTGACACGAATCCATGCCGGCTCCGGTTCGAGATTAGACGACGGTTCGGATATCCGGATCACTCAGTTCGACCCCAAACTGGTCGCGCACGCCGTCAGAACCAGGGATGCAGGTGATTTGCGTTCGCTAGTGGAGGCATTGACTGGCACGATTAATCGCGAGAGCCTGCTCATAGGTACGGGCAAAGGTGCGATCGTTTTCGTGGTCCAGAGCGCAGCGGAGGACGGCTTCATGGATGAAACCTTCAAGACGCTCGATGATGCGGCGAGGCGCCAGTTGACCCGGCGTCGTGCTGGTATCTTGATCGCGGGTTTCGACGGACTTGACGGCGAACAGCTAATTTCCATTGCTGGACAGGACAACGACCCGCAACAGCATCCAACCGCGCTTGCGATCGGCGTTAGCCGCTTCCTGTCGTCAAAAAGCCGGGACCACGTAGTCGGTGTCGGCTTTCTCAGCCGCAGTTCCTTGCGGCCGATGACGCCGGGGGTCATGGACAGCGGCGGTGCGGCGTATTACTTCGCACGTCGAGATAGCTCGATGTGCCACGAAGACTTCGATCACTTGTTCAGTTGGCGCCTGGTCCCCGCCACAGAATAATCGAGCTTAAGGGTCATCTTGAATTAACTTTTCAGCAATTCAAATGAAGCTGACCCCTTTGGCGTCGGTCGGCCTGTGCAGACATTTGGCAGCGGTCGAAGCGGCGACTGCTATGAGTAGCAAAGCAGTCTTGTGAGGTGGCTACAAAAACCGTGGCGATTCACTCCTCGTTTGGCAGATAGCCGAACTCGCCGGCATAATGCCGAGCGGAGGATGTCATGATCATCAAATCACCCGACGATCGCAGTAAGCGGCTGCGCCTGCTCGAAGAACTCAGAAAATCTGATCGCCTCGACAATCGGCAAAAAGACTGGCTACGCAGCGAATACCAACGATTTTCCCCTGGACTCGCCGGCGAGCTCGATGCGGTGCACTATATCGATTCCGAGTATCGCGACGGCCAGAACCACGCCGTATTGCATGATCTCCGGCTCGAAGTCGACGGCCACGTGGCGCAAATTGACCATCTCGTCGTCAACCGTTTCCTGATGTTCTTCTTGCTGGAAACCAAGACCTACAACGGCAGCCTCGAAATCAATGAATATGGCGAGTTCTCGGTGGAGTACGCCGGCGAGCGGCGCTATGGCATCGAATCCCCGCTCGAACAAAGCCGTCGCCACGAGCCAATCCTACGCAAAGTTCTAGCGCAGCTCGGAATTACCGGCCGAGCCGGCACCGAACCGACCTTTGTTCACGTGGTCATGGTGCACCCGAAAGCCATTATCAAGCGTCCGCCTGCCGACAAGTTTGATACCAGCATGGTCATTAAAGCAGACCAATTTAGGACTTGGCATGTCAACTACGTTGACGCCATGAGTACCGGCACTTTCTTGGCCAAAACGATCAACTTCAGCGGACGCGATACAGTGCGGGAATGGGGGGAAAAATTAAAGTCGGCTCACTGCCGAACCGATCCCTTGGCGCTCCCCTCCTTTATGAAGCCGAGAGCAGTAACCGCGACCCACTGTGCCACGCCGCCTACTGACGACGCAAGGCCGGTCGCAGTGCCGGCGAACCAGGTCACCGAACCGCCGCGCCCATCGACTCAGAAACCCATATGCGCAACCTGCGGCAAACCGCTCACGGTGAAAGTTGCGAAGTTTTGCCAAGACAAGGCGGCTTGGTTTGGCGGTCAGCTCTATTGCTATGACCATCAGGCTGCTGCAAAAAGGGCGTAGGCCCCACACGCTCCGGAAGACACTACTTTGGACTTTGAGACGCTGGCCGAATTTGTGCGGCACCGAATGCGGATGTCGCACATATATCAACCGCTGATGCTGCTGACCCTCCTGCAAAACGACGGTGTTAGTTCTCGCGAAGCGATTTCGCGCACCCTGCTCGCGCATGATCAAAGCCAGCTCGAGTATTACCAACTGATCACCAATAACATGGTCGGCAAGGTGCTGCGCAGCCACGACATCGTGCGCAAGGATGGCGACACCTACCATTTAAACGGTTGGGAATCGCTGAGCGCTGAACAAGTGACGACGCTAATTGCCCTATGCCAAGAACGTCTCGAAAGCTACCAGGCTCGCCGTGGCGATCGGATATTCGAGCATCGCCGCAAATCGGCGGGCTACATCAGCGGCACGCTGCGCTACGACGTGCTCAAACGCGCTGGCTTCCATTGTGAACTTTGCGGCATCTCAGCCGACCGGAAGGCACTGGAAGTCGACCACATCGTACCGCGCAACCACGGGGGAAGTGATGATCTGAGCAACCTACAAGCCCTCTGCTATAGCTGCAACGCCATGAAGCGCGATCGCGACGCGACTGATTTTCGCGCGGTTCGCGACAGCTATGTGTTCCGAGAGAGCGGCTGTCTCTTTTGCGACCTGCCGAAAAGCAGAGTGCTTCACGAGAACGAGCTGGCGCTGTGCATCGCCGACGGTTTCCCGGTCACGCCCGGTCACCGCTTGATCATCCCGAAACGTCACGCGGCTGACTACTTCGACCTCTATCAGTCAGAAATCAGCGCCTGCAACGCGCTGTTGCACCAACAGCGCACCGAACTAATCGCCAACGATGCCAGTATCAGTGGTTTCAATATCGGCATGAACAACGGAGCCGATGCGGGGCAGACGATTTTTCACTGTCACATCCACCTCATTCCCCGCCGCAGACATGATGTCGAGCGCCCCCGCGGCGGCGTCCGTCACATCATCCCCGGTAAGGGTGAATACTGAGTCACCCCCGCTTTAATAGTCACTAAGGAGTCGGCTAACTGCCGCTCAGGTTTCAAGGGCTGTACGACAGCAATGGCCGAGAAACAGACACCCTCATCAACAGCCAACCCCTTTGTTTCTCGCAACAATGCCCCATCCCACAGGGCATTCACACCCAAACCCTAAAGCACCACCGGCCGATCCGGCAGCTCATTCGGGTTGTCTGCAGCAGGGGGAAAGTGCGTGGCCAATGCCTGGGTGATTTCATCCAGTGCGGCCAGCGCACCGGCTTCAAAGCGGCCGGCACCGAATTCGGTTTCCATACGTGCGCAAACGGCATCCCAGAAATGCTGCCCTACCCTTTGGTTGATGCCCCGGTCGGCAACGATTTCGACCTTGTGGTCGAGCATTTGCACGTAGACCAGCACGCCACTGTTTTCTGCGGTATCCCACACGCGGAGCTGGGCAAAGAGATCAATCGCCCGTTGGCGCACGCTGTTGCCGGAGAAAAGGTGTGCCGGCGGCAGGGCACCTTCGACCACAAAGCGCAATTCGCCGCGATGCCTTTGTTCGGAGGCGGCAATGGCGGCTTCGACCGCGGCCAGCGCCGGCTTCCCGAAATGACGCACGGCCCACCATTGCGGGGCCAGCAGATGTTTTCCTATGCGCAGTATGTCCATCACCAGCTCCCCGAGGAGCCACCGCCCCCGAAACTGCCGCCACCGCCGGAGAATCCGCCAGAGCCTGAGTCGCTCCATGAACTGCCGCCGCTTGAACTGCTCCACGAGCCGCCACCGCCTGACCCACCGCCACCGGCACCGCCGCCAAGCAGGGCAAAGATGAAGGCAACCACGCCGGCAATGGCGGCAAAGATGAGGGACGATGTTGCCAGAAAAACCACCACACCAACCACGCCAGCGACGAGGGAGGCAGCAATCACGCGGCCTAATAATGTACGCAGGATGCCAGTGAGCACAGCCACTGCCATGATCCCGAAGAACAGCGAATCGTCCAGATTGAAACTCGAACGGCCGCTGGTTTCGTTACCCTCGGCGGCAGGCAGCGGTTCGCCATCAATCACGGCAACGATGCTTTCTACCCCGGCTTCGATTCCGCCGGCGAAATCCCCCGCCTTGAAACGCGGGGTGATGATCTCGGCAATGATGCGCCTGGCCGTGGCGTCATTGAGGGCGCCCTCCAGCCCGTAGCCGACCTCGATGCGCAGCTTGCGATCCTGCTTGGCCACAAGCAGCAGCACGCCGTCATCAACGCCCTTGCGCCCGAGCTGCCATTGCTCAACCACGCGAATCGAATATTGCTCGATGACTTCGGGCTGTGTTGTCGGCACCAGCAGCACGGCTAGCTGCGCCCCCTTTTGCTGTTCGAAGGCCGCCAGACGCCCTTCCAACCTCGCCTGCTGCTCCGCCGACAAGGTGCCGGTGAGGTCGGTTACCCGCGCTTTCAGCGCCGGAATGGGCTGCAACTCCTGGGCGCCGGCAAGGGCAACCCAGAAGGCAAGCAGCAGTGCGGCGAAGGTGCGCAGCATCGCGCTGGTTTAAACCGCTTATTTGCCGAAATTGACGGTGGGGGCAGTCGAGATGGCTTTCTCGTTTTCCACCGTAAAGTTCGGCTTGACCTCGTAGCCGAAGATCATGGCGGTGAGGTTGTTGGGGAAGGTGCGCACGGCCACGTTGTAGCCTTCAACCGCCTTGATGTAGCGGTTGCGGGCAACGGTGATGCGGTTTTCGGTGCCTTCAAGCTGTGCCTGCAGATCACGGAATGCGCCATCCGCCTTCAGGTTGGGATAGTTCTCGGCCACCACCAGAAGGCGGGAAAGCGCGCTGGACAGGCCGGCCTGTGCCTGCTGGAACTGGGCAAAGGCCTGCGGGTTGGCAATCAGCTCCGGCGTGGCCTGAATGCCGCCAACACGGGCACGGGCCTCGGTCACCTGGGTCAGCACCTCCTGCTCGTGGCTGGCATAGCCTTTGACGGTATTGACCAGATTGGGCACCAGGTCGGCACGACGCTGGTACTGGTTGAGCACTTCCGACCAGGCGGCTTTGACCTGTTCATCGGTGGTCTGGAAAGTGTTGTAGCCGCAGCCGGAGAGCAGCGTGGCAACAACGGCAAGCAGGGCAAAGAGGCGAAGTCGCACGGTGTTTCCTCCAATGGAAAATGAGACAGCAAGGGCAACGCACTGAAGATGGTGCGTTGCCGCCGGTTTTTCAAGCGTTCAGCGTGTGGCAGCCGGGGTGGGCGCGGGGGCAGACACGATGTCCGCTGTCGAGGGCACGCTGGCCGGGGCGGGTGCAACCGGCACCGGCGGCAACTTGCGCGGCAGGCCTTCGCCATCCATGTAGGCAGGAATCAGCTTCCAGTCGCGCACGCCGTCGCTGCTCACCGTCATCTGCAGCAGCCAGCCCTCGCGCGCCGCGGGCAGCTCGAAGCCATCGAACACGAAATTGCCCAGGCTGTAGATGATCGGTTTGCCCTTGTAGAGATCGCTGCCCTGGGTGACATGCGGATGCCCGCCGACCACCGCATCGGCACCGTTGTCGATCATCAGCCGGGCCAGCTGCTTCTGGCGTTCGCTCGGCACCCGTTCGCGTTCCCAGCCCCAGTGCATGAAGGGAATGACGATATCGGCACCGGCAGCACGGGCCGCCTGAATGTCGCGCAGCACGTGGGTATCCTCGCTCCAGGCCACGCCTGCCCAGTCCGGCCCGGCCTCGAAGGCGCGTGGCTTGAACTCGTTGTAGGCCAGCACGGCGATCTTCAGACCGCCCTTTTCCACCCAGTACGGCGCATGCGCCTCGCTCAGGTTGCGGCCACCGCCAAACGGCTTGATGCCGGCCATGTCGAGCAAGGTCAGCGTTTCGAGAAAGGCCTCGCGCCCGTAATCGCCGGAGTGGTTGTTGGCCACCGAGAGCGCATCGAAACGGCCGCTCAGTGTGTCGATCACCGCCGGGCTGGCGCGGAAGGTAAAGATCTTGTTGGCCAGCGGCTGACCACTGGTGGCAATGGGGCACTCCAGGTTGCCGATGCGCACATCGGCCGCGCGGAATTCGTCGGCAAAGTCGGCAAATGGGTCTTTCCCTGCCGCAATGGCCTTGCCCGGCCCGTCGTCGAGCATGATGTCGCCGACGAACAGCAGGCGCACAACAGCTTGCGCACGCACCCCCATGTCTACAGCCACGGTTTTCGCCTCGGCTTCGTCCGGCACCTGAATGAAGGATTTTTCGCTGGCCGCCCTGCCCGGCCCGGCCAGGCACAAAGCGAACAGCAGGGCGAACAGGGCTTGCAGCAGCGGCTTGTTGGGGCGGCTCATCATTTGCGCTCCCACAGGTCGACCACCGAGCACCAGTACCTCAATTCACCGTCGCGCACGGGTTCATACACGCGCTGCAGGCCGGAGAAGCCGTGGCGCTGTTCGGTACCTTCGTTGACCGGCCAGGGAAAATCGGCCTGATGGATGAGCGTTGCGCCCGCTTCCTTGTCGGCATAAACGTAGATTTTTACGGCGTGCAGGCCGGCCGGCAACGCGGTATCCGCATCCACCAGCGCGCGGAACAGGAAGTAGGAACCAACGGCCGTCGCCGGCACGGTGTAAGGCGATTGGCCCTGCGCTACCTTCAAGGTTCTGGTTTCGCCGCCATAGGTGACATGGCACGCCGCTTCTTCTGCCTGTGCGGCGGTGAACAACAGCGCCAGCAGCAGGGCAATTCCATTACGCATTCAGTGTGCTCCCACAGGAAGACGGCTGCCCGCCTGCTGCTCACGCATGAGGCGGCGCGCCAGACACAGGTCTTCCCAGGCCTTGGCCTTGTCCGGCAGATTGCGCAGGAGGTAGGCCGGGTGATAGGTAACGATGACCGGCACGACCAGATCACCATCGCGGTATTCAAAACGTTTGCCCCGGCTGGCGCCGAGTGCGCTGTCTTCATTGAGCACGGCATGCATGGCCACCTTGCCCAGCAGCACGATCAGCTTGGGGCGCAACAGGGCAATCTGCCGTTGCAGCCAGGGGCGGCAGACATCGATCTCATTGGCCTCTGGCGTGCGATTGCCGGGTGGCCGGCATTTGACGGCATTGGCGATGTAAACATTGTTGCCACGCTGGAGATCGATGGCTGCCAGCATGGCATCGAGCAACTGCCCGGCCGGGCCGACAAACGGCTCGCCCCGTGCATCTTCCTCGGCCCCCGGCCCTTCGCCGATGAACAGCCAGTCGGCCTGTTCATCGCCCACTCCCAGCACGGCCTGCTTGCGTTCGGCACACAGGCCGCAGCGCTGGCATGCGCCCACGGCATCGCGCAGCTGTGGCCAGCCCATCTCGCTTACCGGGCCAGCCGCCTCTGCTGGTGTGGAAAGTGGCTGGGCTGCAGCTGCGGCCGCTGCAGCGCCGGCAGACGCCTCCGCCGCAGGCAATTCAGCCGCGTCCGCCCCTGCCGGCTTGCGCAGCTTCCAGAGCGGCTTGATGCCAATCTCTTCGAGCAATCGTTCGCGGGTCAGGCTCATGCACTCACCTCAGTCAGGCTGCGGGTGTAGACCAACGCATCTTCCCGCCCGTTTTCTGCCGGGTAGTAGGCCTTGCGCAAGCCAATGCGGACAAAGCCGAAATGCTTGTAGAGCGCCAGCGCGTGTTCATTGGAGGGGCGCACTTCCAGCAGCAACTGGCGCGCGCCCAGACGTTTCGCCATATCCATGGCGTGCCGCAGCAGGCGTGCGCCGAAACCCATGCGCTGGCGGTTTTGCTTGACGCTGATGTTGAGCAGATGCGCTTCATCCAGCGCCATCATCACCACCACATAGCCGATCAGCTCGCCGCCCACCCGGCAAACCCAGGCGCTGTAGCCGGCCACCAGCGAATCGGAGAAATTGCCGCGTGTCCACGGGAAGGGATAGGCCGCATTCTCGATGGCAACGATTTCATCGAGGTCGTTCAGGTTCATCGGCAACATTTCGACGCGGGGCGCCAGCACGGCACTCATGCCTTGCCTCCCTTGGCCAATCGCTCGGCCACGGTCAACGCCACCTTGTCGCGCACATAGACCGGCACGGCCAGTGCCGGGTCGATGCCCTCGCCCCTGGCCAGCCGCGGGGCGGCAAGCGCCGCAACGGCAGCGGCTGTCGGTGCGACATCGGGGTTCATGGCGAGGCCGCGCGCCGCCAGACGTTCATGCAACACGGGGTAGGCGCTCAAGGCATTGCCAACGGCCAGCCAGTCGCCGGTTTCGGGCAGCGGCACCTGATCCGGGGCGTAAACACCGACCGGCGATACCGAGACACCATCGACGAACAGGCCGAAATAGACTTCCTTCATGCGCGCATCGAGGCAGACGGCCACCCGCGCCGCATTGGCGGCATGGGCCATCGTTTCCAGCGTACCGACCGGCAGCACTGGCAAATTGCGCGCAGCGGCCAATCCCTGCGCCACGCCACAGGCGACGCGCAGGCCGGTGAACGAACCGGGTCCGGCGGCAAAGGCAATGGCTTCAAGGTCGGCAAAGCCGATGCCGGCTTCCTGCAGCAAGGCACTGGCCAGCGGTAGCAGCGTGGCCGACGAAGGCTGCCCTGGCGGGCAATGACGCTCGCTGACTTCTCCATCGCGCCAGAGCGCGACAGAACCGGCGTCGGTTGAGGATTCAAGGGCAAGGAAAAGCATCGGGGCATTTTACCCTGAGGCACGGCGTGTGATTCGATGAGTTCGGCCAGTGAAGGTGATTCGCCCCTGCGTTTTATTTTTTCCCGGCCAGACCACGCCAACGTGCCTCCCACCGCCTCATGGTTTGCCGCAGGAAACCGCGCATGGCAATTGCATACAGTATTGTGCTCGCCAGATAACTGTATAAAATTACAGTATCGAAGGAGATCGCCATGAACCGCATTGTCTGTCCGTTCTGTCACATTCCGTTGGCCACCCAGGAACTGGAAGTGGCGACGATTGACCAGTGCACCTGCCTGGTATGCCCCGAGTGTGAAAACGTGCTCGTCAGCAAAGCGGCGGCCACCGATGAACATCCGAAGCAGCTGGCCGATGTTGATGCCTAGTACCCGTTCGGCGGCGCTTGCCGTGGTTTTCGTACCGCGACCGGATGCACCGTCCCTGCCGCTGCCGCTGGATGGCGTCAAGGTTTCCGCCGGTTTCCCCTCGCCGGCGGCTGACTATGAAGACAAGTGTCTGGACATCAACGACTACCTGATACGCAATCCGGTTTCCACCTTCTTTTTTGCCGTGCAGGGCGAGAGCATGCAGGGCGCCGAGATCTTCGATGGTGATGTGCTGGTGGTCGACCGAAGCATCCGGCCGCGGCATGGGCACATCGTGGTGGCTTTCGTGAATGGCGAGCGTCTGGTCAAGCGCCTGTATCGCAAGGCGGGCCGTGTTGCTCTGGTGGCTGAACACCCGGCCTATCCGCCGCTGGAAATTCGTGAAGGCATGGAGCTGGAGGTGTGGGGGGTGGTCGTCGGGCGGTTCAAGCGTTTCACCATCTGACCCTCGCGCCATACCTCAAAACATTTCCTCGAAACATTGCCCCGGAGTTGTGTCGTGCCGATCTTCGCCCTGGTTGACTGCAACAACTTCTACGCCTCGTGCGAAAAGCTGTTCAACCCCAAGCTCAAGCATTGCCCGGTGGTCGTGCTTTCCAACAACGATGGCTGTGTCGTGGCCCGTTCGGCCGAGGTCAAGGCACTCGGCATCGCGATGGGGGGGCCGTGGTTCCAGCTCCGTGACCAGGCACAGCAGCACGGCATCGTGGCTTTCTCATCGAATTACGCGCTCTATGCCGACATGAGCAATCGGGTCGTCCAGGTGCTGTCCGGATTCACGCCGCAGCTTGAGGTGTATAGCATCGATGAGTCTTTCCTCGAGCTTTCCGGCGTGTATGGGCAAACCAGCAGCCTGGCGGCTTACGGCGAAGCGATTCGGCAACGGATAGCCGATTGGCTGGGGCTGGCGGTGTGCGTCGGCATTGCGCCGACCAAGACGCTTGCCAAGCTGGCCAACCATTGCGCCAAGAAAGGCCTGTTCGGTGGCGCGGGGGTGTGCGACTTCACCACTGCGTCGCCAGCCGAGTTGGACCGCTTGTTTGAGCATATCGAGGTCGGCGAGGTGTGGGGGGTTGGACGCAAGATCAGCGCCCGCCTGCAATCGATGGGGATTCATAGCGTGCGACAGCTGCGCGATGCCGATGCTGCAAGCCTGCGTTCCCGGTTCTCGGTGGTACTGGAGCGAACCGTGCGCGAGCTGCGCGGTGATTCCTGCATGGATCTGGAAGAAATCACCCCGGACAAGCAGCAGATCATCTCCAGCCGATCTTTTGGCCGCCTGCTCTACAACCTGGACGAGCTTGAGGAGGCGGTCGCCAGCTACATCGCCAAGGCAGCCGAAAAACTGCGCGCCCAGAAATCGCTGGCCGGTGCGGTGCAGGTCTATCTGCGAACCAATGTGTTCAAGCCCGAGGTGCCGCAGTATCAGCGCGCGGTGATGCTTCCTCTACCCGAAGCCACTTCGGACACCCGTATGCTCACGCAGTGGGCACTCAAGGTATTGAGGGCGATCTACCGACCGGGGTTTGGCTATCACAAGGCCGGGGTGATGCTGCTGGATCTGACGCCACTGCTGAACCGGCAGGCTTCATTCTTCGGTGTTGATGACGCGCGTTCGGAGAAGCTGATGCGCGTACTCGATGGCATCAATCATCGCTATGGGCGGAATACGCTGCGACTGGGGTCGGCAGGGGTGACGCAATCCTGGCAGATGCGGCGGGAGCATCTGTCGCCGGGGTATACGACACACTGGGAGGAGGTGCCGGTGGTCAAGGCGAACTGAGATCGCGAGGGGATGGCCCCGCCGCACACTTACCCACGCAGCAAAGGCAATCGTTCGAAACGCCCCCCCAGCACCGTGTTCGAAGGCATCCCCCACCAATCTTCTAGCACGGTGGCGTAAAGGCTGCGGAAATCCACTGCGAACGGCAGGTTGCCATTGCCGTCCAGTTGATTGAGGCGCGGCGCTTCACCGAACAGGCCACCAGCCACACGGCCGCCGAGTACCAGCTGCGGGGCTGCGGTGCCGTGATCGGTTCCGTTTGACTGGTTTTCCTTGGCACGACGGCCGAATTCGCCATAGGTCATCACCAGCGTTTCATTCCAGCGCCCCAGTTCCTGCATGGCAGACCGCAGGGCCAGCAACCCCTCCGCCAGCTGGCGCAGGAGATCGGCATGTTTGGCCGGCTGGTTCTGGTGCGTATCAAACCCGTTCAGGCTCAGGCGGATCGCCGCCACACCGGTGCCGCCGGCAACGATCTGGCATGCTGCCTTGACCGACTCGCCAAACGCACCATCGGGAAACTGCGTTTTGAACTGATAACTGGACGACAGGCGTTGTGCTGCCACCGCAATGTCTTCTTCCACCTTGAGCAGGTGCTGCAAGGCGCCGCCCCCCTGCCCGTCCCGCGGCTGGGCGGTCCTGGCCAGTTGCTGGAACTGGCGGGCATTGGCGATGGCGACGGTACGCGCATGCGCCCCTGCCAGCGGGCCGAGGTCCGCACTGCCGACAGCCACGCCATCGGCCGCGTAACTGGCAGGCGGCGCCTTGCCGGCGAAGGTTCGGCCCAGCCAGCCTTCTTCAAGATACTGATTGCTGCGCGACGCGGTATCCCAGATTTCAATGGAACGAAAATGCGAGAGGTTGGCGTCTGGGTAGCCGACGGATTGCACAATCGCCAGTTCACGCTGCTGCCAGATGGCTTGCAAGGGTGCCAGCTGGGGATGGGCGCCGGTGCGTTCGTCAAGCTGCAGCAGCGAATGGCGTTCAAGGGCCAGGCGGGGCCGCAGGGCTGCGTAGGCGGGGTCGGCAAACGGCACGATGGTATTCAGGCCGTCATTGCCCCCCTTCAATTCAACCAGTACCAGCAAGCGTTGATAGCCTGCCACGGCTGGCCAGCCAGGCATCGGCATCGCCGCCAGCACGGCACCGGAGGTGAGAAAACCAAGGAAACGGCGTCGATCGGGCATGACAGGTTCCTTTGCTAGCACAGGCAATGAAATCGCCGGGTCATTTGAGTTGATAGGAAGGGTCCAGCGCCAGCGCACGCACCAGTGCCATTCCCTGTGTTTCAGGCGGCACCGGGGAAACAGCCGGCACCGCCAGCAAGGCGTTGGCGACGGCCACCTCACCATCGAAATGCGATAGCCAGCGATGGCTATTGAAGCGAATATCGTTGGCGGCCTGCAGTAGACGCTGTCTGGCAGCGCTTTCCAGGTGTCCGGCTCCTTTGCCAAACGCCACACGCGGGTTTGATTCCTCCTGCCGCCGTGCCTGCATGGCCATTGCGTTACCGTTGCGCCGGGCTTGCGGCGAGGCATCGTCATTGCGCAGCAAACGTTCGATGAATTGCCGGCGCGCCAGCAGCGTACTGGCATTGATCCAGGCATTGCCGCCAGGCCAGCCCTTGACGTTGGGTGGTGCCATCAGATCCTGCCCCAGATTGCGCGTGACAAAGACCAGCGGCAAGCTGTCGCGAACGTCGATTTCGAGGGTACGCATGGAACCGACCACCAGATCCACCGGCGACTTGACCAGCACGCCACGGTTTCGCGGGGACCAGAATCCTTCACTCAGCAACAGGGCGCGCAAGGCCTGGCGAATATCGTAGCCGGTGCTGCGAAAGACACGGGCAATCTGGCGGACTTGCGCAGGATCAGGTGCCGGCGACACGAACTCCCGCCACAGCTTGCCGCTAATGAACTCGGCAGTTGCGGCCTGCCTGAGCAGCAGATCAAGCACCGCGTCGCCATCAAAATTGCCACGATTGCCGAGCACGGTTTTCTCGCCGGCATCATGCATCGCCGCCCGCCAGCGGTATTTGCCGGTTTCACGGTCGATGCTCCAGCCAGTGAAGGCACGCGCGGCCTCCTTGATGTCCTGTTCGCTGTAGTTGCCCTCGCCCAGCGTGAACAACTCCATCACCTCACGGGCAAAGTTTTCATTCGGCTGCCCCTTGCGATTGGTTGCCGCATCCAGATAGATGATCATTGCCGGATCCTTGGCTACCGTGTGCAGCAGTTCACCGAAGTGCCCCAGGGCGTGTCGGCGCAGGAGCAGATTCTGCTCAAGCATCAGCCGCCCGGATTTCACCTTTTGCTGGCTGGAAACGAAGTGGTTATGCCAGAAAAGTGTCATGCGCTCGGTCAATGGCGAAGGGGTCTGCAGCATTTCCTGCAGCCACCAGCCACGCAGCTCGGCCCCCTTGAGGAACTGGCTGCGCTGGAAAGCTTTTTTTTCCTCTTCCGAGAATTGCTTGATTTCCCTGATTTGCGCCGGGCTGGTGAATTCCTGTTCAGGTGGCTGAAGGGTTGGCGTCGTTCGGGCAGAAGCCAGCAGGCGTTCCACGGCGGCCTCGCGGGAGAGGCGGGAAAATTCGGTGACCGCAGCCGGCGGCGCCCCAAAGCCGGTGCGATTGAGCAGATGCCGGGCATCCGCCTCACCCATGGGGGCAGCGTGTGCATGCACCGTGCCCAGCAGGGTAAATAGCAGGAAAAAAATGTTTCGCATATCAGGCTCCAGTCGTGGAGCGATGCGAGGAAAAGCAGGCTATTTTCTGGCGATGCGCAACCGGTCAGCGTTGATTCCGACGCTGCGGATAAACATCACGTCCGGCATCGCGCAGATCCTGTCGCAGCTGGCGTCGCTCATCCGGCGACAGGCGTTGCGGCGCTTCCCGACGCTCATATTGCTGCCTGTCTGACTCCTGCCGTCGCTGCTGCGAATGGCGCTGCCGATCACCGCCATTGGGCTGATACTGCCGTTGCTGCACCTGCAACCAGCCGCCCGAGCGAACACCCGGAAAAGCCTGGGCCGGCACAGCCAGCAACAGGGACAGGACACCCAGGCCAATGGCAAGATGGCGACGGATCATCGCTGCACGGCCTCCTCCACCGCAAGCGCAATGCTGCGCACGGTATTCGAAAGACTGTCCTTCGAATCTTCTGTCGTCATCATCAGGATGCCAGCGCCAATCAACATGCTTAGAAATAGTTTGCTCATGCTCCACCTCCATCGCGCTATGTGGCCGGACAGGCAAATGAAACAACCGCCTCCGTGCCACGATTGGCATACTGCGCGCGAGATGTAAGCAGAATTTGTTTATTGAGGGGTGAATTGTAAAGCTTTGTAAGTGCGAATATCCCGAATCCCGTTTCTTCAGCTAGGATTTGCACCATGAATACAACAAGCCAAAGAAAGATCCTGGTTGTTGACGACGACCAGCGCCTGCGCGACCTGCTGACTCGCTACCTCGGCGAGCAGGGTTTTGCCGTGAAGAGTGCGGAGAACGGCAGCGCCATGGACAAATGCCTGGCCCGCGATGTCTTTGACCTGATCGTGCTTGACCTGATGATGCCGGGCGAAGACGGGCTGTCGATCTGCCGCCGGCTGCGTGCTGCCGAACCGCAGCAGGCGATCATCATGCTCACGGCCAAGGGCGACGAAATCGACCGCATTGTCGGGCTGGAGATGGGTGCGGACGACTACCTGCCCAAGCCTTTCAACCCGCGCGAGTTGCTCGCCCGCATTCAGGCGGTGCTGCGCCGGCGCGGCAGCGATGCACCGGGCGCACCGTCCACCGAAGAAAAGGTGGTCGGTTTTGCCAACATCGAAATCGACCTGGCGGCCCGCACACTGAAACGCGACGAGGAATACCTGCCACTGACAACCGGCGAGTTCGCCGTGCTCAAGGTGTTGCTGCAACACCCGCGCCAGCCGCTGTCGCGCGACCGCCTGATGACGCTGGCGCGTGGTCGCGAACAAGGCCCCTTCGACCGCGCCATCGATGTCCAGGTGTCGCGCCTGCGCAAGCTGATCGAACCCGATCCGGCTACCCCGCGTTACCTGCAGACGGTGTGGGGCTTCGGTTACGTCTTCATTCCGGACGGCAAGGAAAAGTGAACCTGTTGCCGCGAACCTTGCTGGTACGCACCTTTCTTTCCGTCAGCGCCCTGATCATCCTCACCGTCAGCATCTGGGCCGGACTGTTCGAGCTTTCATCGCGCGAACCCCGCGCCCGGCAACTCGCGCAACTGACCGCCAGCGCTGCCAACCTGACCCTGGCAGCGATCATCGCCGCCGACCCGAACAAGCGCCGCGACCTGCTCATCGAGCTATCCGAGCGGGAGGGCATTCGCATCTATCCGGCCGAGCCGGAGGACCAACTGGAACCCTTGCCGGAAAACCAGTTCTACGAGCTTTTCCGCGCCGAAACGAAAAAGATGCTCGGTTCCCATACCCGGCTGGCCTTTGCCGTTAATGGCGAGGAAGGCATCTGGGCCAGTTTCCAGCTGGATGACGGCGACGACAGTGTCGAGGACGAATACTGGGTGATGCTGCCGCGCGAACGAGCCGACCGGCAATTTCCATGGCACTGGCTGGGCTGGGGTGCGGGTTCGGTAGCGCTGGCGTTGCTGGTCGCCTGGTGGATCGTTTCCCACGTCACCCGTCCGGTGCGTGCGCTGGCAGCGGCCGCCGCAGAAGTCGGCCAAGGCCGCCACCCGGAACCACTGAGTGTCAGCGGTGCTGACGAACTGCAGCAACTGGCTGTCACCTTCAATCAGATGTCGGAGGATCTGTCACGCATCGAAACGGAACGTGCCGAAGTCCTTGCCGGTATTTCGCACGACCTGCGCACGCCACTATCCCGCCTACGCCTTGAAGCCGAGATGTCGGTTGCCGACGAAAGTGCACGAGAAGCGGTGGTGGCCGACATTGAACAGATGGATGCCATCATTGCCCAGTTTCTCGATTTCGCCCGCGCCAGCTCGGATGAAGCGCTGGCCCCCGTTGACGTCAGCAAGCTGCTGGAGGAGATTGCCGCTCGCTACGCACGCCTGGGCACGACGCTGCACATCGAAAATGCCTCATTACCCACCCTTGAATTACGGCCCATGGCGCTGCGCCGGGCGATTGGCAACCTGATCGAAAACGCGCGCAAGTATGGCGGTGGCGATATCACGCTTAAGGCTTTTGTGGCCGGGCCCATGCTGCATATCGCGGTCATGGACAGGGGGCCGGGGATTCCGGAAGCCGACATGGAGCGCATGAAGCGCCCTTTCACGCGGATGGAGAATGCGCGCACCGATGCCAGTGGTACCGGCCTCGGCTTGGCTATTGTGGAGCGTATTGCCCGCCTGCACGGCGGTCAGCTCGTACTTTCCGCACGCCCTGGCGGCGGCATGGTGGCGACCTTGCAGATGCCCGGGCGCCAGCGCGAGGAAGCGCCGGCCTGAACGCTTATTTCAAGGGCCAGCGAGCAACCACCTCATAGGCGGAGCCACGGTCGGAAGGCCAGGAGCGGGCCAGCACGAATTCCTCGGCTGTCCATTCATGCGCCTGGATTTCCGGCAGGGTGCCGGGATGCAGCAATTTGCGCAGCAGGGTCACGTGCGGCACGAAAGGCTTCACTTCGCCAAGGAAACCGGCCTCAACCAGTGTCTTCTGCAAATCGGCCGCCAGTTTTTCAAGCACCGGTGCAGGTTCCTTTGAGCCGGCCCAGAGCACATGGTTGTGGTTCCAGAATCCGACCCGATCCAGCTGTACCTGCGCCTTGGGCAATTCAACTGCGGCGGCAATTTCGTGCAATTCTGGCAAGCGGTTTTCGGCCACCTCGCCGAGAAACGCCAGGGTGATGTGCAGCGCATCCTCGCGCATCAGCCGTCCACCACAACGACCAACGACACCACCGGAAAACGAATGCAACTGGCTGGCAATGGCCGGCGGCAACCACAGGGCAAAGAAGAAACGGGCGCCGACGACGGGGGGTGGCAGCTCATTCGGCATTGGTAATAAGCACTACAGCTTCGGCTGCAATACCCTCCCCCCTTCCGGTAAAACCAAGACGTTCCGATGTTTTTGCTTTCACATTAACCTCCCCGGCAGCCAGCATGAGATCCGCTGCAATGTTGTCAACCATACCCGGAATGTGGCTCGCCATCTTCGGTTGTTGCGCAATAATCGTTGAATCAACGTTCACCACTCGCCATCCGGCCTGTGCCAGCAAGGCCACGGTAGCCCGCAGGAGCTTGCGGCTATCGGCCCCTTTCCAGCGCTCATCGGTGTCAGGAAAATGCCGGCCGATGTCGCCCAGTGCAGCCGCGCCGATCAGCGCATCGGTAATCGCATGCAGCAGCACATCGGCGTCGGAATGACCGAGCAGCCCCTTGTCGTGCGGAATCTCAACGCCGCCGATGATCATCTTTCGACCCGGTACCAGCGCATGGACATCGAACCCCTGGCCGACGCGAATCATCGTTCTCTCCTTGCAAACAGAATCAGTTCCGCCAACGCCAGATCGGCGGGAAAAGTGACTTTCAGGTTGGTCGGATCACAGCGTACCAGCTTTGGCCGCCCCCCCGCCGCCTCGATGGCGCCGGCTTCGTCGGTGACGCCATGCCCTGCATCACGGGCGGCCAGCAGTGCTGTCAGCAGCGGTGTGTAATGGAACATCTGCGGCGTCTGCGCCTGCCACAATCCATCGCGTGGTTCGGTGGCAATAACCCGGTCATCGGCAGCAGCGCGCTTGAGCGTATCGGCCACCGGAACGGCAAGCAATCCACCATCGCCATCAGCACCGACGCCGGCAACCAGCGCGTCCAGCATGGGCTGCGACAGGCATGGCCGTGCTGCATCATGCACCAACACCCAGTCGTCATCGGCGGCGGCCGTTGCGGCCGCCTGCAGGCCGGCAATGACACTGTCGGCGCGAGTGGCGCCACCGTTGTAAACGGTTTCCAGCTTGGGGCCGAGATCACGCCAGTCATGATGTCGCCAATGCATATCATCCGGCGCCAGCACCACGAATACGCGCTCGATATGCGATGAACGGCATAGTGCCAGCAGGGTGTGATAGATCAGCGGTCGACCGGCCAAAGGCAGATACTGCTTGGGCTGCTCGGCACCGAAACGTGAACCGCTGCCGGCTGCGGGAACAATGGCGAAATAACGGGACATGACATGTTCTTGGGTAAAGGAGCATTGTACCGCGTCCGCTCCGGCAGCCTGCCGATTCTCCCTGGTCGCAGGCACATTGGCGCAAGGGCTTGAATTTGCACTGGTTCCGCTCATATAGTGAAGAAGGAGGTACTTCCATGAATCCGGGTTCTGATGTTCGACCACCGGCGGTAGCCGGAATGTTCTATCCGGCAGCCCCGGCAGAGCTGGCAGAAGATCTGCGCAGGCTGCTGGGAGCCGCTGCCATACCGGGCAATGCCTTGCCAGCGCCGAAGGCCATTGTCGTTCCGCATGCCGGCTACATCTATTCAGGGCCCATTGCCGCCAGCGTCTATGCCTTGCTGAAACCTGTCGCCGACACCATTCGCCGTGTCGTCCTGCTCGGGCCAACGCACCGGGTGGGCATCAACGGGCTGGCGCTGCCCGGTGTTTCGCGCTTTCTCACTCCTCTTGGCGAAATTGAAATCGATCAGGCCGCAGTCGACAGCCTGACTGCGCTGCCGCAAGTGGTCGTTGCCGACGCACCTCATGCACAGGAGCATTCGCTGGAGGTGCAACTGCCCTTTCTGCAGACCGTGCTCCCCAATTTCCGCCTGTTGCCGCTGGCCGTCGGCAATGCCACGCCGGCCATGGTGGCACAGGTGCTTGAACGCCTGTGGGGCGGCGCTGAAACGCTGATTGTTGTCAGCTCCGACCTCTCCCACTACCTGCCCTATGCCAGCGCCTGCCAGACAGATCGTCAGACAGCAGAACAGGTGCTGGCCTTTGATAGCGGCATCAGTCACAGTCAGGCCTGCGGTGCCACGCCGCTCAATGGCCTGCTGCTCGCTGCCCGCCACCATCACCTGACGCCCCGCCTGGTTGATTTGCGCAATTCCGGCGACACTGCCGGCGATCGCAACCGGGTGGTCGGCTACGGCGGTTTCAGCTTTCACGAAAGCCCGGCATGAGTAATGATGCGCTCGGCAAAACCCTGCTGGCACTGGCCCGTGCGAGCATCGCCCACCACTTTGGCGCGCCGATGCCGGAAGCCGTGGCAACCCCCGAATACATCCGGATGCAGCAACCGGGGGCCTGCTTTGTCACGCTGACCAAGCAGGGACGTCTGCGCGGCTGCATCGGCACCCTCGAAGCCTGGCGAGCACTGCAGGACGACGTGCGGGAAAACGCGCTGGCAGCCGCTTTCCGCGACCCCCGCTTCCCGCCGCTCAGCGCAACGGAACTGGCCGAGACGCGTGTTGAAGTCTCGCTGCTTTCAAGCCCGCAGCCGATGACATTCAGTTGTGAAAGCGATGCCCTCGCGCAACTGCAGCCGGGGCTTGACGGTATTGTTCTCGAACATGCCGGCCATCGTGCCACCTTCCTGCCGCAGGTGTGGGAACAATTGCCCGAGCCGGTACAGTTTATGGCGCACCTGAAACAGAAAGCCGGTTTGCCTGCGGAGTTCTGGAGTGACAACATCCGGCTCTCGCGCTATCGGGTCGAGAAGTGGAAGGAAGCCTGATGCAGACGCCGGAAACCAGCCATCCGGGGCGCTGGTGGCACGCTATCGATGAGGGTACGCGCATCCAGTGCGACCTCTGCCCGCGCGACTGCAAGTTGCACGAGGGGCAACGCGGCGCCTGCTTCGTTCGTCGCAACCAGAGCGGTCGCATGGAGTTGACCACCTGGGGACGCTCTTCCGGCTTTTGCATCGACCCTATCGAGAAAAAACCGCTCAATCATTTTTACCCCGGCAGCCCGATTCTTTCCTTCGGCACTGCCGGCTGTAACCTGGCCTGCAAATTCTGCCAGAACTGGGATATCTCCAAGTCACGCGACATGGACAGGCTGATGGACAGCGCACGCCCGGAAGCCATTGCCGAGGCAGCTATCCGTCATGGCGCCCGCTCAGTGGCCTATACCTACAACGATCCGGTGATCTTCGCCGAATACGCCATCGACACCGCTGCAGCCTGCAGCGAACGTGGCCTCTTCAACGTGGCGGTGACAGCGGGCTATATCCATGCAGAACCACGCCGGGAATTCTTTCAGGTGATGGATGCCGCCAATGTTGACCTGAAGGCCTTTACCGATGATTTCTACTACCGCCAATGCGGCGCCCATCTGCAACCGGTGCTCGACACGCTGGCCTGGATTCACCATGAGAGTGACTGCTGGCTGGAAATTACCACCCTGCTCATCCCCGGCCTGAACGACTCGGATCAGGAGCTGAGCAGCATGACGAACTGGATTGCGCGCGAGCTGGGTCCGGATGTGCCGCTGCATTTCACGGCTTTTCACCCGGACTGGAAGATGAACGACACACCAGCCACGCCACCCGCCGCCCTTCAGCGGGCGCGCCAGATCGGGCTCGATAACGGGCTGCGCTACGTCTACACCGGCAATGTCCATGATGCTGCGGGGGGCACCACGGCTTGCCCGAACTGCCGGAAAAGCCTGATTGTTCGTGACTGGTACGAGATACGGCAGTACGATCTCACCGATACCGGCAGCTGCCCCGGTTGCGGTGTGAGCATCGCCGGGCATTTCGGCCATTTCACCCCCGCTTTCGGTGCCCGCCGCATCCCGGTCCGGATTGCAGCTTCCTCCATGCCGAACCCATGATGACAGAAAGACAGGCGCTTCAATTCCCGGTCGCACATGCCACATTGCATGGCGAACTGCTGCTGCCTGCCAACACCCATGGCATTGCCGTCTTTGTCGCTGCCTGTAACAGCACGCAACAAGCCGAACAGGGCGATTTCGCCCAGCACCTGCACATCAATGGATTCGGGACACTGACGCTGGATCTGCTGGTTGGCAATGAATGCAATTTCACCGATGCCGAGGTTCACCTGCCGCATCTGGCCGAACGCCTGCTGGCGGTGCTCACCCAGATACGCCGGATGATGGATGCGGAGGCCATTCCCGAAGTGCCGCTGGCACTGATTGCAGCGGGTGATGCCACGCCGCTGGCCGTGCGCGTTGCCGCCCTGCGCGATCTGGATGTAGGCGCACTGATCTGCCATGGCGGACTGGTCGATCTGGCCGGGCTGCAGTACCTGAAAGTGTTGCGCGCCCCCTTGCTGATGCTTGTGGCGAAGACAGATCAAGCAGCCATTGCCAATCTGCAGCGAGCCAAGGAATTCATGCCGGGCGTCATTGCGCTGGAACAGATCGATACCGAAGAAGGTATCGAACGGGTTGAAAGCCGGCTAGCCAGCGAGTGGCTGCAACGCTACCTGCACGGCTGATTGCCAGGGGGTGTTCACATTTTCTCGGTGCTTGCGCATGAATGTGAACACGCCCTAAAGTGGCTTGAGCTGCTGCAAGCCAGCTATCACACGCGCCAGCACTGCAAGCACTTCATTGCGGGCACTTTCCATGGTGACTGGATCACGACCGCGAACCGCCTCTTCCAGCGCCGTGGCAGCCATTTGCAGCTCTGTGGCACCGAGTCCGCCAGCAGCGCCTTTCAGGGTATGGGCAAAGCGCTGCAGGGATTAGAAATCCCTTTGCTGCAGCATCTCGTTTATCTGTTCTTCGCTCGCCTCGTACTGCTTGCGGAAGATCAGCAGCAGGCGATGGCAACTGCCAACACGGCCTTTCATGCGCTGCAGCAACAAGGGCACATCGATTCCAGGCAGATCAGGCAACCCGGGAGAAGACTGATCCGCCGGCAATTGATTCACGTCGGACGGGATGGCCTGTTGCTGGCGACCTGAGCTGGCCTGCCCGGGCGCAAAAAGAGTCAGTACGCGGTAGAGATCGATCACTTCGAACGGTTTGGTCAGCACCTCGTTCATGCCGACATCCAGGCAGCGCTGCCTGTCCTCGAAACCGGCATTGGCGGTCAAAGCCACGATGGGCAAGGTTTGCCATTGCGGTTCAAGACGAATCTGGCGGGCCGCCTCGATACCATCCATTTCGGGCATCATCATGTCCATCAGAATCAGGTCGTATCGCCCCTGGTGCAAGCGCTGCAGCGCCTCGATACCGTTCTCGACAACATCGGCCGTAATGCCGATGTCGGCCAGAATTTCCAGCACCATTTCCTGATTGAAGCGATTGTCTTCCGCCAGTAACACGCGCATGCCATCAAGAAATGGCATGTCGGAAGTCTCGGCCGTGGACTGGCGGGCAGCCATTTCCTCCAGCCGTTTCTTCCATTCGCCGTCGGCCAGAGCAAACGGCACCGTGAAGTGGAAGCAGCTGCCATGACCGGGTTGGCTTTCAACTTGGATTTCTCCGCCCATCATCGTAACCAGCTGGCGTGAAATGGCCAGGCCAAGACCGGTGCCGCCATATTTTCTGGCGGTGGATGCATCTGCCTGCGAAAAGGGTTCGAATAGCTTGCCGATCTGATCATTGCTCATGCCGATTCCGGAATCCCGAACCGAAAAACAAAGGCGTAGCGAAGTAGCAGTCAGGCTGCCGGGCTCCAGCGTGCAGAGAACACCAACACTGCCCTGATTGGTGAACTTGACTGCATTGCCCACCAGATTGGTCAGAATCTGCGTCAGTCGCAGCGGGTCGCCCATCAGGTAGCGCGGGGTATCGGGTGCCACATTGACAGCCAGTTGCAGTTTCTTTTCATCGGCCAGATGGCCGGCAAAGGTACTGATACTGTCGATGACGGCATGTAGATCAAAGCCGGTTTCCTCCAGTTGCAAGCGTCCGGATTCGATCTTCGAAATATCGAGAATGTCGTTGATGATGCCGAGCAGCATGCGTGCGGAAACGTTGATCTTGCGTACGTAGTCATGCTGCCTGGGAGGCAGGCCACTCTTCATGGCCAGACCGGACATGCCAATGATGGCATTCATCGGCGTGCGGATTTCGTGGCTCATCGCAGCCAGAAAGCTGCCCTTGGCCTGATTGGCCAGGTCGGCATCCTGGCGGGCCTTTTCCAGTTCTGCCGTTCGCTCCGAAACCAGTGCTTCCAGATGCAAACGGTAGCGAATCAGTTCCTGTTCGGCTTGATGGCGCTCGGTCACATCGGCAATGATGAAGGTGCGCGTGCCCTCCGGATGTGCCGGATCATTGGCGCGGCCACTGACATGCGCACGAAAAGTTTCGCCGTTCTTGCGCCGCAGGGTCAGTTCGCCCGAGTAGCTCTCGCCATCGCCAAGCGCTTTTGAAACGCCTCCACCAATCAGGCCATAGGCTTCATCCGAATCGAACAGCATGCGGGTGGGCTTACCCGCAAGTTCACCGGTGTCGTAACCGAACAAACTTTCCAGACGCGAATTGCAGGAGGCGATGAGGCGCTGATTAGTTACCAGAATGCCGACCAGCGCATTGCTCAGAACCGCATTTTTTTCTGCCAGCAGTGCTTGTGTTTCGTCTTCGGCGAGGCGCTGGCTGACCAGTGCCTCGCGAAACTTGAGTACGGCTTCGGACAGGTGGCCGATTTCATCCTGCCGATCGAGGCCGGAAAGTTCGATCTGCACATTGCCCTGGCGCAGCTTGTCCATCGACAACAGGATGTCGCGGAATGGGCGGGCCAGGCTGCGGAAGATGAGCATGATCACCACCACCAGCACCAGCGCCAGCAAGGCATTGACCGCCAGCGAATTGATGATGAGGACACGCAGTTCGGCTTCCAGCGACGTACGCGAAAGCGTCAGCGTCACTTCGCCGACATCCAGCGAACGCTGATGGTCACGGTAGATGATCTGCTGCGTGACGGTGAGTGCCTTGCCACTCTCAACCCGCGGCGCGCCGGCAGCAGCAATTTCCACTTTCTGACTGTCGAGCACACTGACACTGACGATATCGTGATCGGTCGCCAGCGCATTGACGGCACTTTCCACAGCCAGACTGTTGAAATCGTACATTGGCCGGGCCAGCGCACCGGCCATCAGCGTGACCAGGCGCTGGGAACGATCCTGGAGTGCAGATTCAAGTTGATCCTGCCGGTAAACGATGGTCAGCACCGAATACAGGCCTAGCACCAGCCACACGGAAGCGACCAGACCGACCACGATACGCGTGCGCAAACTGCGGAAGGATTTGCCGGAAGGGTTTGCTGCAATGGCCAACGATCCTACTCCCTGATCAGCATAAAACACTCAAATGGCATTCGATAATGCCTATGCCGAACAGGATTGTCGAGCGACAAGGAGCTTAAAGCGACTCCCCGCCCCGGATCAGGCCAACGGCAATGCCCTCGATGGCAACTTCCTCATTGCGGGTATCAACGATAATCGGGTCAAAATCGGGGTTTTCGGCAATCAGCTCAACCATCGGGCCGTGGCGCCGCAAGCGTTTCACGGTGACTTCGTCCTGAAGGCGGGCAACTACGATCTGGCCATCACGGGCATCGGGCGTGCTGTGCACTGCCAGCAGGTCGCCATCGAAAATGCCGGCATTGATCATCGACAGGCCGCGCACACGCAGCAGGAAATCCGCCTTGGGGGAAAAAAGGTGGGTGTCCAGTGCGTAGCGCGCCATCACGTTTTCCACCGCCAGAATCGGGCTGCCGGCGGCCACCGTACCGACCAGTGGCAGTCCCAGTTGTTCGACAAGACGGATGCCGCGCGCCGAACCCGGCTCGAGCACGATGCTGCCTTTCTTGGCCAGTGCCTTCAGGTGTTCCTCGGCAGCATTGGGCGAAGCAAAGCCGAAAGCCGCTGCAATTTCAGCCCGGGTGGGCGGCGCCCCCAGCATTTCCAGTGTGTTACGGATGAAATCGAGTACTTCCTGTTGTCTTGGGGTCAGCTTTGCCATGATCCGGGTCTCCGACATATCGGGTTGAACGCTGAATAAAATACTGGACAGAACTTCATGCTGTAGTTTTATACAGCATTCGGCCAAAAATCAAAACATTTTTTTCTGCCGCCAGTTTCAGTCTTACCCGAATGTGCTTCTAGGGCATGGGTCCACAGGGTGGAACAACACCATCCCTGCCTCGATAATCTGGTCGGGCCATTGTCGAGCGCACTGCGCCCTCCTTGCCATTGAAAAACACATTGAATCGGATCATGAAACCCGTGGCATCACAGGCCAGCCACTCCCAGGCGAATTCGTCGCGTGCCGCAAAGTAGGTGGTCCACTGCGGTGTCGGTGGGCCGAGCAGACGCAGGATCTCCGCTTGCGTGGTTTTCCCCGGAACAATCAGCGCGTAATGCCGGTCATTGAGCACATTGTCGATTTTGAGCAGGCGGCCATCTGTATCAATGAATACCATGAAACTATGCGGGCCTTCCGGTCCGCGCGGATAGGAGAGTTGCCGTGTGCCATCGGCCTCCTGCCATTGCATGGCCGGCACCCCCATCACCTGCACTACTTCCTCGTAGCTTGCTACGCCAGGCTGCAGACCTCGACCAGCATAACTGGCACAACCTGACACGCTGACCAGCAGACATGCCAAGATCAGGGGCTCGATCCATTTCAAGCATTGCGGGGGGCAATTCAGTCGGGGCACGATATTTTTCCTCAGCAAATCATTTCAGCCAGCGCAAGAATCGGGTGGCAACATCCGCCGGTGAGAAGGACAATGCGGACATTGCATTCCTCAATTGTGCATCAAAGCCAAGCCCATGACCCTGCCCGACCTCGCTCGCCTCGTTCTGCTTGCTGCCCTCTGGGGCGGCTCCTTCCTGTTCATGCGAGTGGCGGTGCCGGAACTGGGGCCGATCTGGCTGATCGTGATGCGCGTTGGAGTAGCCGCCCTCTTCCTGTTACTGGTTGCTGCGGCCTTGCGCCGTGCACTGCCATGGCGCGGTAATGTACGAGCCCTGCTCGTCCTTGGGCTGATCAATACAACACTGCCCTTCCTGCTTTATGCCTACGCCGCGCAGCAACTTGAGGCCTCGTTACTGGCTATCATCAACGCGACCTCACCGCTGTTCGGCGTACTCATCGGCTGGCTCGCCTTCGGCCAGCGGCCCACACTGAGGATTGCCCTCGGGCTGACGCTGGGGCTGCTTGGCGTCGCCACGCTGGTCGGCACGACGGCCTTCGGCGATGGCTTGTTGCTGCCCGTACTGGCGGCCACTGCCGCCCCCTTCTGCTATGCCGTGGCCTCGCACTACACCCGCCGCTCAGTCAGTGCGCTGACGCCTTTTGCCAACGCCTGCGGCAGCATGGTCACCGCTACATTGATGCTGCTACCCCTGCTGTTCCTCGCCCCACCATTACCGGCTGCCGGTACGCCCCTGCCTTGGCCGGCGCTGACAGCGGCAATCGCACTCGGCCTGCTGTGCACCGGCATTGCCTACCTGCTCTACTTTCGCCTGATCGCCGATGTCGGTGCGGTGTCGGCGCTTTCCGTTACCTACCTGATCCCGGTCTTTGGTATCGGCTGGGGCATGCTCTTCCTTGGCGAAACCATCGATACCAGCACCTGGCTCGGTCTGGCCACCATCCTTGCTGGCGTCGCACTGGTCACCGGCCTTGTCGATCGCCTGCTACCGCGCCGTGCCAGCCCGGAGGCCGCACCGTGAAGCAAAAGACTGCTTCTGACCACAAGGCGTACACCACGGTTGCCGCTGCCATCCGCTATCTACATGCCAATGCGGCTGCGCAGCCGGGCCTCGGGGAACTGGCCGCTGCGCTCCACCTCAGCCCGTTTCACCTGCAGCGACTGTTTTCGCAATGGGCCGGTATTTCACCCAAGCGTTTTCTGCAGGTAATGACCCGAAACCACGCCCGCCGCCTGCTTGCCGAGTCCCGCAACATTCTCGCCTGCGCGCTCGGCGCCGGCCTCAGCGGCCCCGGCCGGCTGCATGACCTGATGCTCACCTGCGATGCCGTCACTCCCGGCGAAGCTGCTGCCCGAGGTGCCGGGATCACGATCCGTTGCGGCATCACCGACACGCCTTTCGGCCCGGCGTTGATCGGTGACAGTGGGCGCGGGGTCTGCCACCTTGAATTCATCGACAACCAGGCCGCACTTATCGACCCGGTCGCTGTCCTCGCTACCGCCTGGCCGGAAGCCCGGGTATTTGCCGACACTCACCGCGCCTCGGAACTTGCAGCCAGCATCTTTCCCAGAACGCCACCGGGGCAGCCTCGCCCGCTACACCTGCTGCTGCGCGGCACAAATTTTCAGGTCAAGGTATGGGAAGCCCTGCTACGCATCCCCGAAGGCCGGCTGGCCAGCTATGGCACGCTAGCCAGCGGTATTGGCCAACCCGGCAGCGCCCGTGCCGTCGGCACGGCGGTCGGTGCCAACGCACTCGCCGTGCTCATCCCCTGCCACCGCGTCATTCGTGAAACCGGCGAACTCGGTGGCTACCGCTGGGGGCTGGAGCGCAAGCAGGCGCTGCTCGCCTGGGAGTCACGCCACTCGCCGGAAAGCCAGCAACCCTGAGGCCGAAGCCCCCCTTGAGATCACGTTACTTTCTTGCCTGTAATGACCATGACCGAACAACACCACCTCACCCTCACCACCCGTGGCCGCGGCAGCACCGAAATCACCGACGATATCGCCGCCCTGCTCCGCACTTCCAGCATCACCACCGGCGTTGCCCATGTTTTTGTACGGCATACCAGCTGTGGGCTGGCCATTACCGAAAACGCCGATGCCTCGGTACGGTACGACCTCGAAACCCTGCTCGCACGATGGGCACCCGATGCCGACCCAGCCTATCGGCATGACCTCGAAGGCGACGACGACATGGCCGCCCACGCCCGCAGCCTGCTCACCGGCTGCTCGGTTTCCATACCCTTCACCGCCGGCCGCCTGTTGCTCGGCACCTGGCAAGGCATCTACCTGTTCGAGCACCGCACACAGGGACATCGGCGGGAGATTGTGGTCACGCTGACGGGGTGAGACTGGAACAAACCTTTACCACCTGATTACCCAAGCGCTGACGCATCAGTACCGAAGCTGCAGCACGGGCAGTTACAATACGCCTCCCCGGCATTCGCTCAGGAGCATGCAACTGTGTCCGCTAATCTTATTCTCACCGTCATCGGCGACGACCGCCCCGGCCTTGTTGAAGCGCTGGCCACTGCAATCAGCCAGCATGAGGGCAACTGGCTTGAATCTTCGATGTCGCAACTGGCCGGCAAATTTGCGGGCATCCTGCGCGTGAGTGTGCCCGAGGAGAATTCAGCGGCCCTGATTCAAACGTTGAAAGCTTTGCCCAGCCTGCGCGTGTCGGCAGAAGTAGCTGAAGCTGCCGGCGAAAGGAATGCGGGGCGCCGCCTCAAACTCTCGCTGGTGGGCCATGACCGTATCGGCATTGTCCGTGAAGTGTCACAGGTACTCGCCCGCCATGCGGTGAACGTTGAGGACTTGAGCACACATACGGCCAGTGCGCCGATGTCGGCGGAAATCCACTTTCATGCCATCGCCGAGCTGACGGCAGCCCCGACGCTGGATGCCAGGGCATTGACGGATGACCTGGAGCGTATTTCGAACGACCTGATGGTCGACATCACCCTGGACGAATCGACGCAAAACTGATGTCTGCTGCCATTGAAGTACGCATGCCCAAGTACCCGGAGTGCTGGGAAAGCTGTGGCTCCTGTGCCAGCGGCGATGTTTTCATTCTGGAAATGTTTGTCGAACCCGGCGACCACATTGAACGTGACGACAACATTCTTGCGCTGGAAACCGGCAAGGTGGCGCTGGATATCCCGACGCCCAAGGCGGGCGTAGTGGAATCAGTGCATGTCGGTATCGGAGATGTGATCGCTGAAGGCCAGTTGCTGATTACACTGCTGCCGGACTGAGAACGAAAAAAAGCCACCGCACTTGGCGGTGGCCTTTGTCAGCACGACACGGTTTACATCACCTGCTGGATACCGGCCAGTACCCAGCCGCTGGAACCATCCCGCGGCTTGACCATGTGCCAGACTTCATCAATGGCTTCTGTCGCCTGCCCGTCTTCACGGATCTGGCCGCTGAAGCGCACGCTGACAATGTAGCGGTTGGCCTCTTCGGCAACATCCGTCACCCTGGCTTCGAGTTGTACGACATCGGTTTCCTGCACGGCACCGCCGCGCTCCGAAATCGTCAGGCTGATCTCGGCGAACATCTCGGGCGTTGTAAAAGTACGAATATCCTCAATGTTGCCTGAGTCATTGGCAGCCTGCAGGCGGATGAAACTGACCTTGGCGTTGCGTTCGAAAGCAGCGGCATCGAAATCGGCTGGGATATGGCCAACGGCATGATCAGACTGGCTACCGGCAACCGTTTCGTGTGCTCCAGCGGAGCCCGATGGCGGCATGGCGACCTCGTAGGCGCGTTGATTGGCCGGTGCATTACCCGCACCTGCAGCGGCATACTGCATGCCGCCACCCGTCGCCGCTTGCTGTGCTGCGGCACGGCGACGCATGAAGAATCCGATGGCAACCACAACGGCCAGCACCAGCAAGCCGATCATCATCATTGAAGCAAGCTCCTCACCAAACCCCAGATGCGAAGCCAGTGCGGCAAGACCCAGTCCGGCGGCGAGTCCGGCAAGCGGCCCCATCCACGAACGTTTCTGGGGCGCCGCAGCGGCTGCCGGCGCCTTGGCAGCGGTTGGTGCAGCCGCGGGCGAACTGGTGGGTGATTTATCGGGGGTCGTGGCCTGACGTTGCATCCCGGTCGACTTGCCGGAACCCAGGCGCTTGGCGGCTTCTGCATCGGCAGTTGCCAGCGTGAAGCCGAGGGCGAGTACTGCGGCCAACAGCGAAAATGATTTCATGATGCCTCCTTGGATTGCTGGATGAGGTATTTGATACAAACGAACACCCAGCACGATAGAGGCCTTAAGTCAGAAATAAAATCAGAATATTCTTCAGAAACACATCAAGTTTTTCAGATTTGTTAATCAGAGCACTGACCGGGTCGCACTGCGCTTGCGCGGGACGCGCCGCGGCTTCACTGAATCAACCCGCTCTGTATCGCCTGGCAGCACCCCTTGCCTTGTACCGGCAAACACCTCATTGCGGGCGACCTGGCTGATGGCAATGATCGCCGGGTGTGTCAGGCGCCGCTCGGTAGTGATCGCGTAGATCTGCTCATTGATTGCCTCGATACGCCCGACCGCCTTGACGCGAAACTGATCGCACACGTAACCGGTGAGAGAGCTTGGCGCAACAAACAAGCCCGCACCTGCCTGACCAAAGGCCTTGAGCAGCGCACTGTCGTCGAATTCACCGACGATATGAGGATGCAGCCGCTGCCCCTCCAGCCACTGCTCAAGGCGTGGACGAATGGCCACATCCTCACCCGGCATCAGAAAAGGCGCACCGTTCAGCAAGCCAGGAAAATCACCGCTCAGCGTTTCCAGCAAGTGAGGTGCACCAAATACCGTCAGATCACTCTCACCCAGCAGGTGGCTGTAACCACGTACATTCAGGTTCGTTGGCATTGGCCGGTCGGCGATCACCAGATCAAGCCGATGCACGGCAAGCTCTGCCAACAGGGCGGCGAGACGACCCTCCCTGCAGGTAAGACGAACCGGATCAGAAAGATGCAGCGCCGGTTCGACCAGGCGGTAGGCCACGGATTTTGGCACCGAATCGGCAATGCCAATGGCGAAAGGCAGGCTCTTGCGCACGGATTGGTCGCTGGCCACCGTAAGCAATTCGTCGCCCAGGGAAAATATTTCCTCAGCGTAACCAAGAATGCGCCGGCCGGCATCGCTCAACTCCAGCCCGCGACCGGCCCGGTGGAACAGCTCGACACCGAGCATGTCTTCCAGCTCGCCCAGTTGGCCACTGATCGCCTGCGGCGAGAGGTGCAGTTGCTCTGCGGCACGAGCAACACCACCTGACTTGGCAACAACCCAGAAATATCGCAAATGTTTGTAGTTTAGTGCAGGCATGGTTATCAATTTAATTGGAACTGTTTTAACAGTATATTCGATTTGTCGGATGCATTCATATCCCCTAGACTGACCGATGTCATGCAATCCGGCCACAACGGCCAGTTGCACCTGCCACGGACAACGTACTGATAAAGGAGTGAACCATGAGTTCCCTGCACACCCTACCGGCAAGCATCTCTCGCCCGGCGGCACTCGCAACCAACAAGGTCATCCGCAACACCTACATACTGCTGTCGATGACGCTGCTTTTCGCAGCAGCCACGGCCGGCGTCTCCGTAGCGCTCAAGCTGCCGCACCCCGGCCTGATCCTGACGCTGGTCGGCTACTTCGGCCTGCTCTTTGCCACCACAAAACTCAGGAACAGTGGCTGGGGGCTGGTTTCCGTTTTCGCCCTCACCGGCTTCATGGGCTATACGCTGGGGCCGATCATCAGCCACTACCTGGGCCTGGCCAATGGCGGGCAAACAGTGATGATGGCCATGGCCGGCACGGCCACGATCTTCCTCGGCCTTTCCGGCTATGCGCTGACCACGCGCAAGGATTTCAGCTTCATGGGCGGCTTCCTGATGGTCGGCATCCTGCTCGCTTTCCTCGCCGGACTGGCAGCCATCTTCTTCGAGATTCCGGCCCTGTCGCTAACGGTTTCGGCTTCTTTCGTGCTGCTGATGTCCGGGCTCATCCTCTATGAAACCTCGAACATCATCCACGGCGGCGAAACCAACTACGTGATGGCCACCGTGACCTTGTTCGTTTCGATCTTCAACCTGTTCACCAGCCTGCTGCATCTGCTCGGCTTCATGAACAGCAGCGATTGAAACCATTGACATGGAATCCGTCATGACTTCAGAGCAACAAGAGGCCATTCTCGCCATCGCGCTGCACGCGGCATTTGCCGACGGAATCAAGGACGAGCGGGAGCGCGCCGAATTCCGGCGCATTGCCGACTCGCTCGCCAGCGAATCCGGCGCCGTCGATCTCGCCCGGCTGTATCAGGATGTGCTTCTCAAGCGATTGAGTGTGGAGTCTGCAGCAGCGACATTGACCGACACCGGACAGCGCCATTTCGCTTATGAAATGGCCGTCTGTGTCTGCGATGCCGATGGACGCATGACCGACAGCGAACGCCGCTTCATGGATCAGCTGAAAATGCTGCTCGCGCTTGATGCCGGCCAAGCAACCGGAATCGAGCGTGAAATCGATGCGGTAGTCGTCGCTGCCGAGACAATGCCCCGGGAAGCACCGACGGTTAGCGGCACGCCGCGCCCATCGGAGGCGGAAATCGACAAGTCGATTCTCAACTACGCCCTGCTCAACGGTGCACTGGAACTGCTACCGCAGTCCTGGGCGTCGATGGCCATCATCCCGCTGCAGATCCGGATGGTCTATGGTATCGGCCAGTCGCATGGGGTATCGCTGGATCAGGGTCACATCAAGGAATTCATCGCAGCGGCCGGCGTCGGCCTGACCTCGCAGTATCTCGAGCAGTTCGGCCGCAAACTGCTTGGCGGTTTGCTCGGCAAGGCGGCCGGCAAGACTTTCGGCAAGTTCGGCAGCGCCGCGACCGGCATGGCATTTTCATTCGCCAGCACCTATGCCCTCGGACAGGTCGCCAAACGCTACTACGCGGGTGGCCGCACGATGAGCACCGAACTGCTGCGCGACACTTTCCAGAACCTGCTCGGACCGGCCAAGGCAATGCAGACGCAATACCTGCCGCAGATCCAGCAAAAAGCCTCAACGCTGGACATGGGCCAGGTCATGTCGCTGATCAAGGGCCGCTGACAACTTCATCGAGCAGACAGCCTCTGATCCAGCAACTGCGGCTTCCGGAAACCGCAAGCGCATGCCGGAAATATTGTCGAAACGACATTTTACTTTCCGGCATTGCGCTGCGGAGAAAATCAGACCAACTTACGCGAACATGAAATCCGCCTGATTGATGCTGGCTGAATTGACGCCCATCAATACAATCGAATCACTGCCGAAGGAAATGACGGTATCCAGGCCGTCCTGTGACAAATTGAGGCTAGAAAAATCAGTAGCACCGCTATTGCGCATATCCAGCCTATCGTAGTTGTCGCGATAGTCAGCCACCGTATCCCTACCCCAATTCTGTTCAAAAACAAAGACATCCCTGCCACTTCCTCCATATATCAGATCGTTACCGCGCCCTCCGTTCAGCACGTCGTTACCGGTATCACCACGAATGACTTCATCGCCCGCGCTACCGTTGATCGTGTCGTTTCCGCCACCGCCATCAATCACGACATGACCGACCAGCGTGGTCGTACTGAAATCAAGCGTATTGCCGTTCCAGTCGCCGAGAATTCGTCCCTCGCCGGTCAGCGCGGAGAAATCAATGACTTCGATCCCGTTCGCGGCACCAAATGATGTCAGGCCCAAATCCACACGATCGCCAAAGGCCACGATACTGTCCGTACCTTCCCCTCCCGTGTAGCTGTCCCAACCTTCGAAGTTCGAGCATTTGTTGCCACTGACGCGGAAGGTGTCATTGCCGGCACCACCATCCATCGTGTCATTGCCCTTGTCGCCGTAGATCACATCGTCGCCGGCACCGCCGAATATGCTCTGGTTACCCCAGCCGCCGCCTTCGATGATGTCGTTGCCAGCACTGCCAATGATGGTGTCGTTTCCACCGCCACCGTTGATCGTGATATTGCCGACGAGGCTTGTTGCACTGAAATCAAACGTATTGGCGTTCCAGTCACCCAGAATTCTGGCCTGCCCACCGACCCCGGAAGCATCAATCACCTCGATGCCATTGGCTGCGCTGAATTCAGTCAAGCCGACATCGACATTTTCTCCGGTCATCTCAAGCATGTCCTGACCCTCACCACCGGTATAACTGTCCCATCCTTCAAAGTTTGAGGACTTGCTGCCACTGACGCGGAAAGTGTCATTACCGGCACCGCCATCGACAGTGTCGTTGCCCTTGTCGGCATGGATGATGTCGTCACCGGCGCCACCGAATATGGTCTGGTTACCCCAGCCGCCACCTTCGATCACATCATTTCCATTGCTGCCAATGATGGTGTCGTTGCCACCACCACCGTTGATGGTGATATTGCCGGCCAGTTGTGTCCCGCTGAAATCAAGGGTATTTGCCTTCCAGTCTCCCATCAGCCTCACACCATTCGTCGCACCTGTTGCATCAATCACTTCGATGCTGTCGGCCGCCGAGAACTGAGTCATGCCGATATCCACCTGATCGCCCACGGCGGCAATCACATCGTTGCCGGAACCGCCGTTATAGGTGTCATAGCCTTCAAAACCCTTCGCCTTGTTGCCGAGAACACGAAAGGTGTCATCGCCCTCGCCGCCGGCCAGCGTGTCGTTGCCGCTGCCACCGTAGATCAGGTCATTGCCGGCACCGCCGTCGATGGTGTCGTTGCCGGAACCGCCATACACCAGATCATTGCCAGCAGCGGCGTTGATAGTGTCGTTGCCGCAGTTACCGTTGATTTGTTCCTTGTCATCGCTGCCCTGAATGGTATTGCTGCCGCCGTTGTCATTGATCAGCACGGCCTCGTTGTAAAAAACGTTGAGCCAGCTCGCAACATCGTTGAGGGTCGCATTGGCGTTGCCATCCTCATTCAGGAAACGGTCGCCCTGGATCTCGAAACCGAGGTGATAAATCCCGTCGGCCACCGTGTTGACCAGGTTCTTGCCGAAGTACTGGGTGTTGGCACCATCGTTCTGCACCAGATGGAAACCGGTTTCCTCGCCGCCCTCGTCATCGCCGTGCAGCTCGGTCCAGCGCGCCAGCAATTCGGCATCGCCCTGGATATCCGCATTCATCTGACGCAGATCCTCTGCCGTGATCCACCCATCGGCGTTGGCATTGGTCGACTGGATCGCATCGACGATGATGTGGTTCAGCTCATCGGCTGCCTTCGCACCTCCATTGATATCACCTGCATTGGTGTATTTGGAGAGGCCGCGATCTGACTTGATCACATCAACGATGCGATCCAGCCCCGTTCCCGTCGTCGACTGATCCACATTGAAATAGGTCAGCCAGTCCGCCACATCGGACAACGTCGCGTTGGCATCCCCATCCTCATTGAGCAGCCGGCCGTTCTCGATTTCGAAGCCGAGGTGATAGATCCCGTCGGCCACGGTGTTGACGAGATTCTGGCCGAAGAACTTGGTATTGGCGCCATCGTTCTGCACCAGATGGAATCCGGTCTCCGTGCCGTTTTCATCATCGCCGTGCAGCGCCGTCCACTCGGCAATCCGGCCAGCATCGGCACGGATGTAGGCGTTCAAGGCAGCCACATCGGCGGCCGAGATGTCGTGGTCCGCAGCAACGCCAGTCGCCGCAATGGCGTCGGCAATGATGTGGTTCATGCCATCGGCAGCATCGGCACCGCTGGCGATCTCCGCATCGGAAATCCTGGCGTCCAGACCGGCGTCCGCCATGATCAGATTGGTCACCGTGTCGAGGCCGGTATTCGTTGTCGAATGGTCCGTGAAGAACTGGGTCAGCCACTCCGCCACTTGCTGCACCGAGGCGTTGGCGTCACCGTCTTCATTGAGAAAACGGCCATCCTGAATTTCAAAGCCGAGGTGATAAACGCCATCAGCCACGGTATTCACGAAGTTCTGGCCGCGATACGGCGTTGTCGAGCCGTCGTTCTGCACATAGTGAAAGCCGGTTTCCTCACCGCCTTCATCGTCACCATGCAGCGCCGTCCATTCGGTCAGATGGTTCGCCCGGATGTACTGGTTCATGGCAATGACTTCATCGACGGTGAACTGGCCGTCGGTCGATGCACCGGTGGCATTGGCCGCCTCCACGATCAACTGGTTGAGGCTGTTGGCAGCCGCGGCACCTTTGACGATATCGCGACCGTCGGTCGCGCCTGCCAGTCCGTTGTCGCCAAAGACGTATTCGGGGAACTGGTCGAGGCCGGTTCCGGTAGTACCGGGAACGGCATGCGCCAGCGAGTAACTCTTGACCTGACTGCTTGATCCAGCATTCGGCATGGTGATGACCTCCGTTTATTTCACGATTGGATAAGGGCTGAAAACACGGTGAAAAAAACCCTTGCCCCCCTTTGAGCAGGATTCTTGCTAGTGCTACTACGCAAGTGACATGCCTGGCGCCGGAAACAATGCAGTTTGTTGTTTTAATTCAATGCATTAGATATGTATCGAGTTGCCGAATCAGGCCGCTGATCACTTGAAGAATGTTGGAAAACAACGACACGCAACATGAGTCAATTTTCTAATTGCTTGTATTTAAAAGGGAAAAACATGTCGCCTACGAACGACAAGGCCTCGGGGAGCATGTGGCGGCTGTTCAGCGAGTTCCGGTCTTTTTTCATTTACGCCGGCCTGTTCAGCTTCTGCATCAACATCCTGTTGCTGATTCCGTCGCTCTACATGCTGCAGGTCTTTGACCGCGTCATCTCCAGTCGCAGCAACGAAACCCTGGTCATGCTGACGATCGCAGCAACTGGAGCACTGATCATGATGGCCATGCTGGATCTGCTGCGTGCCCGGCTCCTGTCGGCAGCAGGCGTCGCCATGGACGCGCTGCTTGGCCCGAAAGTGCTGGACGGTTTGTTGGCCGATGCCGCCCGCCTCGGCGGTTCGCAATACCTGTATGGGCTTCGTGATGTCACCCACCTGCGCGGCTTCTTTACGGGCAACGGCATCTTCTCGTTGTTCGACGCACCCTGGCTGCCCTTCTACGTGCTGATCATCTTCCTGTTTCACCCGATGCTCGGTGTGGTTGCACTGACCGGCGCCCTGATGCTGGTCGCCCTGGTCATCGTCAACGAAAAGCTGTCGCATGAAAAACTGGAACAGTTGCAGGCCGGCACTCGTGAATCGACCCGCTACATCGACACCAGCCTGCGCAATGCGGAGGTCATCAGCGCCCTCGGCATGCTGCCCGCACTCCAGAAGCGCTGGATGACGCTGAATGCCAATGCCGAGCAACTGCAACTTGAGACCAGCCGGCATGCGGCGCTGATGAACGGAACGACCAAGTTCCTGCGCCAGTTCATCCAGATCGCAATGCTCTGTGCCGGCGCCTATCTGGTGATCGACCAGAATGTCAGTGGCGGCGTCATGATGGCCGCCACCATCATTCTTGGCCGCGCCCTCGCCCCGGTTGAAATGCTGATCGGCGGCTGGCGCGGCATGGTCGATGCACGCTCCGCCTGGTTGCGCCTCGACACCTTGCTGGCCAGCCGCGCACGCCTCAAGCAGAACACCGCCCTGCCAAAGCCCAGCGGCCGCATCACGGCCGAACGCCTAGTCTTCGCCGCCCCCGGCAACGAAAAGGCCATCATCAAGGGGGTTTCGTTCGATCTTAAGGCCGGTGAAGCGCTGGGGCTGATCGGGCCAAGCGCCTCAGGCAAATCAACCCTGGCAAGGCTGCTCCTCGGCATCTGGTCACCGGTATCGGGCGTGGTGCGACTGGATGGTGCCGATATCGACAGTTGGCCACGGGAGCGTCTTGGCCAGCATATCGGCTATCTGCCGCAGGATGTCGAGCTTTTCGCCGGCACGGTCGCCGAGAATATCGCCCGCCTCGGCGAGCCAGACGCCAAAGCCATCATCGACGCCGCCCAACGCGCCAACGCGCACGAGATGATCCTGCGCCTTCCCAAGGGCTACGACACCGAGATCGGCGAAGGCGGCGCCGCCTTGTCCGGCGGTCAGCGCCAGCGCATCGGGCTGGCACGTGCCATCTACGGCGAACCGCGTTTGGTCATCCTCGACGAACCGAACGCCAACCTCGATGGCGAAGGCGAAGCCGCCCTCATGCAGGCAGTTGCCGCCCTGCGGCGCACCGGTGTCACGCTGATCGTCGTTTCGCATCGGCCATCGCTACTCGCCGGCATGGACAAACTGCTGGTATTGCGTGATGGCACCCTGGAACTCTTTGGGCCACGCAGCGAGGTATTGGCCAAATTGACCCACGGCACCGTGCCACCCCCACCCAAGGCACCATCGACCAGCCCTGCCAGCGCAACCATGAAAAAGGAACTCCGATGAGTAATGAATTCGCATTGCCAACACTCGGCGACCGTGCCGCTGAAGAAGCCAGCAAGGTCATTCGAAGCGGTGTCATGATCATTGTGCTGGGCATGGTTCTTAGCGGCAGCTGGATGGCTGTTGCACCGATTGCCGGCGCTGTCATCGCCCAGGGAGCGGTCAAGGTCGACATGAACCGCAAGACTTTGCAGCATCAGGAAGGTGGGATCATCAAGGAAATTCTCGTCCGGGATGGCGACAAGGTGACAGCCGGCCAGACGCTCCTGCGACTTGGTGATGTCCGTGTTGATGCCGCCTACGATTCGTTGAAAACACAACGCGACTCGGAAATGGCGCGCCACGCCCGTCTCACCGCTGACCGCACGCTGAATTCCCGTATCGATTTTCCAGAGGAGTTGATTTCACGGGCCAGCACCGATCAGAAAGTGGCTGAAATCCTGCGTCGCGAAGACGCGCTCTTCCTTGCACGCCGCCAGACACTGCAGGAACAGACGCAGCTGATCGAGCAGCAGGTGAAACAAATCGACGAGGAATCGATTGCCCTCAAACGTCAGATCGCCGCGCAGTCACGGGCGCTGTCGCTGCAGCGCGATGAACTGGCCGCCAACCATCGCTTGCAGGCGCAGGGATTTGTTGGCGCCATGCGGGTCAAGGCAGTGGATCGTGCGGCTGCCGACTACGAAGCCCGGATCAGTGAACACCAGGCAGAGCTCGCGAAATCACGACAACGAGCCAGCGAACTCTCCCTGCGTGTCAAAACACTGGAGAATCAGTTCATGCAGGCCGCTGCCGATGAACTGAAGGAAAGCAGCAACAAACTCTATGACCTGGACGAGCGCCTTCGCCCATCGAAGGATGCCGCCGAGCGGCAACAGATCACAGCACCAATCAGCGGCGAAATCGTCGATCTCAAATACACCTCCGTCGGTGCTGTCATCGGCCCACGCGACCCACTGCTCGACATCGTGCCACTCAACGGAAAATTGATCATGGAGGGCCGCATCCGCCCTGAAGACATCAGCTTTGTCCATGTCGGCAGTACCGCCGATGTCCGGCTGACTGCCTTCAAGGCACGTACGACGCCTGTGGTTGAAGGAAAGGTGGTGTATGTCTCTGCCGACCGACTGATCGACCGACCGACCAACATGCCCTACTACACCGTGCACGTGGTCGTCGCTCCCGAGGCGCTGGAATCAGCAGGCGATATCCAGCTGCAAGCCGGCATGCCAGTAGAGATTTTTGTCAAAACGGCCGAGCGCACCACGCTCCAGTATCTGTTCGATCCGATCACGGCATTTGTCAGCAAGTCGCTGCGCGAGCCGTGAAGTACGCCACCCTCTGAAAGCGGCAGCTTCCTGCGCAATTCAGGAAGCTGCCGCAAGGCTGGCTTCGTCAGGTACACTTGTCGCCTTTCAAGTACCTGACCCCTCCGAAAGCCATGGCCCAATACGTAATGTCGATGCTCCGTGTGAGCAAGGTTGTCCCGCCCAAGCGGCAGATCATCAAGGACATCTCCCTGTCCTTCTTCCCCGGCGCCAAGATCGGCCTGCTCGGCCTCAACGGCTCCGGCAAGTCGACTGTGCTGCGCATCATGGCCAACGAGGACAAGGAATACGAAGGCGAAGTGCAGCACCTGCCGAACATCAAGATCGGCTACCTGCCGCAGGAACCGCAACTCGACCCCGACAAGACCGTGCGCCAGGAAGTGGAAAGCGCCATGGGCGAAGTAATGGAAGCCCAGGCCAAGCTGGAAGCGGTGTATGCCGCCTACGCCGAGGAAGATGCCGACTTCGACAAGCTGGCCGAGGAACAGGCCCGACTGGAAGCGATCATCGCCACCGCCGGTTCCGACACCGAACACCAGATGGAAATCGCCGCCGACGCGCTGCGCCTGCCGGACTGGGACGCCAACATCGGCAAGCTCTCCGGCGGCGAGAAGCGCCGCGTGGCGCTGTGCAAGCTGCTGCTCTCCAAGCCCGACATGCTGCTGCTCGACGAGCCCACCAACCACCTCGACGCCGAATCGGTGGAGTGGCTGGAGCAGTTCCTGGTTCGCTTCCCCGGCACCGTGGTTGCTGTCACCCACGATCGTTACTTCCTCGACAATGCCGCCGAGTGGATTCTCGAACTCGACCGTGGCCACGGCATCCCCTGGAAGGGCAACTACTCCTCCTGGCTGGAACAGAAGGAAGCCCGCCTGGAGACCGAGAACAAGCAGGTCGACGCCCATATGAAGGCGATGAAGCAGGAACTGGAATGGGTGCGCAGCAACCCGAAAGCCCGCCAGGCCAAGAGCAAATCGCGACTCGCCCGCTACGAGGAAATGGCCAGCCACGAATACCAGAAGCGCAATGAAACACAGGAAATGTTCATTCCCGTGGCCGAGCGCCTCGGCGACAAGGTGATTGAATTCAACGGTGTCTCGAAAGCCTTCGGCGACCGCCTGCTCATCGACAACCTGTCGTTCAGCATCCCGGCCGGTGCCATCGTCGGCATCATCGGCCCGAACGGTGCCGGTAAATCCACCCTCTTCCGCATGATTACCGGGCAGGAAAAACCCGATTCGGGCGAAGTGATCATCGGCCAGACCGTGAAGATGGCCTACGTGGACCAGAGCCGCGAGAACCTCTCCAGCGAAAAGACCGTATTCGAGGAACTAGCGCAGGGCAGCGACATCATCCAGATCGGCAAGTTCGAAATGCCGAGCCGCGCCTACATCGGCCGTTTCAATTTCAAGGGCGGCGACCAGCAGAAGATTGTCGGCAAGCTCTCCGGCGGTGAACGCGGCCGCCTGCATCTCGCCAAGACGCTGATGACCGGCGGCAACGTGCTGCTGCTCGACGAACCCTCCAACGACCTCGACGTGGAAACCCTGCGCGCGCTTGAAGACGCCCTGCTCGAGTTCGCCGGCAGCGCCATGATCATCTCGCACGACCGCTGGTTCCTCGACCGCATCTGTACCCACATCCTCGCCTGCGAGGGGGATTCGCAGTGGAGCTTCTACACCGGTAACTATCAGGAATACGAGGAAGACAAGAGGAAGCGCCTGGGTGAAGAAGGTGCCAAACCGAAGCGCATCCGCTACCGCCCGATCACGCGCTGATCAGGAACGAAGGCGGGCCGACCGAAATGGAAATCGCTCGCTGGAAGGCTGCTGATGGCAGGTCGCTGCGCATGCGTGAAGCGCGGGCCAGCGACCTCGATCAGGTCAAATCCTCGCTGAACAAGCTCTCCCCGGAAGCCCGGCGAAACCGCTTCTTTTCACCGATGCCGGGTTTTTCCGACGAACTCGTTCGCAAGCTCACCATCGTTGACCGGGCCAACGAATACGTGGTGCTGGTCATGCGCAAGGAAGACGGGTTTGAACTCCCTGTAGCCGGCGGCCGTATTCTTGTCCTGCAGGATGGCTTTTCCCACTACGGCGAGTTTGCCCTGGTGGTTGGCGATGACTGGCAGAAACAGGGCATTGGCAGTCGCATCATGCAGGCTCTGATCGAGGAAGCGAAACGACGGCAGCTGGCCTGGCTGTTCGGGCATGTCCTGCGCGACAACGCGAAGATGCATGCGCTGGCCCATGCATTCAATTTCCGTTTCGAAGACGATGCCGATCCGGACATTGAAAAAATCATTCTCGACCTGCCGTCAAAGAAAAGCTGGGGCTCCCGTCTGGTTAACATGATTGATCCGAGCTGAAACAATCAACACAACAATTTGCACCTTATTCGAACAATCCAGAAGCCCCTGCCTTGCAGTCTTTGCTGATTTTGCCCACACTCTTCCTCAGTCCGAACCTGAGGCACTCTTCGCCACAAACGAGTCAATGAGCATACCCTTCCGCTCCAGCCTCCCCATGTACTTCAGCACACTGTTCGTCTGTGTGCTGGGCTTGCTGTCGCCACTACCCGCCTTCGCACAAACATCGCTTGGCCTGATGAACAAGCCGGCCGAAGCTGTCAGCACCGCCAAAGCAAAGGCGCCTGCCGCTGACCAACTGAAAAAGCTGCTGGACGAATCAAGATCAGAGCTTGCTGCCATCGACAGTCCGGAGCGGCTGGCAACAGGTGCGCCACCGGGCACGCCCACGAAAGAGTTACAACAGCGGGTTCGCGCACTGCGGCTGATCGTTTTTTCCTATCGTCAGCACATCAATGCACTGGGCAATCTCGAGGAAATAAAAAAATTAGCGGCTGACGAGGAATCCAAACGCAAGGCGTGGCCCGGCTTTCCCGACAAGCCACCGTATTCGGTTCTGTTTGTCGACGCCCTGCGGGCAGAACTTCAATCGGCACTGCTGGATCTGCACAGCGAAGAGAGCCGGTTGAAAATTGTCATCACGCAATCCGACAATGCAAAGTCCGGATTGGAAAAGGCGAGCGAAAACCAGCGCCGGGCACAAGACATCCTTGAGACTGCACCACCTGACAAATTGGCGGTGGCCACCTGGAATCGGGATCTGGCAACGTTGATCGCCCGATCACAGGCAGCTTATCTGGAATCCATGACGGCCATTCAAAAGACGGTTGAGGCTCATATTGAAGAAAGTCGCCGTGCCGCCGACTTCATTCAGCGCCAAATCGATGAGGTGGGAAAATCTGTCACTTTCAAGCCTGAGGATCTGGAAAAACTCAAATCGACACTTGACGAACAACGGGCTGAAACCATCAAGGCGCTCGATCAGACGGCGCAGGAACGGGATATCCTTTCCGCAGAAACCGACAAGGCGCTGGCAAATTACGCGTCTGCAGAAAAAACCCTGCTAGACCTCGAAGGTCGCCTGGCAGAAGCAAACAAGCGATTGCAGGCAGCAAAGGCTTCTGTCCAGAAAATGACAGAAGAAGATGGTGTTCTGCAAAAGATCAACCCATTCCATGGCCGCTCGGAAAAGGCCGACCTCGACAATCGGCAAAAGGAAGTCGCCGAACTGGAAAAACGATTGGTTAGCGCGCGTGCGCTGGCCAAGACAAGAGACCGGGCCAGATTGCTGGCCCTCGAGCGCGGGAAAAATGCCGTGCTGGCTGTCGACAAGTTGAACACGGCATTGGTGATCTATGAAATGCGCCTTGCCTTCTGGGAAATGCGCTACGCCGCTTACGAGAATCCGAAACAGGATGCGCAAAGCCGAAAAAAACTGGTCGAGAACAGCCGCAATTTGCTGAAGGTCTTGAACCCGGCCATGGAGCATTTGCTGAAAAAACTGGAAATCACTGTTTCCCAGATTTCGGCCCAGCAGAACCTGGTGCAAGCGGCGAACACCCCGGACGAAACCGAGTTCCAGAAAAAGATCCTTGAACTGCTGGTGGAACGAGAACACGCCTACCTTCAGGCCAGCAGTGAAATCGAGGGAACAAAGAACCTGTTGCTGCGCTGGATGGAAGAGCAGGACATCCGTTCCCAGGGTTTAAGTGCCGGTGAACGGGCACAAGACTGGTTCAGCCAGACAGGCCAATGGTTCCAGACGATATGGACGTTCGAACTGTTTGCTGTCGATGACTCCATTGTGGTCGATGGCAGAACGATCACCGGCACGCGTGGCGTCACGGTGGCCAAGGTGGTCCGTGCGCTGATGATTGTGGTCATCGGTTATTTGCTGGCCTCATTGCTGACCCGGATGCTCATGAAGCACGTCATCCGTCTTGGCCACATGGATGAAACAAGTGCCCGCATCGGACGCAAGTGGATTCTGTCGGTGACCTTGCTGGTACTCCTGTTTCTTGCACTCGACGTAGTCAAGATTCCTCTGGCAGCCTTTGCCTTCCTTGGCGGTGCCATCGCCATCGGTGCCGGTTTCGGCATGCAGACACTGCTGAAAAACCTGATCAGCGGCGTCATGCTGCTGATGGAACGCCCCTTCAAGCCGCGCGACATCATCGAGGTGGGCGGCATTCGTGGCGAGGTCACCGACATCAACGTGCGCTCATGCACCATCAAGGATGCCAACGGGATCGAAACACTGATCCCCAACAGCACATTTCTTGAGCAGAATGTCACCAACTGGACACTCACCAACCAGAAGGTGCGCTTTGCCCTGAATATTGGTGTCAGTTACGGTTCGCCGGCACGGAAAGTGTCCGATCTGTTGCTGGAAGTCGCACATCGACACAATCTGGTGCTGAAGGATCCGCCGCCGGAAGTACTGTTCATGGATTTTGGTGACAATGCCCTGGCCTTTACCCTGTACGTCTGGCTGGAAATCGGCCTGAACCGTCGCAGCGCATTTGTCGTACTCAGCGACCTGCGCTTCATGATCGACACCAGCTTTGCCGAGCATGGCATCGAAATACCCTTCCCGCAGCGCGATGTACATCTTGACGCCAGTGTTCCGCTCCCCGTCCGGATGGTGGCACCTGTAGATCCAGCAGCCGGCTGACAGCAAGTGAGGCACCCTATCCGAAAGAACGTGCAATGAGCCGACACAACTGGCGGGAGGCATGGCGCGTCTATCTCGAACCCGCGTGCCTGCGCATGCTGGCACTCGGGTTCTCGGCCGGGCTGCCGCTGCTGCTGGTTTTCGGTACGCTCAGCTTCTGGCTACGCGAAGCGGGCATTGACCGAACCACCATTGGCTATTTGAGTTGGGTCGGGCTGGCCTATGGTTTCAAGTGGGTATGGGCGCCACTGGTCGATCGCCTGCCCATTCCCTTTCTCACCCGCGCACTTGGTCGCCGGCGCAGCTGGTTATTGGTGTCGCAACTGACCATCGTCCTCTCGCTGACCGGCATGGCGTTGACCGATCCGCGCGTGGCGCTGATGCCCATCGTCTGGTTTGCGCTGGCCACCGCCTTTGCTTCGGCCACGCAGGATATTGCACTCGATGCCTTCCGCATCGAATCAGCCGATACTGACCGGCAGGCCGCGCTGGCCGCCACCTACCAGACAGGTTACCGGCTGGCGATGATCTGGTCCGGGGCCGGCGCGCTGTGGCTGGCCGCCCGCGCCGAAATCACCCCGGTGGCCGATGCTGCCGCTACCTATCAACAGGGCGCCTGGCAGGTAGCCTATCTGGCCATGGCCGCCTCGATGCTGGTCGGCATTGTCACGGTACTCTGCTCGCCCGAACCCGCACGCCGCGAGTTGCCGCAGGCGCGCAATGCGGCTGAGTGGCTGCGTGGTGCGCTGATCGAGCCCTTTGCCGATTTCCTGCGCCGCTACAAATGGCAGGCGGCACTGATCCTCGGCCTGATCGCCATCTACCGCATCAGCGACGTGGTGATGGGCATCATGGCCAATCCGTTCTACGTGGACATGGGGTTCAGCAAGGACGAAGTAGCCGCCGTAACCAAGATCTACGGCGTCATCATGACCCTTGTCGGCGCCTTCATCGGCGGCGTGCTGTCGATGCGCTTCGGTGTCATGCGCATCCTGATGCTGGGCGCCATCCTGAGCGCGGCCACCAACCTGCTCTTTGCCTGGCTGGCCGGGCATGGGCACGACGTCACGGCACTGATCTTCGTTGTCTCTGCCGACAACCTCTCCAGCGGCATCGCTTCCGCCGCTTTCATCGCCTACCTCTCCAGCCTGACCAACATCAGCTATTCCGCGACACAGTACGCCTTGTTCAGCTCGATGATGCTGTTGCTACCCAAAACCATTGCCGGTTTCTCGGGTCAGTATGTGGACAACTTTGGCTACGGCAACTTTTTTGTCAGCACCGCACTCTTGGGCGTACCGGTATTGCTGCTGGTGTGGCTGGCTGCACGGGGAAAAACCGGCAGCCAGCAGAACAGCTGATTGATTGAGTAGCCAGCAGGAAAATCAGGACAAGGCGCCGAGCAGCTCCTGGAATTCAGCCTCTATCTCCTCGGCCAACGCCTGATACGCAGGGTGCTGTAATTCAGCCTTGGGCTCGGCATCGTCAGCAATATTGGCCCACTCGCCGACTCCGCCTGCCAGCAGATTGGCCACATACACCACATCACTGAGCGTATGCGGTGCCAAAACCGGCTCCTCGCGCGCTTGGTCATGATCGTGTGTGCTGTCGACGATATGCTCCGGCAAGCCCAGTGCATTCATCAGCGTTTCACCAATGCTTTCGTGCCACTGGGCAATCAGGTAACGCACGGTGTCCGGACGGATGCGCAGCTCTTCATACTGTGCCGCACGGTAAAGCATGTAGAACGCGCCAAGGTCATGAACCAGCCCGGCAATCATGGCTTCATCGCGGTTGAGCCTGGTGAAATGCTTGGCGATGACCCGTGCCGCCGCGGCCGTTCTGATCGTGTGCTGCCACAAGGCGCGTGAAAAATCGCCAAAGATCACCATGTCCTTGGAACGCAGGAGCTGATCCATGGCCACGGCAAAAGCCACCGAGCGCGCGGTTTCAACGCCGACCCGGCCAACGGCAGCCTCCACATCAACCATCTTCTGCCCACCGGGGTTATGGCTGACGGAATTGGCCACGCGCAGCAACTTGGTCGCCACCAGCGGCTCCATATTCACGCTCTGGGCGATCTGTCGCAGGGAGACTTCCGGTTTGCGCAAGGCATTGCGAATCTGCAATGCTGCATCGAAGCAGGTGGGAAAGCTGATGTCATCACCCGAGAGTTCGCGGGCAATGTCCTCCAGCATCTTGAAACGCTGAGCCTTCAGTGCAGCATCTTTTTTATCGTCCTGAGGGTTTGTCGTCATCGAAATCATCCGGTGCATGCAAAGAGGTAAGCCGGGATTTTCGCATACCCCGCCGGAAAACCGGCGGCCATTGCAGACGCGCCCCCCTGCGGCTGAATGGCTCAACTATTCGCTGACCAGCGCTACACCTCGCTTGTTGCTGCGTTCGTTTATGCGCTCGCTATTGGTTTCCCTGCCCTTTCTTTCTTCATTCTGCGAACGCCCATCACGCTCACGCCGCCCCGAAGATTCCTGCCTTTCCTGTACGCCTGCGGCACGTTTCTGCTCGAATACCGGAGCCGATGCCGATTCATGGCGACGCTCCGGATACCTGTGCGGGTTGTCATGCGCTTGGCCGGGCCTGCGCGATTCCGGTGGTGATGCATCACGCACCTGACGATCCTCACGTTCGTCACGAAATTCCTTGTGTCGCTGTGAACGTGACACTTCTGGCGCTGTTTCCCGCTGGTGCACCACGTGCGGAGGAACACGAGGTTCGAATTGACGAACAGGGCGCGCTTCCTGGTGTTGCTGATGTCCCTTTGCCCAATGCCCACCATGCTGCCGCCAGTGATCGCCATCCCGCTCCCAGCGATGCGGCACCCAGTAATGCCCATGACGCGGCGCCTCCCAATGCCCCGGCACCCACACGTAACGGGCGCCGCCCCAGTTCCAGTAGCCTGAGATCCAGACATGGCCAACGACGGGGGGCATGCCGACGTGTTCGATATTGGGCGGTGGCGGCGCCACCCGTACCGGCTCGTAGTAACGTGGCCCGGCTGCTGGCGTGACTGCGCAGCCACCCAGAAAAACCGTTGCAGCCATCAGGCTGGCGGTCAGCGATGTCCTGTTTTTCATCCATCGGCTCCTTCAGATACGGTGGCACGGTGGGCAAACAGGGAAATTCCATGTTTGCCTTGCCATGCACCGGATAACGCCGCCGGCGACACGACTGCCGACAGCTTCTCGGTACCGGTTTGTCGCGACTTGTAAGCGCATGTTTCCGGCACCTCGCCGGCTGACAAAGCGTGACTGATGCACTACCCTTTGCCGGACCGGACAAGACAAGGTTCACCACCACACCAAACATGCCGACATCTGCCAGCACCCACAGCGCCCAGCCCCGCCGCGTACGCATCATTGGCGCCGCCAGCGGTGTCGGCGCGCAGGATCGCCATTGCGAACATGGCCCGACAGCCTTCCATCGCTCGCAAGCCTGGCATGAGCTTGAACACCATCCGGCAATCGACTGGGGCGCAACCCTCTATGCGCCGGATCGCCCCGGCCTGACGCCGGTCGAACGGATTGCCAACCTGTGCCAAAGGCTGGCCGACGCCGTTGCCGGCACCCTGCAGGCGGGCGAGTTCCCGTTGGTCATTGGCGGCGACCACTCGGTCGCCATCGCTACCTGGAGTGGTGTGGCCCGTGTGCAGGGGGCGCCGATCGGGTTGCTCTGGCTCGACGCCCACCTCGACAGCCATACGCCGGAGACCAGCCATTCCGGTGCCATCCACGGCATGCCGCTGGCCTGTCTGTTCGGCCGTGGCGACAAGCGCCTGCTGCAATTCGGCCTGCCCGGCCATCAATTGCTGACGGAACACACCGTCGTCCTCGGCCCGCGCAGCTACGAAAGCGAGGAAGCCGAATTTCTCGAACGGCTCGGTGTGCGCGTGATCGGCGCTGAAGAGATTGCACAACGGGGCTTCCAGGCCTGTTTTGCCGAAGCACTGGCCATCGTTGCTTCCGCACCCCACGGCTTTGGCCTGACACTCGACCTCGACGCCTTCGATCCACGCCTCGCCCCCGGCGTTGGCAGCCCGGAGCCGGACGGCCTGAACGAGCGTGAAGTGCTGGCCGGCCTGCGCCGGGCGGCTGCGCTCCCCGGCCTTCTCGGGCTGGAGATCGTCGAATACAACCCGGATCGTGATCGTGGCGGCATTACGGCCGAGCTGATCACCGACCTGATCGAAGCCATCCTGCCGCGCAGCACGGCGGCAGCCAAACATCGGGCTTGAACCCGGGTAAAATGGCAACCCGCCTCACCTCCCTGCCTCCTCATGCCAGACACCCGGCCGACACCCGCCAGCCCCGAACGCCTTGAACTGCTCGCCCCCGCCAAGACCGGCGAGTTCGGGATCGAGGCCATCAACCACGGGGCTGATGCCGTCTATATCGGTGGCCCTGCCTTCGGTGCCCGTGCCAATGCCGGCAACGAAATCGGCGAGATCGCCCGGCTGGCCGAGCACGCTCACCGCTACAACGCCCGCGTGCTGGTGGCACTGAACACCATCCTGCACGACAACGAACTGGAGGAAGCCCACCGCGTCGCCTGGCAGGTCTACGAGGCGGGCGCCGACGCGCTGATCATTCAGGACATGGGGCTGCTCGAAATCGACCTGCCGCCGATCGAACTGCACGCTTCGACCCAGTGCGATATCCGCACCGTGGAGAAGGCAAAATTCCTCGGCGAAGTCGGCTTTTCGCAGATGGTGCTGGCACGCGAACTGAGCCTCGCCCAGATCCGTCAGATTCATGCGGAAACCAATGCCACGCTCGAATTCTTCATCCACGGCGCGCTGTGCGTCGCCTTCTCCGGCCAGTGCTACATCAGCCACGCCCATACCGACCGCAGCGCCAACCGCGGCGACTGCTCGCAGGATTGCCGCCTGCCCTATACGCTCTCCGACGATCAGGGCCGGGTGGTGGCCTTCGAGAAACACCTGCTGTCGATGAAGGACAACAACCAGACCAGCAACCTGGCAGCGCTGATCGACGCCGGTATCCGCAGCTTCAAGATCGAGGGCCGCTACAAGGATCTGGGCTATGTGAAGAACATCACCGGCCACTACCGCCGCCAGCTCGACCAGTTCATGGAAGGCAATCCGCAGTACCGCGCTGCGTCGTCGGGGCGTACCACCCTGCTCTTTACGCCGAACCCGGACAAGACCTTCCACCGTGGCACCACCGATTACTTTGTGAACGAGCGCAAGACCGACATCGGCGCCTTCGATTCACCCAAATTCGTTGGCCTGCCCATCGGCACGGTGACCCGCCTGGGCCAGGGCTGGTTCGAGATGGAAGCCAATGCGCCGCTGTCCAATGGCGACGGCCTCAACTACATGCACAAGCGCGAGGTGATCGGTCTGCCGATCAATATTGCGGAACAGCGTGGCGATGTCTGGCGCTGCACGCCGAATACGCCGCTTGCCGACCTGCCCGGGCTGAAACCGGGCACCGCCATCAACCGCAACGGCGACCATGCCTGGGAACAGGCGCTGACGAAAAAATCCGCTGAACGGCGCATCGATGTCGAGCTGTTGCTGGCCGAAACTGCGGCAGGTTTTTCCCTGCGCCTGACCGATGAAGACGGTATCAGCGCCGAGGTCGTACTGCCGATGGAAAAGTCGCCCGCCACCCAGCCCGAACGGGTGGAGGCTGCGCTGCGCGAGAACCTCGGCAAGCTGGGCACCACGATCTTCAGCGCCCGCAAGATCACGCTCGCCCTGTCAGCACCGTGGTTCCTGCCGGCCTCCACGGTCAACGCGCTGCGCCGCGACGCAGTCAGCGCACTGGAAGCGGCCCGCAGCACCGCCTACCAGCGGCCAGCGCGCCAACCGGCCGCAGAGCCACCAGCCATCTACCCGGAAGAATCGCTCTCCTACCTGGCCAACATCTACAACGATGCTGCCCGCCGTTTCTATGCGAAACATGGCGTCAAGCTGATGGATGCGGCCTTCGAGGCGCACAAGGAAGACGGCGAAGTGCCGCTGATGGTGACCAAGCACTGCCTGCGCTTTTCATTCAACCTGTGCCCCAAGCAGGCCAAGGGCGTTACCGGCGTACAGGGCCAGATCCGTGCCGAACCGATGACCCTGGTGTCCGGTGGCGAAACCTACACCCTGCGTTTCGACTGCCGCCCGTGCGAGATGCACGTGGTCGGCAAGATGAAGAAGCACATCCTGCAGTCACCGCCCCCGACCACCGTCAGTGCACCGCTGGTCTTCCATCGCCAGCGGCCAGGGGCAGATTCTTGACCTTCAGTAATGCGGCGGCAGTTCATCCAGTGCCGAGCCGGCGCTGCGGCCGGGAATCGACTGCATCTGCTTCTGCAGGTCGCTCAATTGCCGTTGCAGCACTTCGATCTGCTCCTGCTGGCGAAACACGGTAAGGTTAAGCGTTTCCAGCAGATCCTCGGCATAGGCCAGCTTGATTTCCAGTTCGGTAATTCGTGATTCCACTTGTTTGCTCCTGATCCGATGACAACACCTCGCCACCATGTCCTTGAAGATGCCCAGGCCCTGCTCACCGGCACCCTGCTCTTTGCGCTGGCCATCCTCTTCCTGCGCCAGGCCGGCCTGCTCACCGGCGGCACCGCCGGGCTCACCTTCCTTGCCTACTACGCCAGCGGCATTCCCTTTGGCGTACTCTACTTCCTGATCAACATTCCCTTCTACATCTTCGGTCTGAAGGCGCTCGGCAAGGCATTCACGCTCAAGACCTTCTGCGCCGTCGGCCTGCTCTCGCTCTACAGCGAACTGTTACCGCAATGGATCAGCATCGAGCGCATCCACCCGTTGTTTGCCGCCGTCATCGGCGGCCTGCTCGCCGGCGCCGGCCTGCTCATGCTCATCCGCCATCAGGCCAGCCTGGGCGGACTGGGGGTGATGGCCATCTACCTGCAAAAAACGAAAGGCTGGCGTGCCGGCAACATCCAGATGGTGGCCGATGGCTTCATCGTGCTCGGCGCACTGTTCATTGTCGACATCGAAAAAGTTGCGCTATCGATCCTCGGTGCCTTCATGCTCAATCTGGTGCTGACCATCAACCACAAACCGGGGCGCTACTTCGGGCAGTAGTCAGCGTTGCGCGGCCTGCCGCAGCACACGGGGCGCAAATTCGTAATTGCCTTCACCATCGGCCAGCCAGATCGTGCCGTCCTGGATCGTGCATTGCAGGCGCATGCTCTTGCCGGCCAGTGAGGCCAGCACCACCCCCTCTTCCGCCGAGAGATTGAGCACGGTCAGATTGTTCAGGGTGTTGAATTTCGACTCGTTCTGCGCCCACCACATGTCGGCCACCCGGCCACCGTAGGTGATCAGCACCATCTCGCGCGTGCGATGGCAGGCGCGACGCACATTGCGTTCATCAGGCAGGCCGACATCGATCCAGCGCTGGATGGCGCCGGTGGGGTCGAGCTCCACCAGATCCGGTTCGTCCTCCGCCGACAAGCCCTTGCCAAATGCCAGTGCCTCATTGGCGTAGAGGGCAAAGGCGAACAGGCGCACCATCATCCGTTCATCGGTTTCCGATGGGTGCCGCGCCAGTGTCAGGTTGTGTGCCTGGTAGTAGTGGCGATCGAGATCGGAGATCTGCAGATCTGCCTTGCAAATGGTGGATTTGAGTGCCATGAAAAGAGTTGCCCTGTGAAGAGCGCGAATTATCGCTGCTTTCGTTACACTGGGCACTGTCTTTGTATCTCCGACTGCCCAGATGCCCAATCAAGCTGCAGCCATGAAACGCTGCGCCACCTGTGACCGCTGGTCCGGGCCACGCACACCGGGCACACCGCCCGACAGCGTTGACCTTGCCAGTGAAAGCGATACCGGCCGCTGTGTTGGCGGCCCTTGGGACGGCAGCGAACGCCGGGTTCGCTCGGCCTGTGGCCACTGGATTCTCTGGCAGATGCTCACCTACGATAATGGAACCTCATGACCACAGCAGCCTGTGCCACCCTTCCCGCCCTGCTTGCCAGCGCCTTTGCCGCACGCGCCCCCCTGCTGGCCGATCTGCACGCAGAGCAAACCGATGCCTATCGCCTGTTTCACGGCACGGTTGAGGGGGTACCGGGGCTGACGGTGGATCGTTATGGCGAACTGCTGCTGATCCAGACTTTCCACCAGTCGCTCGACATGCCTGCACAGGAGGCCATTGTCGCGTTCTACGAAGGCCACTTCCCGGGGCTGATCGCAATCTACAACGACCGCAGCCAGGGCAACTCACGTATCAGCAACGACCTGCCAGCCGAGCAGCTTGAAGCAGCCACCCAGCCACACATCGCTCATGAAATGGGCGTCAGCTATGCCATTCAGGCCCGTCACGGCGGCCAGGATCCGTGGCTGTTTCTTGACCTGCGTGCCGGCCGGCGCCGGGTCATGGCCGAGGCCGCCGGCAAATCGGTGCTCAACCTGTTTGCCTATACCTGTGGCGTGGGCACGGCCGCAGCCGCGGCCGGCGCGAAGGAGGTGCTGAACATCGACTTCGCCGAGAGCAGCCTGGCGGTTGGCAAGCAGAATGCACGGCTGAACAACCTGAACCTGCGGCCGAAATTCATCAAGAGTGATGCCTTTGCCGCCATGCGCCAGCTTTCCGGCATCGGCCAGCCGGCAATGGTGCGAGGGAAACGCCTGCCCGCTTTCCCGAAACTCGAAACCAGACAGTTCGATCTTGTATTCCTCGACCCGCCACGTTATGCCAAGAGCCTGTTCGGCGTCGTCGACCTGATCAACGATTACCCCTCGGTATTCAAGCCAGCGCTGTTGTGCACCGCCGAAGGCGGCACACTGATCTGCTGCAACAACGTGGCACAGGTAGAACGCGAATCCTGGGCCGGCCAATTGGAGCGCAGTGCCGCCAAGGCCGGGCGCCCGATCCGCGAGATCGAATGGATTCAGCCGGAGGCGGATTTCCCGAGCCCGGATCAATCACCGCCGCTGAAAATGGCCTTGCTTCGCGTGTAGTTTTTTTGATCAGGATCAATTTATGCGGCATACATGGCGCAGCCAGCGGCGCATAATTGAAAACTTGCCAAGCACTCAACATCGAGCGTCCGGATAACCCATGACCGCCTTGCAAGAAGCCATTCAGACAACGATCCTCATCGTCGATGACACGCCGGAAAACCTGACGGTGCTGAGTGAAGTCCTGCATCCGACCTGGCGCGTCAGGGCTGCCAATTCGGGGCGGCGCGCATTGCAGATTGCCCAGGGGGAACCGCAACCCGATCTGATCCTGCTTGACGTGATGATGCCGGAGATGGATGGTCACGAAGTCATCTCGCAGCTCAAGGCCGATCCACGCACGCAGGAAATCCCGGTCATTTTCGTGACGGCGATGGATGGCACCGAAGATGAGGAACGCGGCCTCGACCTCGGCGCAGTTGACTACATCACCAAGCCACTGCGCCCAGCCATTGTCCGTGCGCGCGTTCGCACCCACCTTGAACTTCGCCGTGCCAAGGCGCATCTGAAAAACGAAAACCAGTACCTGGAAGACGAAGTGGCACGCCGCATGCGACAAAACCAGATCATTCAGGAAGTCAGCATCCGTGCACTCGCCCGGCTGGCCGAAACCCGTGACCCGGAAACCGGCAACCACCTGCGCAGAACGCAGGCCTACGTACAGACACTGGCGGATGCACTGATCGACAACCCGCGTTTTTCCGCCTACCTTGAACCGCACACCGTTCAACTGCTCGTTCGCTCCGCGCCGCTGCATGACATCGGCAAGGTCGGCCTTCCCGACCATGTGTTGCTCAAGCCGGGCAAGCTGACAGCGGAAGAGTGGGCGATCATGCAGACGCATTCACGGCTCGGGCATGATGCGATTGAACAGGCGGAACAGGATGCCGAGGAAAGCGTCGAGTTTCTGGCCATTGCCAAGGAAATCGCCTACTACCACCATGAGAAATGGGATGGCAGCGGCTACCCGAAAGGCCTGGCAGGCGATGCCATCCCGATTTCCGCGCGACTGATGGCGCTGGCCGATGTGTTCGACGCACTGATCTGCCGCCGTGTTTACAAGCCACCCATGCCCATCGACAAGGCACGACAGATCATCGAGGAAGGGCGTGGCACCCATTTCGATCCGGATGTCGTTGACGCCTTTGTGCTCAAATTCAGCAGTTTCACCGATATCGCCCAGCGCTACAGCGACGAAGAGATGCTCTGACGACGATGAAACCCGACCCCACTGTATTCAACTCTGGCGGCATCTGGCGCAATGTCGCCAGGATCGTTGTGCCTTATCTTGTGTTCGGCATTCTCTGGATCCTGCTTTCCGATAGTGTGGTCAACGCACTGGCCCCCGACCTGAAGACTCAGCAAACCTTGCAATCCCTCAAGGGTGGCCTGTTCATTGCCATTACCGGCGGCTTGCTCGCCCTGCTCCTCTACCCGCTGCTCTCCCGCCTTCACGTCGAACAGCAGGCCGTCAAGGATAGTTTCCAGCACCAGCACACCCTGTTCCAGTCAATCCCTGACATGGTCTGGATGAAAGACCCGGCGGGGCGCTACATCGAATGCAACACCCGCGCGGCGCGGCTGTTCGGCCGGCCACCCGAGGCTGTCATCGGCAGGACGGATCATGATCTGCTGCCGGCGGCCATCGCCGACTTCCTCCGGGCCAACGACCTGGCCGCGGCAAAAGCCGGCGTACCCCGCCACAATGAAGAGTGGCTGACCTTTCCCGACGACGGACATCGCGAACTGACCCTGGTGACCAAAACCCCCATCTACGGCAGCCGGGGGGAACTGATCGGTGTGCTCGGCATCGGGCGCGATATCACGGTACAGCACGAGCAGCAGGAACGCACCGCGGCCGCCTTCAATGCCAGCCCGGCGGCCATCTCGATCAGCCGGATCAACGATGGTACTTACATCGAAGTCAACGAAGCCTATGCAGCAATGTTCGGCTGGACAAGTGCCGAACTCAAGGGACGCAGTTCGCTCGACCTCGGTTTCTGGCCGGACGAAAAAAGCCGGGAAGATTTCAGCCAGGCAGTGAAATCCTCCGGTCAGGTTCGCGATTACGAAACCGTTCTGCTCGACCGCCAAGGCTACCCTCATTTTGTCAGCATCAACGCCAGGCTGATCCCCGTAGGGGATGAAAACTATCTCCTCTCCTGCCTGCTGGATCTGACAGAATCCAAGAACACCTTGCTGGCGCTGGAAAAGCTGAAGCAACGTTTCAGCACCGCCTTCAACTCCGCACCGGTCTCCGCCTGCATCACGCGCATGCGTGACGGCCTGCTCATCGAGGTCAACGAACACCTGGCCAGCGAATATGAGTGGACACGCGACGAACTGATCGGCAAAACAACGCTGCAGGTCGGCCTCTGGGGCAGCCCGGAAGACCGCGCACGCATGGTGGCCCTGATCAGGGAAAAGGGCAGGATTGCCGACTTTGACAGCATCGGCATCTCGCGCACAGGAAAACGCTTCAACATCAGCCTGTCGGCGGCCGTCATCGAACTCGACAACGAGCCCCACCTGCTGGTGTATATCGTGAATATCACCGAGCGACAGCAGGCCCTGGCAGCCCTGGCTGCCCGCGAGGAGATTTTCCGGGCCATCGTTTCACAGGCCGGTGACGGCATCTTCCTGATCGACCCGGAAACCTTGCACTTTGTCGAATATAACGACGCCGGATGCAGCAGCCTCGGCTACACCCACGAGGAGTTTGCCGAGATCTCGCTGCTTGACCTGCAAGCGGACTGGGACGAGAGCGAGGTACGCCAACGCGTTACCGGACTGCTGGAAATCGGCAGTGCCACGTTCGAAAACCGCCACCGGCGCAAGGATGGCAGCCTTCAGATCGCCCACGTCAGCTCCCGCGTCATTACCACCGGTGGCAAGGCACTGATTGCCTCGGTGGTGACGGACATATCGAGAGAACACCACAACCGGCAACTGATTCTCGCGCACAACCGCATCCTGGAAGGCATCGCCCGCAATACCCTGCTCGACATGACACTGGACAGCCTGACCCGCCTGCTGGAATCACAGCACAGCGGCATCAAGGCCTCGGTCCTGCTGATGGATCCCGATGGCGTCCACTTGCGCCACGGTGCAGCCCCCAGCCTGCCCGATCATTACACAATGGCGATCGACGGCATTGAAATTGGCGAGGGTGTCGGCTCCTGTGGCACGGCCGCGTTCCGCCGCAGCGCAGTCTATGTGGACGACATTGCCCATGACCCCTTGTGGGCACCGTATGCGCAGCTGGCTGCCCGATTCAATCTTGCCGCCTGCTGGTCCGTGCCCATTCTCGATGCCGATGGCACCGTGCTCGGCACCTTTGCCACCTATAGCCATCAGGCCGGGCCGATGCCCGGCGATCTATCGTCGCTGATGGAAATACTTGTCCAGACAGCAGCCATCGCCATCCGCCGCAAGCGGGATGAAAATGCACTGCGCATCAGCGAGCAACGCTGGATCCTCGCCCTGGACTCGGCCGGCCACGGTGTCTGGGACTGGAACCTGCGCAGCAACACCGTCTTCTATTCGGCCTGCTGGAAGGAAATGCTCGGTTTCGGCATGAGCGAAATCAGCAATCACATCGATGAACTGAAAACGCGGATTCACCCCGATGACGTATCCAGCTTCTCAACACTGCTGAACGAGCACCTGGAAGGCAAAACCGGCACCTATCGCAGCGAACACCGCATGCGCTGCAAGGATGGCCACTGGAAATGGATTCTCGACCAGGGCATGGTGGTCGAGCGCGATGCCGGCGAACGTCCGTTGCGCATGATCGGCACGCATACCGACATTACCGAATTCCGCGCCACGATCACCGAGCTGAGCAAACTGCAACTGGCCGTCGAGCAGAGCCTGAACAGCATTGTCATCACCGACCAGGAAGCAGTGATCGAGTATGTCAACGAGGCCTTTGTCGCCTCCTCCGGCTATCGCCGCGAGGAAGTCATCGGTCGCCAAGCAGCTTTCCTTGGCTCAGGAAAAACCCCGGAAAAAACTTACAACGCCATGTGGCAGGCCTTGAGTGAAGGCAAGAGCTGGCGCGGTGAGTTCATCAACCGGAAGAAAAACGGCGAAGAGCTGATTGTCTTCGTGCATATTTCTCCCGTGCGCCAGGACGATGGCAGCATCACCCACTACCTCGCCGTGCAGGAAGACATCACCGAAAAGAAACGCACAGCCAGAGAGCTCGACCAGCATCGCTACCACCTGCAGGAACTGGTCGCCGAACGCACCATTGCGCTGGAAGATGCCAACCGCCGCCTGCAGGTATCGGATGCCCGCCTCAATGCCATGTTCGAGATGAGCCAGCGCAGCAATCTGCTGGATGAGCGGACGCTGTTGCAGCTGGGCCTTGATGAAGCCATCCGGCTGACCGGCAGCATGATCGGCAACCTGCACCTGATCGGCGAAGATCAGGAAACCGTTCACCTCAGCCTCTGCTCCAACGACATTCCCGGCGATATCCCGGCCGATCCGGCAAGCATCAGACAATCGGTCATCGATAACGGGATCACCACCACGGCCCTGGGGCACGCCCCCTTGATCCGGCACATGTCCGTGCCGGTCATGGAAGGCGAAAAAATCCGCATGCTGATCGACGTCGGCAACAAACCGACCGATTACGACGAGAGTGATGTGCGCGAACTGCAGCTGATCGGCAACGACCTGTGGCGCATTGTCATGCGCCGGCGCGCCGAAGCCGAGCTGGCCAGCGCCAAGCGGGCGGCGGAAGAAGCCAGCAAGGCCAAATCAGTCTTTCTGGCCAACATGAGCCATGAAATCCGCACACCGATGAATGCGATCATCGGCCTCACCCATCTGGCTTTCAAGGAAGCCTCTTCCGATTCCCAGCGCGAACGCCTGGGCAAGGTCAGCAATTCGGCGCAACACCTGCTCGCCGTCATCAACGACATCCTTGATATTTCGAAAATCGAAGCCGGCCGGCTCGAACTGGAAGCCACTGATTTCGAGTTGTCGCGTGTTTTCGACAACGTTGCCACGCTGGTTGCCGAACAGGTCAATGCCAAGGGTTTGCGTCTCAACCGTGAAATCGCTCCGGAACTGCAGAAAATCCTTCGTGGCGACCCGTTGCGCCTCGGACAGATACTGATCAACTTTGTCGGCAATGCTGTCAAATTTACCGAGAAAGGCCAGATCACCCTGCGTGCCGAACTGCTTGAGTCATCAGATAACAGCCTGTTCGTCCGCTTTGAAGTGGAAGACACCGGTATCGGTATTGCGGAACCGGTCAGAAAACGCCTGTTCAGTGCCTTCGAACAGGCCGATGTGTCGACTACCCGACGCTTTGGCGGGACCGGACTTGGGCTGGCCATCAGCCGGCATCTGGCGATACTGATGGGGGGCGAAGTCGGCCTGGAAAGTGAGCCCGGCAAGGGCAGCACGTTCTGGTTCACTGCCCGGCTGCAACGAAGCGAGGCCCGCTCGGTTGCTCATGTTGAAAGCTTCACCGGCAGCCGCGCCCATGCCGAAAGCCTGCTCGCCCGCTATCATGCCGGCGCCCGCATTCTGGTCGTCGAAGACAACCCGATCAACCAGGAAGTCACGCTGGATCTGCTGCGCGGTGTCGGCCTGACCACCGACCTGGCCGAAAATGGCGCAGAGGCACTGATCAAGGCGCAGGAAACCACCTTTGACCTGATCCTGATGGACATGCAGATGCCGGTGATGGACGGCCTCGAAGCCACGCGCCTGATCCGTGCCCTGCCCAGCGGAACCATGCCCATACTGGCCATGACCGCCAACGCTTTCGGTGAGGACCGCCGCCGCTGCATTGAAGCGGGCATGAATGATCACGTTGCCAAACCGGTGAACCCGGACATACTCTTTTCCTCCCTGTTGCGCTGGCTGCCCAAGCGCGACACGGAACTTCTGCCCACGCATGAAAGCCAGGCTGAATCTGCCAGCGCCGACGACGAGGCGCTCATTGCGCGGTTACAAGGCATCAACGGACTTGATACCACCCTCGGCCTGCACTCGGTGCGCAACCGGGCCGGCAGCTATCGGCGGCTGGTCAAGCTCTATGCCGAATCGCATCATGAGGACATGAAAATCCTGCGCCAGCAATTGCAGGATGGCGACAACGGTGGCGCACGACGAACAGCACACTCCTTGAAGGGGGCGGCCGGCACGGTAGGCGCCATCGCCGTTCAGGCAGCCGCCACCGAGTTGGAGTTGATGCTGCGTACGGAAGCCAACCTGATGGTGCTGGCAGAACAGATCGACCGCGTGGACTACCTCAACCGCACGCTGTGTAGCGCCATGCGGGAAGCGGGTGGAGAGGATCTTAGGGATGCCACGGCTGACCCAATCGACTGGGCAAGGGTTCCCAAGCTGCTGCAGGAGCTTGAAGCCCTGATGCTGTCTGACGATGCCCGCGCCAGCAATTGCCTGCGCGATGCGCAGGCAGTGCTGCAGCCCGCGCTGGGAGAGGATTACGAGCAGCTTTCCCGACAGCTTTCCCGCTTTGATTTCGAATCGGCGCTGACGACGCTGCGTAACGCTCGATCCGCACTACCGGAAGAGACCTTGCCCGATGCCTGATAGCAACGATTCAGGCACCATCGAACGTACCCGGATACAACGGCGCCTGCTGGCCATTTACGTACTGGTACTGGCATCCATTCTGGCGGCCGGCATCCTGATCTATCGCACTCAGGAACAGCAGTTCCGCAAGGAACTTGACGCCCGCCTGCTCTCGATTGCCGACAGCAAGACCAGCCAGATACTGCAATGGCGAAACGAGCGCCTGTCACACGCCAGCGTACTGGCCGGCAACAGCATTTTTGCACTGGCCGCCAGGCAGTGGCTGCAGCAGCCCACCCCACAGGCCGGCAAATATCTGCGCAATTATTTTGAAAACCTGGCCGAGCACTACCATTACGACAACATTCTCCTGCTCGACATCGAAGGGCGCATCCGCTTCCGCCTGAATCGTACGCAGGAAGCACTCTCACCGGACATCACCGAACTGGTGTATCTGGCCATCACCAACCGCCAGCCATTCCATGGCGATCTGCACCAGTACGCAGACGAAACCTCCCCGCAACTGGATGTCATTGCCCCACTGCTCGATCCGGACAAGCCGGAGGGGCCGGCCATCGGCGCCGTATTGCTACAGGCGGATCCGGACACGTTCATCTACCCCTTGCTGCAATCCTGGCCAACGCCCAGCAAAAGTTCGGAAACCCTGCTCGTCCGCCGTGAAGGCAATGACGTCCTCTTTCTCAACGAACTCCGCCACGTCAGCAATTCGGCCTTGCGCCTGCGTCGCCCATTGACCGAAACCACCTTGCCCGCAGTGCAGGCAGTGCTTGGCCGGGAAGGCATTTTTGAAGGGCTGGATCACCGCAAGGAACCAGTCATCGCCGCCCTGAAACCGGTGCCCGGGACTGGCTGGTTCATCGTCGCCAAGACCGACCAAGCCGAAGCACTGGCAACCGGGCAGTTCATCGCCCGGCTGATCATTACCCTGACGCTCGGCTTCATGCTCGTTGCCACCGGTTTCTTCGGCATGCTCTGGCAGTTTTATGGCAAACAACGCTATCGCCAGCTATTTGAAGCTGAAACCGCCAACCGCGAACTGCACGACCGCTTCACCATGGTCTTTCGTGCCAGCCCCGTGGCTGCCTCGATTACCCGTCTGAGCGACGGCCTTTATGTAGACGTCAACCGGAGCTACGAAGAACATTTTGGCTGGAAGCGGGAGGAATTACAGGGAAAAACCTCCGTCGATGTCGGCATCTGGGCTTCGGAAGCCGATCGTCTGGAATGGCTGGAGCGGCGTAACGAAGCGGGAACGAGCATCGGTTATTCCACCCATTTCATCCATCGCAGCGGAGAAATTCGCGATATTGATTTGTCGGCAGCTACGGTGCAGTTCGCTGGCGTAGATCACCTGATCGCCTTCGTGACCGATGTCACTGAACGCAACCGAAATCTCGCCGAACTCGACCGGCATCGCCACCACCTGAGCGAACTGGTGGAACAGCGCACCGCCGAGCTCGCGCTGGCCAAGGACGAAGCCGAATCGGCCAATCGTGCAAAAAGCGTTTTTCTTGCCAACATGAGCCACGAAATCAGGACACCGATGAATGCCATCATCGGACTCACCTACCTTGCCCTTCGCGACAGCAAGGATGCTCAGCAGAAAGAGCGGCTGGGCAAGATCACCGACTCGGCACAGCACCTGCTCGCCATCATCAACGACATCCTTGACCTCTCCAAGATCGAAGCCGACAAGGTAGTCCTCGAACAGGCCGATTTCGAAACTGCCGCCATTTTTGACAATGTCTCCACACTGGTCAGTGAACGCCTCAACGAAAAGGACCTGGTTTTGAGCCGTGAAATCGACCCGGCCATTCCGTCGGTGCTGCGTGGCGATGCGTTGCGCCTGGGCCAGATACTGCTGAACTACGTCAGTAACGCCATCAAATTTACCAAGCACGGCGGGATCGTCATGCGCGCTTCAGTCGCCAGTGAAAGCAGCGAAGGCCTGCTACTACGTTTCGAAGTCGAGGATTCCGGGGTCGGCATTGATGCCGCTGTAATACCCCGGCTGTTCAAGGCTTTCGAGCAGGCGGACACATCGACCACACGCAATTTCGGCGGCACCGGCCTCGGGCTGGCGATCTGCAAGCGCCTTGCCCTGCTGATGCATGGTGAGGTCGGAGTAGACAGCACACCCGGCCGCGGCAGTACCTTCTGGTTCACCGCCACCCTGCAACGGGGAAAGCATGCAGTGGCCGTTGCCAGTTCGGGCACGCAAGCCCATGCGGAGCAATTGCTGGTTCAGCGGGCCGCGGGCATGGCGGTCCTGCTGGCGGAGGACAACCTGATCAACCAGGAGGTCGCGCGCGGCCTCCTTGAAGCCGTCGGACTGACGGTCGATGTGGCCTGCAATGGCGAGGAAGCCGTGCGCATGTTCAGCACCGGCCGATACGAAGCCATCCTGATGGACATGCAGATGCCGGTCATGGACGGCACCGATGCCACCCGCAGCATCCGACAGTTGCCTGAGGGTGCGGCTATTCCCATTCTGGCCATGACCGCCAACGCCTTTGCCGATGACCGGCAGCGCTGCCTGGATTCGGGCATGAACGACCACCTGGCGAAGCCGGTGAACCCGGATGAGCTCTATGCCTTGCTGCTGCGCTGGCTGCCGGCTAAGGCCGCAGCGAATCAGTCCCGGGAAAAACCCGCCACACTCAGCATCGCAGCCGACAGCAGGACAGTTTCCCCTGCCTGCATGAAACAACTACAGTCGATCGCAGGGATCGATACCCGACGCGGCCTGCATGCCGTGAAAGGCCACGAAAAAGCGTACTGCAACCTGCTGGCGACCTTTGCCGAAACGCACACCGAGGACATGCAGCAGATCCGGCAGCAACTCGCCGCCGGCAAGGATAAAGAGGCACGGCGCATTGCCCACTCCCTGAAGGGCGTTGCGGCAACCCTTGGCCTGCTGCCCCTGGAAACGAATGTGCGCTCACTGGAAACTCTGCTGAAAACAGCGGGCACCGCTCCGCACGCACTTGACGCCCTGATCGACCGCATCGAACAACAATTGCTCGAACTCACTGGGGCATTGAGCCATGCTTTACGCCAGCATCTTGATCCGGTGACGCCAGCCACCCAGTCGCTTTCCCAAATCGACTGGCAGGCTGTCAGATCCGGCATTGATGAGTTGGCCACCCTTCTTTCCGACGATGACCCGCGAGCCGCGCAATGTCTGCGAGGCATGGCCACGGTATTGAGACCGGCATTGGGAGACTGCTGGGAAACATTGCACCGGCAGATTGCCGAATACGACCTGCAAGCCGCGCTGGCAACCCTGCAGGCGGCACAACACGAAATGATGCAAGAGGAAAAAAGCTGACATGGCGCTGATGATATGGAATGACAACTTCATTACCGGCATCGACATCATCGACGAACAGCATCGCTGGCTGATCGACCTGATCAACCGTTCGGCGCCTGTCCTGACCATGGACTACCGGCGGAACCTCCAGCAGGCCGAGGCCTTGCTCGATCAACTGGTGAACTACGCGGTCTTCCACTTCGACACCGAAGACCGACTGATGCTGAAATATGGCATCGACAAGCGTCACCACGAAACCCACCAGGAATCTCACACCCGATTTGCCGGCGAAGTCGCGCGCATGCGTAGTGCCTATAGCAGCGGTGATGAGCTTTCCGGCGGCAAACTGCTCTCCTTTCTGGCCAACTGGCTGATCTATCACATCCTTGGCGAGGATCAGGCACTGGCGCGGCAGATCCGGGCCATTGATTCCGGGCTGTCCCCGAGCGAGGCATTTGAAAGCGCTGAAGGCAGCCGGCGCGACCCGACGCACGAATCACTGACGCAGGCGTTGATCGATGTCTACAGCCTGATGACTGAGCAGAACCGCCAGCTGATGGAAAGCAATCACGAGCTGGAAGGGCACCGCAACCACCTCGAAGACATGGTCAGTGTCCGCACCGGTGAACTGGCCAAGGCACTGGAAGCGGCTGAAGCCGCCAACCGCGCCCGCAGCGCTTTCATTGCCAATATGAGCCATGAAATCCGCACGCCGATGAATGTCATAGTCGGCGCCACCTGGGCCTTGCAGCAAAACACCAAGGAGCCGCAGCAACTGGCACGGCTGCAACAAGTCAGCACCGCAACCGAACAGTTGCTGGCGATCATCAACGACCTGCTCGACATGGCGCGGCTGGAGTCGGAACACATCACGCTGGAATTTCTCGATTTCGACCCGATGCGGGTGCTGCAGGAGGTGGTAGCCGGCATCCGCGACAAGGCACTGGCAAAATCACTGCAACTCTCACTGGACATGGATCATTTACCGACACTGGTACGTGGCGATCCAGTGCGGCTGGGGCAGATTCTCGCCAACTTTGCCAGCAACGCCGTCAAATTTACCGACGCCGGCCATATCACCCTGCGTGCCCGGTCGTTGACGTCCGGCCGCAAGGGCCTGCGACTGCGCTTTGAAATGGAGGACAGCGGCCCCGGCATTCCTGCCAAGCTGCTGCCCCGGCTTTTCGAGCCGTTCGAGCAACTCGATGCCTCGACCACGCGCCGACACGGCGGCACCGGCCTCGGGCTGGCAATCAGCCGGCGGCTGGCCGAAATGATGGAAGGGTGTGTCGGCGTTGACAGCCGGCTGGGAGAAGGCAGCACCTTCTGGCTGGAAGTCCCGTTCATGGTCATCGCCAATGCACCGCCGGACAATGCGGCAAGCGAATCTGCCACCTGCAGTCCGGCAAACGAGGAAGACCCCTTGCCACTGGCGCCACCCGATGCCAGACATATGGAAACCCTGTACCGGCTGGCGGCCTTGCTTGCCGAAGACGACGTGGTGGCGATCAGCCTGTGGAATGAATCAGCCCAGGAATTGCAGGCCTATCTGGGTCAACAGGCCGCCGCCTTCAAGGCCGCGCTGACCGCCTACGATTTTGCTGCCGCCCACGCACTGCTCACGCCCGTGCTGGCCGGGCTGCAGACAAGATCGGCAGATTAAGGCGCCGATGCCTCGCCGGCTTCGGCGCCGGCAGTGTCAGGATTTGTCTCAGCCAGCAAGGTCTCCCGGCTGGCCGGCGTTTCCAGGCTGATGCGGCCAAGCGTGCCATTACGGTAGTCGGTCAGCAGGATCAGCGACGCCTTCTCGATATCGTAGGCACCGCCCCCCCCCTTGATCAGGCAGCCGCGTTTTCTGGCCACCGCCTCGACCACACCCGGTGCATCGAGCCCGTCAAGCGACACGCCGTAACGCGCCACCAGCAGGGCCGGGTATTTTTCGAGCAGGAAACCCGCCAGCCAGGTCGCCACCTCTTCATCGATATAGGCATTGATGCCCACCGCGTGGCTGGCCGCCAGCATCAGCCCGTCGACCGGGTGGTCGATCTTTGGCCACAACATGCCCGGAGTGTCGTACAGGGTCAGCCGCGAGTTGACGTCAATGCGCTGCTGGCTCTTGGTCACCGCCGGCTGGTCACCGACGGCCGCGACTTTCTTCCTCACCAGTGCATTCATCAGGGTGGATTTGCCGACGTTGGGAATGCCCATGATCATCAGGCGCAAGGGCTTCAGCGCGCTGTCGCGGTGTGGCGCCAGTGCCTGGCACAGCGAGGGCACGCGTGCGACCTCGCCCTGCTTCTTGCAGGAAATGGCCACGGCAGTGGTACCTGGCTGGGCATTGAAATACTCCAGCCAGCGCTTGGTCGCCACCGGGTCGGCCATGTCGGCCTTGTTCAAGAGCTTGAGGCATGGGCGCTGCCGGAAGGCGCGCATTTCGTGAATGATCGGGTTGCGGCTGGCACCCGGCAGGCGGGCATCGACCACTTCCACCACGACATCGGCCTTGGCAAGTGTTTCGGCGGCCTTCTTGCGCGCCGAGGTCATGTGACCGGGGAACCATTGAATCGACATTTGCGCTGCTTTGCCTTATATGTTTGCCAACAATAACTGTTGATACTACCGGAACACCATCATGCACATCTGGGTCGATGCCGACGCCTGCCCTGCCGTCATCAAGGATATTCTCTACCGCGTTGCCGAGCGCACCAAACTGCCGGTCACACTGGTCGCCAACCAGTGGCTGAAAACGCCGCCCTACCCCAGCCTGCGTTCGGTGCAGGTGCCGAAAGGCTTCGACGTGGCTGACAACTACATCGTCGAGCAGGCCGTCGCCGGCGACATCGTCGTGACAGCCGACATTCCTCTGGCTGCGTTTGTCGTCGAAAAGGGCGCCACCGCCATCAACCCGCGCGGCGAACGCTACACCACCGAGAACATCAAGCAGGCACTGGACATGCGCAACTTCATGGAAACCCTGCGCAACAGCGGCGTCGAAACCGGCGGACCGCCCGCCTTCAACCAGTCCGACCGGCAGGCCTTTGCCAACCAGCTGGATCGGCTGCTGGCGAAGCGGTGAATTGGCTCAGATTTAACCTAACATCCACCGCAGAGACGCAGAGGTACAAAGGAAAAACGGAGAAATTCCTTTTAGGGATTTCTGACTTTTCTTGGCTTTCTTTGCGTTTCTCTTTGCGCCTCTGCGTCTCTGCGGTGGACGTTGCCTCTCAAGCCACTTCCCGCGCCTCAAGGAACTGCAGCTTCGGGTATTTCTCTTTCACCATGTTCAGGTACACATTGTTCGGCGCCAGATAGACCGGGTCATCCGCACCATCGAGCGCGACGTTGGCGCTGTAGCGGTCGGAGAGCTGGCGCAATTCGTTCTCGTCGCCCTGGATCCAGCGCGCCGTCGCGCAGTTGTAGGACTCGAAGATCACCTGCACGCCGTATTCATGCTCCAACCGGTGCGCCACCACGTCGAACTGCAGGATGCCGACCGCACCAAGGATCAGGTCGCTGCCCGAGACAGTGCGAAACAGCTGCGTCGCGCCCTCTTCTGCCAGCTGCTGCAAACCCTTGTGCAGCTGCTTGATCTTCAGCGGGTTGGCGATGCGCGCAAGGCGGAAATGTTCCGGCGCAAACGAGGGAATGCCGGTGAAGCGCAGATCCTCGCCTTCGGTAAAGGTTTCACCCAGCCGGATGGTGCCGTGGTTGGGGATGCCGATGATGTCGCCGGGAAAAGCCTCGTCGGTGGTGCTGCGGTCACGCGCCATGAAGGTAATGGCGTTGTTGATCGACAGGGTCTTGCCGCTGGCCACCTGCTTCACCTTCATGCCACGGTCGAAGCGGCCCGAACAGACACGCAGGAAAGCGATGCGGTCACGGTGCTTGGGGTCCATGTTGGCCTGGATCTTGAACACGAAGCCGGAAAATTTAGTCTCATGCGGATCAACCGCCCGGCTCACTGCCGGCCGAGGAATCGGTGCCGGCGACAGTTCAACCACCGCATCGAGCAGCGACTGCACACCGAAGTTGTTCACCGCCGAGCCAAAGAACACCGGCGTCTGCCGGCCGGCCAGATAGGACTCAGCGTCAAAGGCGTGCGAGGCACCGCGCACCAGTTCAATGTCGTTGCGCAATTCTTCAGCCTGTGAACCGATCAATTCATCCAGTCGTGGGTTGTCCAGCCCCTGGATGATCTCGGAAGTTCCCTTCTCCGCCTTGGGGTCGAAAAAGGCGATGGTGTCGTCGTACAGGTGATAGACACCACGGAAACGCTTGCCCATGCCGATCGGCCAGGTCATCGGCGCACACTCGATGCCCAGCACCGACTCGATCTCGTCGAGCAGGTCGATCGGCTCCTTGCCCTCGCGGTCCATCTTGTTGATGAAGGTCAGGATCGGCGTGTCGCGCATGCGGCAGACGTTGAGCAGCTTGATCGTCTGCGCCTCGACGCCATTGACCGAGTCGATCACCATCACCGCCGAGTCGACGGCGGTCAGCGTGCGGTAGGTGTCCTCTGAAAAATCCTCGTGCCCCGGCGTGTCGAGCAGGTTCACCATGCATTCGCGGTAGGGGAACTGCATCACCGACGAAGTGACCGAGATGCCGCGCTGCTTTTCCAGCTCCATCCAGTCCGACGTGGCATGGCGCGAGGCCTTGCGCGCACGGACTTCGCCGGCCACCTGGATGGCGCCGCCGAACCACAGCAGCTTTTCGGTCAGTGTGGTCTTACCGGCATCCGGGTGGGAAATGATGGCAAAGGTGCGGCGGCGGGAAATTTCAGTATCGAGGGCGGTCACGGCGGTGTTCTGTGCAGGTTTCAGATCAAGGGGCGGGATTATACCCGCTCATGGCCTAAGCCACGGATTTTCAAGGGCAAGAATGTCTGCTGGACTTCCTGAATGGTGGATCGTTCGTGATTGAAAGCTGGCTTTTCCCCGGCAAGCCCGTACACTGCGTCTTTTGCACAAACACTTCACTTCAACGGCTCACCCGCCCCGCGTTTCCAGCGCTCTAAGTGTCCAAAAAGCCAAAGGTATCCACATGCAGCCCATTCACGACGTTGATGTCATCGTCCTCCTCGCCATCCTGCTTTCCTCCAAGCGCCGCCCGGCCGAGCTGGCAGAAGTCGTGGCAGCAGCCGATTTCATCCAGGGCGTTCAGGGCACCCTGCCCTCGGTCGTCAAGTTACGCGCGGCCTTTGCCCGCCTGTCTGAGCACAGCCTGATCAACGAAGCCGATGGTGGTTTTGCTTTGACACCCATTGCGCAGAAAACCCTCGCTGGCGGCGCCCGCAAGGCAACGACTTCGGAACGCCTGTTTGCCATCAAGGAAAAACTCGGCGCCTACACGGCCGCCGAGAAAGGCGCTGTCATCGACATCAGCGAAGAACAACTCAGCGCAGCCATTGCCACGCATCGCGCAGCGGGCGAAGGCGCCGGACAGAACCTGCTGATACCGAAACCGAAGGCGGCCGAAGATGACCGCAAGAAAACCACCGGCCCCGGCCTGCGTCAGCGCAAGCCATTGCCCGCCCGCCGTCGCAAGGATTGAGCAGCCCCATGAGCCCTACGGAAACAACTTCACCGCAGCCTGTCGCTGGTGAAACCCCGGCCAGCAGCCAGCCGTTCAGCGCATTGCCGCTGCCGGCAGCGATGCTCGCCAATCTGCAGCAGATCGGCTACCAGACGATGACGCCGATCCAGGCCGCCAGCCTGCCGCTGACGTTGGCCGGCCACGACCTGATTGCGCAGGCCAAGACCGGCAGCGGCAAGACCGCCGCCTTTGCGCTGCCGCTATTGAACAAGCTGAACCAGCGCTGGTTTGCCGTGCAGGCGCTGGTGCTGTGCCCGACGCGCGAACTGGCCGACCAGGTCACGCGGGAAATGCGCCGGCTGGCGCGCTTCACCGAGAACATCAAGATCGTCGCCCTCTGCGGCGGCACCACCATGCGCCCGCAGCTGGCCAGTCTGGAGAATGGCGCCCATATCGTGGTCGGCACACCGGGCCGGGTGATGGACCACCTTGAACGCGGCAGCCTCGATCTCGACGCAGTGAACACGCTGGTGCTCGACGAAGCCGACCGCATGCTGGACATGGGCTTTCACGATGCCATGGTGTTCATCGCCAAGCACTGCCCGCTGAAGCGCCAGACCCTGCTCTTTTCGGCCACCTACCCAGCCGGCATCGCCGAACTGGCCGAACGCTTCCTGCATAAACCCAGGGAAGTGAAGCTGCTCGAACAGCATGCCGGCAGCAAGATCCGCCAGCGTTTCTATGAGGTGAAACATGCCGAGCGCCGGCAGGCCGTGGCCACGCTGCTCAAGCATTACCGGCCGGTGAGCACGCTGGCCTTCTGCAACACCAAGCAGCAGTGCCGTGATCTGGTCGAAGAACTGCAGGCGCAGGGCTTCCACGCGCTGACATTGAACGGCGACATGGAACAGCGCGACCGTGACCAGGTGCTGGTGCAGTTCGCCAACCGCAGCTGCTCGGTGCTGGTTGCCACCGATGTCGCCGCACGCGGCCTCGATATCGCGCAACTGGAGGCCGTGATCAACGTCGACATGACGCCCGACCCGGAAATCCACATCCACCGCATTGGCCGCACCGGCCGTGGCGACGAGGATGGCTGGGCCCTGAACCTGTGCAGCCCCGGTGACCGCAAGCGGCTGGAGCGCAATGCCGACGCATCGGGCAACGAACCGGAATGGCACACGCTGGGCGACCTGCAGAGCGGCAACGATGCTCCGCTGGTCCCGCCCATGGTGACATTGCAGATTCTCGGCGGCCGCAAGGAGAAGATCCGCCCCGGCGACGTGCTCGGCGCACTCACCGGCGAGGACGGTGGCGGCCACCGCTTCACCCGCGAGGAAGTCGGCAAGATCACCGTAACCGAACAATCCACCTACGTCGCCATCACCCGCCCGCTGGCCGCTGCCGCTGTCCAGAAACTGAGCAACGGCAAGGTCAAGGGCAAGACGGTGAAGGTGCGCGCGCTGGAGGATTGAGCTTAACCCCCACCGCAGAGGCGCAGGGGCGCGGAGATTTGCAGAGAGAACACTGCGGCAGTTTCAAAACCGACGCTATCTCATGCCCCGGTTTTCTCTGCGCACCTCGGCGCCTCAGCGCCTCTGCGGTGGATTTTCCCTTTGCCGCATACGCCGCAAGCCTACAGCGGCACCAGACTCTGCCGCCCTGACCACGACTCACCCGGCGCCACCACCACCGGCTGGCTGGCGACGGCGGCTTCGATGCACAGCATGCGCCGCCAGTCGTCGGCTTCCATATCCTTGACCCGGGCACAGCCTTCGACCCAGGGGTTCCAGATCACCGCGTCAGGAAAACCATCGGACTGGATGCCAACGGTGAGGTTGCCGGCCTTCAGCATCAGCGGCCGTGTTACGTGGCGGTAGATGCGGTCGGTTTCGGCCTCGATCGACACATGCGTGCCGGAATCCTTCTTCACCTCGCCGGTCAGCTTGTCTTCGTAACTCACGCCGTAGGTGCCTTCCACCGTCACATCCTCGACCTGCACCACGCGCAGATAGGTGTGCAGCGCCCCGGTAAAACTGAAGGGCGCATCGCCGGTGTTGTCCACGCCGAACTCGATATCCAGCCGGTCGGCTTCCAGCATCACCGTCAGGTCGATCTTGAAGGCATGCGGCCAGTGCGCGCGTGATGCCGCATCGTCGCTGGTGGTCAGCGTAAGCAAGGCGTAGTCATCGCCAGCGCGCTGCGCTTCGACATCCCATTGCCGGGTGCGGACAAAACCATGCTTCGGCAAACTCCCCTGCCCGGCAAACTGCGGAAAACAGACCGGCACACCACCGCGGATCGGCACACTGCCGTCGAAAATTGCCTTCTTTGAAACAAACAAGCGTTCCCGGCCATCGGCCGCAATCCAGGAGAGCAGCTGCGCACCCAGCTTGCTGATCACCGCACTGGTGTCGTTCGGGCCGTTCAGGCGCAGGGCCGGGGTGCCGTGGAAATCGATTTCTTCAATGCCGGGTTTGTTTGTTGCGCTGGTCATCATGTTGCCTTCCGAAGCCGGGCGCGGCCTGTCGGCGCGACGCCACTCAATTCTGGGGGGTGTAAAAGACGGGGCAGTTTAGCGGAGATGCGTACGAAAATGCAGGCAAACCCGTACAATTCGGCCCATGCTCAGTTATCGCCACGCCTTTCACGCCGGCAATCACGCCGACGTACTCAAACACCTCGTGCTGGTTCAGCTCGTGGACTACATGGCCCAGAAGGACAAATCCTTCTGGGTTATCGACACCCATGCCGGCGCCGGCCTCTATGCGCTCGATGTCGGCCACGCCACCAAGCTGGCCGAGCACGAAGGCGGCATTTCCCGCCTGTGGCAGCGCGACGACCTGCCACCGGCCGTCGCCGCCTATGTTGATCAGGTGCGCCCACTCAACCCCAAGGGCGAACTCACCGCCTACCCCGGCTCACCGTGGATCGTCTGGCAGATGCTGCGCTCGGAAGACCGCCTGCGCCTGTTCGAACTGCACGGCACCGACGTCAAGCTGCTGGCCGACAATTTCCACGCCGCCGGTCGCCGCGTGATGGTCACCCAGGGTGACGGCCTCGCCGGCCTCAAGGCCCTGCTGCCACCGCCGCCGCGCCGGGCGCTGGCACTGATCGACCCCTCCTACGAACTGGCGGCCGACTACCGCAATGTGGTCAAGACACTGGAAGCTTCGCTGGAGCGTTTCCCCACCGGCACCTACGCCGTCTGGTACCCGATTCTGGCCAAGCCGGAAGCCAAGGCCCTGCCAGAAAAACTGAAGGCCCTGGCGGCCAAGTCCTGGCTCAATGTGACACTGTCGGTCAGAAAGCAGCCACCGGGCGTCTTCGGCATGCCCGGCAGCGGCATGTTCATCATCAACCCCCCGTGGACGCTGGAAAAAACCCTGAGCGAAACCATGCCCTGGCTGACCAAGGCACTGGCCGAACCGGAGGGGGGTGCGGGCTACACGCTGGATTGCGTTAACGCTTGATCGCCGGCGCCGGCGAGTGCTGGCGCGCAACCTTGTGGCGCAACAACTTGCTGCGGACAACTTCCGCTGACTGTGAATGTGGCCGGGAACGTGTGCGCGCAGCCATGACACGCTGGTAGATAGACTCCCGCTCTTCCTCAGACGCCCGCACAATCACCTTGAACGCCTTGAGCGGCAAGTAACGATACTGCCGCCGGTCGTTCGGCATCGTCGGCTTGCGCCAGTTGCGCTCCGCCAGCCAGTGCCACAAGGCCTCATCCATCTCGTGCGTCACCAGCATCTTCAGGTTGCCGCGGCAGATATAGGTATCCACCAGCGGCCTGGTTCCCGGCGGCAAGGGGCGACGCTTCTGCCGGATACGGAACAGATTGCGAAAACCGTTTTTCAGTTTTTCGTAGCTCAGGTGCATGACATCAACCGAAACACCCTCATGCCCCCGCCCCATCGCTTTCCAAGTTGCCCGGGATGCTGGCCTGAGCTTCCTGAATCTGGGCATGAAGACTCGGGAGATCGCGGCGGACCGTTTTCCAGACAATCTCCAGATCCACCTTGTCATAGCCATGCGAGACCCGATTGCGCATCGTGTACATGACTTGCCATGGAATATCGCTGTGCCGCGCGGCAAACGCCGGCGCTACCTGTTGAATGTTGTTGGCGGCCTCGCCAATGATCTCGATGTTGCGAATTACTGCGTCCTGCACCAACTCGCTGTTCAGAAATCCAGCCTCATCCATGCCTGTGGTGTAGCGGTCGATACGCTCGATGGCGCAGAGGATATGGCTCAGATAATCGGGTACGCGTAGTGCCTTGCTCATACCGGCAAGGCTTCAGACAGCACCTGATTGCGGAATTTTTCGGGGAGTGCCTTGGGCGTCAGGACATCCACCGACACGCCGAGAAGGCGTTGCAGTTCAACCTGAATGGCGGCAACGTCCATCAGGGTCGTTTCCGGTGTCGGGTCGATGAGGATATCGAGATCGCTCCCATCCGTATCCTGCCCATGCAGGACAGAACCGAACACCCTGGCATTCAGGGCGCGGTGAGACTCGACCACACGGCGAATCGCAACCCGGTTTGTGCGCAAAGCTTCTGAAGGCTTCAAGTCCTTCTCCCACAATGAAATCTGCTTAGATGATAAGCGAAAGGCATGCCGAAAATCTATCGCCTACAGCTTCCGCGCAATCAGATCCAGCATCACCTCGGTGGTGCCGCCGTAGATCCGCTGCACGCGGGCATCGGCGTAGAGGCGGGCGATGGGGTATTCGGCCATGTAGCCGTAGCCGCCGAACAGCTGCAGGCATTCATCCACCGCCTTGCCCTGTTCTTCAGTGCACCACCACTTGGCCATGTAGGCCGCTTCGTTGTCCAGCGTGCCATCGACCAGCCGCTGGATGCAGTCGTTGACGAAGCTGCGCACCACATGGGCCTGCGTGGCTACCTGCGCCAGCTTGAAGCGGGTGTTCTGGAAATCGAAGACCGTCTGGCCGAACAGCTTGCGTTCCCGCGTATAGGCCAGCGTCAGTTCCAGCGCCAGTTCGATCACCGCTGCGGCGGGCACGCAGAGCAGCAGGCGCTCGTAGGGCAGCTGGCTCATCAGCTGGACAAAGCCCTGCCCTTCAACGCCGCCGATCAGGTTGCCCGCCGGCACCCGCACATTGTCGAAGAACAGCTCGGCAGTGTTCGAGGCATGCATGCCGATCTTTTCCAGCCGCCGCCCGACCTGAAACCCGGCCAGCCCGTCGGTTTCCAGCACGATCAGCGACACGCCCTTGCTGCCCTCCTCGCCGGTGCGGCAGGCCAGCACCAGCAGGCTAGCGGTGCAGCCATTGGTGATGAAGGTCTTGCTGCCGTTGATCACGTAGTCGTCGCCATCGCGGCGGGCATGGGTACGCAGGGCCTTGAGATCCGACCCGCAGCCCGGCTCGGTCATGGCAATGCCGGCCAGATGTTCGCCACTGGCCAGCTTGGGCAGCCAGCGCTGTTTCTGCTCTTCCGTGCCGTAATCGACGATGTAGTTCGCGGCAATCGAATGCACGGCGGTATCGGCCGGCACCTCGCAACGCGCCAGTTCGTTCTGCACCACCAGTTGATAAGCCAGGCTGACACCGGAACCACCGTAGGCCTCCGGCACTTCCGGCAGGAGGAAACCCAGTTCGCCAAAGCCGCGCCAGGTTTCACGCGGGATGAAACCCTGCTGGCGCCATGCTTCCATGTTCGGCGCCAGTTCGCGCGTGACATAGCGTTGCACCTGCTCGCGAAAAGCCTCGATGTCGTCGTCCATCCAGGCATGTTGATGAAGGCGGGGAAGCATCACCGGGCTCCTGATCTTGGTTGCAGAAGGAAAACGAGCTTATCACCGATTGCTTATAATCAAACCTGCCGGCAGTTGAGCTCATCGACTGCAGCACACTCAAACAAAACGACAAATTCTGGAGACAGCACCCATGAGCCAACACGTTTACGTGGCCGGCGTCGGCATGACCGCCTTTGCCAAGCCCGGCACCCACGCCCCCTACCCCGAAATGGCCGCCACCGCCGGGCGCGCCGCACTGGCCGATGCCGGGCTGGATTACGCGCAGATCGAGCAGGCCTACGTTGGCTACGTTTATGGCGACTCCACCGCCGGCCAGCGGGCACTCTACGAGTTGGGGATGACCGGCATCCCGGTGATCAACGTCAACAACAACTGCTCTACGGGCTCCACCGCCCTCTTCCTCGCCCATCAGGCAGTACGCAGCGGCGCTGCCGAATGCGTGCTGGCGCTGGGTTTCGAGCACATGACACCGGGCGCGCTGGGCGAAGTTTTCAAGGATCGGCCCAGCCCCTTCCAGCGTTTCAACGAAATCACCGATGAACTGATCGGCCACCCGGAAATTCCGCTGGCGCTGCGTTACTTCGGCGGCGCCGGCCTCGCCCACATGCAGCAATACGGCACCAAGCTCGAAACCTTTGCCAAAATTCGCGCCAAGGCCAGCCGCCATGCCGCCAACAACCCGCTGGCGCTGTTCCGCAACGTAGTCAGCAGCGAAGACGTAATGAACTCGCCAATGCTCTGGCCGGGCGTGATGACGCGGCTGATGGCCTGCCCGCCAACCTGCGGCGCGGCCGCCGCCATTGTTTGCTCGGAAGAATTCGCCAAACGCCACGGCATAGACCGCCGCGTGCGCATCGCCGCCCAGGCGATGACCACCGACACGCCACAGACCTTTGAATCGCGCGACATGCGCGATGTGGTTGGCTTCAGCATGGCGCAGGCGGCGGCACAGCAGGTATATGCAGCGGCCGGCGTTGGCCCAGCAGACATCGACGTGGTTGAACTGCACGACTGCTTTGCGCATAACGAACTGCTCACCTACGAAGCACTCGGCCTGTGCCCGCCCGGCGGCGCCGAAAGGTTTGTTGAGGATGGCGACAACACCTACGGCGGCCGCGTGGTCACCAACCCTTCCGGCGGCCTGCTCTCCAAGGGGCACCCGCTGGGCGCCACCGGGCTGGCGCAATGCACCGAGCTGGTCCAGCAACTACGCGGCCAGGCCGAACAGCGGCAGGTGGCCGATGCCCGGCTGGCCCTGCAGCACAACCTCGGGCTGGGTGGCGCCTGCGTTGTCACCCTCTATGAGCGTGTCTGAACACAAAGGAAATGCGATGAACGGCCCACTGCACGGCATCCATATCGTTGAATTTGAAAGCCTCGGCCCCGGCCCGCTGGCAGGCCGCATCCTGCTCGGCATGGGGGCCACGGTTACGCTGATTGCGCGGCCGACCAAAAGCGCCGTATCCGCCCAGCTTGCCGGCGACCAGGAGGACGAACTCAACCGCGGCAAGCAACGCATTGCGCTGGATCTCAAGCAGGCTGCCGACCGCGAACAGGCCATGCAACTGCTGGCCGGGGCCGACGCCCTGATCGAAGGCAACCGCCCCGGTGTGATGGAGCGCCTGGGCTTCTCGCCGGCCGAGTGCGCCAGGCACAACCCGAAACTGGTCTACGGCCGGATGACCGGCTGGGGCCAAGAAGGCCCGCTGGCGCACGCCGCCGGCCATGACCTCAACTACGTGGCCCTGACCGGCCTGCTCTCGCTCTCGGCGCATCGCGGTGAGTTGCCGGTGATACCACCCACAATGGTTGGCGACGCCCCCGGCGCGCTCGGGCTGGCCTTCGGCATGGTCTGCGCGCTGCTCGACGCACAGCGCAGCGGCAAGGGCCGCGTGGTGGATGCGGCCATAGTCGACATCCTCGCCATGCTCGGCGGCCTCGCCCAGTGGATCAGCGCCTCCGGGCAACTCGGCAGCAGCGCCCCCAGCCCGTTTCACGATTCACCGTTCTACGATGTCTATCGCTGCGCCGACGGGCGCGACATCACCATTGGCGCACTGGAGCCGCAGTTCTACGCGCTGCTGCTGGAAAAACTCGGCCTCACCGATGTGCCCGCCGAAGCGCAATACGACACCACCCAATGGCCGGCTTTGAAGAAACGCCTGCGCCACCTTTTTGCCGAACGCAGCCGCGATGAATGGTGCACCCTGCTCGAAGGCAGCGATGCCTGCTTTGCCCCGGTGCTTAGCCTCGCCGAAGCGGCGCGCCACCCGCACAATGTGGCGCGGGGCAACTACAAGGAAACGACGGCAGGCCACCCATTTGGTAATCCGGCACCGCGGTTTACGGAGTTGGGTTGAGGGTGGCTGACTCGGAGAGGTCGTGCGATATGGCTGGTGCTCGGCCAAAGCCGACGTTGAAGATGCGCGCCTTATCAGTCGGCAGTCGGTCAGTTCTCTGCCACACAAGCTCGGGTTACCATTGAACGGTCGCTTCGGTCTCAGAGAACTCACACTTCGTGTCCGGTGCCGCTACGCTACTCTTTCGAGCCATTTGACGACGTATTGATTCGAAAAACGCCGCTTAATATTCGGCGGGCGTCCGGACTAGGGTCTCCGCTGACGCTTACCGATAAGTGGGCACGTGCCAGCAGCGAAGCATTGAACGGCGAAACACTAACCTCGAATTGATTACCCACGCATCAGTCGGTTCGCGTTACGCCAACATATATTTGTCATAGAATTAGAACTGTTCCTTGGCAAACCTCAACAAGAGAAAATATATGACAAAGGATTCGCAGGCTACTCAAAAGGCTTTCGTGGCATATTCATCACGGGACCCTGCCTTGTCTAGGGCTATATTCGATGGGGTTGGAAAAGCAAATCGGATGCTTAAGAACGCCCTTCGCTATGAACCTTGGGCTTTTAACGATATTGCCGGAACACCTCTGGTTTCGCCGATCATCGATGGCATTGACGAATCACAGTTCGTTGTTGCGGATATTACTTATCTAAACCCGAATGTCGTATATGAGATCGGTTTTGCGATAGGAAGGTCAAAACGTGCCTTCTTAGTATGCCACTCGGAAATCGACGGAGATCGAAGGGTCGCCTTGGATGTAGGAATTTTCGACACGTTGGGGTATGAGACATTTAATAGCGACGACAGACTTTCGGAGATTCTAACCGCCTACGTCGATAAGAAGCCCCTTGCATTCTCACCGGATTTGGATCGTCGCGCACCGGTTTACGTCGTTGAGCCGCCCAATAAGGGAGGTGCCGCGACCGTGATGACTTCAAGGCTCAAAAAGTCGGGCTATAAGTACCGCAGCTTCAATCCAACAGAGGAATCCCGACTTTCCGCTACCGATGCGATACGGCAAGTAGCGGCCTCTGGAGGCATTCTTGTTTCAATAATCGGCGACAACGACACTAGTGCCTTAGTGCACGACACCAGATCACTATTTGTTGCTGGTCTTGCTCACGGAATGGGCAAGCCTACCTTGATCCTTGCCCCGTCATCTGTGCATCTTCCATTAGATATTCGAGATGCTGCGTGGACGTTTTCGCGACCTGAGGACATTGCCGAAGGAATCGCAAGGCTTGCATTACAGATAACAGAATACCTTCAACAGGCGGACCCCATTCCGCTGGAGCATGCTACCCCTATTCAAGTTCTACAGATTGGAGCACCGACAGCAGAAAATGAAATGACGACACTGGCGGGATACTTTCTTAAGACAGATCAGTACACGCGTGCTCGCCGGGGCGATGCCAATCTGGTTGTCGGCAGGAAGGGCGCAGGAAAGACCGCTTTATTCATTCAATTGCGAGACCAAATTCGTGCTGACAAACGCAACGTAGTTGTTGACCTTAAACCGGAGGGATATCAGCTCATCAAGCTTAAGGAAGACATTCTTGCCCATCTGACTCAAGGAGCAAGCCATCATCTTGTAACTGCGTTTTGGGAATACCTCCTGCTTCTTGAAATCACCTATAAGCTCTTAGAAAAAGACAAGCAATTACACAAGTTCAACCATGAAATCCGTGATCTCTATATTGAGTTGGAGCGGACTTATCGAGTCGAAGACTTTTCGACAGAGGGAGATTTCGCTGAACGGCTCATGTCGCTTTCCCAGCGAATCGCCCAAGACTATCGCAGTCACTTCGGAAGCGCTGACTCCACAAAGCTAACAACAGAACAGGTCACCGAGCTTGTTTACTCTCATGACCTAAGAAAGCTTCGACAACAGGTTTCTGAATACCTAGAGCACAAAGAAAGTGTATGGGTACTATTCGATAATCTTGACAAAGGATGGAGCACGCAAGGCGTCGATGCCGTGGATGCCATGGTCCTCCGTTGTCTTATAGATGCGGGGAGAAAGATTGAACGTGACATGCGCAAGGATGGGCATGATGTCCACTGCGTCGTATTCATAAGGAACGACGTCTATGAGCATCTAATGCGCCAGAGCGCCGATTACGGCAAGGAGATGCGTGTCACTCTGGATTGGACTGATCCAGACATGCTGAGAGAACTTCTCAGGCTTAGATTAGTAGCTGGCCTAGATTTGCAGCAGGAAGACATTTCATTTGATCAAATCTGGCCTAGGCTTTGCGTGTCTCATTACCGTGGCGCGGAAACGTCAGCCTATATCATCGAGAGGGCGCTTATGCGTCCGCGAAACGTAATTAAGATTATTTCCCATGCAAAAGGCTTTGCGGCGAATCTCAACCACCAGAAAATTGAAGAAAGCGATCTTGAGAAGGGTATCCGTGCCTACTCCCAAGACCTGATTGTTGAACTGGATCATGAATTAACCGATGTATTTCCGGCGGCAGAGGAACTCTTATATCACTTCATTGACTGCCCCCATGAGCTCACAGAATGGCAGTTACACGACATATTGTTAGGTGCCGAAATCAACGAAGGCGATATTGCAAGAGTTAAGGAGTTTCTGCTTTATTACGGGATTGTCGGTGTAAAGGGCTTTGGTACGGAGACTCACTATATATTTGACGTCAACTATGACCTCAAGGTGTTGTTGATCCGTGCAGCAAGAAATGGTGACGCGACCCGTTTCGTTGTCAATCCAGCCTTTAGACCTGCCCTTGGAATCAGCGACAAGGACTAGTAACGGGGCGGCAGTGCGGCCCTAGCCGCTAGCGATAACTAGAGTTCAAGCCAGGGCCAACGTCAGCAACCTGTCCTGCTACAGACATTCAAGTAAAGCCATGCCAATGGCAGCAATGGCCGACAAAGAGACCTTACACCTCCTCACAAGCAAAACTCCCCGATAAGTCGCCCTTACTCCAGTAATGGCGCACTCACTCCACAATCCGCGCCATCGCCTGACTCGTTCTGGCGGCCTCATCCAGCAGCCAGGCCACAAAGCGCGCCACTTCCGGCCGTTGTTCGCCGCTGCGGCAGACCAGGTAGAAGGCACGTGCCGGAAACTGTTCGCGGTAGCCAGCCAGCGGCACCAGCCGGCCCTGGTCGATGGCGCGTGCCACCAGCGGGCCGCGGCCGAGGGCGATGCCCTGCCCCTCTTCTGCGGCGCGGATCAGCTGGTCATACTGGTTGAAGCGCAGCACGGTCTTTGGCCGTGCGCCGCCCAGCCCGAGGCCGATCAGCCAGGGCTCCCATGACAGCCAGGGTGCGGCCCGGTCGTCCTCGTAGGCAAGCAGCACCACGCGGGCGAGATCCTCGATGCTGGCGCCCATCGGCAGGGCTTCGGCCAGCGCCGGGGCGGCCACCGGAAACACTTCTTCCTTGAACAGCAGGGTGGCCTCCGGCGGGGCATCGGCGGTGGCCAGATGGCGCAGCGCCACGTCGTAGCCTTCGCGCTCCATGTCGACGATGCGGTTGTCGGCCGAGATGCGCACATCGACATCCGGTTGCGCTGTCTGAAATGCGGCCAGCCGCGGCACCAGCCACAGCGAGGCGATGCTCACCGCCGCTGTCAGGTTGATCTGCGGCCGCCGCTGCGCGGCTCGCAAATCGGCGCAGACTTCGCCCAGCCGCGCCAGCACTTCCGCCGTTACCCGCTGCAGCACGGCGCCCTCCGGCGTCAGGCTCAGACGCCTCACCTCGCGGCGGAACAGCTTGACGCCCACCTGCTCCTCCAGCGTTTGCACCTGCCGGCTGATGGCCGACTGGGTCAGGTGCAGCTCGGCGGCGGCACGGGTAAAGCTGAGGTGCCGGGCAGCGGCCTCAAAGCCTTTCAGCGGGTCCAGCGAGGGTAAACGGGGCTGGCGTTCATTGGCGGGTTTATTCATGCGTTTTACTCATCCATAACATGCTGATTATCCGTTTGTAGCGGATGCACTTACTTCGTAGAGTACATGAACGCATCTACTTATGGATGCATATTTCGCATGGAGAACATCATGAGCGCTACACTGCAAACAAGCCGCTACACCCTGGCCCACCGCGACCTGCTGGCGCTGGAACACGCCAGCGGATTGGTTGTTGAGTGTATTGATGGTGCGCTGTGGATCACAGTTGAAAACGGTGCCGGCGATACCGTTCTGCAAGCGGGCGAGCGCATGGAGCTGGCGGCGCCGGCGCGTATCTTCATCTCGGCCCTGCAGGACGCCCGGTTTGTCGCCCGGCCGGTCAGCGGCGAGGTGCCCATTCGCCAGATCGCCACCCGTTGCGCGGCTGTGCTGCTGGACCGCATTGCCCGCTGGCGTCACCCGCCGCTGGCCAGCTACTCGCCGGCACGGCTGCGCTGAAACCTATAAGCGGTGGTATTTGTCCGAGCGGCCGTAGCATTTCTCGACCGGGTATTTTTCGGCGTTTTTCGCCAGCTTGCGCTGCGCGGCATCGAGCAGATCGATGCCCGCCGTGTCGGCCACCAGCAGCAGGTAGAGGAAGACATCGGCGCACTCATCGGCCAGCGCCTCGCGCGATGCCGGGTCGGCAGGCAGTGCGTCGATCTCGGCATCGCTCTTCCACTGCGTCAGCTCCAGCAACTCGCCGGCTTCGAGGTTGAGCGAGACGATCAGGTTGCGCAGCGAATGAAACTGCTGCCAGTTGCGTTCATCGCGAAAGCGCAGCAAGGCCTCGCGCACCGCTTCAATGGAGTTCATGGCTATCCCCGACCAGCGTCAGCCGGGCGCGCAGGCTGACCAGCACGACATGCCGCCCGAGCAGGATGACGCTGCCCTGCCGGCGGTTGTCGCCGGTGTCGCTGTATTCAAAGGTGTAGGTGCGCTGCAGGCGCAACACGCCGTTGTCGTCACGCACCAGCCGCAGGCTGCGGAAGGAAACGGTGTCGTCGAGCAGTTGCAGATCCTCGTCGGCACAGGCGCTTTTCGCCTCACGGATGCCGGCTTCGCGGGCATTGAGGCTGTCGTACCAGAGCCAGGCCAGGGCGCCGAAAAACAGGATGGAAAGAGATTCGAAGAGGGGCATCGGCGGAAGTATACTCGCCGGATGAACCTTCACCCATACACCACGCTCACCCCCGACCATGTGCTGGATGCGCTGGAAGCCAGCGGCCTGCGCCCCGATGGCCGCCTGCTCGCGCTGAACAGCTACGAAAACCGCGTCTATCAGGTGGGCATGGAGGAAGGGCCGCCGCTGATCGTCAAGTTCTACCGGCCGGAACGCTGGAGCGATGCAGCCATTCTGGAGGAACACGCCTTTCTCGCCGAACTGGCGGAGGCCGAAATCCCGGTGGTGCCGCCGCAGCCGTTTGCCGACAGCTCGACACTGGCCACGCACGGCAGCTTTCGCCTCACCGTTTTCCCCCGCCGCGGCGGCCGTGCCCCCGAACTGGGCGACCCGCAGACACGGGAATGGATGGGGCGCTTTCTCGGCCGCATCCACGCCATCGGCAAACTTTCTGCCTATCAGGCGCGGCCGACGCTGGACATCGGCAGTTTCGGCGAGGAACCGCGCGACTGGCTGGTGGCCAACCAATCCGTGCCACCGGAACTCTTTGCGGCCTGGAAAGGCACCGTGGACATGGCCCTGGAAGGCGTGCGCCACGCCTACGCCCGCGCCGGCAAGATCGAACTGCTGCGCCTGCATGGCGACTGCCACCTCGGCAACGTGCTGTGGACCGACGACGGCCCGCATTTCGTTGATTTCGACGACAGCCGCATGGGGCCGGCGATTCAGGATCTGTGGATGCTGCTTTCCGGCGAGCGCATGGAGATGCAGTTCCAACTGCAGGATGTAATTGCCGGCTACGAGGATTTCTGCGACTTCGACCGCCGTGAACTGCACCTGATCGAAGCCCTGCGCACCCTGCGCCTGATCCACTACGCCGCGTGGATCGCCCGCCGCTGGGAAGACCCGGCCTTCCCCGCCGCTTTCCCGTGGTTCGGCACCGCCCACTACTGGCAGTCGCGCATTCTCGAACTGAAGGAGCAGATCGCGGCAATGGATGAGCCGCCGCTGATCGTCTGAGCCGGCCGTCGCCCATGGGCAACCATTGGCTCAACTGCCGGTCGAAGCGTACAGTGATGCAGTGCTAATATTCCGAATAGTTTTTCTTTGAGGATTTGCGCCAGCGTGCCTGCCATGGACTCACCACTCGATTTTCTCCGCAACTGGCTTCCCCTCGGCCGCCGCGATGACAATGGCGATGATGCGCAAACGCTGCGCGCCTGGCTGGACGAGATGTCCGGCGCCCCCACCGCCGAGCTGCTGGAATCACTAGCGCTGCGGCTGGCACCGATGGCTGGCGCACAGAAAAACCTGCACATGCGCGTCAAGCTGATCGATACTTTCGACGAAATCGCGCGCGACCTGCTGCCCCCGCTGGAGCAGGAGCTTGGGCAGATATCGCTCCCCCTTTCCCCGGCCATGCAGGCCAAGGCGCTGGCCGCCGACAACCTGCTCAAGGCGCTGGCCAGCGCCTACGCGGCCGTTCTGGGCAGCATTGAGGCCCGGCATCTGGCCAGCGGGCTGGTGCAACTGGCGCAGCAGGCTGCCCAGCAGGCCATCATCGCCCTGCGGCGGCGTCAGTTGCTGGCCTGCCGTGTCTATGCCAACCCTTCCGCCAGTTCCTGGCAGCACCTGCACGAACTGCACCAGACCTGCGTCAGGCTGGGGCTGATGGGCAAGCCGCGCACGGGGCTGCCGATTGAACAGCTTTATTACTCCACCTTGCTGCTGGCCTATGCCGACCCCGGCAAATTCGCCCGCACCGAGCTCGACACCCTGCTCGACTGCGCCGAGATCGGCGCCGGCCTGATCCACGCTCGCGCGGCTGAAACGATCAAGGATGCCCACCCGGAAACCGCCTTGTTCGTGGTTGACCCGAAATCGAAGGATCCGGGCAAGCCCTTGGTGCGTACGCGTGCCAGCAACCCGAAAGAACTGCTCTATCTGGACTGCACCAGCCTCGCCGCTGGTATCCGCAGCGACATCGGCGCCAAGAGCCGGATCGATGTCCAGCCCCACCCCTGGCTGTTTCCCAAGGCACCCCTGCCCATGCTGCGCACGCTGGCGGCCATGTGGGGGGCACAACCCACTCGCCGCTTCTCACGCATGCGTTTCAAGCCCCGTGCCGACCTGGTCATCGGTCTGTTTGATGTCAGCCTGTTTCTTGCCGGCGGCGCGTTCCGCCGGCGGCAGAACGACCACGACTACCGCCCCGGCAAAAGCCCGGCAATCAGCGAATGGCTGCTGATCGACGAAAGCCCGGATGGCTTTGGCGTGCGCTACCGCCGCGGCGAACTGGGCAGCATCGAGGTCGGTGATGTGGTCGGCATCCGCCCGCGTGAAAGCAGCCAGGTGCAAATCTGCCTTGTCCGGCGCGTCAGCAATGCCGGGCAGGCACGTTTTGAAATCGGCCTGCAGAACCTTTCGCCACACGCGCTGGTCGTTGATGTTCCCGGCCTCAATGGCCATGGCCACAGCAAGGGTGTGCTGCTCCCGCGCATGCCGGCCTACAACAATGCGGCCGGCCTGCTCTCGGTGCCCGGCAGTGTTCCCGCCGGGCTGGAAATCGCCTACCCGGCCGGCGACAAGACCCTGCACCTGAAACTGGCCCAGCGCGTTGAAGGCAATACGCGCAACGACTTCCACCTGATGCTGCCGCCGGAAAGCGCCTGAGCACAGTCAAGCTTCAGTCAAACCTCAGGCTGCGCCCCGCTCTCACCACTTCCGAGAAGCGCAGCGCATCGGGAAAGAACGCCAGAAAATCGGCTTCGAACCCGGCATAGTCGCGCAGCAACTCTTCCCCGGCACCGGCCAGATTGTTCGGCTGCCGCAAACGGTGCAGGGCCATCCGGTCGAGGGCCAGGCCAACGTTGTCAGCCGAGCGATAGGAAAGCAGCCAGTTGTGCTCGTGCATGCGTGGCAACACCTCGCCAAAGCGTGGCGGGAGGAAATCGGCAAGCTGGTGCAGCTCGGCGTAAAGCCCTTCGGTATAACTTTCCAGCGGCTCATCGCAAAAACGTGACCAGTGCACGGCAAGCAGGTGGTCGTAGAACACATCGACCATGATGCCGGCAAGGCGTCGGCGCGCCGGGCTGACGCGTGTGCGGCTCTGGCGAAAGGCGGGATGCGCATCGGCAAAGCTGTCGATACGCCGGTGCAGGGCAACACCGGCGGCCAGTGCAGGCGGCAAGCCGCCGGGCAGCAGGCCCTTGATGAAATCGCCGGCCACACCGCCACAACGATTGGCCCTGTCGTCGCCGGCCAACAGCGCGTGAGCAAGATAGTTCATGCGTGTTCAGACATGCCAAACAGACGGCCATTCCGGACTACAATCCAGTCAATATACAAATTTCCGGAGACCCTCATGTCCATCTACCTGATCGGTGAAAAAACACCGCAAATTACCCGCAGCGCCTGGGTTGCACCGAACGCCACGGTCATCGGCGACGTGCGCCTGGCAGACCATGTGTCGATCTGGTGGAACGCTGTCCTGCGCGGCGACAACGACCCGATCCACATCGGTGAGAACAGCAACATTCAGGATGGTTCGGTGCTGCATACCGACGAAGGCGTGCCGATGAACATCGGCGCCAACGTCACCGTCGGCCATCTGGTCATGCTGCATGGCTGCACCGTGGGCGATGGTTCGCTGATCGGCATCGGCTCGATCATCCTCAACCGGGCTGTCATTGGCCGCCAATCGATTGTCGGTGCCAATACGCTGATCCCGGAAGGCAAGGTTTACCCCGACGGTGTGCTGATCGTCGGCTCACCGGGCAAGGTTATCCGCGAACTGACCGACGCGGAAAAGGCCGGTCTGCTCGGCAGTGCGAAGCACTACGTGGAAAATGCCCGGCGTTACCAGACGCAGCTGAAACCGGCCTGAGCCTTCTCCCGCTCAGCGGGCGCGGTAATGGATGCTGGGCTCCATCTCTTTCAGGAACTTCTGGATGCCCAGCCGCGTTCTCATGTTCAGCACCAGTGGCGAATGGGTATTGGCGGCGATCCGGCTGCCGCTGGCTGCATCCTCGGCTTCGGTGCGATAGAGGATGACCAGCACCAGCGTTTCGTCGGCGTCCTTGTAATCAATGGAATTGCAATCTTCGTCCGACAGGTCGATTTCGTAACCGATCGCCAGTGACTTGGGTTCCACCACCGAAAACGAAACACTGGTGTCGTCCAGCGATTGCAGCCAGAAAACGGTGGGCTTGCCTTCTTCATGAAAAAGGGAATAACGCTTGAGGTGCTCAAAACCGGACAGCCCGGCCGGAAAGGTCAAAACGGTTTCCGGATTCACCTGTACGTCTTTCAGGTTGAATTCTTCAATGTCGATTTTCATTGCATTCCCTTGGCAAGAAGCGCCTGTACAAGGCATTTGATTAGTGCAGAATAGAACCCCACGCCACTAATTTAACCCGGAGCGACCACAGCGTCCAAGAAATAATGGCCTTCGAGTTTTCCTTGCAAACTGCAATCCTCGGCACGCTGGGTAGCACAGCCATTCTGTCGGCGACGCTGTTCTATCTATGGCGCCAGGAGCCAGCGCAGAAAGCCTTGCACTGCTGGTCGCTGGCTTTTCTGGCGCAATCCCTGCGCATGGGCGCACAGATCGGCATCACCCTGGGCTTCAGCAGCCTGTGGATTGTTACCGATGCGCTCTTTGCCATCACTGTGCTGTTCATCTGGCTGGGCACCTGCGAACTCGGCCAGCAAAAAAAACATCTGCTATTGACCGTCTGCATTCTCACGCTGACCATCGTCTGGCAGACCTTCGCCAAGGCACAGGCGTTGCCCTTTATCGCTCAAACCCTGCCGCTGTATGCCGTCGCCTGTGCCGTCATGCTGATGGCTGCAAGGCAGTGCTTCATCCTGGCCCACGCCTACCCCGGCATCGGCTATCGCGGCCTGGGCCTGCTTTTCGCTGCGCTTGGACTGCATTACCTCGACTATCCATTTCTGCGTACGGTTACCTGGTTTGCCCCCTTTGGCTTTGGCCTCGCGGCGATACTGATGCTGTGCATGGGCATCGCCATGCTGATCATCACCCAGCGCCGCCAGCAATTCGAGATCAAGGAACTGGCCAAGCGCCTGCAAGCTGAAATCAGTGTGCGCCGGGAGGCAGAGTCACGCTATCAGGAGCTCGATGCCGAACTGGAAGCATCCTCCGAACGTTTTCGCGCCATTACCGAGAATTCGGAACTGGGCGTCGTGGTTGCCGACAAGCGCGGGCATTTCGTTTATTGCAATCCCCGCTATCTCGCGATGGCCAATACCACGATGGATGAAGTTCAATCCGGCTTGTGGATTGAACATCTGCACCCCGATGATCGCGAACCGATTCAACGCAACTGGGAATTCGCGGTTGCCAGCCAGCGCGGGTTCACCGCAGAACGACGCGTATTGCTGAACGACGGAGCGGTCAATTGGCTGAGCGTCCACATCGTACCGATACACAACAGCAAGGGCGAGTTCCAGGGATTTGTCTCGACCGTCGAGGACATCACCGCCCGCAAGCGTGCCGAAGAAGCCCTGCGCCGCAACGAAGAAAAATTCCGTGCCATTTTTGACCAGGCTTTCCAGTTCATCGGACTGATGGCGCCCGACGGCACATTGCTCGATGCCAACCGGAGCGCACTGCAGTTTGCCGGCATTGCGCCGGAGGATGTCCTCGGCAAGCCTTTCTGGGATACCCCGTGGTGGCAAAACCCTGACGGAAAGGCGAAACTGATCCAGGCCATCCAGGATGCCAACCAAGGAAAACTGGTCCGGTTCGAGGCCACCCACCCCGCCGCCGACGGAACCCTCCATTACGTCGACTTTTCACTGAAACCGCTCTTCAACGATGATGGCTCGGTGCGCATGCTGATTCCAGAAGGCCGCGACATCACCGCACTGAAGAAGGCGGAAGAGGCACTACGCCTCTCGGAAGCACGCTTCTCCGGCGCCTTTCATGCCAGCCTTGACTACATCACCATCAGCCGCATCGATACCGGAGAGATCATCGATGTCAATGAAGCGTTTGAAACGATCACCGGCTGGCGTCGTGAGGAAGCCATTGGCAAGACATCGATAGAGCTGGGGCTATGGACCAACCCTGACGACAGGAAACATCTGATCGAACAGATGCAGACCCAGAAGATGGTGCGGGAGTTTCCGATGAAACTTCGGCTTCGTAATGGCAACACACTCGATGGCCTGGTCAACGCCTCAATGATTTCCATTGGCGACACCCAACTGCTGCTGGGTGTCGTGCGCGACATCAGCACGCAGCGAAAGATGGAAGAAGCGCTGCGGCAGAACGAAGAAAAATTCTCCCGGATTGTCCAGTACTCACCGGTTGCCCTCGTCATCACCGACATGGAGACCGGCCGACTGACCGATATCAACCGTGCCTGGCAGAATTTGTTCGGTTATTCGCGGCAACAGGTGATCGGCAAGACCTCGGCCGAATTCGGCCTCTGGGTCAACCCGGAGGATCGTACGCTTCTGTATCACGCCATTCTGGAGGGCCAGGGAGCCCTCGACCGCTTTGAATGCCGCTACCGGCATGCCGATGGCCACATCGTGTATGGTCTGGCTTCAGGCCGCCAGTTTGATATCGGCGGCCGCCCAAGCTACCTCTGGAGCATCACCGACATTACCCTGCGGCACGAAATGGAAGAGCGGATGGCGCAGATCAATACCGAACTGGAAGACCGGGTGGAGGAGCGTACCGCCGAATTGCGCCGCACCCAGGAAGAACTGATCCGCTCGGAAAAAATGGCTGCCTTGGGGGCGCTGGTGGCGGGCATTGCCCACGAACTGAATACCCCCATCGGCAACAGCGTCACGGTGGCCAGTACGCTGCACGAAATGACCGAGGAATTTTCCCGGCAGATCGAAAGCGGCTCACTGAAACGCTCCAGCCTGACCGGCTACCTGAATTCCGCAACCACGGCCAGCGACCTGCTGCTGCGCAGCCTGAGCAACGCCAGCAGCCTGGTTTCCAGTTTCAAGCAGGTCGCCGTCGATCAAACCAGCGACAAACGACGGAAGTTCGATCTGGCGGAAGCTGTCGACGGCATCATCACCACCCTGTCACCGACCTTGCGCAAGACCCCTTTCAAGGTCATTCTGGAAATCCCGGCCGGCATTGTCATGGACAGTTTTCCGGGACCACTGGGCCAGGTCATCACCAATCTGGTCAACAACGCAGTCATTCATGCCTTTGAAGGCTGTCTGCTCGGCAACATCACACTCACCGCCGCCCTGTGTACGGACAACAGCAGCGTCACTCTGACGGTTCGCGACGATGGCAAAGGCATTTCAAAAGCCGATCTGCGCCGCATCTTCGACCCCTTCTTCACCACCAAGCTTGGTCGTGGCGGCAGCGGTCTCGGCCTGAATATTGTGTACAACATTGCCACCAGCGTGCTCGGCGGAAATATCTCCGTTAGCAGCAATCTTGGCCAAGGCACCGCCTTTGTGCTTACAATGCCCCTGAGTGCGCCAGTCCACAGCCGACTGAACGATACAGACACCCATGACACAAACGACCAGCCCAATGCATAGCGACGAACTCGACATCATTGACGACAGTGAGCATGTCGCCCAGGAGATTGCCAGTCGCAAGCTCAGCCAGCAAATGCCACCGTGGCGAATCATGATTGTCGATGACGATAGCGAAGTGCACAAGGCCACGCTGTTTGCACTTCAGGATATCCGTATCGATGATCGGCAGCTGCACTTCATCCATGCCTACACGGCCGAAGAAGCGCTCTCTACCATTCGTGCCGATCAGGATATCGCGGTCATCATTCTCGATGTGGTGATGGAGAATGAAAGCGCCGGCCTCGACCTGGTCAAGAAAATCCGACACGATCTCGAACGCAGCGCCTTGCGCATCATCCTGCGCACCGGGCAGCCGGGCTACGCGCCGGAAATGCGGGTCATCCGTGAATACGACATCAACGACTACAAGACAAAATCGGAGCTGACCCGGGTTCGCCTGCTGACCACGCTGACCACCGCCGTCCGCTCCTACCATCAGTTGCAGACCATACTCGCTGCCCAGGGCGGGCTGAACAAGATTGCGGAATCGGCCGCCGATCTGTTTACGCATCGCGACCTCACCACCTTTGCCGAAGCGGCCATGCGTGGTGCCACGGCACTTGCCGGAGAAGGGGCGGAAGGTTTCCTCTGTGCCCACCCCAACGGCTTCAGCAAGAAAAAAGATGAGGCCATCGTTATCGGAGCCACGCCTTACTTTGCCAGCTACCTGAGCCACCCGGTGGCAGAGTGCGAGGAAGCCGCCAAGCTGATTGCCCAGGCGCAAACCTCGCAGCATCTGGAAACCTGCGGTCAGGCAACCGCTTTTCTTATTCCCGGCGATACAGGCCACCAGGCTTTTCTCTACCTGAAGACCCCCACTCCCTTGCGGCCTGCCGACCACCAATTGCTGGATGTGTTCTGCATCAATATCGGCGTTGGTCTGGAAAACGTTCGCCTGATCTCCGATCTCAGTTTTTCTGCCTATTCCGATTCGCTGACACGGCTCTCCAATCGCAGCGGTTTCATTGCACGGATCGATGAACGCCTCTGTGCTGGTAACAGCCAATCGACCATGGCACTGGTGGACATCGACCATTTTTCGGAATTCAATGACGCACTCGGCCACCACAAGGGGGACGAATTGCTGCTGGCTGTTGCCCAACGCCTGGGCACCATGATTTCGCCACAGATGTTGCTGGCCCGCGTCGGCGGCGATGTGTTCGGCATTTTCGGCCCGGATGAACTGCTTGACCCCCACATTCTCGCCGACCAGTTCAAGATGCCCTTTGCCGTTGGCGACTATTCCCTGCCGATCAAGGCCACCATCGGCCTGACCCGGGCAGACAGCCTTGGCAAGACCGATGGCCTGGAGTTGCTCAAGGCCACGAACATTGCGCTGAACCGAGCCAAACAGGGCGGCCGGGGCCGCTGGCACTATTACACCGAAGACATGGCTGAAGCCACGCGCAAGCGGCTGGATCTGTTGCATAACTTGCGTCTGGCGCTCATCCAGCAACAGGGGCTGGAGATGCACTACCAGCCTCAGATTGAACTGGCAACCGGCAAGGTCATCGGTGCCGAAGCCCTCATCCGCTGGCGTGGTCAGGATGGTCAGTTCATCCGCCCGGACCAGTTCATTTCCGTTGCCGAGTATTCCGGCCTGATTGTCGATCTGGGCGCCTGGGTATTCCGCACCGCCATCAAGGAAGTCAAGCACTGGGACACCCATGGCCTGGGCAATCTGCGCATGGCCATCAACGTTTCGCTGGTGCAGTTCCGCGACCCCTTGTTCCTGCAACGGATTCGCTCGGCACTGAAGGAACTCGATGTCTCGCCAAGCCGGATCGAGCTGGAAATTACCGAGAGCGTCGCCATGATGGAGGCGGAGACCGTGATTTCGATTCTCGGCGAGCTCAAGCAAATGGGCATCCAGATCGCCATCGACGATTTTGGTACCGGTTTTTCCTCACTCTCCTATCTGCATCGACTGCCCATCGACCAGCTGAAGATCGACCGCGCCTTCGTTCGCGATGTCACGTCGGCCGAAGGCGCTGGCGCCCGCATTGCCCAGACAGTCGTACGCCTCGGGCAATCCCTGGGGCTTTCCGTGATCGCCGAAGGCATTGAAACGGAAGATCAGGCCCAGTTGCTGATGGATATGGGTTGCCCACGCGCCCAAGGATTCCTCTACTCGAAACCGGTTAACGCTGAAGACTTCATTGCCTGGTGCAAGCTGCACGCCTGACCGCCCTTGCTGCAACAAGCGCAGGCCGTCTGCGCTTGAGTTTTTCTCCCCGTTTCTGCATAGTTCGCCCCTTTCCGTAAAGCCCTGCCCCGCATGCTGCCCTCCATCGAACAACGTATTGCCAATGAACTCGGCGTCCGCGCCGCGCAAGTCATCGCCACTGTCCAGCTTCTCGACGAAGGTGCCACCGTGCCCTTTATCGCCCGCTACCGCAAGGAAGTCACCGGCAACCTCGACGACACCCAGTTGCGTACGCTGGAAGAGCGCCTGACCTATCTGCGGGAGATGGAAGAACGGCGGACGGCGATCCTTGCCTCTATCGAGGAGCAGGGCAAGCTGACGCCTGAACTGCAGGCCGAGATCCTGCAGGCCGAGACCAAGCAGCGCCTGGAAGACCTTTACCTGCCGTACAAGCAAAAACGCCGTACCAAGGCCCAGATCGCCCGTGAAGCGGGTATCGCGCCGCTGGCCGAAGCCCTGCTCAATGACCCGTCGCTGGTGCCGGAAAGCGAAGCCGCCAATTACCTGAACGTTGAAGCCGGCTTTGCCGACACCAAGGCGGTGCTCGATGGCGCCCGCCAGATCCTGATGGAGCAGTTCGCCGAAGATGCCGAACTGCTCGGCAAGCTGCGTGAATACCTGGAAGATCACGGCGTCGTGAAGTCGGTCGTTGCCGAAGGCAAGGAAAACGAGGGTGCCAAGTTCCGCGACTATTTCGACTACTCGGAACCCTTGGCCGACATTCCCTCGCACCGGGCGCTCGCCCTCTTCCGTGGACGCAACGAAAGCATGCTGCAAGTGTCCCTGGTACTCGATTCGGAACTCAATCAGGAGACAAAACCGGTCGGCCACAACCCCTGCGAAGCGCGCATTGCGGCACGTTTCGGCATCAAGGACCAGGGCCGGCCAGCCGACAAGTGGCTCTCCGACACGGTACGCTGGACCTGGAAGATCAAGGTCTTCATGCACCTTGAGCTGGAACTGATGAATGCGCTGCGCGAGCGCGCCGAGGAAGAGGCCATCCGCGTCTTCGGCCGCAACCTGAAGGATCTGCTGCTCGCCGCCCCGGCCGGCCCGCGTGCCGTGCTGGGTCTTGACCCCGGCATCCGTACCGGCTGCAAGATTGCCGTTGTCGACCGCACCGGCAAGCTGCTCGACACCGCCACCATCTACCCGCACGAGCCGAGAAACGACTGGGAAGGCTCGCTGCATGTGCTGGCCGCGCTCTGTGCCAAGCACCAGGTCGAGTTGGTCAGTATCGGCAACGGCACCGCCTCACGCGAGACCGACAAGCTGGTGGCAGACCTGATGAAACGCTACCCGGCGATGAAGCTGACCAAGATCATGGTCTCGGAAGCCGGTGCCTCGGTCTATTCGGCATCGGCGTTTGCAGCGAAGGAATTCCCGGAGCTCGATGTCAGCCTGCGCGGCGCGGTGTCGATCGCCCGTCGTCTGCAGGATCCGCTGGCCGAACTGGTGAAGATCGAGCCGAAGGCCATCGGCGTCGGCCAGTACCAGCACGATGTGTCGCAGAGCAAGCTGGCGAAGACGCTGGATGCCATTGTCGAGGATTGCGTTAACGCCGTAGGCGTCGACGTAAACACCGCCTCGGTCGCCCTGCTCACCCGCATCTCGGGGCTGAACGCCAGCCTTGCCGCCAACATTGTTTCGCACCGCGACCTGCACGGCACCTTCGCCGACCGCAAGGCGCTGCTCTCGGTGCCGCGCCTCGGCGACAAGACCTTCGAGCAGGCCGCCGGCTTCCTGCGCGTGATGAATGGCGACAACCCGCTCGACGCCTCGGCGGTACACCCGGAAGCCTACCCGGTGGTCGAGCGCATCCTCGCCGACATCAAGAAGGGCATCAAGGAAGTGGTCGGCGATTCACGCGTGGTCAAAACGGTGAACGCCGCCAAGTATGTCGATGACAAATTCGGCCTGCCGACCGTGCAGGACATCCTCAAGGAACTGGAAAAGCCGGGCCGCGATCCACGCCCGGAGTTCAAGGCGGCGACCTTCCGCGAAGGCGTCGAGAAGCTTTCCGACCTCGAGCCGGGGATGATGCTCGAAGGCGTCGTCACCAACGTCGCCAACTTTGGCGCCTTCGTGGATATCGGCGTGCATCAGGACGGCCTCGTCCACGTTTCCGCACTGGCCGACAAGTTCGTCAAGGACCCGCACGAGGTGGTCAAGGCCGGCGACATCGTCAAGGTCAAGGTGCTGGAAGTCGACCTGCAGCGCCAGCGCGTCGCGCTGACCATGCGCATGTCGGATACGCCGGTGGCGAAGAAACCGGGGGCATCCGCAGCCGGCGGCCGGCCGGGCCAGAACCAGCCACCCCAGCGCCGCGATTCACGCCCGCAACAACAGCCTCAAGGATCAATGGCCGCCGCCTTTGCCAAGCTGCGCGGCTGATGTGCCGCGCCCAGACGCGGACAGGATCGGTTCAAACCGGATAAACTGCAGTCACTTGTTCCGGAATAATCGGGTTCGCGCCAGACGCCAAGTGCGCGCACCTCGCAGAAGGGGACTCATAGCTTGACTGCCGATATGCACATGTTGGCGGTGCTGGTGCTTACCGCCATCGCCTTCACGCTGTTTGCCTGGGAAAAACTGCCCATTGCAACCACGGCGCTTTTTGTGCTGGTCTCGCTGGTCATCGGCTTTACCGTTTTTCCCTATCCTGGCTTTACGGCCGCTGACGCTTTTCGCGGCTTTGGCCATGAAGCGCTCGTGGCCATTTGTTCGTTGATGATGCTGGGACGCGCATTGGTCGTTACCGGTGCGCTGGAGCCTGTCGCGCGGCAGCTTTCCCGCCTCTGGATCAAGCACCCGAACAGCTCGCTCTTGCTGACACTGGTGGTCTGCATGCTTTCCAGCGGTTTCGTCAACGACACCCCGATCGTGGTCATCATGCTGCCGGTACTGGTCGGCCTCGCACTGCGTACGCGGCAGTCGGCCTCGCGCCTGTTGATGCCGATGAACTACGCGGTGCTGGTCGGCGGCATGGCGACCACCATCGGCACCTCCACCAATCTGCTCGTCGTTTCGATTGCGGCCGATCTCGGCCTGCCCCGCTTCGGCATGTTCGATTTTTATCCGCTGGTCGCAGTAGCGGCGGTTCCTGCCCTGCTCTACCTCTGGCTGGTGCTGCCCCGGATCATGCCGGAACGCAGCATGATGATGAAAGACACGCGTCCACGTGTTTTCGATGCCTGGCTCCATGTCACCGAAGAAGGCTTGAGCGAACCAATGACCCTGCGTGAAGCCATGGCCAAAGCCGGAGGACGCATACAGGTGCTTGAACTGCGCCGGGGAGATCTGCATCTGGTGCGCTTCCCCACCGTCAAGCTGCACGCGGGCGATCGTCTGCTGGTGCGTGATACCCCGGCCAACCTGAAGGAATTCGAGGCATCTTTGAAGTTCAGCCTGCATGACCTTGAGGACAATGCAGCAGAGAAGGAAAAGGACAAGGAAGAAAAGGAAGGCGAGAGCAATAAATCGCATCAGCAACTGGCTGAAATCGTTGTAACCGATAACTCCAGCCTGAATGGCAATACGCTGCGCGCACTGCGTTTCGCTGAACGTTTCGGGCTGATCGTGCTTGGCTTGCGTCGTGTCGGACGGGAAGATGTTCGTCAGGCAGATGACATTGCCACCATTCGCCTGCAAGCAGGCGACGTGCTGCTGGTTCAGGGGGAGGCCGACGCCCTCACCCAGGTCAAGCAGGCCGACGTGCTGGTGCTTGATGGCAGCATGCCACTCCCGCGCAGCGAGCATGCCGTCAAGGCCCTGCTCATCATGACCGTGGTGGTGTTCTTTGCTGCCACCAAGATCCTGCCGATTGCCGTCAGTGCCATGGCTGGCGTGCTGGCCATGATTGCCGCCGGCTGCCTGGACTGGCGCGAAATCGGGCGCGCCCTCTCTTCCAAGATTGTCCTTATCGTTGTTTCCAGCCTGGCGCTGGGTGGCGCCCTGACCGCCACCGGCGGCACCGACATGCTGGCACATGAATACCTCGCGCTTGTCCGCCACCTGCCACCGACCGCCATCATGTCTTCGCTGATGCTGCTGGTGGCACTGATGACCAGCTTTGTCTCGAACAATGCCGCCGCAGCCGTCGGTACGCCCATTGCCATCAGCATCGCCGGGCAACTGGGTGTCGCTGCCGAGCCCTTCGTCCTCGCCGTATTGTTCGGAGCAAACTTCTCGTATGCCACGCCAATGGGCTACCAGACCAACCTGCTGGTGATGAGTGCGGCCGGCTATCGTTTCAGCGATTTCCTGCGTGCCGGCGTGCCGCTGTTGCTGATCATGTGGATCAGCTGTTCGCTGCTGCTGCCGATCTTTTTCCCGCTGTAAGCCGGAGGACGTTGATGAGCACGGCACGAAATACGGAGATGTAGCCCATGTTCTCGGAGAACAATCTGAACTCGGCCATTGGCTGGATACATTACCCGCTGCTGACCATGGGGTCGATGGAAATCACCGCGGCAAAGCTGTTCGGCATTGTGCTGATCATCTTCCTTGCCTGGTGGATTGCCTCCCTGCTGGAACGTGCCGTCTGCCGCATGGCCGAACACAATGCCCGGCTGGCAGCCAGCAAGAGCAGCATCTACGCCTGGGCACGGGTAATCCGCTACATCATCTGGATTCTCGGCACCCTGTTCGGCCTCAACATGGTCGGTTTCAATCTCGCCAGTTTTGCCCTGGTCGGCGGTGCTATCGGCGTCGGTATCGGTCTTGGCCTGCAGAATATCGTCGGCAACTTCATCTCCGGCATCATCCTGCTGCTGGAAAAGACACTCAAAGTCGGTGACTTTGTTGACCTCGAGTCAGGCGTACGCGGCCACGTCCGCGAAATCGGCCTGCGCTATACCCGGGTCACCACCAACGATGAAGTGGATGTAATCGTCCCGAACTCGGAATTCATCAATGGCCGGGTGGTGAACTGGACTTTCAACAACCGCCTGCGCCGCATGCGCATTCCGTTTGGCGTGGCCTATGGCTCGGACAAGCTTGCCGTGCGTGAAGCCGGCCTGCGCGCTGCCAGAAAGGTCGAATGCACCTACGAGGACACGACACACAAATGCGACGTCTGGCTGGTCGGGATGGGGGATTCCTCGCTCGACTTCCAGCTTACGGTATGGGTTGGCCCGAATTTCGTCGACCGCCCTGCCAACACCGAAGCCCGCTACATGTGGGCAATTCACGATGAGCTGATCGCTGCCGACATTGAAATCCCCTTCCCGCAACGTGACCTGCATGTTCGCTCCGGCACCATCAATGTGCGCATGGACGACGGCAGCAAGAACTGAAAGCAACGAGACATGAACAAAGCGAAAACACCTTGCCGTGCCTACGGCATAAAGAACTGCGACACGATGAAAAAGGCGCTGGCCTTTCTCGCCGAGCATGACATTGCCCATGAATTCATCGATTACAAGAAGGCGGGCGTGGCCGCAGCCCATCTGCCGGATTGGGTTGCCCGTGCCGGCTGGGAAAAGCTGCTGAATACCCGTGGCATGATGTGGCGCAAGCTCAGCGAAGAGCAGCGTGCGGATGTCGACGAGGCAAAGGCGCTGGCACTGATGGCCGAGTATCCCAGCCTGATCAAACGCCCGGTACTCGATACCGGCAAGGCCTTGCTGGTTGGCTTCGACCCGGCCAGCTACGAAAAACTGAAATGACGGAAAGCATCATGGCTGACAACTACATCCTCCGCTTCCTGCTCGAAGACCTGGACATCCGGGGTGCCTATGTCCACCTTGGTTCGGCCTGGCAGGCAATGCAGGCTGATCGTGGCTATCCTCCTGTCGTCTCGCGCCTGCTCGGTGAAATGACCGCCACAGCCACCCTGATCGGCGGCAACCTGAAGCAGGCCGGCCGGCTTTCCTTCCAGCTCTCGGGCCACGCCGCTCTCAAGTCGCTGATTCTCGATTGCACGCAGGATCTGAAGATCCGCGGCATGGCGCGGCACGCAGCGGATATTGCCGATGCGCCCCTGCGCGAACTGGTCGGCGACGGCCAACTGCGACTGACACTGGACAATCTGCAGGCAGAATTGCCCTATCAGAGCTTCGTGCCGCTCTCAGGCGAAAGCATTGCCGAAATTTTCGAACACTATCTGGCGCAATCCGAACAGCAACCCTCACGCCTCTTTCTTGCCGCCAATCAGAACGCCGCAGCCGGGCTTTTTCTGCAGAAGCTGCCGACGGCTGATGAGCGCGACCCCGATGGCTGGACTCGCATTGAACACCTGGCATCGACAGTGAAAGACGAGGAACTGCTGACGCTACGCCCGGAAGCCTTGCTCACCCGGCTGTTTACCGAGGAAGACAAGCGCCTGTTCGAGCCGCGTTCGGTAAGCTATCACTGCCCGGAAGACTGGGAAAAGGTACGCAGCATGCTGCTGCAACTGGGAAGAACGGAAGTCGACTCGATCATTGCCGAACATGGTGAAGTGGTGATCCGCGACGACATCTGCAACCGCGACTATCGCTTCAGCCCGGAAGACATTGCGCAACTGTTTGACGAAGCCGCCCCGCCCAAGCCTACCCTGCATTGAACAACAGAAGAATCCGGGTCAGAGCACCTTGCCCGGATTCATCAACCCGAGCGGATCAAGCGCCTGCTTCACCGCCCGCATCATGTCCATTTCCACCGGGCTCTTGTAGCGCAGGATTTCCTCGCGCTTGAGCTGGCCGACACCGTGCTCGGCACTGATGCTGCCCCCATTTTCGTGCACCAGATCGTGAACAATCCGGTTGACCTCGGGCTGGGCGGCGATCAGTGCGGCATTGTCGCTGCTGGCCGGCATGGACAGGTTGTAGTGCAGGTTGCCGTCGCCGACATGGCCAAAAGTCACCACGCGCAGGCCGGGGTAGGCTGTCGCCAGCACGGCATCGGCACAGGCAATGAAGCCGGCAAGCCGCGAGATCGGCAGTGACACATCATGCTTGATGCTGAGCCCTTCGATTTTCTGCGCTTCGGAAATATTCTCGCGCAAGGCCCACAGCCGTTGTGCCTGTGCCTTGCTTTGCGCCAGCACGGCATCGGTGCACAGGCGTTTTTCAATGGCACTGGCCAGATAGGCTTCCAGCCAGGCACCGAGATCGGCATCGTCACCGCCGGATGAAAGCTCGACCAGCACATACCAGGGGCTCACCTCCAGCGGGCGTGCCGTAGCGGGAATATGCTGCAATACCAGGCCCAGGGAAATTTCGGACACCAGCTCGCAGGCTGTGAGCTGTGGCCCGAACTCGGATTGCAGGGCAGTCAGCAGGGTAATCGCCTGTTGCGGCGAATCGATGGCTACCCAAGCCGTAGCGACAGCCGTCGGCAACGGAAACAGTTTCATCGTCGCCGCGGTGATGATGCCCAGCGTTCCCTCGGCACCGATGAACAGGTGCTTGAGGTCATAGCCGGTATTGTCCTTGCGCAGGCCTCGCAGGCCATCCCAGATTTCACCTGAGGGCAGCACCACTTCCAGCCCCAGGGTCAGTTCCCGTGTATTGCCGTAACGCAGCACCTGTACCCCGCCGGCATTGGTCGACAGGTTGCCGCCCAGTTGGGCCGAACCTTCGGCGGCCAGCGACAGGGGAAAGAGCCGACCGGCATCGCGCGCCGCCTGCTGCACTGTCGACAGCACGCAGCCAGCCTCCGCGGTGAGGGTATTGTTCTCCGGATCAATGGCCCGGAGGCGGTTCATCCGTTGCAGGCTGACCACCACGGCTGTGCCACTGGCATCCGGAATCGACCCGCCGCACAGGCTGGTGTTCCCTCCCTGCGGCACGATGGGCACGCCCGCGTCCCTGCAACAGCGGACGACCGCTGCCACTTCGGCCGTTGAGCCGGGGCGAACCAGGCATTGCGCAGCACCTCGGTAACGACCGCGCCAATCAACCAGCGCCGGTGCCATGTCGTCCCCAAGCAGCACATTGCCGCTGCCGACGATCTGCCTGAGGGCTTCAACCAGCATGGCGATGCTAGATGCGCTCGGCGTAGAGGTCGTGCGCATCGGTATCGACGACACGCACCTTGATGAAATCACCCGGTTCAACGTCGAAAACACCGTCGATATAGACGAGGCCATCAATCTCCGGGGCGTCGGCCTTGCTGCGGGCGATAGCGCCCTCTTCATCCACTTCATCGACCAGTACGTCGATCTCGCGGCCGATCTTGGCAGCCATCAGTTCCGCCGAGATGTCTTCCTGCAGTTCCATCAGCTGGCGCTTGCGTTCTTCACGCACCTCGTCAGGCACGGCAGGAGCCAGCGTATTGGCCACCGCGCCCTCTACCGGCGAGTAGGCAAAGCAGCCGACCCGATCCAGCCGGGCCTCTTCGAGGAAGGCCAAGAGTTCCTCGAACTCGGCATCGGTCTCGCCGGGGAAACCGGCAATGAAGGTCGAGCGGATCGTGATGTCCGGGCAAATGGCGCGCCAGGCACGGATGCGCTCAAGGTTGTTCTCGGCGCTGGCCGGGCGTTTCATGGCCTTCAGCACACGCGGGCTGGCGTGCTGGAACGGCACATCCAGATACGGCAGGATCTTGCCCTCAGCCATCAGCGGAATCAGTTCATCGACCGAGGGGTACGGATAGACGTAGTGCAGGCGTACCCAGATACCGAATTCGCCCAGCGCCTCGCACAACTCCTTGAGCCGGGTCTTGACCGGGCGGCCGCCCCAGAAGCCCATGCGGTACTTGAGGTCGACACCGTAGGCACTGGTGTCCTGCGAAATGATCAGCACTTCCTTGACGCCGGCTTCGGCCAGGTTCTTCGCTTCCTGCAGCACATCGCCGATCGGCCGGCTGACCAGCGGGCCGCGCATGGAGGGAATGATGCAGAAGGTGCAGCTGTGGTTGCAGCCTTCGGAAATCTTGATGTAGGCGTAGTGCTGCGGCGTCAGGCGGATGCCCTGTGCCGGCACCAGGCTGGTGAAGGGGTCGTGCGGTTGCGGCAGGTGGGTATGCACATGGTGCATTACCTCATCGGTCGCCTGCGGCCCGGTAATGGCCAGCACCGAGGGATGGGCACTGCGCACGACGTCATCCTTGGCGCCAAGGCAGCCGGTGACGATGACCTTTCCGTTCTCGTTGAGCGCTTCGCCGATGGCATCCAGCGACTCCTCAACGGCGGCATCGATGAAGCCGCAGGTATTGACCACGACCAGATCGGCACCTTCGTAGGAACCGGAGATCAGGTAGCCTTCGGCCCGCAGTCGGGTCAGGATCTGTTCTGAATCGGAGGTGGCTTTCGGGCAGCCAAGCGAGACAAAGCCGACGGTCGGCGGTTTTTCAATGGAAGTTGTGGAGCTCATGACGAAAGGGTCTCAAACAGGGCTGGCAAGCGGGATTTCATGCCGGGCATCGTAGAAAAGCGCCAAGGGTATCCCGTTTGGCGCCCGAATTCCACGGCTTTATTGCGGAGCGCTGCGCATCGGTCAGCCAGCAGGCGCAGCAGCGGCCTCATGCTTGATCGGCAATTCGATACGGAACGTAGTGCCCTTGCCGACTTCGCTCGCCACCTCAATGCTGCCGTTGTGATTGGTAATGATGCCGTAGGAGAGTGATAGCCCGAGGCCGGTTCCCTTGCCAATCGGCTTGGTGGTGAAGAACGGGTCGAATATTTTCTGCCGGATCTCTTCCGGAATGCCGCTGCCGTTATCGGAAAATTCAAGCCAGACCTTTTCACCGGTAACGCCAGTACGAATGGTGATGGTGCCACGAGTCTCGGGCATGGCATGCGCGGCATTGACCAACAGATTCATGAATACCTGGTTCAACTGCATCGGCATGCACTCGACCTCGGGCAAGTTCCCGTAGTCCTTGACGACATCGGCCTTGTACTTGATTTCGTTGGAAACGATGTTGATGGTGGAATCGATTCCTTTGTGCAGGTCGGCCCACTGCCATTCCTGAGCACTGTCCACATGAGAGAAATCCTTCAGATCCTGGACAATCTTCTTGACCCGGACGATGCCTTCCTTGGACTCCCCCATCAGCATCGGAATATCTTCGCGCAGGAATTCCAGATCGAGTTCCTCGCGCAAGGTTTTCACCTCGGCCAGTTGCTCGGCACCAGCAATGCTTGGCTCGGCTTTTTCATAGGCTGCAAGCATGGTGAACAGATCATTGATATATTTTTCCAATGCGCCGATATTGGAAAAAACGTAGCCGATCGGGTTGTTGATCTCATGCGCCACCCCGGCTGCCAACTGGCCGATCGAGGCCAGTTTCTCTGCCTGTATCAGCTGTTCGTTGGCCGACTCCAACTGGGCGGTACGCTGCTCAACCAATTTCTCCAGTTGAGCCTGATAATCAAGCAGCTTGGCCTCGGCTGCATGCCGCGCGCTGACATCCTGAAGCGTTTCAATCGCGCCGTTAACCTTGCCATCGACATCATGCAAGGGGGCTGCCGTGAAATACAGCCAGCGACCGGTTTCGCCAAAATGCGGGAAAAAATCCTCCGCTTCAAAAGCGCCCTCGATCAATGCCGAACGGCGGAATTTTCCCTTGTAGTGAGATTCGTAATTGCCTTCCATGGCACCGTTGACGATCAGGTCGGCCATGACCGGTCGCTCGGCTGGATAGAAAGGTGCCCACTGACGACGTGTGCCGATCATCTCGCTCGCTGGGGCACCGGTGACCGCTGCACACGCCTTGTTCCAGTGCGTTACCACATGGTCGGCGTCAATCACGAAAGTTGGTACCGGATCGCCATCGATGATCTCGGCCAGCATGCGTTGCATACTGCGCTGCATTGCTTCGGAACGCCGGCGCTCGGTCAGATCAAAGAACGAACCGACGATCGTGACTTCACCGTGGACTTTGACCAGGCTGGCCTTGACCTGGACGATACGAATCTCGTGATTTTTTGAGAGCACACGAAATTCTTTGGGCGGGGGAATCTGCTTGTCGCGCAGAATCGCATCGCAGCATTCGCGAAGGCTCTCATGATCATCCGGGTGAGCAATCCGGTAGAAGGGCATGGCGCATAACTCTTCGCACGAATAGCCTGTCAGGCGTGCCAGCGATGCGTTGGCAAACAGGATATTGCCGCCACGATGAACGAATACGGAGCTGCTTACCGTATCCAGAATGGCAAAAATTGCCATATTCGGCTCGGTTGTTCCCATACCCGTCTCCCTTGTTACCTGCTTTCCGTTCCCATCGAGCGCAAACGTTGAGTATCTCTCTCAATTATTCCAGAGGAAACGGTCTTCACATTACAAGAATAGCGCATCGCGCTCACGCCGGGGTGAAGCCACGACATGCCAGCAGGCATTGACGACTCGTGATGCCATTTCATTCTCATCTCCGGCCAGGCCCAGCGCATGGACGACGGCTGCAGTCACATGTAACAAGCAAGCCGGAGAGCGTTCTGCCTCTTACCTCGGGATCGGCATCAAGATAATCGAGGTGCCCACCCCCGAGTCCTCATTATTTGCTACCGCCTTCGTTTTTCTTCTGGTCGCCGGGGGTCACCGGAAACTGGAAACCGGTGAACATGTTGCGCGTCTGGCTTTGCAATTGTTCCTGCATGGATTGCACCATCTTGGTACTTTGATCCATATACGAAGACATCATCTGCTGCATGGCCGGCCCCTGGAAATTCAGGAACTGTGTCCACATGTCGTTCTGCATCTGGCTGTTGTCGCTGCCGTAGAGGCCGCGCGACTGCTCCTGCATCTTGCTCTGGAAATCGACGAAGGACTTGATGTTGTTCTCCAGAAACTTCCCCATCATGCCCTGCATCGCATGGCCGTAAAAACGGATCACCTGCGACAGCAATTCCGGGGTAAACATCGGGATGCCGTCGGTTTCCTCTTCGAGAATGATCTGCAGCAGGATGCTGCGGGTCAGGTCTTCGCCGCTCTTGGCGTCAACCACCTTGAAGTTCTCGAACGAGAGCACCAGATCCTTGACATCACTGAGCGTGATGTAAGCGCTCGTCTTCGTATCGTAGAGACGGCGGTTCGGGTATTTCTTGATCAGTCGTGATGAATCCGACATGAATGCCTTTCCTCCAGCAAGTGGATTACGATTCGGACGCTCTGCGGCATCTCGAAATACTGCAAAAAAACACAAGGATGAAAAGACGGCTCCTCGCGGAGCCGTCCATTTCTTACTGCTTACTGGTAGTACAAACCACCGTTGATGTTCAGCGTGGCACCCGTCATGAAGCCGGCATTCTCGGAAGCAAGGTAGACGCAGGCAGCGCCCATTTCTTCCGGTTTGCCCAGACGCTTCATCGGCACCGAGTCAACGATGCCCTTGAGCACGTCTTCGCGGATGGCCATGACCATCTTGGTGGCAATGTAGCCCGGGGCAACGACGTTGACCGTCACGCCCTTGGCGGCCAACTCGGCGGCCAGTGCCTTGGAGAAGCCGATGACGCCGGCCTTGGCAGCCGAGTAGTTGGTCTGGCCGGCCTGGCCCTTGACGCCGTTGACCGAGGCGATGTTGACGATGCGACCCCAGCCGCGCTCGGCCATCTTGGCGGAAACCTGCTTGGTCATGTTGAACAGGCTGGTCAGGTTGGTGGAGATGACGGCATCCCACTGATCCTTTTCCATCTTGGCAAACATCTTGTCGCGGGTGATACCCGCGTTGTTCACCAGGATGTCGATCGGGCCGGCCTTGGCTTCTGCCTCGGCAACCATGGCCTGGCAGGAAGCCAGGTCGGAGACATCACCTGCAACGCAGACGAAATCCTTGAAACCGGCGGCTTCCTGTTCCTTCAGCCATTCTTCCTTGTTGTCGAACTGCGGATGATAGGCTGCGACAACCTTGTGACCCGCCTTGGCCAATTCCTGGCAGACTGCGGTTCCGATGCCGCCCATGGCGCCAGTAACGAGTGCGATTCTTTGAGTCATATTCATTCCCTCTGCTGCTGTTGATAAAGAACTACCGAACTGCTCCTTGTGCGATCAGAACATGTGCTGACCGCCATTGATCGAAATATTAGCGCCAGTGACAAAAGCGGCTTCGTCGGACGCCAGATAAGCCACCAGGCCGGCAATTTCCTCAGGCTTGCCCAAGCGGGATACGGGAATCTGCGGCAGGATCTTCGAATCCAGAATTTCCTGCGGAATCGCCATGACCATCTTGGTACCGATATAGCCCGGCGAAATCGTGTTAACCGTGACACCGCTGCGCGCCACTTCCAGTGCCAGCGCCTTGGTAAAGCCATGCATGCCAGCCTTGGCTGCTGAATAGTTGGTCTGGCCGAAAGCGCCCTTCTGCCCATTGACCGAGGAGACATTGATCACACGCCCCCACTTGCGTTCAACCATGCCATCCATGACCTGCTTGGTCATATTGAAAACCGAGTCAAGGTTGGTGCCGACCACCACATCCCAGTCGGCCTTGGTCATCTTTTTGAAGGTCATGTCGCGTGTAATGCCGGCATTGTTGACCAGCACGTCGACCGGGCCGACATCACGAACCACTTCCTCGACACAGGTCTTGCACGAATCGAAATCGGACACATCGCAAGGAACGGCACGAAAGCCGTAGCCCATGGCATTCATCGCCGTCAACCAGCCCTTGGCCTTGGCGTTGCCGGGAGAGTAGGTCGTGACGACCTTGTACCCCAATGCAGCCAGCTTGATACAGACAGCTTCACCCAGCCCGCCCATACCCCCTGTTACCAGTGCGACTCTTGGCATGTTCTTCTCCCGTTCTTATTGTTGGTCATGTTGAAAACCATTGAAGAAACATCCGCCTGCACTTCGGCATTCTTCGCCTACGCCTTCTCTTTCACATAGCGGCCCGGTGCCGGCTCGATCTGTTTGTATTTGGCGGAACCCAGTTTCTTGCGGGCAACGCACTCACCGTCAGCATGCTGTTTCAGCCAGTGCGTCCAGTCGGACCACCAGCTCCCCTTCTTTTCTTCGGAAGCGACCAGCCAGGCTTCGGCATCGCTCCGATTATCATCGTTCACCCAGTAGCTGCGCTTGTTCTTCGCTGCTGGATTGATGACCCCGGCAATATGACCACTGGCCCCCAGCACGAAGCGGCTCTTGCCGCCGAGCAGGCGGGTGCTCTGGTAGGCCGTTTGCCAGGGCACAATGTGATCCTCGCGCGTGGCCAGCAGGTAGCTCGGCATGCCGATCTTGCCAAGATCAACCCGCTCGCCGCACATTTCAAGCTTTCCGGGAATGCGCAAGCTGTTGTTCAGGTACAGGTTGCGCATATACCAGGCGGCAAACGGCCCCGGCAGGTTGGTTGAATCGGAATTCCAGTAGAGCAAGTCAAAGGCAGCCGGCTTTTGCCCCTTGAGGTAGTTGCCGGAAACATAGTTCCAGATCAGGTCATTGGCTCGCAGCGCCGAGAAGGTGCCTGCCAGCTCATGACCGGCAAGCAGCCCTCCCTTGCCAATGGTGGCATCACGCTGGGCACAGCTCTGTTCGTCAATGAACAGACCGATCTCGCCCGTATCGGAAAAATCGAGCAGCGTGGTCAGCAGGGTCAGGCTGGCAACCCAGTCCTCACCCCGCGCAGCCAATACGGCCAGCGAACTGGACAGGATGGTGCCACCAACACAGAAACCCAGGGCATTGACCTGATCCACCTTGCAGACTTCGCGGGCAATACGCAAGGCCGTCAACGGACCCTGCTCCAGATAATCGTTCCAGCCAAGATGCCCCTGATCGGCTTTCACATTGCGCCAGGAAACCAGGAAAACGGTATTCCCCTGCTCCACCGCATAGCGAACAAAAGAGTTTTCAGCCTGCAGGTCAAGAATATAGAACTTGTTGATGCAGGGCGGCACGATGACCAGCGGCCGTTTTGCCACCTTGTCCGACAGCGGTGAATACTGAATCAGCTGGATCAGCTCATTCTCGAAGATGACTGCACCGGCTGTCGTTGCCAGATTCTGGCCGACCTCGAATGCCGCATCGTCGGTCATCGAGATACGGCCCTTTTCCATATCGCGGATCAGGTTGTTGATGCCATCGGTAATGCTCTGGCCCTTGGTTTCAACCGCCTTTTTGACGAACTCGGGGTTGGTTGCAGCAAAATTCGAAGGGGCAACTGCATCCAGATACTGGCGGGCGAGAAAGCGCAGGCGGTTGCGTGCCTTGTCATCCTCGACTGGCGACAATTCAACCAGCTCACGGACAAAGCGGGCGTTCAGCAAATAGCTCTGCCGGATATAGTCGTACACCGGGCTCTGATTCCATTCCGGCGCTGAAAAACGCCGGTCACCCGGCTCGCTCTCGATCTGTGACGCGACAGCTTCCCCCTTGCCGCTGGACAGCATCGCTTGCCAGAGCTGGGCTTGCTGCTGCAGGAATTGCTGTTGCAACGCAGCCAGCTTTTCTGGATCAGGCGCCCCCATCTTGATCGGGGCGCCGCCAAAGGGATGTTGGGCTTCCTGTGAGCCGAGAAAACTGAAAAACTGTTGCGCCATCGCCTGGCCAGCCTTGGCAAACTGCTGCATTGCGGGAGCAAAGGGATCCGTCGTTTTCGACATTGTGTGTTGATCCTGACTATGGGTCGGGCAGCCTGCAAGGAAACGGCCGCAGACTGAATGCTTAGGAGCGGAATGTCAGATCGATTCTGCATCGCACCATCAACTGCTGTCAACGTTGCAGCCTATAATTGCGACATGTACATCATTGCCATTGGCTGGTTGTGGGTCGCCTTGATGATGGCGGTCACGGAAAGCAACCTGGTTGCCGGAATCCTCACCTTCACTTTCTATGGCCTGCTGCCATGTCTGCTGCTCATCTGGTTGCTGAGCACCTCGGCACGGCGGGCCTGGCGCAGGCAGAATGAAATGGCGGAGGAAGGTGAAATCCCGCCTGCGGAAACGGCAGACGATGATCACAGGAAAACTGGCTGAAGCTCAGGACTCGCGCCAGATCAGCGACGCCATGCGGCCAGTGACGCCGTCTCTCCGGTAGGAAAAATAGCGATCGGCTTCAGTGACGGTGCATGCGCCACCGCCATGGATCTGCGCCACGCCGGCCCGCTGCAGGCGCTGCCGTGCCAGGGTATAGATATCAGCCAGCCAGCGGTCTCCGACGGCAGGCACAAAGGCCGCTGCGGCTTCCGCACCTTGAGCAAGGAATGCTTCACGCACCTCGGGACCGACTTCAAAAGACCGCGGACCGATGGCCGGCCCGAGCCAGGCCATGATGGAAGCGGCTGGAACCTGCATCTGCCGGATGCTTGCCTCAAGCACACCGGCACACAGTCCGCGCCACCCGGCATGGGCAGCTGCAACCACCTGCCCATCACGACTGCAGAACAGCACAGGCAGGCAATCCGCTGTCATGATGGTACAAACCACCCCTAGCTTGCTGGCGACCACCGCATCCGCTTCCGGCGGACTGCTGCGTACACTGGGCAAATGATCGGCCTGCAGCACGGTCGTGCCATGGACCTGCTTTAACCAGCGGGGTTCCGAGGGCAACACGGCGGCAAGTCTTGCCCGATTGGCAGCGACATCGGCAGCGGAATCCGCCACATGATCACCGAGGTTGAAACTATCCCAGGGGGGGCTGCTCACCCCTCCCTGCCGGGTCGTCTGCAGCGCCCGCACCCCCGGCGGCAATGGCATGTCAGGGACGAACCACGACTCAGTCGTCGTCACCGTCGCCATACTCGTAGATCAATTCGACTTCATGATCGTCGTCAAAATCATCATCACCCAGCGCAGCATCGGCTTCCATCACGGCATTGAGACGCAATTGCTCCAGCAATTCAGCCATATCGTCCGGCAACGGTGATTTCCAGAGCATGCTGCGTCCACTGACGGGATGCACCAGCCCCAGCTTGCGTGCGTGCAGAAACTGGCGATCAAATGCCGGGCCCCGCGGCACCCGGTTGGCACCTCGGCCATAGACCGGATCCCCCACCAACGGATGGCCAATATGATCCAGATGCACCCGGATCTGATGCGTTCGACCGGTTTCCAGGGAACATTCAATCAGGGTGCAGGTAGAAAAACGCTCGACCACACGGAAATGCGTACGTGCCGGCTTGCCACCCATGACCACGGCCATTTTCGTGCGCTGGATGGGATGGCGGCCAATGGCCGCATCAACCGTACCGCCACGCTCGACTTCGCCCCGCGCCAGCGCCTGGTATTCCCGCTTGACCGTTCTTGCCTGCAACTGACGTACGAGATCGGTCTGTGCCTCCAGGGTCTTGGCAACAACCAGCAAGCCGGAGGTATCCTTGTCGAGACGGTGCACGATGCCGGCACGCGGCACCGATGTCAGTTGCGGCGCATGGTGCAGCAAGGCGTTAAGCAGCGTACCGCTCCAGTTGCCGGCAGCCGGATGCACTACCAGACCTGCCGGTTTGTCGATGACGATCAAAGTCTCGTCCTCGAACACCACGTTGAGCGGAATCGCCTCCGGTGTGGATGCGGCGCATTGATCATCCAGCGCCTCATCTACAGTAATCGATTCGCCGCCCCACAGTTTCTGCTTGGGTTCGAGCACCACGTTTCCGGACACACTGACCCGTCCTTCACGAATCCAGCCCTGCAATCGATTGCGTGAATGTTGCGGCAACAGGCCGGAAAGAACGATATCGAGTCTGACGCCACCGCAATCGACGGGTGCGGCAAGAGCGAGCGGCGTGCTATCATCGCCGCGCCCACTACCGGTTTGCGGTGGTGTCTGGCTTTTTGTTTTTTTCTGCGGAATTTTCATCATGCGTAGTTTAGCGGTTATCGCGGCGCTCCTCACGGCTACATTGCTTGGCGGCTGTGGCATTTTTGGCGAACCGAAGGACGAAACGGTTGGCTGGTCGCCAAACAAACTCTACACCACCGCCAAGGAAGCCCTTGGCGAAGGCAACTACGACAACGCGGTGAAGTACTTCGAAAAACTCGAAGCACGCTACCCCTACGGGCGTTATGCGCAGCAGGCTCAGGTGGAGATTGCCTACGCCTACTGGAAAGCTCAGGAACCGGCCTCTGCCCTCGCCGCCTGCGATCGCTTCATCAAACTGCACCCGAACCACCCGAACGTAGACTACGTCTATTACCTCAAGGGCCTGATCGGCTTCAACGAAGACCTCGGCATTCTCGGCCACGTATCGATGCAGGATCCGACCGAGCGCGACCCGAAGTCGGCCAAGGAATCCTTCGACGCCTTCAAGGAGTTGGCGCTGCGTTTCCCGGACAGCAAATACACGCCCGATGCCATTGCCCGGATGAAGTACCTGGTCAATGCGCTGGCTTCGCATGAAGTCCATGTTGCCCGCTACTACATGAAGCGAGGCGCCTATCTGGCAGCAGTCAACCGTGCCCAGTTTGCGGTCACGAATTACACCGATGCGCCGGCCATTGAAGAAGCCCTGTTCATCATGGTCAAGGGTTATGACAATCTGGGCTTGAATGATCTGCGCGATGATGCCGAACGTGTCATGCGCAAGAATTTTCCCAAAAGCGAATACTATGTTCGCGGCCTGAACCGCAAGGAACCGTGGTGGAAACTCTGGTAAGAAGTTGAGGAACAAGCAGCACGCTAAAGCCGGCCGGCAATGATGGGCCGGCTTTTTTACATGGCCTGCTTGATGGCCAGAACGGCCTGGTTCCTCAGCGTACGGAAAAGCGACAATTCCTTTTCCGGAATCACGATGGCACCGGCTTCTTCCATGTCGGCATAGATCATGGCTACCGGGTTATTCTTGATCGACAGCGGGAATACGACAAAAGTGCCGGCCCCGACCGCCTTGCGATACCAGTCAGGGATGCGCGCCGAGATCTTCGGGTCATCGACATCGCTGATCAGGATATCGACCCCCTTGGACATGGCCGCATGGAAGATATCCGGCGTAAACGACAGGGGAAACCTGAATTTCTTGGCTATTTCTGAGGCATCCGGCCCGAACCCGAAACGCCCCTGCATGGTATTGGCGCGAGCATCCTTGATGCACAGGATGACGCGCTTGAAACCCTTGGCACGAAACATGGTTTCGAGAATGATGCGCAACATGTCGTTGAGCGAAAAATCCTCGACCAGTGAATTGCTGATGTCCTGAATTCCGGCTGTCAGGATGGCCTCAACACTTTGCCCTCCAGCACTCTCTTCGCCATCCGAGGCCATTGGCGATTCGATCAATGCTGCGCCAGACAGCGTATCGGGCGCATCTCCCCCCGCGCTCGCATCATTTTTATCATCCAGCAGCTGGACAGCCTTGCTTCCCCAGGCCCGCATCTGACGACCAAAGGGTGTTTGCTTCAGATTCAGGTGGATCACGCTGGCAAACTGGGCAACTTCTTCGAAGGATTTCTCCAGCGTTTTCTGCAAATCCTGATCGCTGATCTGAACACTGTCGGAAAAGCGCTGCGAGAGTTTTTTCAACTCCTTCTGACGCTGTTCCGGTGTCGAATTGGCGACAACAGTGCACAACTCATTGGAGAACGCCGACAGGACCCGGAGCTTTTCTTCAGGAGCAGTCGCCTTGCGCACCTTACCTGATGGCAATTTCCGCATGGTATTCACGATCAGCGGCGGGAAACCCCAGTGCCGGGCAATGCCAATGCCCATTTCTTCGAAGGAAATGCCGAGCACATTGAGCGAGGCCTGCTCTTCGGTAATGCCCCGCTGCTCGACCATGGTCCGGATTTCCACCCCTTCCTCGGGGAAGTAATACTGGGTCAGCATCCGGCCCAGATTGTGGAACATGGAACAGATGAAGACTTGCTCGACATCGCGTTGTGCGGTCTTGATGCCAACTTCCTTGGCCAGAATTCCAGCCAGATTGGCACGCAGGAATTCGTCCTTGAGATGATTGGCATTGCCCTTGTTCTGCAGATGCTCGAAGAGCAGCACGGTAATCGCGATATTGCGCACCGAATCAAACCCCAGCACCATCACCGCACGGGAAACCGTGCTGATATTGCCTCCACCAGCCTGCCGATAAAAGGCCGAATTGACCAGCTTGAGAATCTTGTTGGTCAGTGCGAAATCCTTGAGGATGGAGCCGGACAGTTTGGAAACGCTTTCCCGATCGGAAGCCGTGATCTTGTTGATCGCGCCAACAGATTCGGACAGCGCAGGGAAGTCACTCTTGTGCCGCATCCGTCGCAACAGGAATTCGATGGTGCCTTGTGAGCCACCGTCTACCGAAGTTTCCTCAGGATCCAGATAGTCCTCAAGCGCCTCGCGAAAATCGGTGACCTTGGCGTAACGCTGTTCCGGATTACGCTCAAGCGCCTTGTGGAGAATCACCGCCAGACGTTCATCGATACCGGAATCTGCCGGCAGCCGAATGTCCGTGGTCAGAATCTGGTTCATCACCTGAAAGAAATCGGAACCCTTGATGGCCCGCTGCCCGGTCAGCAATTCATAAAAAACCAGACCGGCAGCAAAAACATCTGTCGGCTCGCCAATGCGATGGTGCTCGATGTATTCCGGCGCCATATAGGCGGGGGTACCGGTAAATTCCTCGGCATTGCCTTTCTGTGGCGCTTCGATGCGCGCAGCAATGCCAAAATCCATGACTCGTGCGAAACCTTCATCGTCGATCAGGATATTGCTTGGCTTCAGGTCGCGGTGGATCACGCCAAGCGCATGCGCATGGGCAATGGCATCCAGTACCGGCTGCATGACTGAAATGGCGCGAACCGGCGAAAGCGCCCCGCTGTCACGCAGATACTCGCCCAGGTTCTTGCCGGGAACGAACTCGAATACCAGATAGAGATCGCCCGCCTCTTCACCCGCTTCAAAGATGGGGACGATGTTCGGGTGGCGCATCTGGCTGACCGTTCGCGCCTCTTCCAGAAAGCGCTGATTCTGCGCCGGATCAGGGCGGGAAAAATGCAGCGTCTTGATTGCCACATCGCGCTGCAAATGTGGATCGCGCGCCAGATAAACCACACTCTGAGCCCCTTTGCCCAATTCACGGAGTATCTCGAAGCGCCCGATTTTCTTACCCATTGTTCTATCATTTTCTGATTTCTGACCTTCATTCTACCCCGCAGAAAACGATGCTTACGCGCAGTATTTCACGGTGACGTGGCAAAATTCAGGCTCGATTGATTCTTCATGCAGGCCGAGATGAACCACCCCGCCCCACTCTCCGGAATCCGCATCCTTGACCTGTCACGTGTTCTTGCCGGCCCCTGGTGCAGCCAGTTGCTGGCCGATCTGGGCGCCGAGGTGATCAAGATAGAACGCCCGGAAAGTGGCGATGAGACCCGTGCCTGGGGGCCGCCCTATGTGCCGGACAGCACCGGGCATGACACCTCTGAGTCGGCTTACTACAGCGCAGTGAACCGCAACAAGAAATCGCTGACGGTGGACATTTCCACCGCCGAAGGGCAGCAGATCGTTCGTCAACTGGCGCTGAAATCCGATGTATTGCTGGAAAACTACAAGGTCGGAGGGCTGGATAAATACGGACTGGACTATGCCAAGCTTTCCGCTGCCAATCCGCGTCTGGTCTATTGCTCGATCACCGGCTTTGGCCAGAACGGCCCATGGGCAGAGCGCCCTGGCTACGACTTCATCATTCAGGGAATCGGCGGCCTGATGAGTGTCACTGGAGTACCCGATGGCGAGCCGGGGGCCGGCCCGCAAAAGGTCGGCGTGGCACTGGTCGATATCCTCACCGGCCTCTATGCAGCCAACGCGGTGCAGGCGGCTTTGCTCGAACGTACCAGAAGCGGTCTCGGTCAGCACATCGATCTGGCGCTGCTGGATACCGAAGTGGCCAGCCTGGCCAATCTTTCGCTGAACTATCTCTGCTCGGGCAACAGCCCCCGGCGCATGGGCAATGCCCATCCGAATATCGCCCCCTATCAGGTACTGCCATCGGCAGATGGTCATTTCATTGTCGCGGTTGGCAACGACGGTCAGTTCCGCCGGCTATGCGAGACAATGAACCTGCCGGAACTGGTCGATGACCCCCGTTTCACCAGCAACGCCGCCCGCGTCCGTCATCGACACGAGCTTGATCCACTGCTGGAGGCACGCTCCCGGCTACGTGGCAAACGGGACTGGCTGGATGCTCTGGAAGCAGCGGGAGTGCCCTGCGGGCCGATCAACTCCATCGGCGAAGTCTTTGCCGAGACGCAGATTGCTGCCCGTGAAATGGTCGTCGAGCTGCCTCATCCGACGGCCGGTAATGTGCGCCTGGTCGGTAACCCGATCAAGCTGTCGCGAACCCCGGTCAGCTACCGGAGCGCACCACCCTTGCTGGGTGAGCAAACCGACGCGGTGCTCGATGAACTGCTCGGATTGAGCCCAGAGGAAATTGCCAGATTGCGTGAAAACGGGGTGGTTTAGCGGCTTGTAGCTGCGAAGGAAATTTCCTGGTGGGGTCTTGACCGTCTCTCCACCCGCATCATTCGCTCTCCAGCCAAAGCAACCGCGGACAACCCCTCGCATCACCTACCAGTACAGCCGCCTGGGCAAAGGCACGGCCAAGGCGGGTAGCAGCCTCCCGGTCGCAATCCAGCACCATAAACGAAATCTCAACTGGCCAGCCTGCCTGGTCGGCAACATTCTCGGCGGGCAGAAAATCGAAGTTTTCTGCAGTCAGACGCGCCTGCAAGGCAGCGCTTCGCTGACGGTTTTCTTCTGGAGGAAGTTGCCGGGAACCCGGGTTTTCGGCGCTGATCACAGCGAAACAGGCAGCATGTTGCGCGGCCAGGAGTTTTGCCAATTCAGCCGATGTTTCACCGACCCGCAAGCGGATCAGGCCCGATGCTGCAAACACGCAATAGCTGGTGGCGCCATAGGCGGCCGTCAGCGACTCACGCGTCATGCCTCGCTTTCGTCATCCAGTAGCGACGCCGGATCTTCACCGATCAGTGCAGCCGCCTCGGGTGCCGGCAAGGCTTCCACCTCCTTCAAACGGCGGGTGACAGCACGTGTTCTGACTTCGGCCTTGTCAATCGAGTTGCTGGCTTCCTGAAGTTTCTTCCGGGTATGCGACAAGGCTTCGCCAAATTTGGTGAACTCGGTCTTCACCGCCCCCAACACCACCCAGACCTCAGAGGAACGGCGCTCGATGGCCAGTGTGCGGAAGCCCATCTGCAAGCTATTGAGCATCGCGGCAAGTGTCGTCGGGCCGGCAATCGAGACCCGCTGCTCACGCTGTAGCCATTCCGCCAAGCCCGGTCGTCGCAGGGCTTCGGCGTACAGTCCCTCGGTCGGCAGGTAGAGGATGGCAAAATCTGTCGTGAACGGCGGCTCGATATATTTTTCCCGGATCTTGCGCCCCTCATCCTTGAGCCGTATTTCCAATGCCTTGGCGGCAGCTTCGGCGGCAACGGCATCGGCACTCTCCTGAGCTTCGACCAGCCTTTGGTAATCCTCAACCGGAAACTTGGCGTCAATCGGCAACCAGACCGGTTCTCCTTCTTCACGCCCCGGTAGCTTGATGGCGAACTCCACCCGTTCATTGCTACGCGGACGTGTAGCCACATTGGCAGCATACTGTTCTGCCGTCAGCACCTGATCCAGCAAGGCTGCCAGCTGCACCTCGCCCCAGGTGCCACGGGTCTTCACATTGGTCAGCATCTTCTTCAGATCACCGACACCGGAAGCGAGGGTCTGCATTTCGCCAAGTCCGCGATGCACCTGCTCCAGCCGGTCGGAAACCAGCTTGAAGGATTCACCCAGCCGCTGTTCCAGCGTGGCATGCAACTTTTCATCAACGGTCTTGCGCATCTCTTCGAGCTTGGCCGCATTGTCCGTCTGGATCGCCGACAAGCGCGTCTCCACCGACTGCCGCAGTTGCTCGGCACGCCCATCAAAGCTCTGCGTCAAACGCGCCAGATGCTGGCCAAAAGCATCAAACTGTTGTGTTTGCAGGGTACCCAGTTGCCCGACCTGCGTTGCCAGCCCCTTGCCCAGACGCTCCAGCGATTGCGACTGCTCGGCACGGTCACCGCGCGCAGCCTCCACCGACTCCGTGCGTGAGCGCGCAATTTCGCTACGCAATTCACGTTCCAGACGCTCCAGACCCGATTCCAGTACCTGAAAACGCAAGCCCAGCGCCTCCGCAGATAATTCGCGCCTGTTTCGCAGCAGTTGCAGGATTTGCATGACCAGCACAACAAATACCAGGCCAAGCAGAAGGTAAATCAGCATTTCGTTCATGGAATCCATGTGTTATTTCAAAGTGAAGTCGACCCGGCTATCCTTGGCCTTGTCATTTTGCGGGCCATCCTTGGCTGAAAGATTCGGTTTGAGCGTGAAGATACGCTGCGGATCGATCTTCCCCTCGTTCGCCAGCCATTGGCTGACATTGTGTGCTCGGCGATTGGCCAGATCACGCAAACCCTCTTCATCAACCTTCATATTGGCCATCATCAGCTTTTCCATTTCCTCAACCGGCAAATCCTTGGTAAGGCCGACCATATTTCTTGGTTTGGGGAAATCTGCCGCCTTGTAGGCGCGCTCCAGATAACGTGGGTAATCCTTTGCCGGAATGACCACGCTATCCAGCGAACCCGATTCGGTACCCTGCTTGACCAACTCTTCAAGACGCTGCGCCTTGACCCGGCGTTCCATCAATGCATGCTTCAACCCCTCCCGGTCACGCTCCGGGTCGATCCGGCCTGCCAGATCAATTTTCAGGTTCGGCCTGTCCGCCAATGCCTTGGCCAGATTTTTCAAACGCTCACGCATGGGCTCCGTCAACAAGGCATAGCCATAGTCAAAGTCGACATAGGCCAACTCTTCACCACCACCAAACAGCGAACCAAGCAAAGCAAAGGGTGAGGTCACCGCCTTCACGAACACATTGGCGATCGCCTGAAACACGATGCCGCCAACACTGAAGTCAGGATCATCGAGCGATCCGGAAATCGGCAGGTTGATATCGATTTCCCCGGCCCGGTTCTGCAGCAAGGCCACTGCCAGATTAACCGGAAGCTGAGTGGCATCCGGGCTGGCCACCGGCTCACCAAAACTCAGTTGATCAAGAAAGACCCGGTTGTCGGCGCTCAGTTGCTGATTCTCGATCTTGTACTTCAGGAACAGCGACAGCTTGCCCCTTTCAATGGCATACCCCGCATATTTTCCGGAATAGCTCGAAAAGCTGGTGAGTTCGACCCCCTTCACCTCGGCATCCAGATCAAGATAACGCTGACTGGATAAAGGATTCAGCTTGGCGCGGATATTGAGTGGCGCCACATCTTCGTAACTGCCGCGCAACTCCAGATCAGCGGTGCTTCCTTGTACCGATGAAAGCCCGGATACCCGTCCGCCGAGCTTGCTCAGGCTTGCCGAATAGTTGGGTTTGACAAAATTGTCGGAAAAATTGACGCTGCCCCCCTGCAAGGTGATGGTACCGATCTTGATTGGCAACACCTCTTTCTCAGGCACATCTGCAACCACCGCCACGGGCGTGCCTTCTGCCGGCTGGTCCTGAACAACCGTCTTTGCATCAGCAGCATCCTCATCTTTCCTGACGATGTTCGCCAGGTTCAGCTTGCCTTCCGGACTGACGATCACGCGTGCATAGAAATCGGAAAGCGCAATGTCACCAATCGCCACAGATAGCGGTTCGGTTCTGATATCCATATTGCCAAAATGGAAGGATTTCCATTTAAGGAAATCAGCTGAATTGGCCTTGTCCACCGAATGGAAATTGGCCAGCGTCAGATTTCCCTTGTAACCTAGCGACACGCCTGTCTTGGCGGGTGCAATGCGCACCTCCCCCTTGCCCGCCAGATGCCCTTTGGTCACGGTCACATTGAGGAATTCACTGAAATACCGCTGCCAGGGCAGCATTTCGACATTACGCAGCGCCAGATGCAGCGCCCCCTCTGGCAGTGCCGGCTTGATGGTGCCGTCAGCCTCCAGCTCGCCCTTTTTGTTGATGCGCAGTTTGGCCGCCAGCTTCGCTTCGTTGTCCGGCTGCATGGAAAAATTATTCAGCTCAAGTGAATCGATATCCAGCGTCTGTACCGCGGCCGGCGAAAAACTGCGGTCCTCCAGAACAAAACCGCTTTCACTGATGTTCAGATGGTTCAGCGTCAGTTGCCAGGGGGTTTCCTTGTCTTTCTGCGCTGCAGAAGCAAGGCGCAGTAATGGGGAACGAAACCAGCGTAACTGGCCGTCCCGCTCGCGTGTCATCTTGGTGCGGCCACCCTGTGAGGTCAGTTCCCCAATGGTGATCTTCCGCTGCTTGAGGTCAATCAAGCCTTCGCGCAATTGGGAACCTTTGACCTGGAGTCGATCACCGGCATCCACCGTCCAGTCGGCGGCTATCGAAAAAGGTTTGGCACCCGTGCTGTCAAAATTCTTCACTGTCAGGTTCGCATTGCCAACCGTTCCCTTCTGTTCAATCCCGGTAGACAGATCGGTGATGAGGATGGCCCCGTTCTGGATGGCCATGGTTTCAGCAACAATCTGCAACCCGCCTCCGCTTTCTTCGGGTTTTTCCCGGGCTGCACCATCCGGGCGGGAAAAAACCGCAAGCCAATTCAACACCCCCTGCTTGTCAATGTGCACACTGGCTTCCGGGGAATCGAGTACGACACTTTCCAGGCCCACCTGCCATTTCACGAGATCAGCTTCGCGCAGGCCGATATCAAGCCGCTTGAAGGCCAGCAACGGAGCGCCTTTGCTCTCTTCCAGCTTGAGTTCCTTGACGGCCAGCTTTCCCGAAATTGACACGGTGGTTGGATGCTTTTTGGTTTGTACGAAACGGAAGCGCAGGTCGCCATCAACAGCACCGGACAACACTTTGATCGGCAATTCAACGGGCAGGTAAGCGAAGTATTTGGCCAATTGAAGATTGTCCAGATCAAGCGTCAAATCGCTTTCCAGCGAATCGTCGAACGGGCGGCTTGTCCCTGAAAGCACCAGAGGCGCACCATTGATCACCGCCGAAAAATGCGGCTCGACATGGGTATCGGCGTAATAGGACAGCGTGGACAGGAAAGGAATCTGCAATCTGATGTCGTCAATCGAATGGCTGACAGCCTCCGGCCGATCGTCAAAGCTCAACTTGCCGCCCGAAATCCGGATATTGCTGACCGAGAATCTTGGCAGCGAAGACTTTTCCTGAGGTTTTTCGGCAGAAGAATCGAACAGATCGGAAATGTTGTAACGATTGTCAGCCAGGCGAACCAGCTTCAGGCGCGGCCCGACCAGATCGATTTCCTTGATGACGATGCCGGCAACGGCAATCGACGTGAGCTCCGCATTGACTCTGAGGGAATCAAATCCGAACACCTCCCCCTGCTCCCCCATGTTTCTTTCACGCACGGAAACCCCTGTCGCAGTGGCTGTCAAGGTATAGGGGTTGATACTGATCGACTCGATCAAAACATCACGGTTCAGCGCCGTGCCCAGTTTGTCGAGCAACACCGATTTCAGCAGTGGCGGCACGACAAAAAAACCCAGCACGCCAAGCACCATCATAAAAACAGCAAAACGCTTCCCCCAGCGACGGGTACGAGGATCGCTGGCAATGGATCGGGAGACTTTCGACAGGTCGATTGTGGAGGACATGCTGGGCGCCTTGTGGTTATTGCTATCGTGAATTTACCACGCCGGAAAGGCGATTCCCGCCATGTCAAAAAATCAGGCTAGAATGCCCCGCTGATTATTTGAAAAAGCCACCTGCCTCGCTCGACTACCATGAAAACACTTGTTGTCGAAGATACCCGAACGGCTCTGAAGCTTACCTGCCACTACCTTGAACGGATGGGGATCACCCCCATTCCGGCAGAAAATGGCAACGATGCCGTTGATCTGTTTCTGTCCGAGCGACCGGATATGGTGCTGCTGGACATCATATTGCCCGATATTGATGGGTTTGAAGTCGCGCGCAGACTGCGGCAACTGGAACAACCGGGTGAATGGACGCCGATTCTTTTTCTCACCTCACTAACCAGTGACGAGGATTTGGAAAAAGGGATCGCTGCCGGGGGAGACGATTATATTTTCAAGCCGGTCAGTGACGTCGTACTGGGCGCAAAAATCCGGGCGATGCAGCGCATCATCCAGATGCGTTACTCCTTGCTGGTTCTTACCCGAAAGCTGGACACAGCCAATCAGGAACTGAAGCGGCTTTCATCGCTGGATGGACTGACAGGGATAGCCAACAGACGCCACTTTGACGAAACGCTGGAGCGGGAATGGCGCCGTTCTATGCGCCAAGGGGCTGAATTTTCCATCCTGCTGTGCGACGTCGATAATTTCAAGCAATACAACGACTCCCTCGGGCATCAGGCCGGTGATGATTGCCTGCGCCAGATCGCTCAGGCACTCACTGGCGCAATGGATCGCGGTGGTGATCTGGTGGCTCGCTACGGCGGAGAGGAATTTGCTGTCATCCTTCCGGAAACCTCGCTTTCGGGGGGTGAAATTGTGGCCGAACGGATGCGGCAGACCATTGAAAACCTGCAGATCCCTCATCCGAATGCTCCGAGCGGCCGTGTCACGATCAGCGTCGGGCTAGCTTCTGGTATCGCCATGCCGGAAACGGACCCATCAAAACTCGTCAAAACCGCCGACCGGGCACTTTATAATGCGAAGAATCAAGGACGAAATTGTGTCCATTTGCTTGCTTCGGTTGAAAATCAGGACGACTAGGATTCCAGAGTTCCCGCAATGGCCAGACACCAACCCAAAGTATTGATTGTTGATGACAACGATCTCATGCGCACCTTGCTCAGGGGAATGTTGCGCGGAGAGGAATATCAGGTCGTCGGCGAAGCCAGAAACGGCATTCAGGCTGTCGAGATGGTTCAGAAAATCAAGCCGGACATCGTTTGCCTTGATGTGATGATGCCGGAAATGGATGGACTGGAAGCGCTGCAAGCCATGAAACAGGCGAAGCCAGACCTGATTGTGGTCATGATCACCGGCAACCCCAGTGTTGAAAACGTTCAGGAGTCAATCCAGCACGGCGCTGCAGGGTTTATCGTCAAGCCTTTCAATACGGCCAAGGTACTCGATACCCTGAGTCATGCCTGGAGCCACATGAAAGCGATCAAGGAAGCTGAAGAGCCACCGGCCGAAACTCCTGCCGAATCCTGACGCCGGCCAGCGATCGTCGTCAGAATTCGTTACGCCAGGCCCTGATTGCCGTAAAGACCGCCACCGGGTCGCTAGCCGTACAACCGCGTTGCCGTGCCGCATCAACCACCGCCGGCTCCCTGCAACGCAAGAATGGATTCGTAGCCTTTTCCAGCGCCATAGTCGATGGCACAGTCGATTCGCCACGGGCACGCGTTGCCGCAGCAGCAATCTGGCGCGCCACCACGGCTTCGTTGCCGGGTTCCACCACTCTGGCAAAGCGAAGGTTCATCTCGGTATATTCATGCGCACAGAACACTTCGGTGTCTTCCGGCATTGCGGCCAGCAGCGCCAGAGAATTTGCCATTTCCGCAGGCGACCCTTCAAACAGGCGGCCGCAACCGGCGCCAAACAGGGTATCTCCGCAAAACAGACGCGTTCCGGCCTGGTAGGCGAGATGTCCGAGGGTGTGTCCGGGCACGGGCAACACCCGGATTTCGCTTTCGATTGCCGTAAATGACAAGATCTCGCCGCCCTGGAGTGGCCGGGTCAGGCCTGTGATAGACTCGGCTGCCGGGCCGAAGACATCCACCGGGCCATGCTGCTGAAGCAGCGCAGCAACACCGCCCTGATGATCGGCATGATGGTGCGTGATGAGCATGGCGACCAGTTTCAGGTTTTCCTGCAACAGATATGTCGTAACCGGCGCGGCATCGCCCGGGTCAACGACGACTGCCTTGTCGCCGTGACGCAACACCCATATATAGTTGTCGCGGAAGGCAGGAATGCACGCCACATCGAAAGCTGCCATACCTGCCCCAATGCTTGATTTCATGATCATTCGCGTATTGTCGGAGAAGCACAGCTAATGTCAATTCCCGGGCTGGAAAACTGGCTCAGTTCCCCCCAGGGGCGCTATGTCATGAACTGGGAAAGGCAGCGTATTGACCTGGCCGTAGCCGATGTCTTTGGCTACAACGCCCTGCAGCTGGGTATGTCACAACTGGATCTGCTTGCCGAAAACCGCATTCCATTCCACCAGACCGTGGGTGAAAGCGGGCATACAGTTACGGTCGATGTCAGCTGCGACCTCCGGCAACTCCCTTTTGCCGCCAACAGTATCGACCTTGTGGTGCTACCCCATGTCCTGGAATTTTGCGATGACCCGCACCAGATACTGCGTGAAGTCGAGCGCATCCTGATTCCGGAGGGTGAAATCGTCATTACCGGGTTCAATCCGTTTTCATTATGGGGTATCCGTCGATACATGCCACCTGGCATACAAAGCTTTCCCTGGCAGGGACGCTATTTTTCTGCCAGTCGTATCAAGGACTGGCTACAGTTACTTGGTTTTGAAGTTGACCGCCCCGAGTTTGGCTGCTTCGCACCCCCTTGCCAGACACAACAATGGTTGCATCGCTGGCAACGCGTTGAACCGACAGGTGAACGTTTCTGGAACATCACAGGTGGTGTGTATCTGATACAGGCAGTCAAAAGGGTTCATAGCATGCGGCTGATCATGCCCCGCTGGCAGGACAGAAAACGGAGAACCAAGTCGTTGGCGCCGATCGCACAAAAGGAGAGCCCGCATGGGCAATGAAACAATCATTGAAATCTGGGCCGACGGTGGCTGCCGAGGCAACCCGGGGCCGGGGGGCTGGGGTGTTTTGATGCGCAGCGGCCCCCACGAGAAAGAATTGTGGGGCGGTGAGCCGGAGACGACCAACAACCGGATGGAGCTGACCGCTGTCATCCGTGCGCTGGAAGCCATGAAACGCCCTGTACGGGCCCGCATCCATACCGACTCGCAATATGTTCAGAAAGGCATCAGCGAGTGGATTCATGGCTGGAAGCGGAACGGCTGGAAAACCGCCGACAAGAAGCCGGTCAAGAATGCCGACCTGTGGCAGACACTGGACGGCCTTGCGGCCAGGCATCAACTGGAATGGCTCTGGGTCAAGGGTCACGCCGGCGACCCCGGCAATGAACGAGCAGACGAACTTGCCAACAAAGGCATTGATGAACTCCTGATGGCGCGCACCTGATCCATCGCGATATTGGCAGCATCACCCTCAGGAAATGGACAGACATGAGACAGATATTCCTCGACACTGAAACAACCGGCCTGGAAGTACGTCTGGGACACCGCATCATCGAACTTGCGTGCGTGGAAATGGTCAATCGCCGGCTCACCCGACGACACCTGCACTACTACGTCAATCCCGACCGCGACATCGATGAAGGCGCCTTGAGCGTTCACGGCATCAGCCGCGAGTTTCTCAGCGACAAACCGCCGTTCTCCTCCATTGCCAACGAGTTTCTCGATTTCATTCGCGGTGCTGAACTGGTCATCCACAATGCTTCATTCGATCTCGGTTTTCTCGACAACGAACTGAGCATGCTTGGCCTGGCTACCGTTCAAACGGTCTGCTCGAACGTCCGCGACACCCTGAAAATGGCGCGGGAGTTGCATCCGGGAAAGAAGAACAACCTGAATGCGCTCTGTGATCGTTACGGCGTCAACAACGCTCACCGGACGTTGCACGGCGCCCTGCTCGATGCCGAAATCCTGGCGGACGTCTATGTTGCGATGACCCGTGGCCAGGAAAGTCTGGTCATGGACCTGGCACCGGAGACTAGCGAACAGATTGAAATCGTTTGCAGCGGAGAACGCCGGCCAACGCCAGTTTTACGTGCCAGCGAGGAAGAGCTTGCCGAGCATGACCGGGTACTTTCCGGCATCCAGAAGGAAAGCAAGGGCAATTGTCTATGGTTGCCGAAGGAAGTTGCCTAATCAGACCAAGCAAAAAAAACTTCCTAGTATCTTGATAGACCAGCGATGCTTTCAAGCTTCATCAACTGAGGGAAACAGCCATGATTTTTCCTTACTGGATCGTATCCGTCCCCCTGAACATACCGATGCCTCAATACGCACTGTTGTCGGGGTTCAATTACACCTTTGGCTACCAGTTGCGCATGCTGAACAGTTTCTGGGGGCTTAACCTCGACGAAACTCGAAAATGAACCGCCCAAGGCCAGAAGAATGTGCTCGCCTCGACCAAGTGAACTGACGGCATTCAACATGGCGATAAAACAACCATCCCGCCAAAGTGCTGATCAACCAGGCCAGCAGGAATACCGCAAGCGCCTGCTCAACCGTTCCATCTAGAAACCTCACGAATACAGCATTCATGAGCAGGCAAACGGGGAAATGAATGAGGAAAACCGAATAGGAAATCCGCCCCAGAAATGCCGGCAGGGATGAAGAAGGCCAGCGTTCCAGCCAGCCCGTGTATCTTGCCGTGGCGAGAAGCAGCGCAACCATCAGCGCAACCCCGATACGCAGACGAAAATCCACCAGAAGAGCGGCTATCGTCAGTGCAGTCATCAACAGCATCCACCCGAGCATCTGTTTCCGCTGCGAGCCCCAATAGGCAAATGCCCCCAAGGCATATGAACCAAAGAAATACAGGCCCCACAAATCGTAGTCCGGGTTCCTGTTGAAAAAAAACAGTGCAAAGCCTGCCAGTACGGCGACCAGCGCCAGAGCGACACGGCCACGTATCACGCCATCTGCGGAAAACCGGCTGGCAAGCCAGAGCAGCAAAACCAGCAGGGCGTATAGCTGCAAATCAATTGCTACGTACCAGATCCCGGCAGACAGTGAAGGCACGCCGAGCGCACCGTTCAGCAACAATCCATGGGCGAGAAACTGCCAGATATTCGGCAAGGCGGGAATGAACTCATCCTGCATCCAGACACGCGCCAGTGCGGCACTGACCACAGCGATGGCCACCGCAAAAAGAAACGGCACGATCAGACGGACATAACGCTGCCAGATCATCCCGGCAGGCTGGATGACAGCAGGTGTCCCCTGCGGAGCCAAACCCCGGGCGGCAAGAAAACCAGCCACAACAAGAAATACCTGAACAACGATACGCCCATAGCCATACAACCAGTCAATGGTCTGTGGTGCGAACTGTTCGGCAGCTCGCGCCAATGCTCCATAGGAAGCAAGGTGATGCAGAACGATAAGCTGGGCTGCGATGCCTTTCAGGGCATCGATCAAGGGCATTCTGGAGTTCATGGAAAGCGGAAGAAAAGCGTTTGGAAAACCACAAAAAAACCGGCCAGTGGCCGGCTTGGTGTCAGAAATACAAAAAACTAGGCCGTAACATTGACCAGCGTACCAGTCGTTTGCCCCTCCGAATTGATGACTGGCGCAGCAGCAGGCGCTACCGGTGCATCAAGCCCCTTCAGGCCTTCGGAAATCTGCCCGCGAATTGCATCAAAACCCTGTCGAACCTGCCCCAGCGACTCTGCAGAAACCAATTGCTGACGAGCAAGACCCGCCCGCCCTTCGGCACTATCTGCACTGACCTGCAGGTTACGGGCGCCTTCCTGCGCACGATCCGCCTCACGCTGGGCAACGCTCGCCTGCTGGCGCAATGCACGCGCTGAAGCTTCTGCCTGCTCGGCACTGCGTTGCGCCTGCTGCACACGCAACTGCTGAGTACCCAAGGCACTGGCAGACTGTGTCGGAGAACTGACGGCAAGCTGCATCGCAACCTCTATGACGGACTACCCGACATCAGGCAGTGACATTAACCACGGTGCCCGTTGTCTGCCCTTCGGCATTCTTGACGGGGCGAGGTGCCTCGCTGGCCTCAACCCTGTTTTCCTCGGGCTTTGGCTCTCGCCGTTCAACCTGCTGCGTTTGCTGGGCTTGCAGGGTTTCGGCAGTCTGCCGTGCAGCAGCAGCGACAGCACTGGAAGACGAACTAACTGATCCTACTTCCATATCAACCTCCTAGGATTCGGAACTTCACAATTGCAGTCTACACCATGCTGCATTTTTTTCCAGCAAATCCTTTATAAAACCGGAACTTGGCCATCCACTATCGTACCTGTCGATGCCGCTTCAAGCAGCTGCGCACGGTATATCTTGAGCGCGACATGCGCATCATTGGCGGCATAGAGTTTCTGGCGTTCACTCAGGCAGGGAGCCGCCCAGTTACTGGTTCCGGTACGTTTCGACTTGAGGAATTTCTGGCCGAAAAAGCGGGCGACAGCAATCTTGGCGCCGACGGTGCCCTTGTGCCAGGAGCCACGCAATGTCTCTCCCAGATCAAGCACATTGGCGAGCTCGATCCCCAAGCGCGATTTCAGCGCACTCCGGTCATTGCCCAGGCCCATGCCGATTTTGAGCACGCTCTTCGACTCCAGAACGCCTTTGATCACGTCCAGGTTAAGCGCACAGGACACCGGAAACAGATAGGCCTTGCTGTCCGTCGCCAGTTGTACCAGATGTGGCCCTGTACTCTCCTCGCCTTTCTTGAAAGTCGGTTTGGATTCGGTATCAAAGCCAAGTGCATCGGCAGCCATCAAGTCCTCCGCCGCTGCCTGTGCCAGGCTTTCGGAATTGACCCAAATAACATCAGCGATGGAAATCCCCCGATAGACCGGTAGTTCGACTTGCGCAGCCCTTGCTTCGCCAGCAGTAGCCTGTTCAACCATTCGTTGTCGCCCGCATGTGATTGCGCAACCATTCACCAATCAGCGCAATCTCTTCCCAGCAGACGGAATGAGGCATCGGAAATTCATGCCAGGCGACGGCATATCCCTCTCCGGTCAGGAAATCACGTGCCAGACGGCCCAATTCGGGCGATACCACATCGTCTTCCGATCCATGCGCAGCGAGGACAGGTATCCGGCGATTGGCTGCCGTAGCCTCGGCGAGCAACAGGTTTTCAACCGGCATATAGGTAGACAAGGCAATGACGCCCGCCAGTGGTTCCGGATGGGTCAGCGCTGTCGTATAGGCGACAGCGCCACCCTGCGAAAATCCGGCGATGAAAATCCGCTCGCAGGGGATACCCCGATCGTTTTCACGCCGGATCAGATCACGGACAGCCTCACGAGAGCGAATGATGCCGGCCTCATCAACTTGCCGTGAATCGCGCCCTAGCGAAATGATGTCGTACCAGGCCGGCATCACATAGCCACCGTTGCAGGTCACGGGAATCTGCGGGGCATTCGGGAAGACAAAACGGACACCAATGCTGCCCAAGCCGAGCTCCGGAACAACCGGTTCGAAATCCGAACCATCGGCACCGAGCCCATGCAGCCAGATCACCGAAAACTGTGGATGGGCTGTGGTTTCAACTTCAATCGTGCTCAACAACTGACTCATCAGGTCTCCTGATTGCGGTTTCATTCACCTTGCCTGGCAAGGTTTCTTTGCCAGAAAAAAATGGCACGGTTCGCCCGAAGCTTCCAGCACATCACGTGCGGGCTCCCGCGCACTCTTGAAGTCAAGCGACCGGCAGCCATAGCGGAATATTTCATCATGCGTAATATAGTGATGCACACACTGGATGCAGCGCGGCTGCACTGTTGGTGTCACTCTCTCATGCTGCGTCATTACTCAGGCACCCTCGCCTGTTCAGGGAAAAGCACATCGGTAAAACCAAAGCGCGACAGATCGCGCATGCGCATCGGATACAGCATCCCCGACAGATGATCGCATTCGTGCTGAACAACGCGGGCATGGAAACCCGACACACTGCGATCAATCGGCGAGCCATCCGGCGCCTGCCCCTGATAGCGGATTGCCGAAAACCGTGGCACCTCGCCACGCATTCCCGGTACGGACAGACACCCTTCCCATGCCAGGTCTTCCTCATCACTCTGTGGCGTAATCACAGGATTGAGCAGGATGGTCTGAGGCACGGCCTCCGCATCGGGGTAACGATCACTCGATTCAAAGCCGAAGATCACCAGTTGCAGACCAACCCCGATCTGAGGAGCCGCCAGACCGACACCACCAGCAGCCCGCATGGTATCGAACATGTCATCAATCAGAGCGGCAAGCGCGGGCGTATTGAAATCCAGAACCGGGCGCGCCACCGCAAGCAACCGGGGATCACCCATACGCAGAATCGGACGAACAGCCATTGCTCACCTTAAAAAACCATCGGACAGCCGGATTATCGCCCGGCAAGCCCCAACACCGATACCTGGCTACGTCAGCATCAGTTCCGGCAAAGGTTTCAGGGTGCAGCCCTGCCCCTGCAATGCGCTGCGAATGGCAGCAGCTGAAGCAACCGCCTGTGGCCCATCACCATGGACACAAATGCTATGGAAAGGCGTCGCAATAAGTTTGCCGCTGGCGCAGACCAGCCCTCCCGCCTCAACCATACGCAACACATGGGCAACGCAATCTGCCGCTTCGTGCAAAACAGCGCCTGCTTGCCCGCGTGGCATCAGATTGCCTGCATCGGTGTAGGTGCGGTCAGCGAACACTTCACCCGCCACAGGCAAACCGGCAGCCAGGCCAGCACGGTAGAGCGCCGAGCACACCGGTGCCAGCAGGATCAGCCCGGGATCAATCGACCTGACCGCACGTGCAACGGTGGCCGCCAGCGCATCATCCTCGCAGGCCATGTTGTTAAGTGCACCATGCGGCTTTACGTGGGTCAGCCGCCCACCTTCTGCCTGTGCCATCCCGGAGAGTGCACCGATCTGATAGATCAGCATTGCCTCCAGTTCGGCTGCCGGTACCTGCATCCGCCGCCGGCCAAACCCCTGCAGATCGGGGAACGAAGGGTGCGCGCCAAGGCTGACACCGGCATCAATAGCAAGACGTACGGTTTGCCGCATGACCAGCGGGTCGCCCGCATGAAAACCGCAGGCAATGTTGGCTGAATCGACAATGCCAAGCAGTTCCGTATCGCCACCCATTTGCCAGGCGCCGAAGCTTTCACCCAGATCCGCATTCAGATTCAATTGTGTCATCCTGGACTCCTCAGGCTGTGCCATGCCGTCAATTCATTGCGCATGACAGACATTCATCAGTAACGGGCGCACTTCCTCAGCCTGCGCATCAACAATGCCACTGACCAGATTGGCAGCATAAATGGCCTCCAGATCAATCTGCCCGGCTTCAAACACGGTGGAAATCGAAGCGATTTGTTGCCTGATCGCCGCTTCGCGCGCTCTTGCCGCCTGCTCTGCCTCATCCACACCCACCACACGGAAACGCACGGACTGGCCGGCCGACAGCACGGCAATTCGCGGCAGATCAGCAGAGATGACAGTTGCAATCTTCGGATAGCCCCCGGCAGTCTGGCCATCATTGAGCAGAACAATCGGCTTGCCGTTGCCGGGCACCTGGATCGAGCCGGGCACTGTGGCATCCGAGATGATTTCCACACCCTTGTCCGGACGATGGCTCAGGGGAGGTCCGTCAAGTCGCATTCCCATGCGGTCGGACTCGGCAGTCACCCGATACTCGTTCGCAGCAAACATGGCCAAGGCGGCTTCATCAAAATAATCGGCCTGCGGGCCAAGCACGACACGAACCGGAAGCGTGTCGTATTCAGGCAGGATCGCCAGGCCCTGGGCCGGAACCGCAGCAGCTGCTGCAACTTCGAGGCGATCGCCTGCTGCCAGCAGACGACCGATTCCGGCACGGGCATAGGTCGAGGCACTCCCCAACAGCCGCGGCGCTTGCAGGCCAGATACTGCGACATAGGCCAGTCGCCCCTGTGTCGTCATGCCGCAACGCAGTTGTTCGCCTGGTGCCAGCACCAGACTGCGCCAACTGGTCACGCTGCGCCTGCTACCATCACGGCCAATGACATCGGCGGTGAAGAATCCCGCCAACCCCAACAACACCGGCACCTCTTCCGCTTTCAGCTGCAAGCCGCCACCGAAAAACTCGATGGCCGGACCTTTTTCAGCATTTCCGGCAAGGGCATTGGCCAGCCGCAGCCAAGCCGGCTCAAGCGCCCCGGATAAGGGCACGCCGGCACGCCGTAAACCGCTGCGTCCCTTGTCCTGCAAGGATGCCAGCGCACCCGGGAAAACCACTGTCATGCCGGCCATCAATGTGGGCTTTCCTGCAGCAGATACTCTGTCGGCAGCTGGCTATCGGTACGCCAGCGATCTTCCAGCTCAGCGTATTCACCGGTATCAACAGCATGGAAGCGAACCTGATCACCCGGCCGGAACAAGGCGGCATCCGGCCAGCGGGCAGAGAACAGCGGCACCGGGCAACGCCCAAGCAAATGCCAGCCGCCCGGACTTTCCCAGGGATAAATGGCCGTCAACTGCCCGGCAGTAGCAACGCTGCCGGCTGGCACCCGCAGGCGAGGCTCATGCCGGCGGGGCAATGACAAAGCCGGCGGCAGATCACCCATGAACGGGAAACCGGGCAGAAAGCCCAGCATATAGACACGATACGTCTCTGCTGCATGACGCTCGACCACCTCGGCGGGAGAAAGGCCGAGCGCAGACGCCATGGCTTCCAGATCCGGACCCAGTTCGCCGCCATAGCAGACAGGCAGGCACCACAAGCGCATGGCTTTGTCGGGCAGAGAAAGCGGCGCAGAGAACAAGGCATGCAACACCGGATCAATCGCTGCACGCGATGTCTGCAAGGGATCGTAAATCAGTGTCAGCGAGCGGAAGGTCGGTACGGTTTCAACCAACCCCGGCAAACGCCCGGCTGCCTGCGCCGCCAACACGGCCTGATCGCAGGCAGCAACAGTCGCCAGCAAGGCGGGATCAATGCGCTGGCCGAATTCAACGGTGACAGCAGTGTCACCCACATCGAGCAAACGATAATTCACGATGCTTCAGAGAGCAGAGGCTGCACGCGCCGCCTGATCATAGCGGCCGGACAAGGTGCGCAGCATGCGTGCCAGATCACCCAGGCGGGCATTTTCGTCGGCATCACCGGAAAAGCCTGGCAACAGGCAATCTTCCCGCACATCGCGATAGCGCAAGCAGGCCTCCAGCCCCGACGGCGTGGCTGAGAAGAAGACCTCCTTGCCGCGCTTGACGCTTTGCACCAGCCCCATGCTCGCCAGCTTCTTCAGCGAATAGGAAACCACATGCGTGTCCTCGACATTGAGTACGAAACAGATGTCAGCCAGCTTCTTCTCGGTCTGCCGGTGCGTTACATGATGCAGCACCAGCACATCCATCGGTGTCATGTCGGAAACGCCGGAAGACGCCATGCAGCGCATCATCCAGCGAGAGAAGGCATGCCACGCGAGAATCATCCCGAACTCCATCTCAGAGAGCTCAGGCACCTTCTCTGACACCAGATGTGCCGATGAAACAATACGCCCGGAGGATCGCTGTTCACCCTGCTCATCTTCCCCCAAAGCCTTGTTTACCAATGCCTTGCTTTTCACAACGGTTCGTTTTGTCATGGCATCCTCGAAAAAACATCTACGATTTGTTGACAAAATATATCAATAATTTCATTCTAACAACCCATGGCGCTGTCGCAATTGCCACTCAAGAAGCAAAACAGCACCTTCGAGCCTTACCTGATCCGCACCCTATCGCCATCACCCATAAGGAGACATGATGAAGAACATCAAACCGGTATCGCTGCTGTACAAATCCGTGGCTGCACTCTTTGGCGCCAGCCTGGCGCTCTCTGCCGCCGCACAGACCAAGTGGGACATGCCCACCCCCTACCCGGCAAGCAACTTCCACACCGAAAACATCCAGACCTTTGCCAACGAAGTAGACAGCGCCACCGCCGGCAAACTGAAGATCACCGTGCATCCCGGCGGCGCACTGTTCAAGGCCAACGAGATCAAGCGTGCGGTTCAGGGCGGACAGGCACAGATGGGTGAGATCATCATCTCCGGCGCAGCCAATGAAGACCCGCTGTTCGCACTCGACACCATCCCCTTCCTTGCCACCAGCTACCCGGAAGCCAAGGCCTTGTGGACAGCTTCACGCAGCAAGGTTGAGGAAAAGTTTGCCAAGCAAGGCTTGAAGGTATTGTTCTCGGTTCCATGGCCGCCTCAGGGCATCTATTCCAAGGAAGCCCTTAACTCGATGGCTGACCTGAAGGGCGTGAAGATCCGCTCCTACAGCCCGACTGTCGCCCGCATGATCGAATTGATGGGCGCACAGCCGGTCACCGTGCAAGCTGCTGAGCTGACACAGGCACTGGCGACCGGCGTCGTCTCTGCCAACATCACCTCGGCCTCCACCGGCTACGACAGCAAGAGCTGGGAACAACTCACCTACTACTTCGACGTACAGGCCTGGTTGCCCAAGAACGTGGTACTGGTCAGCCAGAAACAGTTTGATGCGCTCGACAAGCCGACACGGGACGCACTGCTCAAGGCTGCCGCTGCTGCAGAAACGCGTGGCTGGAAAATCTCGGAAGAGAAAACATCGTGGTATGTCGAACAATTGAAGGCAAACAAGATGAAGGTACTGCCACCGTCCGCCGAACTGAAGAAGGACCTGGTTGGCATCGGTGACAAAATGACGAAGGAATGGCTGGAGAAATCCGGCGCCGATGGCAAGGCGGTCCTTGACGCCTATCGCAAGTCAATCAAGAAGTAAGACTGTTCCCCCCTCAGGCCCACCTCGTGTGGGCCTGATTGCCATCTTCAATGCGAGAAAATCATGCGACGACTGCTTGACGGCATTTACCGCAGTACCGGGGCGCTTGCTGCGCTGTTTATGATCGGCGTGCTGGTCATGGTCATCACCGGCATTGTCACCCGTGAAATGGGCATCTATTTGCGCGGCACCGACGACTACGCCGGTTACTGCATGGCTGCTGCCGGCTTTCTCGCCCTTGCCTACACTTTCAAGCATGGTGAGCATATCCGCGTCACCCTGATTATCGAACGTCTTTCCGGCAAACCCCGACGCTTTCTTGAAGGGCTGACGCTAAGCTTTGGCTGCGCCATCGCCGTCGCCCTGGCCTGGTACAGCGTGCGACTGGTGCTCAACTCCTACCAGTTCAACGACATCTCACAAGGCGTTGATGCCAGCCCTTTGTGGATTCCCCAGATCGGTATGGCGATCGGAACGATCATCCTCGTCATCGCCTTCGTGGATGATCTGCTGATGACCCTGCTCGGCCGGCCGCTTGCACGTCTGAATACACCGGGCAACGAAGCGGCACGGATGGAATGAGCCCATGGATATCTTGATCGCCCTCGCCCTGATCATTGTTCTGCTCGCCTTTCTCGCCAGCGGCGTCTGGATCGGTCTGGCACTCGCTGCAGTCGGCTATGCCGGCATGCTCGCCTTTACACCACGCGCACCGGGCGATGCCATGGCGGTCGCCATCTGGGGAGCCGGCTCCGGGTGGACACTGACCGCGCTGCCGCTGTTCCTGTGGATGGGCGAAATCCTGTTTCGCACCCGCCTCTCGGAAGACATGTTCAAGGGGCTTTCGCCGTGGCTGGAACGCCTGCCGGGGCGCCTGCTGCACACCAACATCATCGGCTGCACCATCTTCGCTGCGGTTTCGGGCTCGTCCGCCGCCACCTGTGCCACCATCGGCAAAATCACCCTGCCCGAGCTGAAGAAGCGCGGCTATCCCGACCACATGGCCATTGGCACCATCGCCGGTGCCGGCACGCTGGGCCTGCTGATCCCCCCCTCGATCATCATGATCGTCTATGGCGTCAGCGCTGAAGTCTCGATTGCCAAGCTGTTCATCGGTGGCGTATTTCCGGGGCTCATGCTTGGCGGCCTGTTCATGGGCTGGGTCATATTCTGGGCGTTGCGCAACCCGGAACAGGTGCCACCCGTCACCGAGCGCACCCGCTTGCTCGAAAAACTTTCGGCCTCGAAAAACCTGATTCCCATCGTGCTGCTGATCATGGCTGTACTTGGCTCAATCTACGCCGGCATTGCCACCGCCACTGAAGCTGCGGGCCTTGGCGTCGTCGGCAGCCTGATCATTGCGGCTGCCCAGCGCTCGCTCAACTGGCAGACCTTCCGCGACAGCCTGATGGGGGCGACGCGCCTTTACTGCATGATCGCGCTGATTCTCGCCGGTTCCGCCTTCCTGACACTGGCCATGGGCTATATCGGCCTGCCCCGGCAACTCGCCGAGTGGGTCAGTTCGCTGGGGCTCTCACCCGGCATGCTGCTGGTGGTGCTGACTATCTTCTTCATCATTCTCGGCAGCTTTCTCGACGGCATCTCCATGGTAGTCCTGACCATGGCCGTGCTGCTGCCCACCGTACAAGCTGCCGGCATTGACCTCATCTGGTTCGGCATCTTCGTCGTGCTGGTTGTCGAAATGGCACAGATCACGCCACCTGTCGGTTTCAACCTCTTTGTGCTGCAAGGCATGACGGGGCGCCAGATCACGGAAATCGCCCGCTTCGCCCTGCCCTATTTTTTACTGATGTGCGCCGCAGTCACCCTCACCTACTGGTTCCCGGGCATCGTCACCTGGCTACCGGGGAAAATGGTCGGGTAGGGCGAGAATCGATGGACACGCTTGAAGGAAGAACAAAAAACCCGCAAAGCCAAAAGCTGTGCGGGTTTCTGTTTGATGAATACTGGTGGGCGGTACAAGGTTCGAACTTGTGACCCCTGCCGTGTGAAGGCAGTGCTCTACCACTGAGCTAACCGCCCAAATGAGGACGCGAATTAAACCACAACCGGCTCCCGGCGGTCAATTATTCGCCATTGCGGTTAAAATGCAGGCCTTTTCTCTGACTGGCTTTCATCATGGTCCGCACCCGCTTCGCTCCCTCCCCCACCGGTTTTCTGCACATCGGCGGCGCCCGCACAGCCCTCTTTTCGTGGGCCTATGCGCGCCGCCACGGCGGCCAGTTCATCCTGCGCGTTGAAGACACCGATGTCGCGCGCTCCACGCAGGAAGCGGTCGACGGCATCCTGCAGGCGATGGACTGGCTGGAACTGGGCTACGACGAGGGCCCGTTCTACCAGATGCAGCGCATGGATCGTTACAAGGAAGTCGTGGCAAAGATGCTGGCCGAGGGCAAGGCCTACCGCTGCTACGCCTCGCCGGAGGAACTCGATGCGATGCGCGAAGCGCAGCGCGAGCGCGGCGAGAAGCCGAAGTACGACGGCCGCTGGCGTCCGGAGCCGGGCAAGACGCTGCCCGAGCCGCCCGCCGGCGTGCAGCCGGTGATCCGCTTCCGCGGCCCGACCGAGGGCCTCGTCGGCTGGGACGACAAGGTCAAGGGCCGCATCGAGTTCAACAACGCCGAACTCGACGACCTGATCATCGCCCGCCCGGACGGTACGCCGACCTACAACTTCTGCGTCGTCGTCGACGACTGGGACATGGGCATCAGCCACGTCATCCGCGGCGACGACCACGTGAACAACACGCCGCGCCAGATCAACATCCTGCAGGCGCTCGGCGCGCCGGTGCCGACCTACGCGCACGTTTCGATGATCCTCGGCGACGACGGCCAGAAGCTCTCGAAGCGCCATGGCGCGGTCAATGTCATGGAGTACGAGGCCAACGGCTACCTGCCGGAAGCCATCGTCAATTACCTGGCGCGGCTGGGCTGGTCGCATGGCGACGACGAGGTCTTCTCGCGCGCGCAGCTCGTCGAATGGTTCGACCTTGACCACATCACGCCGTCGGCGGCGCAGTTCAACACCGAGAAGCTGAACTGGCTGAACGCCCACTACATCAAGCAGGCCGACAATGCCCGCCTCGCGGCGCTGGTGCAGAAGCGCTTCATTGATCGCGGTGTCACGGTGACGGCCGCGCCGTCGCTGGAAGCGATCATCGGCCTCTACAAGGAGCGCGTCGGCAACCTCAACGAACTCGCGGACGCGGCCGAGGTGTTCTACATCGACCTGCACCCGAAGGCCGAGATCCTCGCCCAGCATCTCACCGACGAAGCGAAACCGGCGCTGGCCGACTTTGCCGAAGCGGTGAAGACGGTAGCGTGGGAAGCCCCGGCGATCGGTGCGCTGATCAAGGAGACGGTGGCGAAGCACGGGCTGAAAATGCCCAAGCTGGCGATGCCACTACGCGTGCTGCTCACCGGCCAGGCGCAAACCCCTTCAGTTGATGCCGTTGTCGCCCTTTTTCCGCGTGAAACAGTGCTCAGCCGTCTACAAAAGCAAGGCGAGAATAAACAGCGATAGCGGCTTTACAGGGAGGCATACCCTCCCTATAATGCGCGCTGTTTTTCGGGCGGGGCACATCAGCAAGTGGCCGTACTCACGCACCGAATAACGCTCAGAAATACAGCAGCAAGGCCGGCAGTATCGACCTGATTTTCCGGGTCCCCATCGTCTAGAGGCCTAGGACACCGCCCTTTCACGGCGATAACCGGGGTTCGAATCCCCGTGGGGACGCCACCGATTCTGTGGGTTGCCAAACGGCAGCCCCCTCGTTTTTGCAGCATGGAGTGGTAGTTCAGTTGGTTAGAATACCGGCCTGTCACGCCGGGGGTCGCGGGTTCGAGTCCCGTCCACTCCGCCAACACATTTTGACGCCCGGCCTTCGTGCCGGGCGTTTTCGTTT
>JACKLY010000003.1 GCA_024235655.1 Zoogloeaceae bacterium | reverse complement strand
GCGCTTCTTGCGGTTGTAGGTCCACGAGAAGGGCGGCTCGATGCCGTTCGAGGCGTTGTCGGCAAAGGCCAGCGAGATGGTGCCGGTGGGCGCGATCGAGAGCAGGTGCGAGTTGCGCAGGCCGTGCTTGCGGATTTCAGTTTTTACATCGGCCGGCAGGCGCGAGGCAAAGTTGCCACCGGAGAGATACAGTTCGGCGTTGAACAGCGGGAAGGCGCCGCGCTCCTTGGCCAGTTCGACCGAAGCGAGGTAGGCCGTATCGCGCATGTGCTCGGAGATGCGGGCGGCCATCGAGCGCGCTTCCGGGCGGTCATAACGCAGGCGCAGCATGCACAGGGCGTCACCGAGGCCGGTGTAGCCAAGGCCGACGCGGCGCTTGTTGGCGGCTTCTTCACGCTGGCGATCGAGCGGCCAGGCAGTGACGTCGAGCACGTTGTCGAGCATGCGGGTGGATACCTTCACGACGTCGGCGAAGGCGTCGAAATCAAAGCTGGCCTGGTCGGTGAACGGCTGCTTGACGAACAGGGTCAGGTTGATCGAACCCAGGCAGCAGCAGCCATAGGGCGGCAGCGGCTGTTCGGCACAGGGGTTGGTGGCCTCGATCAGTTCGCAGTAATTGAGGTTGTTGTCCTTGTTCATGCGATCAAGGAACAGGATGCCCGGTTCGGCGTGATCGTAAGTGGATTTCATTACCTGATCCCACAGGTCGCGGGCGCGTACCTTGCGATAGACCCACTGGCCGTCTTCGCGCTGGTAGGCACCACTGGCCTTCATGTCCACGTTGGGTGCCGCACGGTGCGTCAACTCGACGTCACCATCGTCTTCCACCGCCTGCATGAAGGCATCGGTCACGCCGATTGAAATGTTGAAGTTGGTCAGGTCGCCATGATCCTTGGCGTGGATGAATTCCTCGATATCCGGATGGTCGCAGCGCAGCACGCCCATCTGGGCGCCGCGGCGGGCACCGGCGGATTCGACGGTTTCACACGAGCGGTCGAATACGCGCATATAGGAGACCGGGCCGGAGGCACGTGAATGCGTGCCTTTGACCAGGGCGCCGATCGGGCGGATGCTGGAAAAGTCGTAGCCGACACCGCCACCGCGGCGCATGGTTTCAGCCGCCTGCGCCAGCGCAGTATAGATGCCGGGCTTGCCGTCTACGGTTTCGACGATGGAGTCGCCCACCGGCTGCACGAAACAGTTGATCAGCGTGGCAGCGAGGTCAGTGCCAGCGGCGGAGTTGATGCGGCCGGCCGGCACAAAGCCGTTTTCCTGCGCCCACAGGAATTTCGCCTCCCAGTGCGGGCGGTTTTTTTCTTCCTCATTGGCAGCCAGCGCGGCGGCCACACGGCGGCGCACATCGTGAACGTTGGTTTCCTGACCCTTGGCGTATTTCTCGATCAGTACTTCCGTGGAGATTTCCTGCTCCGGCAGCGGGCCGATTTCCGGTGCGTCGGGAACGTTGGACAGTGGTAGCTGTTTGGCGGCGGTCTTCATAGTCTCTTCCAGTTCGAATTTTTGGTGTGAAAAATGGGCGCGAAGGCTGGGTTTTTTCAGGGTGGTGCGAAGCGTATGCAAAAGGTAATAAGCGAGGGGTGTTTTGCAGCGCTGATAGGGTCAAAGCTACTATATCTAGTAGGTGAAGGCAAGAACTTGACTAGATGTAGTTTTTATGGGGGCGAGTGCACGATGGGGGAAAATGCCCGTAAACAGGTGAATTCCGGGGAAGTGAAAACAAAAAAACGAGGAAAATTTTTGCGGTGCAGCAAGCGCGTTCAGGAGCGCGCTTGCCGGTTTCTGTCAGGCGAGGTCACAGCAGATCGAAGGTGTGTTGCGCGATCATCCACTCTTCATCGGTTGGAATGACCAGCACTTCGGTCTGGCTGGCCGCCCTGCTGATGCGGGTGGCCTTGTTCTCATTGGCATCATCGTCAAAATCCACGCCCAGCCACTGGAGTTGGGTGCAGACACGGCGGCGTACTTCGGACGCGTGTTCGCCGATGCCGCCGGTGAACACCAGTGCATCGATACCGCCGATGCAGGCGGCCAGCGCACCGATTTCACGGACGATGCGGTAGCAGAAGAGATCAACGGCTTCCCGGGCTTCTGCCTTGTCACTGGCCAGTAGTGTGCGCATGTCCTGGCTGACGCCGGAGACACCAAGCAGGCCGGATTCCTTGTAGAGCAGCGTTTCCAGGGCCTTCGCATCCATGCCTTTCGACTGCAGCAGGTAGAGGATGACGCCCGGGTCGAGCGCGCCGGTGCGCGTGCCCATCATCAGGCCGTCGATGGCGGTGAAACCCATCGACGTGGTCTGGCTCTTGCGGTCGACCATGGCGCACATGCTGGCACCGTTGCCGAGGTGGGCAACGAGGACGCGACCTTCGGCACGCGTGGAATGTTCGGGCAGTACGCGGGCGATGTACTCGTAGGAGAGGCCGTGGAAGCCATAGCGCTTGACCCCTTCGGCAGTGAGCGTACGCGGCAGGGCAAAAAGCTGTGCCAGTGGCGGCTGGGTGCGGTGAAAGGCAGTGTCGAAACAGGCCACCTGAGGCACGCCCGGCAGACGCTCGGCCAGCACCTTGATACCGTTGAGGTTGTGCGGCTGGTGCAATGGCGCCAGCACGACAAACTGTTCGAGCCGCCTGACGGCTTCGGCATCGACACGAACCGGTTGTGAATAGAGTTCGCCGCCATGAACGACGCGATGGCCAATCGCCGCGAGTCGGGTTTCTCCCTGCGAGTTCTTGTCCAGCCAGCCGAGTAGTGCATTCAGGGCTTCAGCATGTTGTACGCCTTCAGGCAGAGGGATGTCGGCGATCCGCTCGTTTTCGGTGTTCCTGACGATAAGCCTGGCCGAAGCACCAATGCCATCTATCTGGCCGCTCAGGAACGGGTGCCGCGCCAGATCGGATGCGAATGCGTAGATCGAAAACTTGATTGACGACGATCCGGCATTGATGGTCAGGATGATGTTGTTCATTCGCTTGTTTTTCTCTGTGCGTGAGCGATCAGGGCGGCGATGGTGCATGAGGCCACGCGTGTTTCCGCGGTGTCGGCACGGCTGGTGAGCACGATCGGCACACGGGCACCAAGCACGACACCGGCGGTCAGCGCGTTGGCCAGATATTCAAGCTGCTTGGCAATCATGTTGCCCGACTCCAGGTCAGGCACTACCAGGATTTCGGCATGACCGGCCACTGCCGACTTGATGCCCTTGGTCTTTGCCGCAACAATCGATACCGCATTGTCAAAGGCCAGCGGGCCATCGAGGACGCCTCCCTTGATCTGGCCGCGATCAGCCATCTTGCACAGTGCGGCTGCGTCGAGGGTGGACTGGATTTTCGGGTTGACGGTTTCCACTGCCGACAGAATGGCCACCTTGGGTTCGCTGTATCCGAGTATGTGCGCCAGATCAATGGCGTTCTGCACGATGTCGCGCTTTTCTTCCAGCGTCGGTGCGATGTTGATCGCCGCATCGGTAATCAGCAGGGGCTTCGGGTAGGTGGGTACATCCATCACGAACACATGCGAGAGGCGGCGTTCGGTACGCAAGCCACCGGCACGGGAAACGATCTCTGCCATCAATTCATCCGTGTGCAGGCTGCCCTTCATCAGTGCGTCGGCATCGCCATTGCGTACCAGCGTGACGGCCATCGCTGCCGCTTCGTGACTGTGCTTGACATTGACTATCCGGTAAGGCGAGACATCGAAGTCGTGTTCTTCAGCCAGCGCCCGAATCTTGCTCTCCGGGCCGATCAGGATCGGTTCGATCAATCCGGCTTCGGCAGCCAGCAATGGCCCTTTCAGGGACTCGTAGTCGCAGGGGTGTACTACCGCCATGTCGATGGGGGGGAGGCCGCTGGCCTTGGCCAGCAGTTGCTGGTAGCGGCCATGCTTGTCGGAAATCAGGATCTCCGGCGGCAACGAGCGTTGCCGCTTGATTTTTTCCGTGGGCGCACGGGCTTCAACGGTGCCCTCGATGACAACGACGCCTTCCTGGTTGGTATAGGCACAGTCAAAGGCCACGTGATGGTTGTGATCGTATTTCTGCCTGACGGTGACGGTAATGGTGATGGTGTCGCCGATCGTCACTGGCCGCATGAACTGAAGTGACTGGTCAATCAATACGGTACCCGGCCCCGGATACTGGGTGCCCAGTACGGTGGAAATGAGCGAGGCCGACCACATGCCGTGGGCAATGACCTCCCTGAAAGCGCCGCTGTGCGCGATATCCTGATCGGCGATATCCGGGTTCATGTCGCCGGTCATCACCGCAAACAACTGGATATCCTCGGGGCGCAGGGTACGCACCAGGGCAGCCGTGTCGCCGACCTTTATCTCGGAATAGATGTGATTTTCGTAATGCTGGTCGCCATGGCCCGGAGAATTCATGCTGGACTCCTTATTTTGTAGTCTGTGCAGTATAAGTTGCTGCGGTGCCGCAAACAACTTTCGTTTCATCTGTGTGAATGATTTATGAATAGTGCCTTGAAAATGCTGCATTTGCACATGGTTCTCTCTTGATCTATGTCAGAGTATGCGTCGGTTCAGGGGGTGATGCTCCTGACTGGGGAACAGTCGATTTCGGCCGGGTTTTGATCGGGGTTCAGTTTGTCTGGAGTTTGCATGAACAGCAAAGAAACGAATTGTGCACCTTGCCTGGAAGGTGACAAACTGCTGCACGAGGTATTGCCGCCGATCCTGCTGCGCTGGCGGCATGCCCCGACGGCATTGTTGCAGATCCTTCGCGAAATCCAGGAAGCGCTGGACTGGATCAGCCCGGAGGCAATTGCTGCGCTGGAGCTGGCGCTTGGGTTGCCTCGCTCGAAAATCGAAGGGGTCGCCGGGTTTTACCGTTTTCTCTATACCCAGCCCCGTGGACGCTATCGTGTCCTGTTTGCCGACAACATCATCGAGCAACATCAGGGGAGCGCGTCGCTGATTGAGCGCATGTGCCGGAATCTCTGGGTTGAAAAAGGCAAGACATCGGAGGATGGCCTGCTCAGTATCGATACCACCTCCTGCATAGGCATGAGTGACCAAGGGCCGGCCTTGCTGGTGAACAATCGGGTCGTGCCGAACCTGACCGAGTCACGGGTTGACCAGATCAGCGAACTGATCCGTCGCGAAATTCCCTTGTCGGCATGGCCAGACAGCCTTTTTGTTGTTGCCGACAATATCCGGCAGCGAGGCATTCTGCTGGATAGTGAACTGGCGCCTGGAGATGCATTGCGTTCCGTATTGGCCAGAACAGAACGGGAGGGGCTGGAGGCCTCGAATGCCCGCTCCTGGCGGGAAGGCTTGCCATCCGGCCTGATCGGACCGACTTCGTTGATCGAGGAATTGCACCGGGCGGGCTTGCGTGGGCGGGGCGGGGCAGGCTTCCTGACAGCCCTCAAATGGAGTGCCTGCCGCAATGCCGCGCTGGGTGCAGGCAAGGAGCGTGTCGTCGTCTGCAATGCCGATGAAGGTGAGCCCGGTACCTTCAAGGATCGGGTACTGCTCAGCAGCAAGCCGGATCTGGTGTTAGAGGGCATGACGCTTGCCGCCTATGCACTGGGTGCGCGACGTGGCTTTGTCTATCTGCGCGGGGAATATCGCTATCTGCTGGAACCTCTGCAGGCTGTGCTTGCCGCGCGTCGTGCTGCCGGCCTGCTCGGGCAGTCCATTCTTGGCGTACACGGGCTGGATTTCGACATCGAGATTCATCTCGGTGCCGGTGCCTATGTCTGTGGCGAAGAGTCAGCCTTGATCGAATCGCTGGAAGGCAAGCGTGGTACGCCGCGGAATCGGCCGCCTTTCCCGGTGACCAATGGTTACCTGGATCAGCCGACCGTGGTCGATAATGTGGAAACCTTTGCCTGCGCTGCACTGATTGCCCTGCACGGCGGCGATTGGTTTGCCGCGCAGGGAACGGAAAAATCCACCGGCAGCAAGCTGCTTTCGGTGTCGGGCGATGTGGCACAACCGGGGGTGTACGAGTTTCCGTTCGGCGTCAGCATTGCCGAAGTGTTGCGTGCCTGTGGCGCCAGAAATACGCAGGCTGTGCAGGTGGGCGGCCCGTCCGGTACCTGCGTCAGTGCGGCGGAGTTTGATCGCTGCATTGCCTTTGAGGATATTCCGTCGGCTGGTGCCTTCATGGTCTTTGACCAGCGCCGCGACCTCTTCGAGGTAGCGCGCAATTTCGTTCATTTCTTTGCTCACGAAAGCTGTGGTTTCTGCACCCCGTGCCGGGTGGGAACCTCCCTGTTGCGCAACCTGATGGACAAGCTCGCCAATGGCCGCGGCTCGCCTTACGATTTTGGCGAGATCGAGAAAATGAACCATATCCTGCAGCAGATGAGCCACTGCGGGCTGGGCCACTCAGCCTGCAATCCGGTGCTCGACACGATTGCCCGTTTCCGTCCGGCTTATGAGCAGCGGTTGTTGCATGCGGCGTTTGAACCGGCTTTCGATCTCGATTATTCACTGGCGCCAGCGAGGCAAATGACAGGCCGCGATGATGCGGGTGCCCACTTTGTGCAGGCAGATACTGCGGAGATCAGCAATGAGTGAATCATTTACGCTGGACGGGAAAACCATTCCCTTTGCTGCCGGGCAGACGATCATTCAGGCGGCAGCGGATGCCGGTGCCTGGATTCCGCACCTGTGCTACCACCCGGAGTTCAAGCCGCATGGGTCGTGCAAGTTATGTACTGTCAAGGTGAATGGGCGGCACATGGCCTCCTGTACGACGCAGGCACAAGCCGGGCAGGAGGTTGAAAGCAATACTGATGAACTCAATGAGGAGCGGCGTACCCTGCTGCAGATGTTGTTCGTCGAGGGAAATCATTTCTGTCCCTCGTGCGAGAAGAGCGGCGATTGCAAGCTGCAGGCCACCGCCTACGAACTGGGCATGATGACGCCGCACTTCGACCACTTTTATCCGAACCGGCCTGTCGATGCCTCGCACCCGGACATCCTGCTCGATTTCAACCGATGCATCCTGTGCTCCTTGTGCGTTCGTGCCAGCCGTGACGTTGACGAAAAATGCGTCTTTGCCCTCTCCGGGCGCGGCATCGATACCCGCCTGATCGTTAACGCCGCGTCCGGCCGCCTCGAGGATACCGATGTGGCGTTGACCGACAAGGCGATGCAGGTCTGCCCGGTGGGTGCCATCCTCAGAAAAGGCAAGGGTTTTGCCGTACCCATCAGGCAGCGTACCTATGACCGAAGCCCGATTTCAGATATCGCCCTGAAGGAAACGTCGCTGGCGCTCCCGGCTGTGGAGAACAAGCCATGACGGCGACGAAAAAGCTGCGTGTGGCGACCACCTCGCTGGCGGGCTGTTTTGGCTGCCACATGTCTTTTCTGGATATCGACGAACATCTTTTCGAGCTGATCGAACTGGTCGAGTTTGACCGTTCACCACTGACCGACATCAAGGAAGTCGGCGATTGCGATCTGGGCATTATCGAGGGCGGGCTGTGCAATGCCGAGAACGTTCATATCCTGCGCGAGTTTCGCGCGCGCTGTACGAAACTGGTGGCCCTTGGGGCCTGTGCGGTGAATGGCGGGTTGCCGGCGCAACGCAACCATTTCAAGCTGACCGAGATTCTCGAAGAGGTCTATCACACCAGCCCCGGGCTGGCGAACGGCCTGATACCGAATGACCCGGAATTGCCGCTGCCGCTGAACAAGGTTCACCCCTTGCATGAAGTGGTCAAGATTGACTGGTTCATCCCCGGGTGTCCGCCCTCCGGAGAGGCGATCTGGAAGGCGCTGACCGATATTCTGGCTGGTCGCGATCCCGATCTGGGATTCGGCATGCTGCATTACGACTGAGAGAGATCATGAGTTATCACCTTGAAACAGCAGACAAGCCGGAACAGCTCAGACGTGTGGCGATTGACCCGGTGTCGCGGGTGGAAGGGCATGGCAAGGTCACCCTGCTGATGGATGAAGCGAACAAGGTGCAGCAGGTGCGACTGCACATTGTCGAGTTTCGTGGTTTCGAAAAGTTCATTCAGGGGCGCCCCTACTGGGAAGTGCCGGTGATGGTGCAGCGGCTGTGCGGCATTTGCCCGGTGTCGCATCATCTGGCCGCTTCCAAGGCCATGGATGTGATTGTCGGTGTGAACTGCCTGACGCCGACCGCAGAGAAGATTCGGCGCCTGATGCACTATGGCCAGATGCTGCAGTCGCATGCGCTGCATTTTTTTCATCTGTGTTCGCCGGATCTGCTATTTGGCTTCGACAGCGACGTCGGCAAGCGGAATATTGTCGGGGTGGCAGAAAAGTATCCGGAGACCGCGCGGCGTGGCGTACTGATCCGCAAGTTCGGGCAGGAGGTGATACGGATGACGGCCGGCAAGCGGATCCATGGCACAGGTTCGATTCCCGGTGGAGTAAACAAATCACTGAGCATCGAAGAGCGCGATCAGTTGCTCAAGGATGTGTACCAGATTGTCGGCTGGAGCCGGGATGCGGTGCATATGGCGCGAGAACTGCACGAAACCGACCCCTCGACGTACAACAGCTTTGGCATTTTCAGTTCACATTTCATGTCCCTGATCGGCAAATCGGGCGAGATGGATTTCTACGATGGGAAACTGCGTGCGCGTGATGAACAGGGCAACATTTTCTTCGATGCCGTGCCGCCGGCGGATTACGAAAAGTACATCCAGGAAGAGGTGAAAGCCTGGAGCTACATGAAATTTCCGTTCTTCAAGTCACTGGGCAAGGAACACGGCTGGTACAAGGTCGGGCCGCTGGCCCGGGTGCAGAACTGCAACAGCATTCCCTCGCCACTGGCCGATGCCGAGCGCCGCGAGTTCATTGATTACGCAGGCGGCTTGCCGATGCATGCTGCGCTCGCCTATCACTGGACGCGGATGATTGAAATGCTGCATGCGGCTGAAACGATCAAGGATCTGCTGCACGACCCCGACATCCTTGGCCATGACCTGCTGCTCAGCGGTGAGCGCAAGGCAGAAGGGGTGGGCATGATCGAAGCACCGCGCGGCACCCTGATCCATCACTACGGTGTCGATGAGAATGATCTGGTGACCATGTGCAACCTGATTGTCTCCACCACCCACAACAACCAGGCGATGAATGAGGCTATCCGGCATGTGGCGCGGCGTTACCTGTATGGCCGCGAGGTGACGGAAGGCTTGCTCAACCATATCGAGGTGGCCATCCGTGCCTATGACCCCTGCCTTTCGTGCGCCACACATGCGCTGGGCAAGATGCCGCTGACAGTGGAATTGCGAGACTGCGAGGGGCGATTGCTGCACGCCTTGTCGCGTGATGCCTGACTGATGCCGGCTCCATTCGTTGTGCTGGCCTGCGGCAACCCGAGCCGGGGCGATGATGCCCTGGGGCCGCTGTTGCTGGCGCGGCTAGACAGGTATCTGGCGTGTGCCGGCAGGGCCGGGTGCTACGAACTGATCGAGGATTTCCAGTTTCAGGTCGAGCATGCGCTGGATCTTCAGCATCGTACGGGGGTCTTGTTCATCGATGCCAGTGAAAGCGCCGCGGCACCGTTCGAACTGTGCCCACTGCGGCCAGACCCGTCTCCCAGCCACAGCACCCACGCGATTTCACCCGGTGCTGTTCTCTCCGTCTATGAAAGGATCGCGGGCGAAGCGCCACCACCTGCCTGGCTGCTTTCAGTGCGTGGCAACAGTTATGAGTTGGGAGAGGGCTTGAGTGAACCGGCACGCAGGCATCTTGAAGCAGCCTGGCTGGCTCTGGAGCGATTCTGTCAGACGCATTTCGTGCGGCCGGTTGTTTGATCCAGATCATGCTGGCTGAAGGGCTTCACCGCTAGAATCGGTCTGCCGCTTGTGCGGTGTGACGTCATTTGGCGATGCGTCTCCATTCGATTCGGCGACCCCTTTGGTCGCCGTTTTTTTTGCCAAGGATCAGCGGTAGACCAGTACCGGAATTTTCGTGTGGGTCAGCACCTTGTTGGTTTCGCTTCCCAGCAGCAGGCTGCCGATGCCGCGCCGGCCATGCGAGGCCATGAAAATCAGGTCGCAACCGGACTGCTCGGCAGCGGTGATGATTGCTTCATAGGGAATGTCGCTGGTGATGGCCAGCTTGCTGCAATCAACCTTGGCCTCACTGCATAGCTTTTCTACCTGGGCAAGGACCTGTTGCGCCTGCTGCTCGGCCAGTTCGGCAAATTTTTCCGGCGTGGTCGGGTCGATCAGTGCGCCCTCGCCATAGTAGGTGACCGGATATTCCGGTTTGGCGTAGAAGGCGGTGACACGGGCGCCGGCTTCACGGGCAAAGGAAATGGCCCGTTCGGCAGTTTTCTGTGAGAGTTCGGATCCGTCTGTAGGTACCAGTATGTGCTTGAACATTGCATGTCCTCCCGTGAGCTGCTGAATTGTCGTTGAAATATCAATTGACTATAGGTACCGAATCGTAGCCCGGATTTGACTGAAATCAAACCAGCTGGCATGTCTGGTGCAACAATCAATACATGACGACCCTATCCTTTTTCGGCGCTGCGGGGGAAGTTACTGGCTCCTGCTATCTCGTGCGTTCCGGCGCGCTGAGTTTTCTTGTCGATTGCGGCATGTTCCAGGGAGGGCGGGATGCCGTGCAGAAGAACCTGCGCGCCTTGCCCTTCGATGTCCGGGAACTGGATTTCGTGCTGTTGACCCATGCCCATATCGACCATTCCGGGCTGTTGCCGCGTCTGGTGATGCTGGGCTACAAGGGGCCGATCTACGCCACGGCGCCGACCATCGACCTGCTGCAGATCATGCTGCTCGACAGCGCACACATCCAGGAGCGCGAGGTGGAGTGGCAGTTACGGCATCGGCACCGGCGCAAGGCCTCGTTGCGCGGCTTGCCGCAACCCCTGTATTCGGTGACGCAGGCGATGAAGGCGCTCAAGCAGCTGCGGCCGGTGGCCTACGGTGAGTCGTTCTCCCCGCATCCGGACACCGAAGTGCGTTTCAGCGATGCCGGCCATATTCTCGGTTCGGCGATCATCGAAGTGCGAGCCGGTGGCAGGAAAATAGTGTTCTCCGGCGATCTCGGGCAACCCGACCGTCCGGTGATGCATGATCCTGCGATCATTGAAGAGGCCGACGTACTGGTGGTGGAATCCACGTACGGCAATCGTCTGCACCGGCCGCTCAAGGAAACGGAGCAGGAATTGCTGGCCGCTTTCCAGCGGACGCTGGGCGAAGGTCGTGGCAACCTCATTATTCCGGCCTTTGCTGTCGGGCGGACGCAGGAACTGATCTACGTGCTGGCAGGGCTGGTTCGTTCGGGAAAGCTGGCGCCAATGCGTTTGTATATCGATTCGCCGATGGCCAATGCAGTGACCCAGCTGACCTTGCGCCATGAACCCTTGCTTGATGAGGAAACCCGTTCGCTGATCGAATGGCAGCGCAAGAACCCCCGTTTGCTGGATGTGCATTTTGTCGCTGATGTGCAGGAGTCGATGGCGCTCAATGAAGTGCGACAGGGCGCGGTCATCCTTTCTGCCAGCGGCATGTGCGACGCCGGTCGTATCAAGTACCACCTGCTGCACAATCTGCCGCGTGCTGAATGCGCGGTGCTGATCACCGGTTTTCAGGCGGCAGGTACGCTGGGCCGGCGGCTGGTGGATGGTGCCCGGCATGTGCGGATATTCGGTCAGCAACTGGCGGTCAGGGCCAGTATTCATACCATTGGCGGCTTGTCGGCACATGCCGACCAGGCGGCCTTGCTTGGCTGGCTGGGAGGATTCAGGAAACCTCCGGGAAAGACGTTCATTGTTCATGGCGAAGCCGGTTCGGCAAGCGTCTTTGCCGAAGCCATCCGCAGTGAACTGGGCTGGAGCAATATAGAAATACCTGCCTACAAGGACGAGCACGCTCTGTGATATCGTGAATCGTCAGGCGTTTCGGGGAGAACAGCATGAGTAACGGTTATGTTTCGTCACGGGGGCATCGCGGCGCTGATCTGGCCGATGCCAGTCCGCTGGAAAACATGATGAGCAGCATCGGGAAGCAACTCGATCCCTTTGGTGTCACGACGTCGATTCTCAATGCGCAGACTGCCTGGCTGATGCACCCGCAGGAGTTGTCGCGGGCGATGACCGCCCTCTCCAGCGACATCATCGCGCTGCAAACGCATGTCATGCGTCGTGCCATGGGTTTTGCCAGTGAGGATGTGGTGGTTCCGCACGAAGACGATACCCGCTTTGCCGATCCGGTCTGGAATGACTCGGCGACCTGGGACATCATCAAGGAAACCTACCTTGCCTTCACTCACCGCCTGGAAGACATGTGTTTCGAAACCCCGGGCCTGTCGGAGAAGGAACGGCGGCGTGCGGCTTTCTGGTGGCGGAAATGGCTGAATGCAGTGGCGCCGACCAACTTCTTCTGGAGCAATCCGGTTGCCATCCGCAAGTTTGTCGAAAGCAAGGGTGAGAGCCTGAAGTCTGGTATCGACTACATGATGCGTGACATGCAGTCGAAGAACGTGCGCATGGTGGAAGCGGATGCCTTCAAGGTCGGCACCGATCTGGCGACAACGCCCGGCAATGTCGTCATGCGTAACCGGATGCTGGAGCTGATTCATTACGCACCGACTACCGAAAAAGTACACAAGACGCCCTTGCTCATCATCACGCCGTGGATCAACAAGTACTACATCCTCGACCTCAACCCGAAGAAGAGCCTGGTGCGCTGGCTGACCGATCAGGGCTTTTCGGTGTTCATTACCAGCTGGAAGAACCCGACCGCCGAGATGGCCAATGTTGGCTTTGACGACTATCTGCGCGAAGGGGTCGATGAGTCGGTGCAGTTTGTCTGCAAGCTGCACAAGGTGCCTCAGGTGGCGCTGGCCGCCTATTGCATTGGTGGCACGCTGGTGTCGACCTACATGGCCTGGGCCAATCGCCGCTATGGTCCCGACAAAGTGCCGGTCAGCAGCTGGACCCTGTTTACCACGCTGACTGACTTTGCCAAGCCCGGCGATATCGAGGTCTTCATCGACGAAAGCAGTATCCGCTGGCTGGAACAATCGATGGCCAAGAAAGGCTATCTCGATGGCAGCGAGATGGCATCGAGTTTCCGCATGCTCCGCTCGAACAGCCTGATCTGGCACTACTTCGTTAACAGTTATCTCTATGGTGAACCGCTGCCACCTTTCGATGTGCTGTTCTGGAACATGGATACCACCCGCATGCCGCAGGCCATGCATGCGTTCTATCTGCGCGAGATGTATCTCAACAATAATCTGATGAAGCGTGACGCGCTGACCATTGCCGGCGAACCGATCGACCTGGATCGTATCAAGCAGCCGCTGTATGCAGTAACTGCAGAAGACGACCATATTGCCCCCTGGCATCAGTGCTACCGGATTCGCAAGTACGTGAATGTGGATGCGTCGGTACGCTTTGTTCTATCGACCTCAGGACACATTCTTGGCATCGTCAATCCGCCGGTGAATCCGCCCAAGCGCAGTTTCCGGGTGGGTGAACCCGGTCGCAATGATCATTTTGAACAATGGCTGGAAGGCGCCGAGACGAAGCCCGGATCATGGTGGGAAGACTGGGTCGCATGGTTGCGTCCGAAATGCGGGCCGATGGTGGCGCCACTGTCGATCAAGGGTAAAGCCTATCCCTCTCTGGGGCCGGCGCCGGGTACCTACGTTCTGGAAAGCTGAGTGTTGCTTGCCGCGTTTCGCCCGGCGGTTTTCGCTGGTAGAGTCCGTTTGAACACATGTTGCGATATACAAGATGACGGCCAACCCGGATACCCCCATGCGCCAAGGTTTTGAGCTGACCACGCGGCCTCGGCCTGGGGCTTCATCAACAGCGGCGCATGATCTGCTGCGCATTGTGCGTATCAATGAAGAGATCAAGCAGGTCGTCAAGGTCTCTTTCCGGATCAATGTCATGGCCCTGAATGCCATATTTCTGGCCAAGCGGGCGGGCACGTCGGCCCTTGGTTTCGGCGTGCTCTCCAACGAGCTACGGGTGTTTTCCCGCGATCTTCGTGACAGCATGACATCGCTGACAGCGCAGGTTCATGCTGTCGTTGATGGGCTTTCCGTCGTCTTGCAAGCCTCGCGCCAGGATCATTTTCTGGTCAAGACCGGGGCGCTGGTCAATGGAAAATACGGGCTGACTGAAGTCCTTGTGCAACATGCAGGTAAACGAGCGGCACTTGATGCACGCATCGCCCGGTTGAGGAAAAACCTGCAGTCTTCGGTGGATGATGCCGTGCAGCTGGTGGAGCTTGGTGGTGTGCTTGCCAAATCGGCAAAAATTGAAGCCGCCTACGGCGCTGACTTTGCGCCCGCCTTGAGCCAGGTGTCTGGTGAATTCGACCGTGTGGTCGAGGAGATACGTGTTTCGCTTGACAAACTCAAGCGCTCCGGATTTTTCAAAGGCAAGGCATGAAAACCACGCAAACCATCTTCGAGGCGGGAAGCCACAAATGGACCGCTATCGTTCGGGATCCGCAGAAGCCGGATTTTGTCATTGATACCAACGAGTATCTGGTGCAACAGGATGGGAAGGGGTTGCTCATCGATCCCGGGGGATCGGAAATATTCCCTGCCGTTTTTTCTGCCTTGTCGGCGGATTTCGACGCGTCAAGGATCGTCGGTATTTTTGCTTCGCACCAGGACCCGGACATCATTTCCTCGCTGGCGCTCTGGCTTGAGTTCAACCCGGCAATGAAATGCTATGTGAACTGGCTGTGGGCAGGGTTCATTCCGCATTTTGGCGGTGCAGCAGAGACCTTTGTCTCCCTGCCCGACGAAAGTTCGCCGCTTGCCTTGGCCAGTCTGCAGTTGCAGACCGTTCCGGCGCATTATCTTCATTCCTCTGGCAACCTGCACCTGTACGATAAAAAGGCGAAACTCCTGTTTTCCGGCGATGTGGGCGCAGCGTTGCTGCCAGCCGAACGGCAGGATCTCTTTGTTGAGGATTTTTCATCCCACATTCGTTTTGCCGAGGGGTTTCACAAGCGCTGGATGGGGTCGAACGAAGCGAAGCGCCAGTGGTGCGAGCGTGTTGCACAGCTTGACATTGACATGCTGTGCCCACAGCACGGAGCAATCTACCGGGGCACCGATGTGCAGCGTTTCATCAACTGGTTCGATGAACTGCGCGTCGGGGTCCTGCGCGGCTGAGCGGTTTTTGATTTTCGTCAATGCCCCATTGCATGCGGGTAGTGACAATGGAAAGCCTCACGAAAGGTTTTTCAAAATGACAACAATCAGAGACTTCATGACCGACGATCATCGCCGCTGCGATGATGTTTTTGCCGAAGTGGAGCAAGCCGTTGCCAAGGGTGATTGGGTTGGCGCCAGCGAATGCTTCGGCCATTTCAGTTCTGGTGTGCTGCAGCACTTTGCAACAGAGGAGTCTCTGCTGTTTCCGGCGTTTGAGCAGAAAACGGGAATGTTCATGGGGCCGACGCAAGTGATGCGTGGTGAACATGTGCAGATGCGGGAGTTGATTTCTGCTGCGGCGGAAGGCCTGGCCAACAAGGATGCCGATGCCTATTCCGGCAATGCGGAAACCCTGCTGATCATGATGCAACAGCACAACATGAAGGAAGAGAACATTCTTTACCCGATGTGTGATCAGCATCTGGCAGAAGATGCGGAAGCGCTGTTGCCACAGTTGCAGAGCGAACTCAAGGCGGATTGAATGACACATCCAAAGACGGATCGCGTTATCGATGCCCGTGGCCTGGAGCCGCCGGAGCCCTTTGTGCTGACCATGGATGCGCTGGATCATTTGCCCAAAGGCGAGAAGCTTCTGCTCCAGCTCTATCGTGAGCCTCTGCCTTTGTACAAGGCACTTCTGAATAACGGGTTTGCCTATGAATCCGAGCGTACACCGGATGGCACGGTAGAAATCCTGATCTGGCACGCACCGGCGTGATTCGCTGACTCTGATGCAGGCCGTATTGTCTTTCGAACAGGCGCCGCCTATTGCGGCGCCTTTCCGTTTCTTCCTGACCGCTCCCGTATTCACGGGGCTGGCTGGCCTGCTGCTGATGGTGGATGGGCCGGAATCGCTCTCCTCGCGCTGGACTGGCGGGGCGCTGGCGTTAACGCATCTGCTTGCCGTCGGCTTTGTCCTTCAGGTCATGCTGGGTGCGCTGGTACAGATACTGCCTGTGGTCGCCGGTGCCAATCTGAAACGACCGCTGCTGGTGGCCAGCCTGGTGCACACGCTGTTCGTACTCGGTGCCCTGTTGTTGGTTGCCGGTTTCCTGGATATTTTCCCCTTTGCTTTCCCATTGGCGATGACGTTGCTGGGTACGGCAGTTGGTTTTTTTCTGCTGGCGGGGTTGCTTTCCCTGCGCGGCGTGCCCTCGACCAGTGCGAGTATTTCCGGGTTCAAGCTGGCATTGGCTTCGCTGGCGATTGTGCTGTTGCTGGGGCTGCTTCTTGCCGGGAGCATGGCAGGATACTGGGCGGTACCGATGCTTCTGGTGACGCAATTGCATGTGAATTGGGGATTTGCAGCCTGGGGTTTGGGGCTGTTGTCGGCAGTAGCCTATGTCGTGGTGCCGATGTTCCAGCTGACACCCGGCTATCCGGTTTGGTTTTCCCGGTATTTCGGCAGCGTACTGACCGTGTTGGTGCTGCTGACTTCGCTCTTGCTGCTTTGGGCTGAGCCCGAGTGGGTGGCCGTGTTTCAGGTGGTGGTCATCTGGTTATCCGCCGCTTTCTGTTGTCTGACGCTGTGGTTGCAGGCGCGCAGCAAGCGTGCCATTCCTGATGTGACGCAGCGTCTGTGGCGACTGGCCATGATTTGTGGTTTGCTGGCATGCTCCCTCTGGATGCTGGTGCACCTTGTGCCATCACTCGATGACTGGCCCGCCTGGCCGATTCTGTTCGGCGTTCTGGTGCTGGTCGGTGGATTCATGTCGGTGATTGTCGGCATGCTGTACAAGATCATTCCCTTCCTGGTCTGGCTGCATCTGCAGAACCGCGGGCGTGGTAAGGTCATTGCCCCGAACATGAAAGCCGTACTTGGCGAAACGAAAATGAAACGTCACCTGCAGGCGCATCTGGCAACCTGTGCCTTACTCATTGCTGCGGTATTCTGGCCGGAGATGCTGTCCCGGCCTGCCGGCTTGGCCTTGCTCGTTGCCAGCGGCTTGCTGCTGGCCAATCTCTGTTCGGCCATTGGAGTTTATCGTCGACATGCCCGGCTGGTTGATGAGCGGCTGGCAATACTTGCGGAAGGAGTGGAAGCGTGAGCATGAATTTACGCCCGGCTTTTTTCTCTGCCCCGCACCGGGTCATGTTCTTTGCGGGGGCTTTGCAACTGCTCCTGACCATGATTTTTTGGGCAACTGATCTGGCGGGGCGGCATGCCGGTTTTTATGTGCCATTCGAATGGCCCTATCCGCCGATGTGGCTGCATGCAGTCTTGATGATCTACGGCATATTCACATTCTTTGTCTTTGGGTTCCTGATGACGGCCTTGCCGAAATGGGTGGCCCAGGGGCCGCTGGAGCAGCATCAGTTTGTACCCGGCTTCATCCTGATGGCAGTTGGCTGGGGCGTTTTCTACATCGGTTTCCTGTTGCCTGTCCTGATTCCGCTCGGCTTGCTGCTGACGGCTGCTGGCTGGGTCGCCGGCTGGCGTGCCTTGTTCGATACGGTCAGGGCGTCGATGAGCACGCACAAGACCCACGCCTGGGTCGTTCTGGCCGCCTTGGCCATGGGGGTGCTTGGTCTGCTGTTCTATGCCTTTGCACTGCTTCAGGTAGAAACGGTGCTGGTACAGGCGGCAACCGAAACCGGCCTCTGGCTGTTTCTGGTGCCGGTGTTCTTTACCGTGACCTATCGCATGCTGCCTTTCTTCTCCGGCAGCGTGGTGCGCAACTACAAGGAATATCGTGGGACTGCGCCCTTCTGGATCGTACTCGGTGTATGTGTCGTGCATGCGCTGGCCGGCATGCTTGATTTGCAACGCTGGCTCTGGCCGGCAGATCTGCTTGGTTCGGCAAGCGTATTCTGGCTGGCATGGCGCTGGCAGATTCATCGGGTGTTCGTTTCACATTTGCTGGCCATGCATCATATGGCCGGTTTGTGGCTGGGCACGGCCTTGCTGCTTTTTGCCGTTCAGGGTGCGGGTGAACTGTTCGGGGTGCTTGGCTGGGGAGGGCGCGCACCGCTGCATGCCCTGACTGTTGGTTACTTTGGCTCAATCCTTCTGGGGATGGCCACCCGCGTTACCCTCGGACATTCCGGCCGCCTGATTTCATCCGATGTCTGGGCCTGGCGGTTGTTCTGGATGTTCCAGTGCGTGGTATTGCTCCGTCTTGCCGGTGAATGGCTGGTGATTGATGGGGTGTTCAATCTGATCTGGCTCAGCGCGCTGGGCTGGTTGCTTGTGTTCGGCATGTGGAACCGGGTGCACCTGCTGATGTTCCTGAAACCACGCCCGGATGGACGCCCCGGTTAAGACATGACCTATCTGCTGCTGAAACATCTGCATGTGACCGCCGTTGTCGTTTCCGGCTGTGGTTTTTTCCTGCGCGGTCTCTTGATGCTGGCTGGTTCTCCGATGCTGAACAGGCGCTGGCTCAAGGTGATGCCGCATGTGGTGGACACCATCCTGCTCGGCAGTGCGATTGCGATGGCGGTGATCAGCAGCCAGTATCCCTTTGCCCAGGCCTGGCTGACGGCCAAGTTTTTCGGGCTTCTGGCCTACATCCTGCTCGGCATGATGGCACTGAAACGTGGCCGCACCCGGCGGGTGCGTGCCATTTTCCTTGTCGCCGCGCTGGCGGCCTTCGGCTATATCGTTTCAGTAGCGCTGACGCGCAACCCGTTCGGATTTCTGAGCTGGATCTGAAACACCCGCATCAGTCGCGGGTGTGCTGGCTCATCAATTTTTTCAGACCGGCAATGTTCAGGATGCGCACGTGCTTTTGCTGCACGGCAATGTGGCCTTCTTCCTGAAAACGCGAAAAGGCACGGCTGACCGTTTCCAGCTTGAGGCCAAGGTAGCTGCCGATCTCTTCCCGGGTCATGCGCAAGTAGAACTCGGCCGGTGAATAGCCGCGGGCAGTGAAGCGCTGTGACAGGTTGAGCAGGAAGGCAGCAAGGCGCTCCTCGGCGCGCATGGTGCCAAGCAGCATCATCACGCCATGGTCACGAACGATTTCGCGGCTCATCACCTGATGGAAGTGATGCTGCAGAGTCTGGATTTCCCGCGAGAGATTTTCAAGGTGCGAGAAGGGGATGGTGCAGACTTCGCTGTCTTCCAGCGCGATGGCGTTGCAGGAATGCTGCTCGTTGCTGATGCCATCGAGGCCAAGCAACTCACCGGTCATCTGGAAGCCGGTGACCTGCTCCCGGCCATCCTCCAGCAGCACATCGGTTTTGAAAAAACCGCTGCGGACGGCAAAGATCGAATCGAAGGCATCGCCGGCACGGTAGAGGTGCTCTCCGCGCTTGACGCGGCGACGCGAGGAGACGAGCTCATCGAGCTTTTCCACTTCTTCAGTCGACATTCCCAGAGGGAGGCAGAGTTCGTGGAGGTTGCAGTTGGAGCAGGCGGTTTCTACCACCGTCAGTACAGGTGCGACCGCTTTTCTGTTGGGCATTTCATCTCCATCGGTTGGGGTGAGGAGTAGGGTCTTGTGCCCCTTTGATCCAAGTCAATATCAGCCGTGCTGCGCTATTTGATAATCCTGCAACGCTTACGGCAGGTTACCAATGAACTTCGCAACACCCAACCTTGTATTTGATCCACAGATCATCCGTCGTTTTGACATCAACGGGCCACGCTACACCTCGTATCCGACCGCGGACCGGTTTGTGGAAGCGTTTGATGCGGAGGCCTACAAGCTCTGGCTGGGCAAGCGAAATATCGGCGGTATCAGCAGACCGCTCTCATTATACTTTCACATCCCCTTCTGTAACACCATCTGCTATTACTGCGCCTGCAACAAGATCATCACCAAGGATCATGGGCGTTCGGCCAAGTATCTGAAATACATGGCAAAAGAGCTGGCTCTGCAGAGTCAGTATCTGGATGGTGAACGGGATGTTTTGCAGTTGCACTGGGGTGGCGGCACCCCGACTTTCCTGTCTCACGACGAAATGCGCCAGTTGATGGCCGCGACGCGCGAGCATTTCCGGCTGCTTGATGATGGCGAATATTCGATCGAAGTCGACCCGCGCAAGGTCGATGTGGATACCGTCAAGCTGCTTGGCGAGCTCGGCTTCAACCGCATGAGCGTCGGGGTCCAGGATTTCGACGAAAAGGTGCAGAAAGCGGTCAATCGCATCCAGACGGAGGAAGAAACCGAAACCGTCATTCGCGCTGCCCGTGACAACGGTTTCAAATCGGTTTCCATCGATCTGATCTACGGCTTGCCACACCAGACGGTGATGGGCTTCAACCGTTCCATCGAACGCGTACTGGCTATGGACCCGGATCGCCTGTCGATCTACAACTATGCGCATCTGCCCAGCCTGTTCAAGCCACAGCGCCGCATCAACAACGATGACATGCCGTCGCCGGATGCCCGCTTGCAGATTCTGGCACTGGCCATCCGCAAGCTGACCGATGCCGGCTATGTCTACATCGGCATGGATCATTTTGCCAAGCCGGATGATGAACTGGCGATTGCCCAGCGGCAGGGCAGGCTGCACCGCAACTTCCAGGGCTACTCGACGTATGCCGACTGCGATCTGCTGGCGTTTGGCATTTCCGCCATCGGCAAGGTCGGGCCGACCTATGAGCAGAACGTCAAGACGCTGGATGAGTACTACGACCGCCTCGATGCCGGTATCCTGCCGGTCTACCGCGGCATCGAGCTGAATGCCGACGATATCCTGCGTCGCTCGATCATCCAGGCACTGATGTGCCATTTCGAACTGTCGATCGAGTCGATCGAGATCTCGCACCTGATCGACTTCCGCAAGTACTTTGCCTCGGAACTCGAGGATCTCAAGGAAATGCAGGCTGCCGACCTGGTCCGGGTCGACGACAAGTGGATCACCGTGCTGCCCGCCGGGCGCATGCTGGTACGGGCCATTTCCATGGTCTTCGACCGCTATCTGCGCGCCGACCGGCAGCGCACCCGCTATTCCAAAGTGATCTGAGGCCGCCAGACGCGAGCCGGGGATGACTCTGTTATCCTCGGCTTTCTGATATGGACAGCCTGCTCGCCCTTTTTCTTGTCGGACTCCTTGGTGGCACGCACTGCGTCGGCATGTGCGGTGGCATCGTCGGTGCATTGTCCATGGGCGGGCCGCCGCGCCTCAGTCTGCATCTTGCCTACAATGCCGGGCGCATTCTTTCCTACACACTTGCCGGCGCCATTGTCGGCGCTTTGGGCGGCCTTTCCCTGGCACTGTCCGGGCAGTTATCGCTCCGTATCGCACTCTACCTTGCGGCGAACCTGATGCTGATCGCCCTCGGCTTTTATCTGATGGGCTTCACCCGAGCGCTTGCTTTCACCGAACGCATCGGCCAGCACCTCTGGCGGCGCGTGCAGCCATTGACCCGCCGCTTCGTTCCGGCAAAAACTGCGCTGCAAGCCTTCCCCTTGGGTATGCTTTGGGGGTGGCTGCCCTGCGGCCTGGTCTATAGCGCCCTGGCGACAGCGCTGACTTCAGGTTCTGCTGCTCAGGGCGGCTTGATGATGCTGGCCTTTGGACTGGGCACCTTGCCCAATCTATTGTTGGCCGGGTTCTTGTTGGCTCGTTTGCGCCATTGGGTGCAGCGCCCGCTAGTCCGGGTGGCTGCCGGAGCACTGGTCGCCGGTTTTGGTGTCTGGGGGTTGATTGGTGTCTGGCACTTGCTGCAGGGCAATTGAAGTGGAGGAAAGGCAATGAAACTGATGCTGGCAGTGGATGGTTCAGCATGCTCCGACCGGGCGGTGGCGGAAGTCGTGGCGACATTCGGGGTCTGGCGGGAAGAGCCGGAAGTTCATCTGCTCTATGTGCACCCGCCGATTCCAATTGGCCGCGTGCAGCACCATATCGGGCACGACAGCCTGGATAATTACTATCGTGAGGAAAGTCTGCCTCATCTGGCGTCGGCAGAAGCTGCCCTGAATGCTGCAGGCATTGCCTATACCCGTCATATCCATGTCGGCGATCCGGCTGAACTGGTGGTCAGCGTTGCCGCCGATCTGGCCTGCGGCTGGATCGTCATGGGCAATCAGGGCCGTGCAGCGGTCGTTGATGCCGTGCTCGGCTCCGTTGCGCATCGTGCGTTGCGCCTGGCGCATTGTCCGGTGCTCCTCGTCAAATGACCGGGCCCGTCAGTCGCCGTCTTGATTTGCCATTGGCGGGGATGACCTGTGCCGCCTGTTCGGCGCGCATTGAAAAAGTCCTGAACCGTCTGCCGGGGGTGGAGGCGAGCGTCAATCTTGCTGCCGAGCGAGCGCAGATCAAGCTGACCAGCGATGAAACGTCGCCGGCTCGCTTGGTCGCCGCCATAGAACGGGCCGGGTTCAGCGTGCCGGCGCAAAGCGTGGAACTGGCGATCGAAGGCATGACCTGCGCCGCCTGTGCGACCCGTGTGGAAAAGTTGCTGAATCGTGAAGAGGGTGTCGAGGCCTCGGTCAATCTGGCTTCCGAGCATGCGCGGATCCGCTTCGTGCCTGGGCTGGCTGATCATGCATCGTTGATTGCCGTTATCCAGAAAGCGGGTTATGGCGCCCGTGTTGCCGACGATCATTCGCGGGAGGATGAGAAGGCGCGAAAACGGGCTGCTTATCAGCGTGAATTGAAGCGTTTCTGGATTTCGGCCGTACTGACCCTGCCGCTGGTGCTACAGATGTTCTGGATGTTCGGGGGCAGCGAACATGGCAGTGACCCGCTGCCGCGGTGGTTCCAGATGCTTCTGGCCACCCCGGTCCAGTTCTGGATTGGCTGGCGTTTCTATGATGGTGCATGGAAAACCCTGCGGGGCGGCGGTGCCAACATGGATGTACTGGTCGCACTCGGGACCAGCATGGCCTGGGCGTTTTCGGCGGTGGTGACGGTATTCGGCTTCGAGCATCGCCATGTCTATTTCGAGGCGTCAGCGGCCGTCATCACGCTGGTGCTGATGGGCAAGCTGCTCGAAGCACGGGCAAAGGCAGGTACCACGGCGGCGATTGAAGCGCTGATCCGTTTGCAGCCACGTATTGCCCGTGTGGAACGCGACGGGCGGCTGGTCGAAGTGCCGGCGGATTCATTGCAGCCGGATGATGTCTTTATCATCCGGCCAGGGGATAGCGTGCCGGTGGATGGTGTGGTCATCGATGGCGGCAGCAGCATCAACGAGGCAATGCTGACCGGAGAAAGCATGCCGGTTGCCAAGGTGGCCGGGGACCATGTTTTTGCGGCAACCCAGAATGAACTCGGGCAATTGCGATGCCGTGCAACCGGTGTCGGCGAGCACACCTTGCTTGCCGGCATCATCCGTCTGGTCGCTGAAGCCCAGGGCTCGAAAGCGCCAGTGCAGCGGCTGGCTGATCAGGTTTCGGCCGTCTTTGTGCCGGTCGTCTGCGTCATCGCCCTGCTGACTTTTGGCGGCTGGTGGTTCTTTGCCGGTGATCTGGCCGAGGCGCTGATCAATGCCGTGGCTGTGCTGGTCATTGCCTGCCCCTGTGCCTTGGGACTGGCAACGCCGACGGCGATCATGGTCGGCACCGGGCAGGGCGCCCGTGCCGGCATCCTGGTTCGCAATGCCGAGGCACTGGAACGGGCTGAGCATATTGCTGTGCTGGCGGTAGACAAGACCGGTACGCTGACCCGCGGTGCCCCGGAGGTTACGGATGTCCTGCTGACCGACGACAGGGCTCAGGCCCTGCGCCTGGCGGCAGCGCTGGAGCAGGGTTCGGAACATCCGCTGGCCAAGGCCATTTTGCAGCATGCCGGTGCAGAGACTCTGCCGAAGGTCACCGAATTTTCTGCTATTCCCGGCAAGGGGGTGGAAGCGCTGGTTGAAGGGCGCCGCCTGCAGCTGGGATCACCCTTATGGGCTGCCGAGGGCAGCACCGCCAATTTGCCGGAAATTGAACATCTGCAGGCTGAGGGCAAGACGGTCGTGGTGTTGGCCGAGGCCGGCAAAGTGCTGGCTGCCATCGCTATTGCCGACCCCTTGCGCACCGGTTCGGTTGCCGCCGTGGCACGCCTGCAAACGCTCGGTATCGAGGTGGTGATGCTCACCGGCGACAACCGCCGGACAGCGGCCGCCGTGGCGAAAGCCGCAGGGGTGAACCGGTTCGAGGCCGAGATTCTGCCCGGCGACAAGGCCGCCGCAGTCAATGCGCTGAAGGCTACGAAAGGCATTGTGGCCATGGTGGGTGATGGCATCAACGATGCGCCGGCACTGGCCGCTGCCGATATCGGCTTTGCCATGGGGGCAGGTTCCGATGCGGCGATCGAGGCTGCCGATCTGACGCTGGTTCGCAGCGACCTGAATGGTGTGGCGGATGCCATCCTGCTTTCGCGGGCGACCTTGGGGAAGATCCGGCAGAACCTTTTCTTTGCCTTCATCTACAACATCCTGGGCATTCCACTGGCGGCGCTTGGACTGCTCAATCCTGTGGTGGCCGGGGCGGCAATGGCGTTGAGCTCGGTGTCGGTTGTTTCCAATTCACTGTTGCTCAAGCGCTGGCAGCCGGTAGCCGGGAAGAACAGCTAAACTTCGGCACAGACAGTGGCCGTGTGCCAGACAGAATCGAACCGTATCAAGGGAGACAGCATGGAAACTGTAATCAAGGTCGGCGGCATGAGCTGCCAGGGTTGTGTGAAGAACATCACGGGGGTCTTGCAGGTGCTGCCCGGCGTTTCGGCGGTGGTCGTTTCGCTGGAGGAAAATGAGGCACGCATCAGCCACGACGAGAACCAGGCCAGCGTCGCTGCCTTGCGTGCGGCTATTGAAGACGCCGGATTCGATGCTGAATAAAACCAGTCTGCCCCTCAGTTTGACTCTCTTTCCAGGTTGAATTTCATGAATGATACAAATAGCCCCCCCCTGCGTTTGACCGAGCTTGCCCACGGTGGCGGCTGTGGCTGCAAGATTGCGCCAGGCGTACTCGAAAAAATCCTGTCCAAAACCGCACCGGCTTTCATGCCGCCACAGTTGCTGGTAGGAATTGAAACGTCGGACGATGCTGCCGTCTGGCAATTGAACGAAACGCAGGCGATCGTTGCGACAACCGACTTCTTCATGCCGGTGGTGGATGATCCCTTCCATTTCGGCCAGATCGCCGCGACCAATGCCATCTCCGATATCTATGCCATGGGCGGTACGCCATTGTTTGCCCTGGCCATTGTCGGCATGCCGGTAAGCAAGCTCGATACCGATACCATTCGGCGCATCCTCGATGGCGGCGAATCGATCTGCGCCAAGGCGCGTATTCCGATTGCCGGCGGCCATACGATCGATTCGATGGAACCGATTTATGGCCTGGTGGCGATCGGTCTGGTCCGGCCCGATCACGTCAAACGCAATTTTGGCGCCAAACCGGGTGACCGGCTGATTCTCGGCAAGGGGCTGGGGGTCGGTATCTATTCCTCGGCATTCAAGAAACAGGCCCTGAAAGAGCACGACTACGATAGCCTGATCTCCACCACGACCCAGCTCAACACCCCGGGACCGGCGCTCGCCTGCCTTGAGGGTGTACATGCCGTCACCGATGTGACCGGCTTTGGCCTGGCCGGGCACTTGCTCGAGATCTGCCGTGCTTCCGGAGTGGCTGCCAAGCTCAGCTTCGACGCCTTGCCGCTGTTGCCGAACGTGATGAGCTACGCCCGGGATGGTTTCGTCACCGGGGCTTCGTCTCGCAATCTGGCGAGCTACGGCGAGCAGTTGGTTGTCGACGGCCGTTTCGGCGAAGCCGAGCGGCTGCTTCTGGCCGATCCGCAGACCAGTGGCGGCCTGCTGGTTTCCTGTGCGCCGGAAGTAGCGACAGAAGTGCTCTCGATCTTCCTGCAGCAGGGCTTTGATCATGCGACGGTGATCGGTGAAGTCGTCGAAGGCACGCCACAGGTGCTGGTGAATTGAGCGGGTTTCCGATCGGGCATCAGGAAAATCTGTTTCTGCGCAGAGCCGCCATCGTCCTGACGCTGGCGGCGCTGTTTGCCTTCCTTGCTTCGTCTCAGTTGTTTGACCGCGGCTGGTTTGCACTGCGCACCTGGCATAACGCGACGGAATGGCAGTCGCGTTCGCTGTGGCTTCCTGATTACCGTGTGACACTCGAGGCACAGGTTATCGACGCCAATCTGGCCAATATTTCCGCACTGACCTACGATCCGGTTCGGAAAAGCCTTTTTTCGGTGACTAACCAGCATCCGGAAGTCATCGAGCTTTCGCTGCAGGGACATGTCCTGCGGCGCATTCCCCTGCATGGCTTCGGTGATGCCGAGGCCATTGAATACATCGCTCCCGGCCTTTTCGTGATCAGCGACGAGCGCCAGCAGCGTCTGTTCAAGGTGCGCATTGCCGACGATACCGTCCGTCTCGATTCGGCCGGCAGCAAGCAGTTCTCGCTCGGCATCGGCCGCAATGGCAACAAGGGATTCGAGGGGCTGGCTTATGACCCGGTCGGTAATCGCCTGTTTGTGGCTAAGGAGCGCGACCCGATGCGCATCTACGAAATCTCCGGATTTCCACTGCAGCAGGGACCCGGCATATCGCTGGAGGTGCTTGATAACCGCGAACGCGACCGCCGGTTGTTCGTCCGCGACCTTTCCAGCCTGCACTACGACAGCCGTACCGGGCATTTGCTGGCACTTTCCGATGAATCGCGCATGGTCGTCGAGATTGATGCCGGTGGCCATCCGATCAGTACGCTTTCGCTGAAGCGCGGCCGGCATGGCCTGCACAGCGATGTTCCCCAGGCCGAGGGTGTGGCGCTCGACGGTGACGGCAACCTGTATGTTGTCAGTGAGCCGAATCTGTTTTACGTCTTTCGCAAGCGCTGACGGCGAATTTTCTCTGGCTTTACTTGCGCCTACAAATGAGAATGGTTATCATCCGCAAAAGGAGATAGCCCATGCCCGTTTCCATTTCACCGCCAAACCGCACTCCCTCAGACATCCCGGGGCGGTGCAGCGATCTGTTCGCGACCGTCGTTTTCCTGATGACCGAATATGTCGAACGGCGACAACCCATGCTGGCAGCAATGATCGCCGGCGAACTGGGGGCGCTGGAAAAGAAGGTGCTTGATGACACCCATCTGCGCAGCGTCTTGCATGGCCTTCGTTACCGCTGGTGGCAGATGTCGCAATCCGGCGAAATCGTGGAAGAACTGCGCAGCGAGGAAGGTGTGTGATGGAAAACAGGTTTGTAAATGCCGATGGAGGCTCTCGGAAAAGCACGGATAGCCGCCCGGAAATGCTGATGGCCAGCCTGGTGGTACTGATGAATTCCTACTGCCAGTGCCGTTGTGCCCGCCTTGCCGGTTGCGTGCTGCGTCATCTCGACTGCATTGTTGCCCACCCGGAAGCTGATCCGGTGCTGCGGCAGACCGCGCAGCGCCTTCAGCTTGAGTGGCGCGGCCGTGCCGAAGAGGCTGCCTGCCCGCTGCCGATGCCGTTGTCTGCCAGGCCGGCTGTATCCGCCATGCTGCCTACTGGAAGCTCAAGGAACATTGCAAACGCAACAACAAGCCCTGCATCTATCTCAAGCGCACCGGTGTCGGCAGCTTCGCGCATGGGGTGGGGCTGCTGGTTCGGGAAGTTGCAGGGAACGGTGCTGGCGCGGATGCATTGTCGCTGACGCAGTAGTCTCGGCGGTGGCCCCGGCACTGAAAACCTGCTGTGTGGTGACGACCCGGCGTTGTCCGGGTCGTTGCTCACGATCATCCACTACAGACGGACGGCGTAGTACTCCACGACATGCTGAATCTCGATCGGCATCGGCACTTCGCTGGCTTCCGGCAGGCGGCTGACCGTTGCCGTTGCCTGTCGCACGTCCACGCTCAGCCATTCCGGCCGTTCCAGTGTCGGCTGCGCCAGAGACTCGACCACTATCGGTAGAGCCCGCCCCTTGTCACTGAGCGAGATGACATCGCCGCTCCGCAAGCGGATCGATGCGATATTTACCGGCCGGCCATTCAGGCGAACGTGACGATGACTGACCAACTGGCGAGCTGCGAGCGCGGTCGGTGCGAAGCCGGCGCGGAAGACGGCGTTGTCAAGCCGGCGTTCGAGCAATTCAAGCAATTTGGCGCCGGTCTGACCTTTGTCGTTTTTCGCTTCGCGGAACAGGCGCTGGATCTGGCGTTCGGAGACACCGTAGTTGTAGCGCAGCTTCTGCTTCTCCATCAGCTGCACGCCGAAGCCTGACTTGCGCTTCGGTTTCATGCCGTGCTGGCCGGGGCCGTAGTCGCGGTTCGGGGTCTTGCGGGTCAGTCCGGGCAGTTCGATGCCGAGGGCGCGGACGATTTTCAGGCGGGGGCCGGTATAACGGGCCATCAGTGGTTCTCCTATGGATTGGTTCGGTTTGATGGGGAATCGGTGGGTAGAGGCTGGTGCAGTTCAGCGCATGGATCGGGTTGTTCCACTGCTGCCGTCAGCCAGTGTTGTGTGACGCAGGAATGTCACTGTTTGCCTTCCGGCACATAGACCATTGAGCCATCCTGCATGCGATAGGCAATACCGGCCTTTTCGCCATCGCCGCTGCCGATGCTGCCGTTGGCCTTGTATTTCTCAATCTTCTCGCCCTTCTTGATCATCATTTCCATCGTTGGCTTGCCGGCGTCGGTGATGATCGTGATGTCCTGTTTGTTGAACGGGTTGATCAGCGGGTTTTGTGCCACGGTGATGAGCAGGGCGGCGATGATGACGAGGAAGATGTCGATCAGATTGACGACCGACAGGATGGGGTCTTCGGTTTCAGGCTCATGCAACAGTTTCAGGCTCATGCTTTTGCTCCTGCGGTCAGGTTACGCAGGCCTTCGATTTCCAGCAGTTCTTCAGCCAGCCAGCGGCGACGGACGTTGACCACCCAATAAGTGATCGAGGCGGCGATCAGTGCCAGGATGACGGCCGAGAAAGCGACGGTCAGATTGTCGGAAACCTTGGCCAGATTGCCGTCAGAAAGCGACTTCAGCGCTGGCCCCATCGGAATCATGGTGGCAACAAGGCCGAGCATCGGTGTGACACGACTGGCGATGCGCGGTACTTCCAGCGCCTTGTGGGCGAGCACGTCAAGATCATCGGCTGAAAGATGCGGTGCTCTCGAGAAATGGGAGACCAGCGGCCGGCCGGCACCGCTGCGGCGTTTCAGTGCCAGTACGGCGAACTCACCGAGCACCCAGAAAGCGTAGAGGAAGAGGGTGGCGATCAGTGCCAGCGTGGGCAGCAGAAAGATCTGCGAGATTTGGTACATCGTGGTTTCGACCAGTGTCGACATGGGTTTCTCCTTGGGGTGATATCAGTTGTTGATGGGGGTTGTGGTTCATGGCCTTGCCGGCACTCGCTGTAGTGCCGGGTTGCTCAGTGTTCGTGCGGCACCACCGAGCGTGGACAGCAGTAGCAATGCGCCGCCGAAAAGGGCAAAGGGAAGAGGGGGAGGCGGTGGCGCTTCCTCGATGCGTTCGAGTTGCATCCCCTGAATGGGAGGGGGCACCGGCGCCGGCTGTGGTGGTGCGAGATCGGCAGCCTGCTGGGGATGGGTCGCCGCCAGCTTGGTCGTCGCAGGCGCGGCCAGACCGAAGCCGGTGGTCACGTAGTCCTTGAATGCCTGGTTGTCGGTAATGACGTCGTGCCGTTTGGCAAGATCGTTGTAACGCGCCTTCAATTCGTCCAGTGTCTTTGCCTCGGCCTGCCAGTAGCCCTGGCGGGCGGCTTCGATCATGCGCTCGATGGTCTGCGCCAGTGCTGTCGGATTGTTTGATTCAAACCACTGCCTGAGGCCTAGCTGGTGCTTGTCGCGCACATAGACGTCAACGAACTCCTGCCACTGGTCATCTCGCACAATCTCGCGGGCAACCATTGTCCAGCCTGAGAAGTTGTTCATCGAGTCGAGCACCTGCAGCGTGCCGGAGTAGCCTTCCGCCATCAGGCCCTTGATATAGCCGGGGTGAAAGTTGCGGGTGGCGAGTTCCTTGGCGAGGAACTCGGCGGCACCTTCGATCCTGCCACCTGCATTGTTGCCGGCACCGCGGAGATTGGAGATGTACAGTTCCGGCGCCTTGCCATCAAGGCGGCGTACGGCAAGCCCGATACCGCCGAGATACTGGAATGGATCATCGGTGGTGAGCATGCCGTAGAGGTTGGAGCTGCGCGAGAGCACGGCACCTTCGGTACCCTTCAGGTGCTCGGCATACAGATTGACTTTGCTGCCTTGATTGTCACCGCCGGCAATGCCCTTGCTTCCCCAGTCATCTTCATCGGCGCCGTAGGCAAACTGCATGCGGGAAAGATAAAGGTCGGCCAGCTTGCGGTCGCCCTCTGCCTTGCCTTTCCATGTGTCGGTAGCCAGCGTCGCATCATCCAGGCCGGTGCCGTAACGACCCGACTCGGAGGAAAAAATACGTGTTTCAGCGGCTTTTGTTGCTGCTGCCTGAGGTACTCCCTGGCTGACCAGCCGGGCAGCGATGGCACGGCTGTTCTCGTAGAGCGGATTGTCTGCCTCATTGGCGCGGGCGGCGAGTTCGACTGCCTTGGCCAGTTGTTTCATGGCGTTCGGAAAATGATCGCGATAGAGACCGGTGGCAGAGAGCACGACATCGACACGCGCTCTTCCGAGTTGCTCCCGGGGCACCAGCTTCACGTCGATGACGCGGCCTCCCTGATCCCAGACCGGCTCTACCCCCATGGTCCACAGTGCCTGCGCTTCGAGCATGCCCTGATGGCGCATGGTTTCTACCGACCATAGCGTGAAGGCAAGTTTCTTCGGCGTTTTTCCGGTTTTTGCGCGGTGGGCAGCGATCAATGCCTCTGCCGCATCCTTGCCGGCTTGCCAGGCTTGCTTGCTCGGCACGCGTGACGGATCAAAGCCGTAAAGATTGCGGCCGGTGGGCAGCGCATCCGGGTTCTTGATCGGATCTCCACCGTAAGATGTGGAAATGTAGCGGCCGGCAAGTGCTGCCTGCAGCCCATCCATTTCGTCGGCGGCACCCAGGTCCTCATACCAGCGCTTGCCCTGTTCGAATTGCCCGGCAAGCGGTTTGTCTGCCGGTAATGCAGCATTTCCAGCCAGCCAGTCACGGAATGATTTGAATGGGGGGGCGTTGGTGGCCTGCTCGAAATTGTCGACGAACATTTCGTCGAGGTCTTCATCTTTCACCCCGACATATTTGGCCGCGGCTTCCCAGAAAGACTTGCCGAGCATCAGCATCACTGTGCCCAGGCGGTGTGCTTCGCGCGGAGCTGTGCCGAAGGTGTGCAAACCCAGTGGTTGCGCGGTCTGTGCCAATTCATGCAGGTGGTCATGCAGGGCATTGACGAAGGCGGGGAATTCCGCCGCGACCCGCGCCTCACTCCAGCCCATGTCCTTGTCGATGCGCTCTTTTCTGACGGCCATCGTGAGGTCGGCAGCCAGCTGCTGTTTTACTGCGCCGTCGTCCTGTGCCAGCCATGCGTGCAGCAAATCATGAATCCTGACGGTGACTTCGTGCAGGCCTGCCGGCGCGAATGGCGGCGTCTGGTGCGTCACAATCGTGGCGCGCCCGCGGCGCTTGGCTTGCAATGCCTCGCCGATGTTGTCGACGATATAGGGGTAGATGACCGGCACATCACTGACGGCAAGCAAGGGGTAGTCGCTGACGGATAACCCGCGCTCCTTGCCGGGCAGCCATTCCTGCGAACCGTGGGTGCCGAAATGCACCAGGGCATCCGCCTTCCAGTGCTGCCGCAGCCACAGGTACTGCGCCAGATAAAAATGTGAAGGCAAGGCTTTGGTTGAGTGGTAAAGCGCTTTTTCCTTGTCTTCCCATTTCTCTCCGCGCGGTGCCTGCGGGGTAAACATCACCTTGCCGGCGATGAAGCGGGGAATCACAAAATATGCCTGGCCATTTTCCCGGATAACCATCGATGATTTTTCCGGCTCGCCCCAGCGTTCGGCGAGTTCGCGGCGAACGGGTTCAGCCTGCTTCGACAGCCAGTCGCGATAGGTGGCGACCGGCATCTTTTCTGCCAGACCGTTGCGCAGCAAACGCGGCAGCGTTCCATCGCGATAGAAAGGGGAAAGCAGTTGTTGCAGGTTGTTGATCAGCACCGCTTCCTCTTCCGGCGGTGCGTCATAACCAGCGGCTTTCAAGGATGTGAGCGTTGCGGCGAGGCTACGTGGCAGGTTGAGATAGGAGGCAGACAGATTCTTTTCTCCCGGCGGGTAATTCCAGAACATCACTGCCAGCTTTTTCTCGGCATTGGGCAGGCGTTGCAGGCGAACGAGATTGACCGCCTTATTGACGACAGCCGCTGACTGGGCAGGAATGACGGTGACCTGCTCATCTCCCTTTTGTTGTGCACCAGCGATGATTGCGTCGGATATGCCGGCATACTCGCCCTGGGCGAGAAAGAAGGGAATGTCCATCAAGGGCACGCCCTGCGGGTCGGCGCGCCAGTCAGCTTCATCGCCCCTGCGATAGGAAAGTGCCTGGATGAATGGAATGCCGAGGGCTGCCAGTTCCTTCTTGCGACCCTCGGGGTCGAGCACGATCTGCGTGTTGATGACAGCATCGGCAACGAGCTGGCCGTTGACCTTCAACAAGCCGGCCTGCGGCCCCATCACTGGCGCATACCAGGCCAGTGGTACGGCGCCTGCAGCCTCAATACGTGCAATCAGATCATCGATAAAGGCCGTTTGTTCTGAAGCAATATAGGTCTGGTGCAAGGCAATGCCGATGACCGGTGGTTTGCGGGCGAGGTCGATACCCTTCCAGCGCAGGTAGGCCGCCGTGTCGGCAAAAATCAGCTGGGGCGCCTTGGGGTGATAGATCGCCACTTTCGGGAAAATGACCGGCGGAGGGATGTCATCAAGGGCCTGGCCTTTTCGGTGAGCGGCAAGGGTGCGAAAGAAATTCTCGAAATTTGGCCGCGCTCCGTTCACGTAATAGGCGTGCAGACGGTCGGCAAGCGGTTTCGCCAGTCCTTTGATTTCCGGCTTCGTTTCGTGCATCCACAGCTGTGGTGCCGTCAGGCCGGGCAGGGCTTTGGCAAGCCGTGCACGCACGGTATCCTGCAGGTGGTCGCGCGGGGTGTCGAAAAACACGATGTCTGCACCTCGCCAGAGCGAAGCATCCTCGTCGGCAGCCAGTTTCTCGACCTGCCTCACCTCGACCTTGATGCCATGTGCTGCACCGATTTCGGTGAGCAGGGTGAATTTTCCGTGCGGCACGGGGTTGACGGAGATGAACAGCACGCTATCGGCATGTGCTGCTGTGGCCAGAATGGCTGCTGCGACGCAGAGGGCACGGTTGATCAGTTTTCGTAGGGGCATGGAGTGGCTTGCTGGGTGAGTAGTGGGTCGATGCGGCGGGATCAATGCAGCGACTGGCTGGCGGTGTGGATCGTTTTTTCGGTGTTCTCGTCGTGAAGCGGTTCATCGGCAATGGCCAGATGCAGCTGTGTCCATTCGCGTTCGAGGTGCTGTGCAAGTTGCTTGAGCGACGGGGGCATGTCGGTGTCGGCGTAATGCTGCAGAAGTGCCAGGTTGCGACGGATTCGCCCGGCCAGCCGTGGGCAGCCGAGGCAGGAAAAGCGGGTCATCATCGTCAGCAGTGCAGCGATGAGGGCGGTTGGTTCGGGCAGTTGCGGCGTGCGGTTTGTATTCATCGTTTGCGTCCTCCGGCATGAGGCCCCCGATACACTTCAGATGCATCGGGGGCCGGTCTGGTCTGGCCGTCAGGCCTGAATGGCTAAGTTTCCCGGGATCAGAAATCTGCCTGGAAGGCGATGCGGAAATTACGGCCCGGTTGCGAGTAGAAGTCCACGCCGGCCGGGTCCGTGGCATCGGCCTGGCGGATGTCGCTCCACAACCAGTATTTCTTGTCGAACACGTTGTTCAGCGCGAAGGTCACGCGCGTATCCCTGCTCGGCTTGATCCAGGCAGCGAGGTCGGTTACGCCGTAGCCGGGGGTGCGGAAGTAGCGGCCATTGCTGTCGTCGATCCGGCTCTTGCGTGTTGCCATGCGCAGGCGGGTTTCCATGCCCCAGCTGCCGGCATCGCGCACGAGGCCGAAGCTGGCGCGTAGCGGCTCGATGCTGTTCAGTGCCTGGTTGTCTTCCTCGTTGTCGCCGTGGGCGTAGGCGACAGATCCGTCAAGGCGCCAGCCGGGCCGGAAATCCCAGCTGCTGCGTGCTTCGGCACCGTAGATGCGCACCTTGGTGAGGTTGCGCGACTGGTAGGTGGTATAGCCCGGAACGCAGGCCGGGTCGGACGGGCAGTTGAGGCGGAGATTTTCGATGAAATCCTTGTACTGGTTGTTGTAGATGGCGATCTGGCTGCGTGTGGTCGCCGTACGGCCGCGCAGGCCGAGTTCAATGCCGACACTGGTTTCCGGGTTCAGTGCGCCATTCGGCGCTGTGGCGTAGCGCTGGGCGGTGTTCCGGAAGGAACCATTGACTTCGTTGTAGTTTGGCGCGCGGAACCCGGCTGCAACCTGGCCGAACGACGACAGGCTGTCGCTGAATTTCCACTGTGCGCCAAGCTTCGGCGAAAAATGGCTATAGGTCTGCTCTTCGACACTGCGGTTGATCGAGGTCAATACTTGCTGTGCCAGCGCGTCTACGTCCGGCTTGAGCTTTGTGTAGTCATAGCGGATGCCCGGTGTCAGTGTCAGCCGGCCGTCGGCCAAGCCACCGATTTCGTCCTGCAGAAAGAGGCCGATGGTATCGGTCTTGCCTTTGGCGAAATCGCGAAGCGGATAGTTTTCGCCAGCGATTGACTTGGATACCGTGCCGGTGGTCCGGTTGTAGCGGGTGGCGTCACGCATCTCGTCGATTTCGAGTCGCATCAGATCGGCGCCGTAAGTGAAGAGGTGTGTGACCTGGCCTGCGCCAAACAACGACTCGAACTGGAAATTGAGACCGCTGGTCGTCTGGTCGAAGTAGAAATCCTGATAGAGGTCGCACTGGTTGGTGCCGGCGCTCACTGCCGAGCAGGTAGCGCTGGTGTTGCTACGGCGCTGGTTGTTCTTGTTGTGCGTTTCGGAATGCTGGTAGTAGGCACGCGCGGTCATTCGGTCGTAGAAGGCAGCATCCGGCTTGTTCTCGTATTCGACGCTGTAGCGGGTACGTTGCACATTGTCGTCACCAGTCATTGCCGTGACCCGTGGCAATGAACCGGAGAGGCGACGTACATCGGTCTGAACATCCTGTTCGCGCGATTCGATCATGGTCGTGATCCGGTGGCCAGTCGTCGGCTTAAGCACCAGCTTGGCGAGGATGCCGAGATCCTTGGTGTCGGCAGGGTTGGGTTTTTCGCGGAAGCGGCTGCTGCCACCATCCTTGCCCTTGTTGTCGAGTTCATGGCCGTGTGCCTGGCCGTAGCCGAGCAAAAACTCCGCACGGTCGTTGCGCAAGGCACCGATGACACTGCCCGAGAACTGGTCACTGGCGCCGTTGTAGCTGCCGCGAACGCGTATGCCGGAAGTCTTGTCGCCGGGTGCGATATCGGCTGGGTCCAGCGTCACAAAACCGACGACGCCGCCAATGGCGTCCGAGCCGTAGAGGCTGGATGCCGGGCCGCGAACCACTTCGATCTGCTTGAGGAAATCGAGGAATGCCGTGGGGTTCGCATTCATTGTGTAGTTGGTCGGGCCGCCGCCGTTGTAGTAATCGGGCAGGCGCACGCCGTCGACCATGGTGACGACGCGATTGTCCTCGATCCCGCGGATGTTGATGCGCGTCGAGCCGAAACGACGCAGGTCACGGGCCATGGCGACATCGGGGTCATCACGGAACAGGTCGGTTTCATCCGCCGGCAACCGGCGGTCCATTTCCTCGCGGGTAACGGTGCTGACCGTGACCGGCAGGTCGTCGATAGCCGTGCTGCTTCGCGTCGCCGTGACGACAGTGTCACGCAGTTGCTGGTCAGCGATGGCCGGCAGGGTGGTGGATGCCAGGGCAGTTGCCAGCGTGGCAACCAGGGGGTGAAGGGTGAAACGATGGCGTGAGCCAGCGCGTGTGGCAGACATGCAAACCTCCAGAAAACTTGGTTGAGGCTGGCTGGCACACGGCTGGCTGGCGTTGATGTGTAAATCGGCGAAACGGGATGTGCGCGGTTAGCGGCTTCCCGGCGGATCTCTTTCTCTGCCGGTAGGCTCGATCAGATCCTTGCTGCAAATGGGGCTACTGAAAAATCGGTGGCTGCATTGCCAATCTACGGCAGTGCCCCGGTGCTATATTCCGTATATGCGAATGAGAACCGTTCGCATTATATAGGAAGCAGCATGTTTGGCAAGTGCTTCAGTGCTTACGTGATCGGATGAAAGGAGATCGGGTCTTGCCGTCTGATTCAAGGCAGGTATCAGCGACAGCCGTGTTTGTCGTTATCCGGCAGGGGGCGACAGTCGGTGAGTATCATTGTCAATTCCCGTTCGACGCAGATGAGGCGTAGCAGGTGAGTCAGGTCAAACGCGCCGGCACAGGTCGGGACCCGGAACGGACGGCGGGCATTCAAAAATGCTGACCATCCAGTTGTTCCGGATTCAGGCAGCGACCGGCCGGAGCCGGGAGCGCACGCTGATCAGTACATACCAGACCAGTGGCACGACAAGAAGCAGGCTGGTGATATGGCTGCCGTACTCGCCTTCCGGGGCATAAGGCTCGGTGGCCAGATGCCAGTATTCGTTGTCGATCGGCAGGAGCCCGGTCTCGGTGAATTCGTGGAAGCCGTAGAAAATCAGTTGTGCGGCAAAGAGCAGCAGGAAAACCGAGGTCACCTGGAAGAATCGGGCCAGGTCGAGGCGGGCGCCAAAGCGGCTGCCGGCCCAGGCGATGCCAGCGGCCAGGGCAAGGCCGGTCAATGCGCCGGCGATCATGTCCCAGGCGCTGCCGAGCGCCGCCAGCGAGGTCAGCATCAACGCCGTTTCCATGCCCTCGCGGGTAATCATCAAGACGACGAAGGCAAATACACCCAGCCAGGCAGCCGTACCGGTTCGAGCCGCCGAGGCTTCGAGACGCGCATGGATACGCTGCTTGAGAAAACGGGCAGCCTTCAGCATGTAGATCACCATGCTGATCACCAACACGGCGGCGACCAGTGCCAGCGAGCCTTCCCAGAGCGGCTGGCTTTCCGCCTGGCCGAGTGCCCAGCCGGCAGCAAAGCAGGTCAGTACCGAAACGCCGATGCCCCAGTGCGCAGCCGCCACCAAGGATGCACGACCGGTCTGGCGAAGATAGGCGAGCGTGATGCCGACGATCAGGAAGGCTTCAAGGCCTTCACGCAGGGCGATGATCATGGATTGGAGCATGGTAGCCACCGAGGTTTATAAATGAGAATGGTTCGCATTGTATTGTGCCGCTGAAAATTTGCAAGCAATTTCAATAGGCAAGAGCATTGTGCATCGCAGCAAATATTGCTTGACACGTGGAAAATCTTATGTAGAATGCAATTTGTGCAGTGCAGCAATTCGGTTTTCGGGTTGTTTGCCGCGATTAACCTGACATCAAGGAGATTCACCATGATCAAGACCAACGAACAATTCGCCGCGGTGAACAAAGCCGCTGTTGATTCCCTGCTGACGCTGGCCAACACATCGCTGGCAACCACCGAGCGCCTGGCTGCTTTGAACCTCAACACCGCCCGTGCCCTGATCGCCGATAGCGCTGCTGCTGTCAATGCATTGCTCGCAGTCAAGGATCCGCAGGCTTTTGTTGCTCTGCAGACCAGCCTGAGCAAGCCGGTTGTCGAGAAGACAGTTGCCTATTCGCGTAGCGTTTATGAAATCCTGAATGAGTCTTCCAATGGCGTTAACCTGGTGGTTGAAGGCCAGACCGCTGAAATGAAGAAGAACTTCGCTGCAGCGCTGGAGCAGACCCTGAAGAATGCACCGGCCGGCACAGAGTCGATCGTGGCTGCAGTCAAGTCCGCCATCGCCCAGGCTGAGACCGCTTACGAAACGATGTCGCAGTCGGCCAAGCAGGCCAAGGCAACGATCGAAGCCAACGTGACAGCCGCAAATGCCGCTACCACCAAGCTGATGAAGGTTGCCTGATTAGTTTTTACTCAGAACCCACTTTTCCCCGTAGAATAGGGGAAAAGTAGACCCGGGCCACGGTCCGGGTTTTTCCATTTCAGTTATTACGGAGCTCGCCATGTCGAACCTGATCAATTCGAGCATTCTGGATTTCCTCAAAGCCAATGGTCCGCGTATGGATCTGGAAATCGCTTCAGCGCTCAAAATGCCGCTTGCCCGCGTGCGCACGCATGTTGCCGACTTGTCATCGACCGGTGACGTAATTTGCTGCAACACCATCCAGTTCAAGGACGGTGCCAAGATCGAAGGGCTGAGCTGCCGCCTTTCCTGCTATACCCCGCCGCCAGCCCGCGGCCGTAAGCCAGGCGTCAAGCGCAACACCAATAACGACCAGATTTCGGAATAACGCCGCTTTTCTGCTGCTGTTGTCCTGGGAAAATCAAAAGCTGCCTTACAGCATTGCTGTAAGGCAGCTTTTTTTCGTCGACTGTTCACCGGACTACCAGACAAAGAACACCAGACTCCATACCGTGACCATCATGCCGACCGGGAAGAGCATGGCCAGCCAGGCAAGGCTTTGCCGCAGGCGGCCTTGTCCATGGGTGGCAATCAGCCGGAAGGCAAGCCACAGCGTGCCCAGACTGCCGGCAGCCAGCAGGCCGATACGGAAGGCCGGTAGCCAGCCGAGCCAGACATGTTCGGCCTTGAGGTGGGAGATGGTGAGCATCGACAGGCCAAGGATGACACTGGCGGCAGCCAGTGGCGTCAACGCCAGTGAGAAGCGCTGCCAGCTGAGCGGGGAAGATTGCAGCAGGCGTGAGGCCAGCATCGGGCCAAGCCAGAGCAGCGACCCGAGCAGGAAGCCGCCACCGATCAGATAGGCAACGATCAGGCCGCCATCGAGCCAGGTGAACAGATCGTTGGCTTCCGGGTAATGGGTGAGCAGCCACCAGGGAACGTCGCTGTCGAGCGGGCCGTAGTGATCGTGCTCCACCAGCCATTCGGCCAGAGCCAGCTTGATTTGCAGGAACCACGGGCTGACCGTCCACTGGAAGGCGGCGGTGGCGACACCGAGGATGCCGAAGAGGATGGTCAGCGCTTCCGGCGTGCGTGCCGGGGCGTCGAGGTCGAGCACTTCGGCAAACGGCGAGCGCGCAGTCAGCGCCACGGCATCGCGCTGGCCGGCGCAGCGGCCGCAGGCGTGGCATTCGGAGGCGCTGGTCATGCGGCGAACATCGAGCAGCGGGGCACAGTTGACCGGCTCGAAATCACCCGCGTGCCTGTCCCATGCTGCACGGTCGACCTTGTAGTGCAACGGAGCGATCTTGGCCAGCACGGCGAAGATGCCCGAGGCCGGGCACAGGTAGCGGCACCAGATGCGCTTTTCGCGGCCGTAGAGCAGGCCGATGGCAACGGCGGCCACGGTGGAGCCCCCGAGCACCAGCAGTGCTGCCTGCGGATATTCATAGACGCTGACCAGCTGCCCGTAGAGGGTAGTGAGGACAAAGGCGACAAACGGCCAGCCGGACCATTTCAGCCAGCGCGGCAGGGCCCGGCCGCGACCATACTGGCTGACCCATTCGGTGAGCGAGCCTTCCGGGCAGAAAAAGCCGCACCAGACCCGGCCAAGTGCCACGGTGGCGATCATCACCCCCGGCCACCAGACACCCCAGAAAATGAACTGGGCGAACAGACGCAGGTTGTCCCAGATGTGCGCGCTTTCGGGCGGCAATGGCATCAGGGCAGGGACCACGACGAGCACGGCGTAAACGACAACGACCATCCACTGGATGGTCAGGATGGCACGGCGATGGCGGCGCAGGAAGAGGCCGGCGGCAGCCAGCCGGCCGGGCGGCGAATTGTCCGGCAGCGGCCGTTGTCGGTGAAAGGTGATGACTTGTTCAGCCATGAGCAGTTCTCCGCCAGCCAAACAGCACCAGTGCCCAGTAGGTGACATAGGCGAGCAGCACACTCAGCGCCGGGCGGGCGCGATAGCCGGAGAAATCGGCGATCAGCTTGCCGGCACCGTTGCTGTCGTCGATCAGCATCGAGGTATCCCACAAGGGGTCGATCACGGCGGGTAGCCAGCCGGCGCCGATCAGGCGGTCCGTACCGGCCACCAGCAGGGCCGAGGCCAGTACCAACAGCAGGATCGAGGAAAACCGCAGGAGCAGGCCGACATTGAGCTGGCGCAGCCCGCGCGCAGCAACCCAGGCGGTCAGTGCGGCACCGGCAATGCCGCCGAGCGAGCCAAGCAGCAGTGTTTGCATGTCGCCTTCCTGCGACAGCCCGTAGAGGAAGATCACCGTTTCCGCACCTTCGCGCGCCACGGCCAGTGCCGCGACGATGGCCACACCGACGAAGCCGGAGCGGGCAGCGGCGCTACTCAGTTCGCTGTGCAGGCGTTGCTTCATCTGCCGGCCGTGCTTGCGCATCCACAGTACCATCTGCGTGATGAGGCCGGCGGCGATGAACAGCGTGGTGACCTGGAAGGCCTCCAATGCGTTGCCGGTCAGTTCATCCTGCACTTCCAGCAGGGCCCAGCCGAGTGCCAGTGCCAGTGCGATGCCGGCGACGAGTCCGGCAGCAAGCGCTCTTTTGCCCTGCCCGCTGCTATCGTTGGCTTGCAGCCACGCATACAGGATGCCGATGATCAGGAAGGCTTCCAGGCTTTCCCGCCAGACAACGAAAAATGCATTTCCCATGGTTTTCTCTCGTTCAATGGTTTGTTCTTTTGTCGGTTCGGATGGCGCAGGTGAATCACTTCGAGATGATTCTTCCCTGTGCCGTTTCCGGGTGAAACTCGTCGAAAAACTTGTAGCTGCCGGGCTTCAAGGGGTTGAAGACCAGATTCCGCGTAACGCCGGGGGCAAGCACGCTTTCCTTGCGCAGTTCCAGACTTTCGAATTCGGCTGCGCCCGGCCCCTCGTTCCTGATCTGCAGCCGGAAACGGGTATTCGCCGGGACTTCCAGCGTTTCCGGATAGAGCCGGCCATCCTTCATCAGCAGATGAATGGTCGGCATGTCGGCGGCCTGAACAGGTGCTCCGGTGATCGCCAGCATCAGCAAGGCAGCAGCAATCACTACCGACCGCCAGAGGCGGTCGGTAGTGGGGAGGGAACTCATCGGATCGTTTCGGTGCATGGGTTCCTCCCTGATGGTCAGAAGCTGACGTTGGCGCGAACACTGACCACCCGTACTGAGTCAGCATTCGGGTTGCCGCCCGGATTGCTGATCCACTGGAAGTCAGGAGATACGCTGAATTCCGGCGAGATACGGTAGCGGTAATACACTTCAGCCACTTTTTCCGTGCCGCTCGGTGAGTAGTTCAAATCGGCAGTGCCGTCGCCATTGAAATCACTGCTGCCCCCCGCCTTGCGGAAGGCGCTGCTGGTGCGCATCCAGGCACCGGCGATGCCCAGTACGTCACCGCCACGCCCCCAGTAATTGCCGCTGATTTCCGTGCCCAGTGTCAGTGCCTTGTCAAAGGACAGCTCTCCCTTGGTCAACTGGCCGTAGCGACCAAACAGGTTGAGTCCATCACCGACGCGTTGATCAACCGAGATGCCGAAGCCGGTGTGGTTTTTCTGGGTTTTCTCATCCAGCTCAGTGGCCTTGCTGCGTTGCCAGGCGTAAGCACGGTAGTTGCCGGTCAGTCCGCCAAACAACTTGAGCTGTTTTTCAACCTGACCAATCAGCAGGGGGGAATCGAAGCTGCGGCCCCAGCTTGCTCCGCGTTCGCCGGCACCGAAGTAACCGAGCGACACGCGCCAGGGCTCTGCCTTGTTTGTCTCGTTAACGTAGGCGCCAATGAAACCCGGCTGGAAGCCATTGCCGTCCGCGGCGACTTCGCCGCCGGCATCCAGCAGCGGGTTGTGCACCAGCGTTGAATTGAGGAATTGTGTCGCCTCATCACCGGCAACTTCGTTCTGGTCGAAGAATCCGAAGATGTCGATCTTGCCGAAGGTGATTTCCGCACTCTCACGCGAATGCGGTTTGAAGCCGCCGAATGGGAGCGGAATCTTTGCCTGGTACCAGGCTTGTGCCAGCAGTGCGGAGGAGTCGTCCTTGTCGGCATTGCTGATGGTAAAGGCTGCACCGTTGGGGGCACCGAAATATCCAAGGTTGCTGAATGGCGTATTCAGGCCCTGTCCTTGCCCCATACGGAAATGTCCGAACAGTTTCTGCTCGGTATTGCCAATCGGTGAAAGCGGGAGTTCAACTTCAACGTCGGCACGGTAGCTGAGCTGGGTGTCGTTGTTCTTGGTGCCGGTCGGCAGGCCGTAAGGTTTCTGTGCCACCGTGGTCAGGCTGGCGCCAGCCTTGATGCCGTCAAGTGCTTCGATGACCTTCGCCGATTTCTTCATGTCCAGTGTGTCCTTCTCCACTGCCTTCAGGCGGGCAGTGATTTCGGGTTCGTACTGGGAGATGTTGTCGGATTCCAGGCTCTTGCTGATCTTGTCATTCTCGACTTTCAGCGTTTTGACTTCCTTTTCCAGTTCGGTGTTGCGCGCCTCCAGCTTTTCCAAGCGATCAGCCAGTTTCTGCAGTAGCTCTGCTTCCTTGGTGGCTGACAGTGTTGCCGTGCTGAAACTGCACAGCCCGGCCGTCGCCAGTGCAGCAACAATCAGTTTTGTCCGCATGCTCAGTACCCGCCCTTCTTGCCGATGCCGGCGTAGGTGAATTCGTACTCGACATCAAAGGGTTTGAACCACGGGCGAACGCCGGTTGAACGGTCGGTATGGCGGCCAAAGTGCGCGTGCTTGTTCTCTGAAGGGGGCAGGATGCTGTATTTCACCTTGTACTTGCCGGGGCCGGCGAGCTTGATGTTGTCGCCGTAGTGCGGGCCATCGTTGGCCACCATCGGCATGAATTCGCCGGTGATCCTGAAGTCGCTGCCAATCTTGGAAACCTCGTATTTGATGACCAGATAGGGAATCCAGGCCCCTTCCTCAAAACCATTCGGGTTGTTGGCCAGGGCGTGAATGTCGGCTTCGATGTGAATGTCGGATTCGGACGCCTTGCGCATCATCCCGTCCGGCTCCATTTCAACCGGCTGCAGATAGACGGCAGCGATTTCCATGCCGGCCTTGTTCTGCGGAACACCGATCGGATATTCGAGCGCCAGCGCCGGTGAGGCAAGGGCAGCGGTGAGTGCGATTCCGGCAAACAGTTGCTTGATGTGGGTCATGTTTCATTACTCCTGTTAAAAAATTGAAAATACGGGTTGCCGGGTCAGCGCCCGGAAGCGCTTGGGTCAGTGACGAAGCCAATGCGCGTCAGTCCCTTCTGCGAGGCTTCCGACATGACCTGCGCAACACGCTCATAGGGGGTGTTGCGTTCGGCGTGGATGTGTAGTTCCGGCACCGGCTGCAACCTGCCGGCAGTAGTCATCTGATCCGAGAGGGCGGCTGCGTCGACTGGTTGGCCGTTCCAGAGAACTTGCCTGTCGGCGGTGATGGCCAGATGCACGCTGTCCGGTTTGCTCTGGTTGGTCGTCGAGCTGGCCTGGGGCAGGTCGAGCTTGACGGCGTGGGTGAGCAGCGGCGCGGTGACCATGAAGATGATGAGCAGCACGAGCATCACGTCGATCAGCGGCACCATGTTGATTTCGGCCAGCGGCTCGTCGTCATCGCCGGTATCCATGCTTGCGAAAGCCATTGCCAGTTCCTCAGCGAACGCTCAGGCCGGGGGGCGCCTGCGGGGTCAAGGTGCCGCTCTGGGCGCGTACCAGCTCGATCATCTTTTCGCTGGTGCTGCGGGCATCGCTCCGCATCGGTGAGCTCTTGATGCCGGTGGCGAGGAAGCTGAACACGTCGTAGGCAAACGAGTTGAGTCGTGACAAGGTGTTGCGGTTGGCACGGGCAAAGGCGTTGTAGGCAACGGCAGCGGGAATGGCGACAGCGAGGCCGATGCCGGTCATGATCAATGCCTCGCCAACCGGCCCGGCTACCTTGTCCAGCGTGCCCTGGCCGGAAATGCCGATAGCGATCAGTGCCTGATAGATGCCGTAGACCGTGCCGAAGAGGCCGACGAAGGGGGCCGACGAGGCAACGGTGGCGAGGAAGGTCTGGCCGAATTCAAGCTGGCTGCGGTCTTCGTCAATGGCACGTTTGAGTGCGCGACTGAGCATGTCTTCCGGTGTGCCGGCATCAAGCAGGCCAGTATTTCCATTGCCACACTTGCCGCGCTGGAATTGCTCGATGGCGGTAAACCCGTGGTGCAACAAGTGCGAGAACGGATCGGTTGTCCCTTTTTCCCGAATGCGTGCAGCAAGGGCCTCAAGGTTGGGGGCTTCCCAGAAGGCGGCAAGGAAAGCCTCGCTTCTGCGCCGAACTCGTACGCCCTGCAAACCTTTGGTGACAATCAGATACCAGCTGCCAATCGAAGCCATGACCAGCATCGCCAGCACCGTTCGCGCAATGGGGTCGGCATGCTGAAGAAAATGGGTGAAGCCCAGTGGGTTTTCCATGTCAGCCTTTCAGGGTGAAAACAATAGGAACGAGTACCCAGGCGCCGACTGCTTCCTGGCCACGAGAGGCGGGAATGAATTTCCAGTGCCGGATTGCCTCCTGTGCTGCGCGGTCGAGACGCGGCGAGCCACTACTGGCCTTCAGTTCGATTTGTCCCGGCTGCCCTGAAGATTCGACGAACACACGCAGGATGACCTTGCCCTCTTCGCCCAGCCTTCGCGATAGGGCGGGATAGGCTGGCGCCGGATTGCTCAGGTAATCGGCGTCAAAGCGGGGTTCGCTGAAATGAGGCTGGCGGGCTTCTGTAATGCCGTTGCTGTGTGGTGAAGCAGAAGTTGCTGTCGCTGCAGTGCTTTCAGTCGTATTGGTTGCGACTGGTGGGGAGGCTATTTCCGGTGCACGTTCAGCACGTTCTGTGGCCTGTGCCTCAACTGGTGGTTGCGGTTTTGCCGTTGATCTTTGTATGGGTTTCCGGCGCTCGCTGAACGTTTCTACAGGAAGCGGTGCCAAGCCTGGTGAAGCCTGGGAAGCGTGGGGTAGCCATTGCACCATGATGGCCGGCGTTGGCATCCGTATCGGCAAGTTTTGTGTGGAGAAAAACAGTGCGGCAGCACCAAGATGTGCTGCGGCAACGAGAACAATGCGCAACGGCGAAAACCGTGAGCAGTCGAAATATCTGGTGTCTGTAAAGCCAGTTGTCGAAAGTGTCAGCATGCTGCGCTTCAGGTTCTGCACGTGGATGGCAGAACTTGTTGTTCAAAAAAGCGCGTGGCTGGCTGGTCCGGATGGTCTGGCTGGCTGGCGGCAAGGAGCGAGAGAAATCGCTATCGAGAGAAAATTTGATGCATGAAACAGGGTGTTGCTATTTGGTCAGAATCAGTTTGTTGTCCTTGGTGACGCGCAAGGTGTAGCGCTGTTCGCCATGTTCAATCTCAAGGGTTTTCTGGCCGCGGAACAGCTGATCGCTGTTGACCCGCGGTGGCAACTGAGGCTGAACCGACACCACCACAAGATTGGCTGAATGCGGGTTGGGAACCATGTCCGACTCCATGTTGAGAATCCATTGTTGTGTTGCAAATGAGAACGGTTCGCATTCTAATTACGAAGTGTGGTGCCGTCAATCTCTTTATCGAAAAAAATTGCAGGAAGGCCTTCCTGCACCGTGCCGGCAGGCCTTCTGGTTAGGAAGACGGTATAATTCAGCCTTTCCGCAAAGCTGACAGAAAGAAACGCTATGGCCCTCAACGACGTCCCTTCCGGCAACGCCCTTCCCAACGATTTCAACGTGATCATCGAGATTCCCGCACACGCTGATCCAGTCAAATACGAAGTCGACAAGGACAGCGGTGCAATCTTTGTTGATCGTTTCATGGGTACCGCCATGCATTACCCATGCAACTACGGCTACATCCCGCATACCATTGCCGGTGACGGTGATCCGGTTGATGTGCTGGTCGTGACCCAGTTTGCGTTGCCGCCGGGTGTCGTGGTGCGTTGCCGCCCGATTGGTATGCTGGCCATGACTGACGAAGCCGGCGAAGATGCAAAAGTGCTCGCCGTGCCGGTCGATAAACTGACGACGATGTACCGCAGCGTGGAGAGCCCGCGCGACCTGCCGCAGATCACCCTTGACCAGATTTCCCATTTCTTCGAACACTACAAGGATCTGGAGCCGGGTAAATACGTCAAGGTACAGGGCTGGTTTGGTCAGGAAGAAGCCAAGGCCGAGATCATGTCCGGTGTGAAGCGTTACGCCGATGCCAAGGATAAGCCGGCTTTCTGAGCCTGACTGGCTGACAATGAGGGGCGCTGCGGCGCCCCTTTCTTTATTTCGCTTATAGTTCTGCCATGCTGAAAATTGCGATAGCTCAATTCAATCCCACGGTCGGTGACCTTGCCGGCAATGCGAACAGAATCGCCGATTATGCCGAGCGTGCTCGTGCTGAAGGTGCCGATCTGCTGATCACGCCGGAACTGGCGTTATGTGGCTATCCACCGGAAGACTTGCTGCTGCGTGCCGATTTCTACCGTGCCTGCGAACGGGAATTGGCCGCATTGGCTTCGCAGGTGCATGGTATCGCCGTGCTTGTCGGCCATCCGGAAGAGCGCAAGGGGCGTTGCTTCAATGCGGCCAGCCTGTTTGTGGATGGACGACGGATTGCCACATACCACAAACAGTTGCTGCCCAATTACGAGGTCTTTGACGAAGAGCGCTATTTCGAGCCTGGCGATGAAGCCTGTGTATTCACCCTCAAGGGGGTGCGTTGCGGCATCAATATCTGCGCCGATATCTGGGAGCCGGGGGCTGCTGAAGCTGCCCATGCAGCCGGTGCTGAATTGCTCCTGGTACTCAATGCCTCGCCATTTCATCTCGACAAGCATGGTGAACGAACGGAGGTGCTGCGCCAGCGCATTGCTACCTGCGGTATTCCTGTCATCTACGCCAACATGGTTGGCGGACAGGATGAGCTGGTATTCGATGGCGGTTCGTTTGCACTGGATTCTCAAGGCCGGGAGGTTGTTCGCCTGCCGCAGTTCAAGGATATGCTGGGTCTGGTTCATATCGATGGCGGCGAGCCGCAGCCGGGTGAACTGGCGCCCTTGCTGGATGCCGAGGCGCAGGTCTATACGGCACTGGTTCATGGTGTCCGTGACTACATCGGGAAAAATGGTTTTCCCGGCGCCATCATCGGTCTTTCCGGTGGTATCGATTCGGCCCTGACACTGGCCGTGGCCGTGGATGCACTGGGCGCAGAAAAAGTTCGTGCCGTGATGATGCCCTCACCGTATACCGCGGACATCAGTCTGGATGACTCACGACAGATGGTGAAAACCCTGGGTGTACGTTACGACGAAATCCCGATCGGTCCGGCCATGCAAACCTATGCAGACATGCTGGCCAGTGAGTTCGCCGGTTTGCCCAGTGATACCACCGAGGAAAATCTGCAGGCACGTATTCGCGGCAATCTGCTGATGGCCTTGTCGAACAAGAGCGGCGCGCTGGTCCTGACCACCGGCAACAAGTCGGAAATGGGTGTCGGTTACTGCACGCTTTATGGTGATATGGCCGGTGGTTTCGCGGTGATCAAGGATGTGTTCAAGACCTTTGTCTATCGCTTGTCACGCTGGGTCAACCGGGATCGCGAGATCATTCCGGAGCGGATCATCACGCGGCCACCATCGGCCGAGTTGAAGCCCGACCAGACCGATCAGGACAGTTTGCCACCATACGAAGTGCTCGATGCCATCATGCAGGCCTACATGGAACGTGATGAGAGCCCGCGCCAGATCATTGCTGCCGGTTATACCGAAGCCGATGTGCGGCGCGTGGTGCGTTTGTTGCGCATCGCCGAATACAAGCGGCGGCAGGCGCCGATTGGTGTTCGTGTAACGCAGCGCGGATTTGGCCGGGATTGGCGCTATCCGATCACCAACCGCTATGTCGATGAATTTTGAACCGTGGTTTTTTTGATACGATAGTGGTCTGAAGCCACCAACCGAATTCCGGAGAACACAAGCCATGAAGAAGATCGAAGCCATCATCAAGCCCTTCAAACTCGACGAAGTACGTGAATCTCTGTCGGAAATCGGGGTGACCGGCCTGACTGTAACCGAGGTCAAGGGGTTTGGCCGGCAGAAAGGTCATACCGAGTTGTATCGTGGCGCCGAATATGTGGTGGATTTCCTGCCCAAGGTGAAGATCGAGATTGTCGTTGCGGCGGAAACCGTCGAACCGGCCATTGATGCCATCATCAAGGCGGCACACACCGGCAAGATCGGCGATGGCAAGATCTTTGTCACCGCGGTTGAGCAGGTGGTTCGTATTCGCACTGGCGAAACCGACGAAGCGGCGATCTGAGCCCGCTGTCGAACAATTCCTGTTGGCGGCTGTCTCATTTCGGGTTGAGTCCATTCAGTGAAGGAGCGGTGGTAATGAATCATTTTTCATTCAAGCAAACGACCTTCGGGCTACTTCTGTCTGCGCTGGTTTTGCCGGTATCGGCAGATGCCGGAAAGCCGATTTCCGAAAAAATGCCGGTAATGACCCCGGAACTGAAGCAGCGGCTGGCAAAAGCCGACCTTGATGCCGGAGCCCGTTTCTTCGAGCGCAAATGCTCGCAGTGCCACGATGGGGAGAAATCCGGCGGGCATTTCAAGGGGCCGCATCTATGGAATGTCTTTGGCCGCAAGGCCGGAACATCACCCGGCTTTGACTATTCCCCGGCAATGAAGGCTTCGGGGCATACCTGGAACTACGCCACGCTCGATTATTATCTTGCCGATACCGAGCAGGCCGTGCCCGGCCGTTCGATGAATTTCACCAGAATCGATGATCCGGAGCTGCGTGCCTCGGTCGTGATGTATCTGCGCCGCTTCAACGACCCGGTTCCACCCTTGCCGCAATAAGCGGCAGAAGCCTATCGGTTATCCCGCCTTGTTCTGATTGCGCAGCAGCACCAGCAGGGCGCCTTCGCCGCCGTCATGCGGCCGTGCCTGGCAGAATGCGAGGATTTCTTCGCGTTGCATCAGCCAGCCACGCGAGAGGTGTTTGAGTACCGGTTCCCGCCCGGGGGAACTGAGCCCCTTGCCATGAATCAGCCGAATGCAGCGAAATCCTTGCTCCAGTGCATGCTGGAGAAAAGCGGAAAGGGCCGGTCTGGCCTCGTCACGGGTCAGACCATGCAGATCGAGTTCGTCCTGAACCGTCCAGCGTCCACGCCGTAAATCAGTGAGGACGCGGCGTGGAATACCATCGCGCAGGTGGCTGCTTTCGTTCCCTGTATCCAGCCGATCCTGAAAACTCAGGGGGGCAACAATCGACTCACGCAATGCGGCGGCTTCATCTAGCTCCTTCTGGCGCGGATGGGGTGGCGGCAGTGGTTTGTTCAGCGATGCAAGACCGCGGTCGGGGAGCGGGTTGGCAGCACCAACCGCACGGCGAAAAAGGGCGGCGGGGTCATGTTCGTCATCAGGAAGCGTCGGAGGCAGGTATTGAAGCGTTGAAAGCGTGCCGGCTTCCACTCCGCTTGATGGTTCGCTGTCATTTTCAGAATGCTTCTGCAACTTGATGCCAGGTCGCCGGGGAATGTCTGCCTGGCCACGGTCCGGCAAAGGGACAACGCCACTCATGGCTTCACGGAGCATCGCATTCACATCGTCTGGATCAATACGTCTGGCGGGGGGCGGGGAAATCACTTCCGGCTGTGGGCGCACCCTGGCTTCTGGTCTGGCGCGTTCAATTTGAGCCCGGTTGTTCTGCTTGAGCGGGGTGATTCCCTTCATTTCTTCATGAAAGGCGTTGCTGTCATCAGCCGGGGGCGCTGATGGCGGTAGTGCTTTGCTTGGTTCAGCAGGTGCTGCGTGTCGAACTTGTTTATGTAGTGCAGCCAGCGCCCCGAAGGGACCATCCTTGGGGCGCTTGCTCATCGGGGCTTAGGCCAGGCCGAGGGCATCCAGGTAACGCTCGGCATCAAGCGCGGCCATGCAGCCGGTGCCGGCCGAGGTGCAGGCCTGACGGTAGATGTGGTCCTGCACGTCGCCGGCGGCAAAGACGCCTTCAACGCTGGTCGCGGTAGCGTTACCCACACGACCGGCCTTGGTGACAATGTAACCACCTTCCATTTCGAGTTGGCCGGCGAAGATGTCGGTATTCGGCTTGTGGCCGATGGCGATGAAGACGCCAGTGAGTTGCAGCTCCTTGGTGTCACCCGACTTCACATGCTTGACGCGGACGCCGGTGACGCCCGTGTTGTCACCAAGTACTTCATCCAGCGTCGAGTCGATGACCAGGCTGATCTTGCCTTCCTCAACCTTCTTGTAGAGCTTGTCGATGAGGATTTTTTCAGCCTTGAACTTGTCGCGGCGATGAATCAGTGAAACATGGCTGGCGATGTTTGCCAGATAGAGCGCCTCTTCAACGGCCGTGTTGCCGCCACCGACGACGGCAACCGCCTGGTTGCGGTAGAAGAAACCGTCACAGGTGGCACAGGCAGAAACACCGCGGCCGGAGAATTTTTCTTCTGACGGGAGACCGAGGTACTGCGCAGAAGCGCCGGTAGCGATGATCAGTGCGTCGCAGGTGTATTCGCCAGAGTCACCCACCAGCCGGATCGGCTTCTCGGCCAGATGGGTGGTGTGGATGTGATCGAACAGGATTTCGGTCTCGAAACGCTCGGCATGCTTCTGGAAACGCTCCATCAACTCCGGGCCCTGCACGCCATCGGCATCGGCCGGCCAGTTGTCGACATCGGTGGTGGTCATCAGCTGGCCACCCTGGGCGATGCCGGTGATCAGTACCGGTTTCAGGTTGGCGCGGGCGGCGTAGACAGCCGCGGTGTAGCCGGCAGGGCCGGAACCGAGGATCAGCAGGCGGCAGTGGCGAGTGGTTTGGGTCATGGTCGTTTTCTGTTCGCTGTGTTGAATAATGCCTAAATTATAACGGGCTGCCTGATGCCTCGTAGCAAGCTTCCGCTTGCCTTTTGTGAAACTTGCTTATAATTTGCATCCAACATCATGAATTTCTAAGAAAAAAGGTAGCCACAATGGTTTGTGAGGGAGTTGGACATAAAGGCATGGTTCTGCTGCGAACGATCCCCTTGTTCAAAGGGGTCCAGGATCCGCAGCTGGAGCAGATTGCACAGGTGGCCACCCGGCGCAAGGTAGTGAGAGGAACCGTCATTGTCCGCGCCGGTGATGATACCGATTCGATGTACATCCTGGTCAATGGCTCTGCTCGCGTGATGAACAGCGATGAGGAGGGCCGTGAGGTCATCCTTTCCATCCTTGGCCCCGGCAGCTTTTTCGGGGAAATGGGGCTGATCGACGGCAGTCCGCGTTCTGCCGATGTGGTGGCTGCCGAAGCCTGTGAATTGCTGGTGATCTCAAAGGCCGATTTCAAGCGTTGCCTGCAGGAAAATTTCGAAGTCGGGCTCAACATCATGAAGTGCCTGGTCGAACGCCTGCGCGATGCGGACAGGAAGATCGAAAGCCTGGCGCTGATGGATGTCTACGGCCGTGTTGCCAAACTGCTGCTGGAGTTTTCTGAAATCCACGAAGGCCAGCGGGTGATTCGCCGAAAACTGACCAAGCAGGATATCGCCAAGATGATTGGTGCCTCACGCGAGATGGTCAGCCGGGTGATGAAGGGTCTGGAAACCAGTGGCTATATCCAGGTCGATGATGGCCTGATCATCCTTGACGAAGGTTGATCCCGAGCCTCTTGCAGGGGGCGGGTATAATCCCCTTTTCATTTTTTCTTGCCGATTTCCTTGACGACCAAAACTGCTGCACGCAGGGGTGAGGCACCGAGCCCGCTGCCAGAGAAAATTGCCGTCATCCTGCAGGAGTCGCGCTGGCTTGCCCTTGTTGTGCTCGCCGGCTTCCTGTCGCTGGCCCTGTTCGGCTATCACCCGGAGGATCCGGGCTGGTCGCGTTCGGTCTTCACGACAACCCTGCACAACCCTGCCGGCCGTGCGGGTGCCTGGGTTTCCGACTTGCTGCTCTACGTTTTTGGAATTTCCGCCTGGTGGTGGGTGATCCTCTGCGCGGCCATCGTCTGGTGGGGTTACCGACGGCTGGATGGCCTGCGTTCCGCCGATCGCCGGCCGCTGTTGATTGCCCTCGCTGGTTTCCTCGTCCTGCTGGCATCGAGCAGCGCCATTGAAGCCCTGCGTTTCCATTCAATGAGCAAAGCCTTGCCGCTGGCCCCCGGGGGCATGCTGGGATACGAAGTCGGCAATCTGGCCATGCGCTTTCTAGGCTTTACAGGAGCGACCCTCATGCTGTTGGGGGCCATCGCCTTGGGCTGGAGCTTGTTTACCGGTATGTCCTGGCTGGGGGCTGCCGAGCGTATCGGTGCCCTGCTGGAAGGCAGCTATCTCGGCATCCGCGGAATTTTCGAGCGCTGGCAGGATCGGCGGATTGGCCGTGAAGTGGCGCATCAGCGGGAAGCCGAGGTCGAGGTCGAGAAAAAGCGCGTGGAACATCATGAGCCACTGTTCATTGAAGTCCCGCAGCCGGTTGTGGAAATTTCCAAGAAAGTGGAAAAACGCATCGAGCGTGAGCGCCAGACCCCGCTGTTTCCCGAGGTGGTTGAGGGCGGCATGTTGCCCCCCCTGCATCTGCTTGCACCGGCGCCTGCCCAGACTGAATTGCCCAGTGCCGAAACCATGGAGTTCACCTCCCGCCTGATCGAGCGCAAGCTGGCTGAGTTTGGGGTGCAGGTGCAGGTGATTGCTGCCTATCCCGGGCCGGTGGTCACACGCTATGAAATCGAGCCGGCAGTGGGGGTAAAGGGAGCCCAGATCGTCAATCTTGCACGTGATCTGGCGCGTGCCCTGGCACTGGTGTCGATCCGCGTTGTTGAAACCGTGCCCGGAAAATCGTGCATGGCGCTTGAGTTGCCCAACCCCAAACGACAGACCGTACGCCTCTCGGAAATCATTTCGAGTGCGGTCTATCAGGACATGGCCTCGCCACTGACGCTGACTCTGGGCAAGGATATCGGCGGCCAGCCTATGGTCGTTGATCTGGCCAAGATGCCGCACCTGCTGGTGGCCGGTACGACCGGCTCAGGCAAGTCGGTGGGCATCAACGCCATGATCCTGTCGATGATCTACAAGTCCGAGCCAGAAAAGGTTCGCCTGATCATGGTCGACCCGAAGATGCTGGAGCTTTCGATCTACGAAGGCATTCCACATCTGCTGGCACCGGTGGTGACCGACATGCGCCAGGCAGCCAATGCGCTGAACTGGTGTGTCGGTGAAATGGAAAAGCGTTACAAGCTGATGAGCGCGCTGGGCGTGCGCAATCTGGCCAGTCTCAACAGCAAGATCCGGGACGCCGAGAAACGTGGAGAGAAAATCCCCAACCCGTTATCACTGACGCCGGAAGCACCGGAGCCACTGACCACGTTGCCCTACATCGTTGTCGTCATTGACGAACTGGCCGACCTGATGATGGTGGTCGGCAAGAAGGTCGAACAACTGATTGCCCGCTTGGCACAGAAGGCACGTGCCGCCGGCTTGCATCTGATTCTGGCAACGCAGCGACCTTCGGTGGATGTGATTACCGGCCTGATCAAGGCCAATATTCCGACCCGGATCTCATTCCAGGTTTCATCGAAGATCGATTCACGCACCATTCTCGACCAGATGGGGGCGGAAGCCTTGCTTGGCCAGGGAGACATGCTTTACCTGGCGCCGGGCACCGGGTATCCGACCCGTGTGCACGGCGCTTTTGTAGCTGACGATGAAGTTCATCACGTTGTCGAATACCTGAAGAAAGCCGGTGCCCCGGAGTATGTCGAAGGCGTTCTGACCGGCGCAGGCGGTGATGATGAAGATGGTGAGGGTGGCGATGGTGGCGACGAGGGCAATGCCGAGAGCGATCCGCTCTATGATCAGGCGGTCGATATCGTCCTGAAAAACCGTCGCGCCTCCATCTCGCTGGTACAGCGCCATTTGCGCATTGGCTACAACCGTGCAGCACGCCTGATCGAAGCCATGGAGAAAGCCGGGCTGGTTTCTTCGATGGATGGGCGCGGCGGCCGCGAAGTGTTGGCGCGCAAGGCGGAAGAGTGATGCGGCGCTGGCTGATCGCCTCTCTGCTGCTGGTAGCTGCCCCGCTGGCTCAGGCCGATGCTCTGGATCGCTTGCGCAGTTTTCTGGAAACAACGAAGACGCTGCGTGCAGAGTTTACGCAGACGGTGATTCCGAAAAATGGCAGAAAACCCCAGTTTTCATCCGGGGCGATGGTGCTTTCCCGTCCGCACAAATTTCGCTGGCAAATTGAAAAACCCTATCCGCAGCTGATTGTCGGTGACGGGGAGAAAGTCTGGCTGTATGACCCGGAGCTGAAACAGGTCACCGTCAAGAAACAGGGCACGGCCTTGGCTGGCTCACCGGCTGCCTTGCTTGCCGGGGAGGGCATGGCTGCCCTTGAGCAGCATTTCGGCCTGCGCAACCTGGAGAACAAGGATGGGCTGGAGTGGGTTGAAGCCGTACCCAAGTCCACCGATAGCGGTTTTGAGCGTGTGCGTCTCGGCTTCGCCGGGAACGAGCTGAGAGCCATGGAACTGGTCGATAGTTTTGGCCAGACGACTTCGCTGGTGTTCTCACGAGTCGAACGTGGCCTGAAACTGGAGGCGGCGACTTTCCGCTTTACGCCGCCTGCCGGGGCGGATGTGCTCGGTGACTGACCTGTTCTCGTCTCCACCGGCTGCCGGGGAGAGTGCTGAATTCGTGCCGCTGGCCGAGCAACTGCGGCCGAAAACCCTGGACGAGGTCGTTGGTCAGTCGCATCTGTTGGGGGCTGGCAAGCCATTGCGACTGGCTTTTGATGCCGGGCAGCCGCATTCAATGATCTTCTGGGGGCCGCCCGGTGTCGGCAAGACGACCCTGGCGCGCTTGATGGCTGATGCCTTCGAAGCCGATTTCATTGCCTTGTCGGCAGTTCTTTCCGGCGTCAAGGAAATCCGTGAAGCGATTGCGCGGGCCGAGGTGAATCGCTCGCTGGGCCGCCGCACCATTCTTTTTGTCGATGAGGTTCATCGCTTCAACAAGGGGCAGCAGGATGCTTTTCTGCCCTTTGTTGAATCCGGCCTGGTGACTTTCGTCGGTGCTACCACCGAGAACCCGTCATTCGAAGTTAACTCCGCACTGCTCTCACGAGCCTCGGTCTATACCCTGCAGTCCTTGTCTGAGCAAGAAATGGGCTTGTTGTTCGACCGGGCAACAGCGGCTGCGCTGCCCAGCCTGTCGTTTGACGAATCTGCCCGAGAGCGTCTGTGCGGTGTCGCCGATGGCGATGCCAGAAAGCTGCTCAACCTGCTTGAGCAGATCCGCACGGCAGCAAGTTCAACCAGCCGCAACAAGATCGATGGTGATTTTGTCAATGGCACCCTGGCGCAGCAATTACGTCGCTTCGACAAAGGCGGCGATGCCTTCTACGACCAGATATCCGCCCTGCACAAGTCAGTGCGTGGTTCCGACCCGGACGCCGCGCTGTACTGGTATTGCCGCATGCTGGATGGCGGTGCCGACCCGCGCTATCTGGCCCGGCGCATCGTGCGCATGGCCTGGGAGGATATCGGCCTGGCCGATCCACGCGCCGCCGACATGGCGCTGAGTGCAGCAGAAACCTACGAACGGCTTGGCTCACCGGAAGGCGAACTGGCACTGGCCAATGCCGTGATCTATCTTGCCGTCGCTGCAAAATCGAATGCCGCCTACAACGCCTACAACGCGGTGCGTGCTTTCATTGCCGAAGATGGCTCGAGGCCAGTGCCCCTGCACCTGCGCAATGCACCGACGAAGCTGATGAAGGAAATGGGCTTCGGCAAGGCTTATCGCTATGCCCATGACGAAGCCGAAGGCTACGCCGCGGGAGAAAACTACTTCCCTGATGGCATGCCTGAAACCCGCTGGTACCAGCCCGTTGCGCGTGGCCTGGAAACGAAGATTGGCGAGAAATTGTCGCACCTGCGCGCACTGGATGCTGAGGCACGGAAGAAGGGTTCGGGTCGGTGAACGAACTCCTCTCTGCTGGCGCTCCGGCAGCGATCCCGATGCTGCAGGCCATTGCGCTGGCGGCAGGTCTGGCCTGGGCAAGTGGTCTGCGGCTGTATCTCGTGTTGTTCATGGCCGGCCTGCTGGCGCACCTGGGCTATCTTGATTTGCCGGAGAGCCTCGCCTTGCTGCAGCATCCGCTGGTTATGGCAGCCAGCGGCACGATGGTGCTGGCAGAATTTGTTGCCGACAAAATCCCCGGTTTTGATTCCTTCTGGGATACCTTGCAGACTTTCGTGCGTATCCCTGCCGGTGGCATGCTCGCTGCGTTTTCGCTGGGGGCGGCAGATCCGGCGTTGATGCTGGCGGCGGGAATTATCGGTGGAACGATTACCGCCGGTACGGCGCTGACCAAGGCGGGCAGCCGCCTGGCCATCAATACCTCACCAGAACCATTTTCCAACTGGGCGGCTTCGCTGAGCGAGGAAGCCCTGGTGCTCGGTGGATTCTGGCTGATGCTGATGCATCCCTGGGTTTTTCTTGGTTTTTTGCTGTTATTCCTCGGTCTGATCATCTGGCTGCTGCCCAAATTGTGGCGTTTCCTGCACGCCATGTTGCGCCGGATCCTGTCTGCCTTTGGTGCAGGCAGCCAGACCTGAAATTGCCTCGCGTATAATCCGCTCTTTCGCCGTTTGGCGTGGCCACTACTGATTCCGGACGTTTCAACATGCTCGACATCCAACTTCTTCGCAACAATCTCGATGCCGTCGCCGAGCGGCTGGCAACTCGCGGCAAGGTTTTCGATTTTTCAGGTTTCCAGAATCTTGAAACAGAACGAAAGACCTTGCAGACCAGAACCCAGGAGTTGCAGGCACAGCGCAATACGCTGTCCAAACAGATCGGCATGCTCAAGGGCAAGGGTGAGGATGCGAGTGAGGTGATGGCGCAGGTTGCGGCCCTCAAGGCTGATCTGGAAGCCAGCGAAGCCCGTCTGGCCGAACTGCTGCCGCAGATGGAAGCCATTGTTGCCGCAATCCCGAACCTGCCGCATGAGAGCGTGCCGGTGGGCAAGGATGAATCGGCCAATGTCGAAATCAAACGCTGGGGCACGCCGCGAGCTTTCGACTTTGAGGTGAAGGATCACGTCGATGTTGGCGAGGGCCTGGGGCAGCTTGATTTTGGCACTGCCGCAAAAATTGCCGGTGCCCGCTTCACCCTGATGAAAGGTCAGTTGGCCCGGTTGCACCGCGCCCTTGCCCAGTTCATGCTGGATATTCACACCACCGAACATGGCTATACCGAAGTCTATGCACCCTATCTGGTCAATGCTGCCAGCCTGTTTGGTACAGGCCAGCTGCCCAAGTTCGAGGAGGATCTGTTCCGGATCAATCGTGCAGATGCCGAGCCGCTCTACCTGATTCCGACGGCCGAAGTGCCGGTGACCAATATTGTCCGCGACGAGATTCTGGCTGCCGAGTCGCTGCCCCTGAAACTGGTCTGCCACACGCCTTGCTTCCGTTCGGAAGCTGGTTCTTACGGGCGTGACACACGCGGCATGATCCGCCAGCACCAGTTCGACAAGGTCGAACTGGTTCAGGTGGTGCCGGCGGAGCAATCGGCATCAGCGCATGAGGCGCTGACCAGCCATGCGGAAACGATTCTCGAGCGGCTTGATCTGCCTTACCGTCGTGTCGTGCTGTGTACTGGCGACATGGGTTTTTCGGCAGCGAAAACCTACGACCTTGAAGTGTGGCTGCCGGCACAGAATACCTACCGCGAAATTTCTTCCTGTTCGAATTTTGCCGACTTCCAGGCCCGCCGCATGCAGGCGCGCTACCGCAACGACAAGAACAAGCCGGAAGTGCTGCACACGCTCAATGGCTCCGGGCTGGCGGTGGGTCGTACCCTGGTGGCGATCCTGGAGAATTACCAGAATGCCGACGGCAGTGTCAGCATTCCTGCTGCCCTGCGCCCCTACATGGGTGGGCTGGAGTTTCTCAGCGCTTAATCTCGGCCATGGTGATTGCCGGGCGATAGGGCGCTTCGTAGCGGCTGAGGATGTCGAAGTACATGCGCACGTTCTCGGTCATGATCACGGCTTCGCCGCCTCGCGCCTTGCCTGATTTCAAGCGCTGGTAATACTCGGGTCGCGAGAGCAGCGGCAGTACCGCCTTCATGTCATACCAGGCATCGGGATCCTTTTTCAGCCGCTGCGCAAAATAGCGGGCGCCCTTCAGGTGCCCCATGCCAAGGTTGTAGGCTGCTGTCGCCAGCCAGGTGCGGTCCGGCTCCGGTACCGACGCAGGTAGAGAATCTCGCAGGTCGGCAAAATACTCGCTGCCGGCACGAATGCTCTGCATTGCATCGAGCCGGTTGCTGACTTTCAAGTGATCAGCCGTGTCTTCGGTAAGCATCATCATCCCGCGCACTCCCGTTGGACTGGTTGCCAGCGGGTCCCAGTGCGATTCCTGATAGGCAAGGGCGGCGAGATAGCGCCAATCGATGCCTGTGCTGGCTTGAGCTGCTTGGAACAGTGGTTTGTACTTCGGAAGCTCGGTGCGGATGCGTTCGATGAAATGCATGACATCGATGGGCTTGAGTCGCTCGATATGGCCGAAATAGCGATCAATCAGACGTGCCAGTTGTCCGTTTTCCCGGATACGTTCGATGAAGCTGACGGCCTTGAGCAATAGCTCCGGATCGGCATTGACAGGAAACTGCCAGGCAATCGGGATGTCGTCCCCGACCGCTACCGATTGCTGCAACTGAGGATAGAAGTTGGTAGCAATGTCGAGGATAGCCTTGTCCACCAGCACTGGCGTGTCACGCTGCTTGGCTGCCTGCTCGAGCAGGTCAAGCGGATTCTTCAATGGCCGTTCATGGATGACGATGCCCGGGGTTGATTTGCTCAACTCTTGCGCAGCATGTGCCTGGCGTGAGCCGGCTTGTACCAGGATCTCCTTGCCGGCGAGGTCGGCACGGCTGGTCAGCGGTATTGCAGCTTCATTCAAGGCAATGACGTTACTGCTGGCATAGTAGTTCGGTCCGGTCATCAATTCCGGTCTGTCGGGGGGGCTTAACCAGGCCGCAGCGAAATGCGCTTTGCCTGATATCAGTTTTTTTGCAATTTCTGCCTCATCCTTGACCGTGACAAATTTCACTTTCAGGCCCAGTTCTTTGGCAAACATCTGTACCAGGTCGTGCTCAAACCCCGAGGTGACGCCGTTGTGGTCTCGCTTGAAGGTGGTTGGGCCTTCTCGCGTCAGAACGATCAGCTTGCTGCTTTCCTTGAGTAATGGCGGCGGAGAGTCACCGCAGGAGGCGAGGAACAGGACAGCCAGAAATGATAAAAAAAGCCTGGTCATTATTCACATTTTTTCGTGCTATACTGCGCGCCTTTCGCGGAGAGGTGGCAGAGTGGTCGAATGTACCTGACTCGAAATCAGGCGTACTGCAAGGTACCGTGGGTTCGAATCCCACCCTCTCCGCCAGCGATTATCGGAAGCCCGTAAAGTCCAGACTTTACGGGCTTTTTCGTTGATGAGGCGGCCAAATCCTGATGTCTGTCCTGGTCGATGCGCAAGGCAATCCTGAACTCCGGTTTTTACCATGTCCGCGCGCTTGATGCACCTCTGCTGCCAGTTTCTGGTAAAGCCTGCTTCCGTGCTATCGGTTCCCTGCCGCCTTCGCTACAATGAACCGTTGTTACGTCATAACCCAATAACATAGGTGGAGGGTTCATGGATATTCGCGTCTATCTGACCAGCGGCGATGTGCTTGCGTATTGCCAGAATGATCCGGCGGTTGAAGCAGGGCTTCTCGCCGACCTGAATGTCGGTCGCCTTTTTGCTGGAAAAACCATCATCATTGGTGGTCAGCATTCCTGTTCCCTGTTGCAGTCGGACAATATCAGCCGTATCGATTTGCTGACGAAGCAGGCGATATCCCTGCCCGATGCGCCTGCAGAACGAAGCCTGATCGAGGATGAGCAGGCATTTGATGCACTTGCCAGATCTGCTGCCGAAGCCAGTAGTGCTGGTGCCCAACTGGGTTCTACCTACAAGGGTTACGGGAAGTTTTTGCTCACGGGCGGGCACAAACTGTGTATCCAGCTTGAGCGCAAGCTACAGAATCGGGTCGATTTCTTTGCCGAGCTGCACCGGATTTCGGAAATGCCATTCTTCGCCATGCAGCATCCCAAGGGTGGTGCAGTGGCGATCAACGTAAAAAATATTGCAGCGATGAGTTACTTCCCAGGCCTGGCGGAATACCCGAAGGGCTCGCTGATTGCCGACCAGATCTGACAAGAGATATCCGAATGTTGAAATTCTGCTTGCCCTTATGTCTGTTCGTTCTGATTCCGGTCAAGATGCTGGGGGCGGAGGAAAAGCCGCTAAAAATTCCGCAAAATGCCGATGATGTCAGGAAGTACCTGAAGAATGGCGATTCACGTTGCCCGGGTTGTGGCGTGGTAACGAATATCCGTCAATTGGCACCGAAGGGGGGCGTTTCTTCGGGCACGTTGAGTGGCGAGGCCCGGGTTGATGAAAGTGGAATTGGCGGGGATGTGCAGCCAGTCACCATTGCTGGCACTGGTTCGTCCTCACGGGCAGCGCGCAAGGCGGCCAAAGCGCCGGAGCCACTGCGCTGGCTGGTGACTGTTCGTTATGATGACGGCTCGTATGCTGCCTTCGAGCAGGATGATCAGCCTGTCGTTCAGCGGGGTGAGCGGGTTCAGGTGATATCAGGGCGTGTCGAACAACGCTAGGAGTGCTTAGCTTCCCTGATTCAACAGGCTGAGCAATGCATCCGCAACTTCTTTCGGTTTTTCCGTCATCATGGCGTGTCCGCAATCGTCGATATCGTACCGGCGGGCATGCTGCAATGATTCCTGCAAAGGCTGAATGGCACGCAGCGGTGTCATCCGGTCGCGTTTCCCGGCGATGATCAGGTTTGGGCATGAAATGGCTCTGGCCGATGCCAGCCCTGACTCGTATCCTTGGCAATTGCTCAAGTCGGTCGCCAGCGTTGTGCTGTTGCGACGCATGACTGCCAGTGTCTTGCCCGCACCCCAAACACCATGACCGCCACCGCCCCGAGAGAAAAAGCCGGGTGTGTGCGACCAGATAGTGACCATTCGGCAGGCTGCATCCGGCGCTGTTCGTGCCGTATCCAGCAGGGCTTCTGAAACAGGCATGGGCACGGATGCCCCGAGTAGCGCGAGAGCGTTGATCCTTGAATCATTCCTCGCGGTAGTTTCAAGTGCGACCAGCGACCCCATCGAATGTCCGGCCAGTGTTACGGAATCGAGTTTCAGTGCGTCGATCAGTCTCAAAACCCAGTCAGCCAGAGCTTCAATGGACGAGATCGGGGTGCCCGCAGACTGCCCATGGCCGGGCAGGTCGGGGGCGTAGGTGTTGATACCCTGTGCTGCCAGCAAGGGAGATATGTCACGCCAGGCATCCGAGTCATTGGCGGCGCCGTGAATGAGCAGCAGCTTGGGTCTGCCTGTGCCAGTTGCCGAAGGGGTTACGGCGACTCTGGTCTCTATGCCTTCAATATCAAGTTTCATGCTCAGGCCGGAATGTCAGGGATCAGCATGCGCTCAAGCTGGGCAATGCGATCCTTCAACTGCAATTTCCGTTTTTTGATGCGACGGATCAGCAATTGATCAGGGGGTGGATTGAGGGTCAGATGTTCAATGACCAGATCGAGATCCCGGTGTTCGACCTGCAACTCATGAAGCTGCACGCGGGTTGCGGCGATCTCTTCTTCGTTCAGGTTCATTTGGCTTCCGGGGTGGTTGAGTTTGCGGCCAATGGTAGTCGTCTGTAGCGTGAATGACAATGTGCCCCGCGCGCGGGTGTGCGACAGAAGCCGTAAACTTTTGCTCGTTGCATTTGAATAGTTCGGACTTGGGCAAAAAATGGCTAGAATAGGACGTTGATGCACCGAAAATACATAAGCTGGAGGAGGCAGATGCTATATCACGTCATGGTTGTGTTTGGTAAGGGCAAGCAATACGAATTCAAGTTGCCTGATACCGAGCTTGCGGGGCGGAGTGCCGAAGAGGCGCGTCGCTGGTTTGACAAGGAATTCAACGATCTGGAATGCGAGCCGAGCAACCCTGTTGGCAAGGTGCTGATTATCGACAAGATACTCAGCGTTGCCCGTTACGGTGGTGAAAGTCGTTTTGCCGATGGCAAGGACTGGGCTCAGGATTTTGTGCGCAATGCGGCTTCCGCATTGGGTAGAGACACGATTCGCGTCGACGTATCGACATTCAGCATCAGCTATTGATTGACCCCTCGGCGCAGACGTCCGTCTGCGCCAGTTTCTCCCTCGCTTCTCTTGATCTGGCTGGTTACCAGGTTTCCACTTTGCTATTCCTGGTGCAAGCTTCGACTGCAGCCTGATTTTCTTCTTCTGATTCAATCCATTGTTTTTAAACGATAAAAACAAATGGCACATTTCTTGTATGTAGCCTTCAAAAAAGGTGCGCCGAGCGCGCGAAATGTGATCTACCGGCCAATGCCGGGTGAATTCAGAAGAAGGGTGGGGTTATGGCAAATACCAGTCTGTTGTCGCTGGAGCTGAACGACAAGATCGCGGCTGCGGCCGAGCGCTTGCAGATGTCCCGTCGCGAGTTTCTCCAGTTCTGTGCCGCCTTGGCAACCACGCTGGGTCTGCCGCAAGGGGCGGATGCTGCGGTGGCCGAAGCCGTGGCTACGAAAAAACGTCCATCCGTCATCTGGCTGCATTTCCAGGAATGTACCGGTTGTACGGAATCAATGCTGCGTGCCGAGCACCCGACGCTGGAGAAGCTGATCCTCGATGTGATCTCGCTGGATTACCATGAGACACTTTTTGCTGCAGCCGGTCACCAGATCGAGGCGGCTCGCAAGACAGCCATGAAGGAAAACGCCGGCAAGTATGTGCTGGTGGTTGAAGGTGCAATCCCGACCAAGGATGGTGGCATCTACTGCAAGATCGGTGGCGTAACGGCGATCGATCTGCTCAAGGAGTGCGCCAAGGATGCGGCCGCAATCATCGCCATCGGCTCCTGTTCCTCGTGGGGAGGCATGCCCTCCACCGACCCGAATCCCACCGGTGCGGTCGGTGTCAACAAGATCATCACCGACAAGCCGGTCGTCACCATTCCCGGCTGTCCGCCCAATCCCTACAACTTCCTTTCCACCGTTGTTCATTTCCTGACCTTTGGCGCACTTCCCGAGATTGACGCGCTGGGTCGGCCCAAGTTTGCCTACTCGCGACTGGTGCATGAAAACTGCGAACGTCGCGCGCACTTTGATGCCGGGCGCTTCGCGATGGACTTTGGCGACGAGGGGCACCGCAAGGGTTACTGCTTGTACAAGCTCGGCTGCAAGGGGCCGGAAACCTACGCCAATTGCCCGACCATCCTGTTTGGTGACGCTGGTTCAGGTACCTGGCCAGTTGGTTGTGGTCATCCCTGCATCGGCTGTACGGAGCAGGGTGTCGGTTTCCAGAAACCGATCCACATGGTTTCCAAGCTGAAAAATATCGAGCCGCCACTGCAGTATCCACGCATTGTCGAAGAAAAAGGCACTGGCGCCACATTGGGTTCTGCCGCCGTGCTGGCCGCGGTGGCTGGTGCGGCTGCAGGCGCCGGGGCAATGGTTGCCAAGAATCTCGGTCTTTCACACAAGGCCGAACAGATGGAAGAGGAAAAAGCCGCCAACAAGCCGGGCGAGAAAGCGCAGGTCTGAGATGAGTGATCGTCGCAATTTCCTGAAAGGCGTTGTCGCGGCCAGTGGTGCGGCAGTCGCGGCCACCGTCCTCCCGACCAAGGCCGAAGCTCGCGAGACGAAGCAGCGGCCGCCTGATGCAATGGGGCTGCTCTACGATGCCACCCTCTGTGTCGGCTGCAAGGCGTGCGTGGCGGCGTGCAAGCAGGTCAATAACAATCCGGCCGAATTCTCGACGCTTGATCACCTGTGGGACACGCCTCTGGATACCAGCGGCAAGACCTTCAACCTGATCAAGATGTACCGCAGCGGCACCATGGAAACGAAGGATGCCGAGGAAAACGGCTACGCCTTCATGAAGACATCGTGCATGCACTGTGCCGACCCTTCCTGTGTGTCAGCCTGCCCGGTCTCGGCGATGACCAAGAATCCGGAGAATGGCATTGTCGAGTACAACGCCGATGCCTGTATCGGTTGCCGCTACTGTGTGGCGGCCTGTCCGTTCGGGATTCCCAAGTATCAGTACGACTCGCCAACCGGCCAGATTGGCAAGTGTGAGCTGTGCCGCCATCGTCATAAGGACGGTCACTACTCAGCCTGTGCCGAGGTTTGCCCGACGGGTGCGACGCTGTTCGGCCGTACGGAAGATTTGCTTGCCGAAGCCAAGCGCCGTCTGGCGCTGAAGCCGGGATCCACGGCTGTATTCCCGCGTGGTCGACTGCGCCCGGAGGATGAGCGCAGGCTTTCCGGAAAAGAGGATGGCAAGGGCGAGCGCAAACGCAAGCGCCACGCCTGGAAGGAAGAGCCCGACCAGAGTTATGAAAATGTCGTCGGCAATTATCTTCAGCATGTGTATGGCGAGAAGGAGTACGGCGGCACTCAGGTGCTCAAGCTGTCAGCGGTTCCTTTCCAGAAGGTGGGCATGCCGGATCTGCCGCCGGAAGCAGCTGCTGCACATTCCGAATCCATCCAGCACATGCTTTATGGTGGCTTGGTCATGCCGTTTGCCGTGCTCGGTGCGATGACCTATGTCGCCAAACGCAATGTGCATCACGACGAACATGATGCATCCGAAGAGAAGGAGGAGCGCTGACATGGCTGCCAATCATCATGCACCGGCGCCGGTAGGCGGCAATCTCTTCAACGCGACAACACTGGTTTGCGGTGTGCTGATCGCGATCATGATTGCCGTACTGGCCGTGCGTTTCGTCTTCGGGCTCGGCGCGGTAACCAACCTGAATGATGGTTATCCGTGGGGCATCTGGGTCGTGGTCGATGTGGTCATTGGATCGGCCTTTGCCTGTGGCGGTTTTTCGGTCGCCATGCTGGTCTATATTTTCAACAAGGGTCAGTACCATCCCCTGGTGCGTCCGGCCTTGCTGGCCAGTCTGTTTGGCTACACGCTGGCGGGTATCGGTGTCATCTTCGATCTCGGCCGCTGGTGGAATTTCTGGCATATTTTCTCGCCCAGTCATGCCAATCCGAACTCGGTGATGTTTGAAGTGGCCGTGTGTATCTCGGCCTACATCGTGGTCATGTGGCTGGAGTTCTCGCCGGCCTTCTTCGAGAAATGGGGGATGGTCGATGCGAAGAAGAAGCTGAACAAGGTGCTGTTCTTCCTCATTGCCCTGGGCACGGTATTGCCGATGATGCACCAGTCATCACTTGGCACGCTGATCGTGGTCATGGGGGTGCAGATCAACCCGCTCTGGCAGACACAGATCATCCCGCTGCTGTTCCTGCTCAGTGCCATCGTCATCGGCTATGGTGTCGTGCTCTTCGAATCCTGCGTGGCTTCCTCTGCCTATCGCCGGAAGATCGAACTGCATCTCCTGGAGCCGCTGGCCAAGGTGATGCTCGGCGTGCTGGCGGTTTTCATTGTCGTGCGCTTCGGCGATCTCGTTGTTCGTGGCGCGCTGCCGCTGGCCTTCAAGGGCAACATTGCCGCACTGGCTTTCTGGGTCGAGACCCTGTGTTTCCTCGCACCGTTTGCCATCATTGGTAATGCTTCTGCCCGCCGCCATCCAGGCAAGCTGTTCCTGGCAGGTACCGCGATCATGCTCGGTGGCATCTTCATGCGCATCAATGCCTTCCTCATCGGCTACGACACCGGCGTCGGTGTCGATACCGGCTGGAACTATTTTCCGTCGGTGCCTGAACTGATGGTCACCATCGGCATGTTCGCGATCGAGGTTCTCGGCTACATCATCATCACCCGCCGCTTCCCGGTTCTGCCGCGAGAAGACGCAGGTATCGCCAATTCGGCTGCCCACTAAGGTTTTTCGGAGGTTATAACAATGTCCAAGCGAGTCACGATTGATCCGGTTACCCGAATCGAGGGCCATCTGCGTGTTGACGTCGAGGTTGATAACGGCAAGGTCAGCAAGGCCTGGTCGTCAGGCCAGATGTGGCGGGGTGTCGAGAACATTCTCATCGGTCGCGATCCGCGCGATGCCTGGGCGATCACCCAGCGCATCTGCGGCGTGTGCACCACCGTACATGCGGTCGCTTCGGTGCGTGCTGTCGAGAATGCGCTGAATCTGGAGATTCCGGTCAACGCCCAGTACATCCGCAACCTGATCATTCTGGCGCACGGCCTGCACGACCACATCGTGCACTTCTACCACTTGTCGGCCCTCGACTGGGTCGATGTGGTCAGCGCCACCAAGGCCGATCCGGCCAAGGCTGCCAGCCTGGCACAGAGCCTCTCCAGCTGGAGTGGCAACAGCGTGCAGGAATTCAAGAAGGTTCAGGACAAGATCAAGGGCTTTGTCAGCACTGGCCAGTTGGGCATTTTCACCAATGGCTACTGGGGTCACCCGGCAATGAAACTGCCGCCGGAAGTGAACCTGCTGGCTGTGGTGCACTACCTGCAGGCGCTGGAGGTGCAGCGCTATGCCAACAAGATCGTCACCATCCTCGGCTCCAAGTCGCCGCACATCCAGAACCTCGCCGTCGGCGGGGTGGCCAACCCGCTGGCACTGGATTCTCAGTCGGTGCTGACCGTCGAGCGTCTGCTGGCGGTGAAGGAGTGGATCGACAAGCTGGAAGACTTCGTCAAGAACGTCTATCTGGTCGATGTGGCTGCCATCGGCGCCTTCTATGCCGACTGGACAACTTACGGCCGCGGCATCACCGACTACATCTCCGTACCGGATATTCCACTCGACGGAAAAGGCACTCAATTCGCCATGCCCGGCGGCCATATCGCCAACGGCGATGTGTCGACCTTCAAGCCGATTACCAGCTTCAGCGACAAGTATTTTGCCGAAGGCGTGTCCGAGGCGGTCAAGCACTCGTGGTACGAATATTCGGGCGGCAACGACAAATCCCTGCACCCGTACAAGGGTGAGACGACACCGAAGTACACCGACTTCCAGGACAACGGCAAGTATTCCTGGCTGAAGTCGCCGACCTTCTACGGCAAGCCGATGCAGGTCGGCCCGCTGGCTCATGTGCTGACGATGTTCGCTGCCGGCCACGAGCCGACCAAGAAGTATGCGACGGCAGCATTGGATCTGGTGTCCAGCATTGCCAAGACCAAGGTTGGCATCGATGCACTGCATTCCACCATCGGCCGCCATGCGGCGCGTGCAGTGCGCAGCGCGGTACTGATGGACGAACTGAAGACGCAGTGGGATCTGCTCCTGGCCAACATGGGCAAGGGCGACCTCAAGACCTTCAACAAGCCTGTTTTCCCGAAAGGCGAACAGCAAGGGGTGGGTTTCCACGAAGCCCCGCGCGGCGTGCTTTCCCACTGGGTTGTCATCCAGGACGGCAAGATCAAGAACTACCAGTGCGTCGTGCCTTCCACCTGGAACGCTGCGCCGAGAAACGAAAAGGATGCGCCGGGCGCCTACGAGGCTTGCCTTGTCGGCAACCCGATTGCCGACCCGGAGAAGCCGCTGGAAGTGCTGCGCACCGTGCATTCCTTCGACCCATGCATTGCCTGCGCCATTCATGTGATGGACGAGGAGCACACGGAGATCGTCAAGGTCAAGGCTGCCTGAGTTTTCGTTTGATCGGGCTTTGATGTAGCGCAAGGCTGTCTGCTGCTCTTGGCGCGAGACTCCCCCAGTCTCGCGCCATTTTTTTCTGCAGCATGCAGAGTGTGGTTGGCAGATACCGTGATTCAAGAGAGGTCATATGAAAGTGGTTGTTCTTGGCGTGGGCAACACGCTGCTGGAAGATGAAGGCATCGGCGTACGGGCAGTGGAACTGCTGCAGGAGCGCTATGTCCTGCCGCCCGAAGTACGCGTCATTGATGGCGGCACCGCTGGTATGGAATTGCTGGAATCACTGGAAGATGTCGACAAGCTGATCATCGTCGATTGCGTGCGAGTGAATCAGCCGCCAGGCACCCTGATTCGACGGGTGGACGACGAGGTGCCGGCTTTCTTCCGGACCAAGATTTCACCTCACCAGATCGGCGTCTCCGATGTACTGGCTGCGCTGACCTTGCGTGAGCGTTTTCCCAAGCATCTGGCATTGATCGGCATCCAGCCAAAGAGTCTGGAGTGTGGCATTGAACTGACCCCGGAAATCGCTGCCACCTTGCCGCAAGTGCTTGCCATGATGGTCGAAGAACTGGACAGTTTCGGCATCAAGGCCGTGGAGAAACGCTGATGTGTCTTTCGATACCGATGCGCGTGGTCGAGTGGGACGATGAGGAGGGTTTCTTCGCCTGGGTCGAGCGCGGCGAAGGCGACAATCTGCGGCGTGAGCGAGTGAATATGATGCTGATCGGCGCGCAGCCTGTCGGCACCTGGATTCTTGCTTCGCTGGGACTGGCCAAGGAAACGGTGGAAGAGGAAGATCGCCTGCTGATCGAGGATGCGCTGGCGGCCCTCGATGCTTCGCTGCACGGTGACTACGATCCGAGCCAGCACTTCGTTGACCTGAAGTAGTGACCAATCAACAAGCCATGGGCGAAACCAGCGACATGATGGAACGGGTGCGCACACCGCTTTACCGGGCTTGCAAGCCGGGCGAAGCTGCGTTGCATTACACCGAAAACCCGGCAGATGCGCTGGCAGCCAAGTATCAGAGCGTCTGGGAAACCAGCATGCATGACATGCCGTTTGTGAACAATGCACTGTCGGTTGCGGCCATCGGGTTTCGCCGCCATGAAGGCGACTGGGTGGGTGCTGTGGTTACGCCATGGTCGATCAATCTGGTGGTCTTGCCTGGGGGCGGCACGCTCTGGTCTGACATGGGGTCGGGCGAGCGCGTGAAAATTGCCTTCCCTGTCGGTACCCTTGAATTCATCTCGGATTACGACCCCGGCGGCGACATTCCTGCCTATCAGTACTGCACCCTGTTTGCACCAGTTTCACAATTCACGCAGCAAGAGGCAGCAGTGGCTGCTGCCGAGGCGGCGCTGGAGTCTTTGTTTTCACCCCCTGAATCAGTTACGACCGATGATGCTGTTCAGGATGAAACCGTGCAGGCAGCCGATGCACAGTCGGCCCCCGCCCCTGAAAGGCCGGAGGATGAATCAGTTGTTCCTCCTCGCCGCGCATTTCTTCGTCGCCTGGCTGGTCGCCAAACCTGATCTCTGATTTTCCCTTTGCCGTAGAGAGCGAGCCGTGCGTGACTATCGTGCCGGGCCTGCTTTTTCCCGTTGACGCGAAAGTGCTCGTGATAGCGCCGCCGGGCTGGCGTAACCGGCAGCCTGCGCTGCACGCTTCAAACCTTCCCCCGCGGTAACGCTTTGCTCCGCAATGCCCAGTCGCAACTTGCTGAGGTAGTTGCCGGGGGTAAGGCCCATGCGTTCCCGGAAGGTCGTGGAAAATGCGGTACGTGACATGCCCGCAGTATCCGCCATGGATTCCAGTGTCCACGGCATGGCGGGTTGCTCATGCATGGCGACAACGGTTTGTGCAATGCGCGGATCGGCCAGCGCCGAGAGCAGGCCATTACCGATTCCCGGCCGGGCAATGATGTGACGCAGCAGGGTAATCAACATGATGTCGCCCACACGTGCAAGCAGCGCACCATGGCCGCAGCGAGGGTGAGATAGCTCGACCTTGGCCAGTGCCATCAAGTGCGAAAGATCATCGCCACCTTCGTCGAGTTTCAGAAGGACCGGTTCACTGAAGGCGTCCAGCAACAGTTTTCCCGATGGCCCGGAGAGCGACAGCCGTGCAGACAGCAACTGAGCTTCGGGTTGAGGTTGCAGTTGATACGCATCGATTGTGCGCGCGACAAGTGCTCCAGGTGCGTGCAAATCCGCAGTGATCCGCGGTGCATTGAAGCGGGTGCTACCCGACAGGATCAAGTGCAGATCAAGATGCTTGCCTGCTGTTGCAACAAAGGTCTGCGGCTTGGTGAGTACCCCGGCATGGGGGATCTCGACATGGGCAGTGAAGCCATTGAGCAGGGCGGATAGACGATCCAGGCGAGTCATGGAGAAGTGATGTCGGTAGGTGGATACCAAAGAGTATGTACGAAATGCAAACAAAAGCGTACTTATTGTTGCCACGAATACATTATCCTGTAATCGTCTGATGCATAGATCAACCCCAAGGAGAAAAAATGCTGATCCCCCGCCAACAAGTACCGTCGCTCAATGTAGAAACCGTAGCGCATGGCCGTTTTGACCTCGCCAGCAATGCCGGCGAGAAGTTCACGCTGGTGGTTTTTTATCGTGGCCTGCATTGCCCGATTTGTGCCAAATACCTGATGGAGTTGGAACGTCTGGTTCCCGAGTTTGAAGCGCGTGGTGTAAAAACAATTGCCGTCTCCACGGATGTCGCTGAGCGGGCAGCGGAAATGGTTAAGAAGATCAAGGCGGACAAGCTGGCGATCGGTTATGGCGTTTCGCTGACCAATGCACGTGAGTGGGGGCTCTATACGACCGAGAGCCGTGGCAAAACCTCGATTGGTATCGAAGAGCCGGCCATCTTTGCCGAGCCCGGTGTCTTCATTGTGCGCGCAGATGGCACCCTGTATTACGGCGCCGTGCAGACGATGCCGTTTGCCCGGCCAAACTTCACCGATCTGGTCGGCGCTCTTGATTTCGCGATCAACAACAATTACCCGGCGCGGGGTGAATACACCGGCCCGGTACCCAGTTGATGTTCATGATGCTTGGATAATTTGTCAGGTAGCGCCCGCTTCGGCGGGCATTTTTTTGAGCTTTCGCTGTTTTTTTTCGACGGTTGGAGTAGTCTGAAAAATCAAACAATGTTTTATTGTGAAATTAAACGGTTGATTTAAAAAGGGTCTTTATAAGTATCGGCTAATTGATGTGAATCCGATTTTGATATAATTCATAATTATAGAAGCCCTGTACAGATTCGTGCATCGGCAGTTTGGAGGGAGATCATGGGAACGAACAAGATATCGGCCATGATTCTGGAAGCATTTCCAGTGGCTAGTTTTGTGATCGATACAGAGCATCGTGTCATCAACTGGAATCGTGCCTGCGAGATATTGACCAACGTTTCGCGACAGTCGATTGTCGGTACCAAGAACCAGTGGCAACCCTTTTACTCCAGTCCGCGCATGGTGATGGCTGACGTTGTGCTGCGTAATCCGGAGGATAAGGATGCAGATAGCCTCTACCGAGGAAAGCTGCGGCCGTCACAAGCCATTCCCGGTACCTACGAGGCAGAAGACTTTTTTCCGACACTGGGCAGTAACGGACGCTGGTTGTACTTTACGGCGGCGCCACTGCGCGATGAGGAGGGGGTTGTCATTGGTGCCATCGAAACCTTGCAGGACATTACCGACCGACGTCTTGCTGAAGATGCGCTGAAAGAAAGTGAAGCGCGCTTCAAAACGCTTAGCCGTACGGATTCATTGACCCAGTTGTTCAACTTCCGTGATTTCTACGAACAGCTGGAACATGAAGTCGACCGGGCTGCGCGTTATGCGCGACCGCTTTCTCTGGTCATTGTTGATATTGATCACTTCAAGACAATCAACGATACCCATGGCCATATAGAAGGGGATCGGGTGCTGCGCCAACTGGGCGAATTGATTCTCGGCTGGAAGCGTACAAGCGACAAGGCTTTCCGCTATGGTGGTGATGAGTTTGCCATCCTCATGCCGGAAGCCAGGCACAAACAGGCGGTGGAAGCGGCTGAGCGTTTGCTCCGTCGCCTTGCAGCCTTGCCACCCGAGGAGGATGGAAGCATCAAGCGCTGTACCCTGAGCATTGGTGTCAGTGAATATGTTCCGGGGGAAAAGCCGATTGATCTGGTACGGCGTACCGATGCCGCAGCCTATCAGGCAAAGAAATCAGGACGTAATCGCGTGGTCGGCAATACCCCGAATCTGAAATCAGATCCCCGTTCGGTTCCGGGAAAATAGCGCCATATATCACGGCAAAATGATACAGATCAGATTGGCACTGCCCAAAATCTTTATCATATCTGCTTCATTTCTTTTTCTGTGCCATCCAGCGCAACAATGAGCAAGGCGTTCACCCGTGAAACAGATCAGGATGAGGAGGAAGACTCCTCGCCCGGTCTGCAGTTGCCCCAGGGCGCTAAAAACTACATCACGCCTGCCGGTCACGCGCGCTTGCGGGCCGAGTTTGATCATCTGTTGCGGGTTGAACGTCCCAAGGTCGTTGAGATTGTTTCGTGGGCGGCATCGAATGGTGATCGCTCTGAAAATGGCGACTACATCTACGGCAAGCGCCGTCTGCGTGAAATAGATCGGCGTATCCGCTTTTTGACCAAACGTCTTGATCTGGCAGAAATCGTTGACCCCTTGAATCAAACAAGCACGGATCAGGTGTTCTTTGGCGCTACCGTCACCTTGAGCGATGAGGCGGGTGAGGAAAGCACGTATACGATCGTCGGTGTTGATGAAACAGACATGGCACGCGGCCATATCAGCTGGATATCGCCGCTGGCGCGCGCCATCATCAAATCCAGAGAAGGTGATTCCGTTCGCTTCCAGAGCCCGGCGGGTTTGCGCGAAGTCGACATTGTCAGTGTGGTTTATCGGAGCCTCGAATCGTGACCAATGATTTGCCGATTGAGCAGTTCATGCACCGGGACTTGCTGCAGTGTGGGCCGGATATTGCGGTCGGCGATGCCGCACAACTGATGCGAGAGGCACATTGTGGCTCCATTCTCGTTGTCGATAATGGCGTGCTTTGTGGCATCTGGACAGAAACCGATGCGCTGACCATGGCCTGGGATGTATCGGATCAGTTGGAAAGGCCCATTCGTGACTACATGAGTGCGCCGGTAAAAACCATTGCTGCTACAGCAACCCTGGGTGAATCTGCACACCGCATGCGAGTGTCGAATATCCGGCACATGGTAGTGGTCAATGGCGGTCAGAAGCCCGTCGGCATGATTTCGCAAACGGATGTAATTCACCATCAGGGGGTCGAGTTCTTCGTGCATGTGCGCGAGGTTGGTTCGGTGATTCAGGAAATGCCGCTGGTGTTGCCTGCACGGACGCAGCTTGTCGATGCCAGACGTCAGATGGTTGAGCAGCGCTGCGACGCACTGGTCGTGGTCGATGAGCTTGCCGATACAACGCGCTACGGCATCATTACCGCTCGCGATGTACTGCGGGCTGTGGCTGAAAGACGGCTTGGCGCGAGCGTGGGTGATCTGGCAACGTTCCCTTTGCTCACCGTGTCACGCAGTTCTTCCTTGTTCAATGCGCGCAAGCTTTTCCATAATCATCACATTCGTCACCTGGGCGTGAGCAATGATGATGGAACAGTCATTGGCCTGCTTTCCTTCAGCGACATCATGGGTAGTGTTGAGGAAGGTTATATTCGTGAGCTGCGTGCCGAGTTGCGTCAGCAAACCGAGCAGTTGCGCATTTCAGAAGCACAGGTAAAGCGTCAGTCCAGCATTACCGAGGCGGTGCTCGATGCACTGCCGATCAGTGTCATGGTCAAGGATTCCGAAGGGAAAATTCTGCTGGCCAACAAGATGGTTGGTGATGACTTGGGATTGCCCCGAGATCTGATTGTTGGCAAGCCGGCTCAGGACTTTCTTCAGCCGGACTGTATTCTGCGTCATGCCGAGGATGATGCTCGCGCACGTGCCAGCGGCCAGACATTGGTGCGTGAAATTCAGCGTCCAAACGGACAAACCCTGATCGAGCACAAGCGGGCCGTCAATCTGGGCGAGAACTCCCTGTTGATCAACGCCTCGATTGATGTCAGTGACTGGAAGCGTGCCGATGCCTTGATGGTGAGCAGCCACCATGTACTGGAACTGATTGTCGGTGGTGCCGAGTTGCCGGTAGTGCTGAATGCGATTTGTCAGCGCATGGAAGTTCACTTGCCGGAATCGATGTGTTCGATTCTGCTGCTGGAAGAGGATCGCTTGCGCAATGGCGCATCGCCCAGTTTGCCGCAAGGATATGTACGTGGCATTGATGGCGTTGCCATCGGCCCTGCTGTGGGCTCGTGCGGCACGGCCGCTTTTCGTGGTGAGCAGGTGATTGTTGAAGATATTGCCACCAGCCCATTATGGAAGGGGTATGCCGGCCATCCGCTCAAATACGGTTTGCGCACCTGCTGGTCGACGCCTTTCTTCTCGAGTAACCGCAAGGTGCTGGGCACGTTTGCCATCTATTTTGCCGAGTCACGTGCGCCGCAGGCTGCCGATCTGGAGGTGATTGCCCACGCTACCCATCTGGCCTCGGTTGCGGTCGAACGCTGGCAGCAAATTGCCGATCTGCGCCGTCTGGCGACAACGGATCTGCTGACCAATCTTCATAATCGCGCCGCCTTTTTCGACCGAGTACAGGATGAGTTACGCCGTGCACGGCGTTTTGAACATGATTCCGTAATGCTGATGATCGATCTGGATCGTTTCAAACGGATCAATGATGAATTTGGCCACGGCACGGGAGATGAGGCGCTGCGCACTTTTGCCCGGGTCTTGCGCGCACAGATGCGCGAGGTGGATATTCTCGGACGTGTGGGTGGTGAAGAATTTGCCGCGATGTTGCCGGAAACTGATCTGGCAGGTGGTCTGGAGGCTGCAGAGCGTTTGCGGCTGGCGGTTGAGGCAGCCGAAGTGCCTGTGCTTGGTGGTGGCGTGTTGAGCTTCACTGCGAGTATTGGCGTTGCTGCACCACGACCGGGTGAAGCCCTGGATCGCATGGTTGCACGTGCTGATGCCGCGCTCTATACGGCCAAAAACAATGGTCGCAATCGGGTTGAAAGCGCTGAGGGCGATTTGCCGGAAAGCGCTTGAAATTTTTGGCAATGCCCCCATCTCCGGCAAACAATTGTTTTTCGGAGTGTTTTAAATGGGCGCCAACAAGGAAACACTGGGCTTTCAGGCCGAAGTAAAGCAACTGCTTCACCTGATGATCCATTCGCTGTATTCGAACAAGGAAATCTTCCTCCGCGAGCTGGTCTCCAACGCATCCGATGCGTGCGACAAGCTGCGCTTCGAAGCGCTGGACAATGCCGCGCTGTACGAGGGTGAGTCCGAACTGAAAATCCGCGTGGCCTACGACAAGGAAGCCCGCACCATCACCATTTCCGACAACGGCATCGGCCTCTCGCGCGACGAAGCCGTGGCCCACCTCGGCACCATCGCCAAGTCCGGCACCCGTGAGTTCTTCTCGGCACTGACCGGTGACCAGGCCAAGGATGCCAACCTGATCGGCCAGTTCGGCGTTGGTTTCTACTCCTCCTTCATCGTCGCCGACAAGGTCACCGTCGTTTCGCGTCGTGCCGGCGTGAACAAGGATCAGGCCATCCAGTGGGAGTCAGGCGGCGAGGGCGATTTCTCGATCGAGATGGTTGAAAAGGAAGGTCGCGGCACCGACGTCATCCTGCACCTGCGCGAGGGCGAGGACGAGTTCCTCGGCGGCTGGAAGCTGAAGAGCATCCTCAAGAAGTACTCCGACCACATCACCCTGCCGATCCTGATGAAGAAGGAAGAGTGGAAGGATGGTGCGCAGGTGATGACCGACGAGGACGAAACGGTCAACCAGGCCAGCGCGCTGTGGGCACGCCCCAAATCCGAGATCACCGAAGAGCAGTACAAGGAGTTCTACAAGCACGTTGCCCACGATTTCGACGACCCGCTGGCCTGGAGCCATGCCCGCGTCGAAGGCAAGCAGGAATACACGCAACTGCTCTACATTCCGGCCCGTGCGCCGTTCGACATGTTCGAGCGCACTGCCCGCCACGGCGTCAAGCTCTATGTCAAGCGCGTCTTCATCATGGACGATGCCGAGCAGCTGATGCCGCTCTACCTGCGCTTCGTGCGCGGGGTGGTCGATTCGGCCAACCTGCCGCTCAACGTCTCGCGCGAGATCCTGCAGGAAAGCAAGGCAATCGAGTCGATCAAGGGCGGCTGCGTCAAGAAGGTGCTCGGCATGATCGAGGACATGGCCGAGAACGACGCCGAAAAATTCGCCAAGTTCTGGGGCGAGTTCGGCAAGGTGCTCAAGGAAGGTGTGGGCGAGGATCACGCCAACAAGGAGCGCATCGCCAAGCTGCTGCGCTTTGCCTCGACGCACAGCGACACGCCTGCCGAAACCGTTTCGCTGGCCGACTACATCGGCCGCATGAAGGAAGGCCAGGAGAAGATCTACTACGTCACTGCCGAGACCTTCACCGCCGCCAAGAACAGCCCGCACCTTGAAATCTTCCGCAAGAAGGGCATCGAAGTGCTGTTGCTCTCCGAGCGTGTGGATGAATGGGTGGTTGGCAGCCTGACCGAGTTCGACGGCAAGCAGCTGCAATCGGTCGCCAAGGGTGGTCTTGACCTCGGCTCGCTGGAAGACGCCAAGGACAAGGAAGAAGCCGAGAAGGCCGCCGACGAGTACAAGGAATTGATCGAAAAGATCAAGACCGAACTTGGCGACAAGGTGAAGGACGTTCGCGTCACGCACCGCCTGACCGACTCACCTTCCTGCCTCGTTGCCGACGAGCATGACCTCGGCGGCAACCTCGCGCGCATCCTCAAGGCAGCGGGTCAAAAGGCACCGGCCAGCCAGCCGATCCTCGAAATCAACCCGAACCACCCGGCCGTACAGCGCCTCAAATACGAGGAAACACGTTTTGGCGACTGGGCCAATTTGCTGCTTGAGCAGGCAACGCTCGCCGAAGGCGGCACGCTCGAAGACCCGGCCGGGTTCGTCAAGCGCATCAACGACCTGATGCTGGCCCTGTCGGCCGGCAAGTAAGGTGTGCCGCCGGCTGCGCCGGCACCGCCCGCCTCAAAGAAAGCCCCGGGAGACCCCCGGGGCTTTTTTACGTCGAGAAGGGCTTCGGGTTATGCCATCATTCTGTTTTTTGAATGTCGAGGTGTGGGCCAAACGAAGCTGACCCCTTTTCACCATGATCAAAAGCGGGGGCGAGAAATGGGAGGCGATTGTATGTGCGGTTTGAGCGGCGGTGAACAAATTAGCATTTTCGGCAATCCCGTTGACACCCTATGGAGTAGGGCAGCCCCCAGGCAGATCAATGCCGCTATCCAACAAATTGAAAACGACAACAGCTGGAGCCAAGCCGCATGAAACCAACGCATCGACGCAACCTGCTCATCCTGATCGCCGCCTGCTGGGCGCTGCCGCTGCAGGCCTACGACCCGCTCAATCGCACCGAGTACCTCGCCAAGATCAAGGAGGCTGAGGCGGTTTACAAGGAAAAGTGCGAGAAGGTTGCCGGCATCAAGATCTACAAGACGGTGCCGGACGTGGAGGGGGTGCTGTTGATGAAGGTGCGACCGGCGCGCGGCGACCGCGAACTGGCCGACCCTAACTGGCCGGGGGCAGCGTTTGGGAGGGAGCGACGAGGGGACGGCTACATCGCCTCTTTTCTTGGCAACGAAGTGCCGACCCAAGGACCCATTGATGCTCAGCATCGCGGTCAAATCAGTAACACCGATAAGAACCCCCACGGTCTCCCCGGCTACCGCTGGGTCGAAGTCATCGACCCGAAGGACGGGCAGCGGTATCGGTATACGGGGTCAGAGAAACCTTCCGGGAAGAAAAATCCGCAAGCCTACAAGGCCGAGCTGGAAAAAGACCCCGCATACGACATGAACATCTATCGCTGGTCACTCGACAAGGTTCCCTCACCCAGCCAGACGCCGCCCCGCTATGCCGTGACTTTCGAGGATCACGTCATTCCTGAAGAGCGGGCCCTGTGGCTCGCCAGCAGCACCGTCAAGGTACTCGACCTGCATACCAACGACGTGCTGGGTGAAATGACCCGCTATGCGATGAGCTACATCCATGCGCCACGGCAGTCGATGCCGTGGCTGAACCATTCAGTGTGCCCAACGATGAATGGACCCGCTGCCACGAGAACTCGCCATTTTGTAGACCAGATCCTGATTCCGAAAAGAGAGAAATAAGATGACCGCGCCAACTATTGCTGAAATGCTCAAGTATGCCAATCTGCAAATTGCGGCTGAGGCGATATACGAATTCAATGCGAAGGAAACCCCCAACCAAGATCCCGGCAGCCTGACTGACTTCGAGATCGGTCATTCGAAAACGCTGACCACGGAAATCCTCACCGGCGGCAACGAACACGCCACCCGCTTCACCGAAACGGAAGCCGAGAAGTTCGTCCAGGACTGGATCGTTGTCGACCATATCTCGAACACCACGACAGGTTTTTCCGGCACGCTGTTCCAGGACAGGAAAACCAACGAGTACGCCCTCAGTTTCCGCTCGACCGAATTCATCGACGACACGGCGCGGGACTGCGTGGCGACCAACGCGATGGAGATCAAGGAATTCGGCTGGGCCTTCGGCCAGATCGACGACATGGAAGCGTGGTATGCCAGCCTGAAGCAGCGCAATCTGTTGCCTGCCGACGCCCACTACAGTGTCACCGGCTACAGCCTCGGCGGCCACCTCGCCACCGCCTTCAATCTCCTGCGCCAGGAGGAAGGCACCCTCGGCAACGTCGACCGTGTGGTGACCTTTAACGGGGCTGGAAACAACGCGACCTGGAGCCAAGCCGCATGAAACCAACGCATCGACGCAACCTGCTCATCCTGATCGCCGCCTGCTGGGCGCTGCCGCTGCAGGCCTACGACCCGCTCAATCGCACCGAGTACCTCGCCAGGATCAAGGAGGCCGAGGCGGTTTACAAGGAAAGGTGCGAGAAGGTTGCCGGCATCAGGATCTACAAGACGGTGCCGGACGTGGAGGGAGTGCTGTTGATGAAGGTGCGCCCGGCGCGCGGCGACCGCGAACTGGCCGACCCTAACTGGCCGGGGGCGGCGTTTGGGAGGGAGTTTTATGGTGATTCGTACATTCGAACCTTTCTTGGCTATGAATATCCTGCTCAGGGGCCAATTGACTCTAAACACCGTGGCTACATCACCACCGACAATCGCCCCGGCGGTCTCCCTGGCTACCGCTGGGTCGAAGTCATCGACCCGAAGGACGGGCAGCGGTATCGGTATGCGGGGTCAGAGAAGGTCGTCGGAAAAAAGGATGCGACCGCATATAACGTCCAGCTCGCATTGAAGAAAGACCCGAACTACGACCTTAACGTGTATCGCTGGTCACTCGACAAGGTGCCCTCACCCAGCCCGACGCCGCCCCGCTATGCCGTGACTTTCGAGGATCACGTCATTCCTGAAGAGCGGGCCTTGTGGCTCGCCAGCAGCACCGTCAAGGTGCTCGACCTGCAAACCAATGACGTGCTGGGTGAAATGACCCGCTACGCGATGAGCTACATCCATGCGCCACGGCAGTCGATGCCGTGGCTTCGTCATTCGATCTGTCCAGAAATGAATGCCACTAGCGATGCGCAAAGTACGCGCATATTCGTCGACGAAATTTTGATTCCGAAGAAGGAGCAATAAGCACTAAAACACTAAAAGGGTCAGCTTCGATTAATCCCCCCGCCTCGACGAAAGCAAAGCGCATGAACCCAACGCGTTTAAGCAACCTGCTCCTCCTGATCGCCGCCTGCTGGGCGCTGCCGCTGGAGGCCTACGACCCGCTCAATCGCACCGAGTACCTCGCCAAGATCAAGGAGGCTGAGGCGGTTTACAAGGAAAAGTGCGAGAAGGTTGCCGGCATCAAGATCTACAAGACGGTGCCGGACGTGGAGGGGGTGCTGTTGATGAAGGTGCGACCGGCGCGCGGCGACCGCGAACTGGCCGACCCTAACTGGCCGGGGGCAGCGTTTGGGAGGGAGCGACGAGGGGACGGCTACATCGCCTCTTTTCTTGGCAACGAAGTGCCGACCCAAGGACCCATTGATGCTCAGCATCGCGGTCAAATCAGTAACACCGATAAGAACCCCCACGGTCTCCCCGGCTACCGCTGGGTCGAAGTCATCGACCCGAAGGACGGGCAGCGGTATCGGTATACGGGGTCAGAGAAACCTTCCGGGAAGAAAAATCCGCAAGCCTACAAGGCCGAGCTGGAAAAAGACCCCGCATACGACATGAACATCTATCGCTGGTCACTCGACAAGGTTCCCTCACCCAGCCAGACGCCGCCCCGCTATGCCGTGACCTTCGAGGATCACGTCATTCCTGAAGAGCGGGCCCTGTGGATCGCCAGCAGCACCGTCAAGGTGCTCGACCTGCAAACCAATGACGTGCTGGGTGAAATGACCCGCTACGCGATGAGCTACATCCATGCGCCACGGCAGTCGATGCCGTGGCTGAACCACGTGGAGTGCCCTCTGATGCACGCAACTGGCGATTCGGATAGCACTCGTCAACTCGTAGACCAAATTCTGATTCCGAAAAGAGAGAAATAAGATGACCACTAAAAGGGTCAGCTTCGATTAATCCCCCCGCCTCGACGAAAGCAAAGCGCATGAACCCAACGCGTTTAAGCAACCTGCTCATCCTGATCGCCGCCGGCTGGGCGCTGCCGCTGCAGGCCTACGACCCGCTCAATCGCACCGAGTACCTCGCCAAGATCAAGGAGGCCGAGGCGGTTTACAAGGAAAAGTGCGAGAAGGTTGCCGGCATCAGGATCTACAAGACGGTGCCGGACGTGGAGGGGGTGCTGTTGATGAAGGTGCGCCCGGCGCGCAGCGACCGCGAACTGGCCGACCCTAACTGGCCGGGGGCGGCGTTTGGGAGGGAGGCGAGGGGGGATGAATACATTGCTTCCTTTCTGGGGAGTGAGCGTCGCGTGCGAGAGAAAGACGGAAGCCTATCCCCAACGCGAGGGCATATTGGAACTGACAAACGCCCCGGCGACCTCCCCGGTTACCGCTGGGTCGAAGTCATCGACCCGAAGGTCGGGCAGCGGTATCGGTATGCGGGCCGATGGGAGGAGCCTTGGCTGAAAGACAAAAGCTATCTCAAGGGCTACATCAAGTTCTACCTCGACAAGGTTCCCTCACCCAGCCCGACGCCGCCCCGCTATGCCGTGACTTTCGAGGATCACGTCATTCCTGAAGAGCGGGCCCTGTGGATCGCCAGCAGCACCGTCAAGGTACTCGACCTGCAAACCAATGACGTGCTGGGTGAAATGACCCGCTACGCGATGAGCTACATCCATGCGCCACGGCAGTCGATGCCGTGGCTGAACCATTACATCTGTCCCAGCCAGAATATGACGGGCGATTTGCATGGCACCCGAAAATTCGTTGACCTAATTCTGATTCCAAAGAGGGGGGAATAATTGTGGTGACACCAACTGTTGCTGAAATGCTCAAGTACGCCAACCTTCAGGTGGCGTCGGAAGCTTTGTATGACTTTGACGAGTAATATGGGACAGACTGAGCTATCCCGGACAGGACGGACACTTCAATAGGAGACAATGATGAAGGAGGTGTCCGATGGGAAGCAAGGAAGCAAGCAAGGTCAATCCGGAAAGGCAGCGCCAGAGATTCAGCGCGGAATTCAAACGCGAGGCGGTGCGATTGCTGGAATTAGGGCAGAAACCGGCGACGCAGTTGGCGTTGGAATTGGGCGTTGCCCGCAACCGGCTCTACAAATGGCAGGCGCAATGCAAGGCGAACGGCGGCGTGTTTCGTGGGCCGGGTCGCCCCAAGGTCTCGGAAGAAAACGAACTGTCGCGACTCAAGCGCGAACTGAAGCGCGTCACCGAGGAACTCGAAATCCTAAAAAAAGCGGAGGCGTACTTCGCCAATCGCCACAAGTGAAGTACGCCTGCATCGAAGCCCATGCGGGAATGCCGGGCATCACCCAGCTTTGCCGTCTGCTGGGCGTGGCGCGTAGCGGCTACTATGCTTGGAAGGTACGCGGCGAATCCAGACGGGCCAGGCAAGACCGCGAGTTACTGACTCAGATCGAGGCCGTGCATCGTGCCAGTCGCGAAACCCTATGGTGCTGTGAAGACCTGGCGAGAACTCAAGGCGCGCAGCATCGCCTGCGGCAAGCATCGGGTGGCCCGGCTCAGGCAGCAGGCCGGCATCGAGGCATGCCGCAAGCGGCGCTTCCGGGTCATCGTGGAAAACCACCACAGCACCCGCAGCGCCCAATCTCGTGCAACGTCGATTCGATGCGCCATCCCCAATCAGGTCTGGGTAGGGGACGGTACTTTCATTCGTACCCGGCAGGGTTCCCTTCACCTGGCCGTCTTGCTGGATTTGTATTCGCGCCGGGTAGTGGGCTGGGGCATGGGAGGCGCCCCAATCTTGCGCCAGTCCTGTCAGCGCTGAACATGGCACTCCTGCATCGGCAACCGCAACGAGGACTGGTGCATCACACCGACCAAGGGACGCTCTATGCTGCCCGCGCCTACCGTGAAAGCCTGCTCAAGCACGGTCTCAGACCGAGCATGAGTCGGCGTGGTAACTGTTACGACAATGCGGTGGCAGAGAGTTTCTTCTCAACCTTGAAGAACGAACTCGTGCATCATCGTGACTTCCATACCCGGGACGAGGCGCGTGCAGCGATCTTCGAATATATCGAGGTCTTCTACAATCGACAGCGACGGCATCAAACCCTGGGCTATCTCAGTCCGATGCAATTCGAACAGCAAGCAGGTGTGGCTTAATTAATCCGTCCGTCAAACACGGGTTAGCTCAGACCCCAATTGTTTCCCCCGATTCAATCGGGCAATCTCTCAGGCCATAGCGAGGGGGTGTTTCAGCATGCGATCAACGAAAGCCAGTGCCGCCGTCGAGCGGCTTCGTACCCGGAGCGACGACCCCGGCTATTCGCTGTCGGTGCGGGCGGACGGCCGCTTCGTGCTGCGCCTCGCTGCGGCCGACGGGTCCTCCACGGCGCTGGGCGAGCCGTTGCCGATGGAGGATTTCGTCCGCTTTGTGAACGGCATCAAAGCGCCGGCACCCCGGCGCGAGAGCAAGCTGGATGCGGCCTTCCGGACACAGTTGAAGGGGAAGTAAGGCCCCCGGTTCAGCCGATGGTGTAACCGCCGTCGACCACGATCTCCTGGCCGAAGATGTTCTTCGCTGCGTCGGAGGCGAGGAAAACCGATGTCTCGGCGATGTCTTCCGGTGCGCCAAATGCGCCCGGCATCAGGCGTGCGGTCACATTCGCGGCCACTGCATTGAGCACGTCCGGCGGCAGGCCGACGGTTCCCCACAGCGGCGTGGCGATGGGGCCGGGGGCGATCGAATTGACGCGAATCCCCTTCGGTGCGAGTTCGGCGGCCAGCGTCTGCGACATCGACTTCAGCGCGGCCTTGCTGGCGCTGTAAATCGACAGGCCGGGGAATCCCACCTGTGTGAGGAACGTGGTGATGAACTGCACCGAGCCGCCCTTGCGGATGTGCGGCAGGAACAGGCGCACGGTTTCGACGGCGGCAAAGAGGTTGACCGAGAACTGCGTGTTGAAGGCTTCGGCCGTGCTCTCCTCGAAGGAGAGCACGCGTGCGATGCCTGCGTTGGGCACCACGATATCCACGCCACCGAATGCCTTGACTGTTTCATCGACCAGACGCTGAAGATCCGCTTCTTTGGTTACATCGCCCGAAACCACAACAACTTTCCCCGAGTGAACATCTGCCAGCTCTGAAAGTGCGTCCAGGTTGCGCGCAAAGGCAACAACCTTGGCGCCTTCAGCCACATAATGCTCGACGATGGAGCGCCCGATGCCACTGCTGGCGCCTGTAACCACCGCGATCTTGCCTTCCAGTCTGTTCTGCATGTTGTTCTCCTGTGTTGTGAAATGCCGCTTTGACATCAAGGATTATTATCCGACTAATTTAGTCGACTTTCGTTGATGGTCATCAAAGTTGTCGATCGCAGACAATGCAAGCCGACGGGGGGAGGCAGAGCTTGCCCATTCACTCGACCAGAACGTCCTGATATGCCTTGCTTTTCCCCAATTGCAAAAGGTTCAGGATGCTTGACCCGTAGCCAGCGTGGGAACCATACTGCTCTGATGACATTGAGCCTGTGGTCCGTCTTGCATTTGGCTGTTCTCGCCGGTGTCGCCTTGCGTCTTTTTTCGCGCCGGACTTCGCAGGGAACGGCGGTAGCGTGGTTGTTGCTGGTGGTGCTGGTGCCGTTTATTGGCGCCCTGGTTTACCTGCTGATTGGTGAGCGGCGCCTTGGCCGGGCCTGGATGAAACGGGCAGAGGCGCTGCGCCCTCAAGTAATGCGCTGGGCCGAGGCTGTACCGCCAGCCTGCCTGGCTTCCGCCAGAAGTCTGCCGGCGGGTGCGGAGAGTGTCAGCCGCCTGGCGAGATCCGCGGTTGGTATTCCTCTCATGAGCGGGCATCACCTGCAGTTGATTTCCGATAGCTCATCGATCATGCAGGCCATGATCAGGGATATCGACGCGGCCTGTGAATCCATCCACATGGAGTTCTATATCTGGAACGCTGGCGGCATGGTGGACGATCTGGTCGCTGCACTGGTGCGGGCCGCACAGCGTGGTGTTCGTTGCGTCACCCTGATGGACTCGCTGGGGAGTCGTCCTTTCTTCAAGAGCGAAGCGATTGGGCATTTGCGAACAGCGGGGGTGCAGGTGGTCGAAGTGCTGCCGGTGAATCCGCTGCGCATGTTGTTTGTCCGCTTTGACCTGCGCGACCATCGCAAGATCATGGTCGTTGATCGGCGTATTGCCTACACCGGCAGCATGAACATTGCCGACCCACGTTTCTTCAAACAGGATGCCGGTGTCGGTGAGTGGGTGGATGCCATGGCACGGATCGAAGGCCCTTCGGCCTGGGTGCTGGAGGCGGTTTCGATTTCGCTGACTTCGCTGCAGACAGGTGCCACTTTTTCACCACCGCCACCGCCGGATCTGCCGCCGGCCGGGGAGGCCTATGTGCAGGTTTTTCCTTCCGGGCCTGAGTGGTCTGCGGTGCCGATCGATGCCTTGCTGCTGGCGGCGATCTATGCTGCACGCACTGAGGTGGTGTTGACCACGCCGTATTTCGTTCCCAGCCCGGCCTTGCTGGTGGCCATGCGTTCCGCGGCATTGCGTGGCGTTCGTGTCGTGCTCATCGTTCCCGAGAAAATCGATTCGCGTCTGGTGCGCTATGCCAGTGATGCCTTCAACGATGAATTGTTGGCTGTCGGCGTCAGTATTCATCTGTTTCAGGGCGGTTTGTTACATACCAAAAGTATGGTGATTGATGAAGAATTCACTGTGTTCGGCACGGTCAACCTTGACCTGCGCAGTTTCGAGCTGAACTTTGAAGTGTCGATCATTGTCTATGACCGGGAGTTTTCTACTGCTACCCGTGCCTTGCAGCGCAGTTATGAAGATCGTGCCCGCTGCCTGCAGCTTGAAGAGTGGCGGGCCCGGCCGCGCAGCCGACGCTTGCTGGAGAACGCCGTGCAGATGATGAGCCCGTTGCTGTAGTTGGGCACTTGCGCTGGCTGATCCTCCGGTTCTGCGACGATCAAGCGTCTCTAGTCTGCAGTGGCAACAGTCAGTGGTGTCGCCCGGTAATCCTGGCAGCCAATCTTTATCAGAATATAAAAATTATCAAATACTGCCGTTCTCTGCTCCCGGATAATCTTCCCATGGCCGGTGAATTCAGGAAATGTGAAATGAAATATCTGTTTTGTCTGTTTTGTTTGCTTGCAGCTTGTCTCAATCCCGCTTTTGCTCAGTCAGGCCGTTTGGAAAGGGTCGTTGCTGCGGGAGAGCTCAGGGTCTGTATCTGGGCCGATTACTATGGGATTTCGTACCGCAATCCAAAGAATCAGAAATTGAGCGGAATCGATATTGATATGGCGCATTTGCTGGCGCGTGATCTGGGCGTGTCGGTACGCTTTGTTGATAGTTCTTTCGCCAGACTGATTGAGGATGTGACGGGCGATCAATGTGATATCGCCATGTTTGCGATTGGTATTACGCCCGTTCGTCAGGAAAAGCTGCGGTTTTCACAGGCACATCTGGCGAGCGATATCTATGCGATCACCACCAAGAGTAACCGCCGTATCAAGACTTGGGGAGACATCGACCAGCCGGGAGTTGTGGTTGCGGTTGCCAAGGGCACGCTTCATGAGCCGGTCATGCGTGAGAAGCTGAAACAGGCAAGCCTGCTGGTCACGGATACCCCCAAGGGGCGTGAGCAGGAGGTCGAGTCCGGGCGGGCGGATGTGTTCATGACCGATTATCCGTTCAGCCGGCGCATGCTGGAAACCAAGGATTGGGCTCGCTTGGTTGCACCGCCCTCCCGTTACCATTTGACTCCCTATGCGTATGCAATGCAGCAAGGTGATGATCGCTGGTATGAGCGTGTCGAACGCTTTGTCACCAAGGCAAAACAAAATGGAGAACTGCTGGCTGCCGTGAAACGACACAAACTGGATCCCATTGCCGTCACTGAATAACAAACTTCAACAGCAGAAATAATTCGGATGATACGAAGCACTCGCCGGCGCCTTGGTTTCGTGCTGATCGCGCTGATGGTGGCGGTCAGCGCCCTCACGGCAACCACCTATACCGTGTGGCGCATGCAGGCGGAGACGATCAAGCAGCAGCTGTCGTCTACGGCTTTGACTGCTCGTGCTCTGGAAGAGCATCTGACGCAGAGCCTGGATGTCATCGATGCCATTCTGATGAATGTTCCCGTGGGGCGAGAAGCTTCCGTCAGTTTTGCTGCCATGCTGCGGAATACCCCCTATCTGCGTTCGATTGCTGTGCTCGATGGTGCCGGTACGATTACTGCCAGCTCCTCTGCTCAGAATCGAGGCATTAAGCTTGCGCGTGCTGATTTTTATCCATCAGTGGCGGAGCCGGTGGATCTGCTGCGAGCAGGGAGCTTGTGGGATGGGCGGGATTTTCATGATGCGCATCCAGCGGATCCCGAAAGTGCTGCGCCTGCTGTCAGTTTCATCCCTGTCGCCCGTGATCTTCACCTGACTGGCGAGCGCCGGGCCGCCGTTGTCGCTGCAATCAATACGGATTATTTCCTCAATTATTACGGTAGCCATATTGCAGCCGGCGAAGATGTGGTGCAGTTGCTGCGCTATGACGGTCAGTTGCTCCTGAGTACGGATGAGCGCCATCGGCCGGGGGTGTTTCCCGGAAATGAACAGGTTCTTGCGCGCATGGCGAAAACCGAGGCGAATCACTTTGAAGAGAAAAGCGGTGATGGCGAGTCGATGCTCACGGCCTATCGCGTATCAAGCACTTACCCGTTCGTGCTGGTGGTGCGCCTGAACAAGGATCGGGCGCTGGCTGGCTGGCGTCAGGAGGCGATCTACACTTTTGGCATTGTCGGCATTACCTTGCTCGCTGCTTTGGCTATTGCCAGCCTGTATTTCGTTCGTTTCGAGCGCGCTGCCCGTGCTCAGGAGCAGAATCAGGAGCAGCTACGAATTGCCTCCATCGCCTTTGAATCCCAGGAAGGGATCGTGGTTACGGATGCGTGCGCCATAGTGCTCAGGGTGAACAAGGCTTTTACTGCAATTACCGGGTTTGAGCCGGCTGATGTGGTGGGGCAGCACATGAGCTTTCTCAAGTCGGGCAAGCACGATGCCAGTTTCTATGCGGCTATCTGGGCCAGTGTGCAAGGCTGCGGATCCTATGCCGGTGAAGTCCTGAACCGGCACAAGGATGGGTCGATTCATCCGCACTGGATCGGAATTACGGCGGTGTATGGTGATGATGGTGATATCTCTCACTACGTGGGGACATTGACAGATATTACCGAGCGTAAACAGGCAGAGGATTCACTGCTGACGCTTTCAAGAGCGATTGAGCAAAGCCCTGCCTGTATCCTGATTACCGATACCGATGCCAATATCGAGTACGTCAACCCGAGGTTCAGGGAGGTGACTGGCTACGAGTTTTCTGAAGTGCGTGGTCAAAACCCCCGGATACTCAGTTCAAGAGAAAAATCAGCCGCTGAGTATCAGGCGATGTGGGCGATGCTGACTGCCGGAAAAACCTGGCACGGCGAGTTTCATAACCGGAAGAAGGATGGCTCTCTTTTCTGGGAGCGAGCATCGATCTCCCCGGTCTATAACGATGCCGGTAGCTTGATCCATTACGTTGCCGTCAAGGAGGACATTACCGAGATCAAGGCTGCCAACGAGAAGTTGCAGCTGGCCGCCAGCGTTTTCTTGCATGCCCGTGAGGGGATCATGATTGCCGATCTGGATGGCACGATCATTGACGTGAACGATGCCTTTACCCGGATTACCGGTTATAGCCGGCAGGAAATCCTTGGCCAGAATCCTCGTATCCTGAATTCAGGCAGGCAGGATAAATCCTATTTTGTCGAGTTGTGGCGCAGCCTTACAGAGCAGGGGTACTGGTATGGTGAAGTCTGGAATCGCCGAAAAAATGGTGAGGTGTACGCTGAAATGCAGACCATCAGCACCGTGCGCGATACAGAAGGCAAACCTAAGCAGTATGTCTCGCTTTTTTCGGACATTACGCCGCTCAAGGAGCATCAGCAAAAGCTTGAACATATTGCCCATTATGATGCGCTGACCAATCTGCCCAACCGCGTATTGCTGGCGGATCGATTGCGCCAGGCCATGGTTCAGGCCGAGCGGCGGGGACAGATACTGGCCGTGGTCTATCTTGATCTGGATGGTTTCAAGGCGGTCAATGATAGCCATGGGCACGAGGCAGGCGACCATCTGCTGATGGCGCTGGGCCCCCGTATGACCCAGGCCTTGCGTGAGGGTGACACGCTGGCCCGGCTGGGAGGCGACGAATTTGTTGCCGTGCTGATTGATTTGAATGACGGGGCCGACTGCCTGCCAGTGCTGAACCGCTTGCTGGCTGCCGTTGCCCAGCCTGTGCACCTGAATAACGCTGTGCTACAAGTATCGGGTAGCGTCGGCGTTTCCTTTTATCCTCAAAACGCTGAAACAGAGGCCGAACAGTTGCTGCGTCAGGCGGATCAGGCGATGTATCAGGCGAAGCTGGCTGGCCGCAACCGCTTTCATATCTTTGATGCCGAACATGATCAGAACATTCGTGGCCATCACGAGAGCATTGAACATATTCGTCAGGCCTTGCTGGGCAAACAGTTTGTCCTGCATTACCAACCCAAGGTTAATATGCGAACGGGCGCAGTTGTTGGCGTAGAGGCCCTGATTCGTTGGCAGCACCCGGAGCAGGGCATGTTGCCGCCTGCCGTATTTCTGCCTGTTATCGAGAGTCACCCGCTGGCAATTGAAATCGGTGAGTGGGTTATTGATACTGCATTGGCTCAGATCGAAAACTGGCGTGCGCTTGGACTCGATATTCCTGTCAGCGTGAATATCGGTGCGCAACAGTTGCAGAAAGAGGATTTCATTCAGCGTCTGCATCACATCATGGCCAAGCATCCTCAAGTGAGCGCAGGCAGCCTTGAACTGGAAGTGCTGGAAACCAATGCACTGGAAGATCTGGCCCATGTGTCTCAGGTGATTGAGGCTTGTCGTGAGATTGGAGTGGATTTTTCACTGGATGACTTTGGTACGGGTTATTCATCACTGAGCTATCTCAAGCATCTTTCGGTCAATCAGCTCAAAATCGATCAGAGTTTTGTCCATGACATGCTTGATGACCCGGATGATCTGGCTATTCTGGATGGTGTATTGGGCCTAGCGGGGGCTTTCAGGCGAGAAGTGATTGCCGAAGGCGTTGAAACCGTTGGGCATGGCCAGATGCTGTTGCAGTTGGGCTGCGAACTGGCGCAAGGTTATGGCATTGCCCATCCCATGCCGGCCGATGCAATTCCGGCTTGGGCCGCAGCTTGGCACCCGGACGTTTCCTGGCGTGATTGCCCGACCGTGAGTCGTGATGATGTGCCGCTGATTTTTGCGGGTGTCGAGTTGCGTTTCTGGGTATCCGCAATTTCCAACTTCCTGGAAGGCAAAAGCCAGACCGCGCCGGAGCATGACCCTGCCCAGTGTCAATTTGGCCAGTGGCTGGATAATGGTGGCCGTGCGCGATATCAGTCCGAACCAGCCTTTCATCCAGTGGAAAAGCTTCACCACCAAGTGCATCTGCTGGGTGCTGAACTGTGCGAGCTTCAGGAAAGCGGGCAGTGTGCAGATGATCAGGAAAAACTCCCGCAACTCTATCTGGTGCGGGATGAATTGCTTGGGTGTCTGAAAATACTGCTTGACGAGAAACACCGGCATTTAGCCAATGGCGGCCGGGCATAGTAGGTTCTTTGCAATTGATTTATGAATTGATCATCCGTATTCAAATCTAAGCATCGGGAATCGAATCACCATGAGATCAACCAAAGCCAGTAATGCCGTGGAGCGGCTGCGAACACGGAGTGGCAATTCGACTTATGTCATGTCGGCTCGTTCGGATGGACTGTTCTCCTTGCGTGTTGTGGCGGACAGCGGTGGTTTGGAAACTGTGGGTAGTCCCCTGCCTATGGATGAATTCGTGCAATTCGTGAACGGACTTTCTGCCGCACCACCCAAACGCGTGGGCAAACTGGACGTGGCATTCAGAACGCAGTTGGAGACGAAAAAACCGGTTCCACGTTCCTGAACAAGGATCGCAAACGATCGACAGGCGCCGTCGGACCATGTCCTGAAATGTGGCGTAATTTACAATGTTTTTAGCTGATCCCAGTCGTAGAGCGGGTTTTCAATATTACGAGCTGGCGTAATTTGCATAGTTTTTCGATTCTTGCATTGGCCGTATGCGGATAATCGCTTGACATCCCTGCTTTTTCCCTCCTGTGTAGTAGCAAATCCCTAGCAGTCAATTGGACAGCGCCCGTTGGCATCCGTATGCTTCCGGGCTGCAGTTACAAGCCGTATAAAACCCATAAAACAATATTCAGGAGAACAGCAATGACAGTATCTGTACCGCAGATGGCAACTCTTTCAGTGCGTCTTGAAGGGGCCGTAGCCGAGATCAGCCTCAACCGGCCGGAACGCTCGAATGCCTTGAACGAAGCCATGTGGCAGGAGATTCGAACTGCCATGCAATGGGCGGACAGCACGCCGGAAGTGCGTGCCGTGGTGCTTTCGGGTGCGGGCAAGAATTTTTGTGCCGGCATTGATTTGTCGATGCTGGCCGGTGTAGCGCAGGTGGTGGCGCACCCTGACCCCGCGCGGAGTCGTGAAAAGCTGCGCCGGCTGATCCTCGACCTGCAGGATTGCCTTTCCAGTATCGAGCAGTGCCGGAAGCCGGTTCTGGCCGCGATTCAAGGCGCCTGTATCGGTGGTGCGCTGGATCTGGTGACCTGTTGCGACATGCGCTATGCCGCAGCCGATGCCGTGTTCTCGGTGCGCGAGGTGGATGTCGGCATGACCGCCGATGTCGGCACTCTGCAGCGCTTGCCACGCATCGTGCCGGATGGTGTTGCCCGTGAACTGGCCTACACCGGCCGCAACGTCGAGGCTGCGGAGGCAGCATCGATTGGATTGGTCAATCGGGTTTTTGCCACGCCGGAAGAGCTGGCTGCTGGCGTCATGAGACTGGCGCAGGTGATTGCCGCCAAGTCGCCGCTGGCCGTGCGCGGCACCAAGGAAATGCTCAACTATGGCCGTGACCACTCGGTCAGCGATGGCCTCAACTATGTTGCCACCTGGAATGCCGGCATGCTGATGTCTGCTGATTTGAGCGAAGCCATGGCCGCCGCACGCGAGAAGCGGGCTCCGGTTTTTGACAACTGATTGTCGGGCGGTGCACGAAAAAGGCCGGGGCATTTGCTCCGGCCTTTTTTCTTGAATGCTGCAGGCTTACTTCATCATCTGTTTCTGCATGTCTGCCGCATTGAACTTCATGCCGCCGGGCATCCCCGGCATCCCCTGCATGATGATATCGCCGGGTTTCATGCCTGGTTTGCAAGGTCCCAGCCACTTGGCGCTGATGCTCATCTGCATGCCTGACATGCCGTGCATCGGGGGGTTGTAGGTGGTTTTTACATCGCCCCGGTAATTGCTGCCGAAATCACCGGTAAATTCGCCGTGTGTGGTTGCGGTTGTGCCATCGAATTTGCAGATCGAATCCGAAATGACCTTGTTCCCGGAACGGGTGACCGTGTTCTTGGAGCAGTGTTTTTCCATCTCCTTCATGTCGCCTTGCTCGGTCAGTTTGTCGGTTTTTTCATCAATGCACTGCTGGGCTGTCTGCGCCATTGGCATCGGGCCGCTCATGTTGGTGGTGATTTCCCACAAACCCGATTTTCGCGCCGGGGCGTCGGCGGCGCTGGCAATGCCGGCGGCGAGCAGAAGAGGGGTGAGAATCAGCATCGAGCGGCGCATGACGAACCTCCAGAGATGGTCAGTTGATATTCTCAAAGCATAGCCGGCGCCGGCAGGCAAGCCAAGCATTGGTTTTGTGCCCTTCAGCTAAAGAAACGCTGTGTTGCTTCAGCCGGTAAGGTTACGCCCGTGCTGCCGGCGCGTTGCAGCAATTCCCAGTAGTAGCGGTAGGAGGCACGGTCGTGCAATTTGCCTTCGTGGCGAATCGGCCCCCAGTCGGCATCCTGTGCAGCAACAAGAATCTCGCTGGCAGCCTGCACTTCGGAGAAATCCGGGCGCATGGCTTCGACAATCGGCACGATCTGGTTGGGGTGGATGCTCCACATGCGCAGGTAGCCGAATTCGAGGCGGGCACGACGGGCATCGCCGCGAATCATTTCCAGGTCGCTGAGTTCAGTGGTGACGTTGTGCGACGGCACAACGCCGTTGGCCAGCGCGGCAGCACTGATCTCGGTCTTGGCACGAGCAACCAGCGGGTGATCGAACTGGCCGGGGCTTTTCATCGCACTGCCGGGGATGGCGCCGTGGTGGCCGGAAACGAAATCCATCAGGCCAAAGTCCAGCGACTCAACACCGGGCAGGGCAGCAATCTCCCAGACTTCACGCAGTGCGCCGTGTGTTTCGATCAGTACATGCACGGGGATTTCCCGGTCGATCCCGGTGTTTTGTTCAACGGCGCGCAAGGCGCTGATCTGGGCGGCGACATCCGCTGCACTGCGCGGCTTGGGCAGGGTGATGAAAGGCAGGCGACGGCCGGCCTGGGCCACGATGATCTCCAGATCCTGCCGCCAGTGCGGGTGAGTGATGTCATGGATGCGCACGGCGATACGGCCAAACGCATTCTGTTCGCTCATGATCAGTGCCGCACACATTTCTGCGTGTTCGCGTTCGGCACCAGCGTGGGCACCATCTTCGCAATCGCAGGTGATGTCAAAGATCGGCCCCAGTTCCTGCTGCAACAGCATGGCTTTTTTCATCAGCTTTTCTGCGCCTGCGTAGTGATCAACAGCGGGCAGGATGGGGAAGGGTTTTTCGCCGGCAAATAGCACGGAGTCAGGATGGCGTCGGAGCATGGGGGCGCCTGCATCAGGAATATGAGGAAGGCGCTATTCTAGCGCGAGCGATATTCAAACGTTCTCTTAAGGCCGTCTTAAGCCGCTTGCGTCAATATCTTGTCATCAATAGATGCCGAAGGATGGTATGACAGATTTGAATAATGGCAATCCGGGCACCGGCCCATTGCCACCCTATGACGGTTTGGCTATCAGCCTGCATTGGCTGTCAGCAGTGCTAGTGCTTGGTGCCATTGTCCTGGTGGAAAGCAAGGCTTGGTTTCCCAAAGGCAGTGCTTTGCGTGATGCAGTCAAGCTCTGGCATTTCCAGATCGGCGCTGTCGTGTTTCTGGCAACGCTGCTGCGCGTGCTTTGGCTGGTGGTTAGCCGGAAACCGGTGCCCCTGCCAGCAAGAAGCCGTCGCGAACGGTATCTAGGCAATGTGGTGCATGGCTTGCTGTATTTGTTGCTTCTCGTTTTGCCGCTCAGTGGCGGCATGGTGCTGATCGCGGCCGGCAAGCCGGTCAACCTGCTCGGCATGCCTCTGCCGGTGTGGGCCGATGGCGGGCGCGATCTGGCCAGGGGTATCAAGACAGTGCACGAATTTTTTGGCAGCTTGATGATTGTGCTGGTTGCGCTGCATGTTGGCGCAGCGCTTTGGCACCACCATGTGCGGCGGGACAGGGTCTTGCAAGGAATGTTGCCGGGCAGGCAGTAGCCGGATGATCACTCAGCGGGCACAAATGAAAAGGCCGCAGCATGAAGCTGCGGCCTTTTGCTTGAAGCGTCAGGAAATTACAGCATGTCCTTGACAGCTTCGGCTTCGTCGGTGAGTTCCTTGAGGGTGATGTTCATCTTCTCGCGGCTGTACTCGTCGATTTCCAGGCCCTGGATGATCTTGAACGAACCGCCCTTGCACTCGCAGGGGAAGCCGTAAACGATACCGGCCGGAATGCCGTAGGAACCATCGGAAGGAACGCCCATCGTGACCCAGTCGTCGGAACCGAGCACCCAGTCGTGGATGTGATCGATGGCGGCATTGGCAGCCGAAGCAGCCGAGGACAGGCCACGGGCTTCGATGATGGCGGCGCCACGCTTGCCGACGGTCGGCAGGAACACGTCGTTGTTCCAGGCTGCATCGTTGATCAGGGTCTTGACGTTGTCGCCGTTCGACACGCAGTTGCGGTAGTCGGCGTACATCGTTGGGGAGTGGTTGCCCCAGACGACCAGCTTCGACAGCGACGAAACCGGACGGCCGGACTTCTCGGCGAGTTGCGAGAGGGCGCGGTTGTGATCGAGGCGGAGCATGCCGTGGTAGTTGTTCGGGTTGGTGCGGCCAACTTTCTTGGCTGCAGCAGCGGCGATGTAGGCGTTGGTGTTGCAGGGGTTGCCGACAACCAGAACCTTGACGTCTTCCTTGGCGTTCTCGGCAATGGCCTTGCCCTGAACAGTGAAGATGGCGCCGTTGGCGGTCAGCAGGTCGGCACGTTCCATGCCCTTGGTGCGCGGACGGGCGCCAACCAGCAGGCAGACGTCGGCATCCTTGAAGGCGACATTCGGATCGTCGGTGGCAACCATGCCGGCGAGCAGCGGGAAGGCGCAGTCGTCAAGTTCCATCATGACGCCTTTGACGGCCTGCTGAGCTTGCGGCAGATCCAGCAACTGGAGGATGACCGGCTGATCTTTGCCGAGCATTTCGCCGGAGGCGATGCGGAAAAGCAGGCTGTAACCGATTTGACCGGCTGCGCCGGTGACGGCGACGCGCATGGGGGCTTTGGACATGTTGCGGCTCCTGTTGTAAACGGTGAACAAGAAAAATGGGATTCTGCGACTTTGCGCCTTTTGCTCCGTTGTTGCCAGTGCGGCGCTAAAGCTTTTGGATGATATTCTGCGAGGGGGGGTGTGTCAATCTTGAATCTTGTGTCTTATAGAAGATATAAGTATTAGAATAGACGAATTGCCTGAATTGTGATCCAATCTCCACTATGAACCGGTCTTCGCTTACGCGCACTACCGCGCCGTCGCCCACCTTCAGTCCGCTGTATCGGCAGATCAAGGATCTGATCCTGAAAAGTCTTGAGGAGGGTGAATGGCAACCCGGTGATGCCATTCCCAGCGAGTCTGATCTCGCCGTCCGTTTCAATGTCAGCCAGGGCACCGTGCGCAAGGCCATCGACGAGATGGCGGCAGAAAACCTGTTGATCCGCCGTCAGGGCAAGGGCACCTTCGTTGCCAGTCACAGTGACCCGCGATCCTTTTTCCGTTTTCTTCGGTTGGTGCCCAACGAGGGTGAGTTGCAGCCCTCGCGGAGCGTTCCCCTCGAGTGTGGCCGTGCCAAGGCCGGTGCCGATGTTGCACGCATGCTGGGCCTTGAGACGGGGGCGCCAATCATCATCATGCGTCGTTTGCTCAAGTTTGCGGACGATGCAGTTGTCTTTGATGAAATCTATCTGCCCGGCGACTCCTTTCAGGATCTGACGCTTGACATCCTCAAGCAGAGTGACAAGTCCCTTTACGATCTCTTCGAGAGCCGCTACGGTGTGCGCATGATTCGCGCCGAGGAGCGCTTGCGTGCTGTGGCTGCGGAGGGCATGGCCGTCGAGTTGCTCAAGGTGGAAGAGGGTAGTCCCTTGTTGCTGGTTGAGCGCGTCACCTACACCTATGGGAACAAGCCAGTGGAGTGGCGCAGAGGTTTTTATGCGACGCGCAATCATCACTATTTCAACGAGCTGGCCTAAAGGGTGGCATGGGCGTACGGGCACTCGGTGACAGGATTTCGAGTACAACTGCTGAGGGCGATTGCGCTATAATTCAAAATTCTGATTTTCGATCAGATCAAAATAAGCGGCATTAGCCGCGTTACACGAGGGATGACGTTCATGGCAGAAATTGCTATCAAGAAAAAGCGTCCAAAAAATCTGGACCTTCCAACGATCAGATTGCCCCTACCAGGGATTCTGTCGATTCTGCACCGTATCAGTGGTGCGGTTCTGTTTCTTCTTCTGCCAGTCCTGCTCTGGCTTTTTCAGCAAAGTCTGGCGTCTCCCGAATCCTATGCCTCCGCCAAGGCTGTAATGGACAACTTCCTTGTGAAGACTGTTCTGTGGGGTTTGATCTGGTTGTACATGCACCACTTCTGCGCCGGCATCCGCTATCTGCTGCTGGACCTGCACAAGGGAATCGATCTTGAGTCGGCTCGCCTGTCGAGCAAGATTGTGTTTGCTGTGAGCATTGCGCTTACCCTGGTCATTGGAGTGAAAGTCATATGCTGAACCGAATCGTTGTCGGGGCCGGCTATGGCCTCAAGGACTGGATCATCCAGCGTGCTACTGCCATCATCATGGCGGTTTATACCCTGATCATTCTCGTTGTCCTCGGCGCACTTGCGCCAAGCACCTATGAAGCCTGGCGTGCCGTGTTTGCCAATGGTTTCATGCAGTTCATGACCTTCCTGTTCTTCATGAGCCTGTTCTACCACGTGTGGATCGGTGTCCGGGATATCTGGATGGACTACGTCAAGCCGGACGGCCTGCGCCTGGTGCTTGAGATTGCGACTGCTGCAGCGCTGGTTGGCTATGCCGGCTGGGCAGCAAAGATTCTGTGGAGGCTGTAAGTGAGTATTCCTGTCCGTAAATTTGATGCGGTAATCGTCGGCGCCGGTGGTGCCGGTCTGCGTGCCGCAATCCAGCTCTCCGAAGCCGGTTTGAAAACGGCTGTTCTCTCCAAGGTTTTCCCGACCCGTTCGCATACGGTTGCTGCACAGGGGGGCGTCTCTGCCTCGCTCGGCAATTCCGAGCAGGATCATTGGCACTGGCATATGTACGATACCGTCAAGGGTTCCGACTGGCTCGGTGACCAGGACGCGATCGAATTCATGTGCAAGAAGGCGCCCGAAGTCGTCGTCGAGCTTGAGCACTTCGGCATGCCGTTCGACCGGACCGACGAGGGCAAGATCTACCAGCGGCCGTTCGGCGGTCACATGTCCAACTTCGGCGAGAAGCCGGTGCGTCGTGCCTGTGCTGCGGCTGACCGTACCGGCCACGCCATGCTGCACGCGCTCTATCAGCGCAACGTGCGCGCCAATACCCAGTTCTTCGTCGAATGGATGGCGCTTGATTTGATTCGCGATGAAGACGGTCAGGTACTTGGCGTCATCGCACTGGAAATGGAAACGGGCGAGGTTGTCGCCTTCCACGCCAAATCCACCATCTTTGCTACCGGCGGTGCCGGCCGTATCTTCTACTCATCGACCAACGCCTTCATCAATACGGGTGACGGTCTCGGCATGGCGGCACGTGCCGGTATCCAGCTCGAAGACATGGAGTTCTGGCAGTTCCACCCGACCGGCGTGGCCGGTGCGGGCGTGTTGATTACCGAAGGGGTGCGTGGCGAGGGCGGCATTCTGCGCAACTCGGCGGGTGAGCGTTTCATGGAGCGCTACGCACCAAATGCCAAGGATCTGGCTTCACGCGACGTTGTTTCGCGGGCAATGGTCACCGAAATCAACGAAGGCCGTGGCTGTGGTCCGAACAAGGACTTCGTACTGCTCGACATCACGCACCTCGATCCGGCAACGATCATGAAGCGCCTGCCAGGGATTCGCGAGATCTCGATCCAGTTCGCTGGTATCGATCCGATCAAGGCGCCGATTCCTGTCGTGCCGACCTGCCACTACCAGATGGGCGGTATTCCGACCAACTACAAGGGTCAGGTGGTCAACGAAGCTGGCGAGCACGTCACCGGCTTCTATGCGGCCGGCGAATGTGCCTGTGCTTCGGTGCATGGCGCCAACCGTCTTGGCACCAACTCCCTGCTCGATCTGCTGGTATTCGGCAAATCCTCCGGCGATTCGGTGATCGAGGACATGGCTTCGATGCCCAAGGAACACAAGCCACTGCCGGCCGGTTTTGCTGACAAGACGCTGGCGCGTCTGTCGCGCCTGGAGAACCAGACCAACGGTACCAGTGTCAACGACACCCGCCTGGCCATGCAGCGCACGATGCAGAATCACTGCGGCGTGTTCCGTTTCAAGGACAAGCTGGAAGAAGGCGTGCAGAAGATTCTGGAAATCGAACAGCAGGTCGCGAAAACCGAGATCAAGGACAAGTCCAAGGTCTGGAACACGGCTCGTGTCGAAGCACTGGAACTCGACAACCTGATCGAAGTGGCCAAGGCGACGATGATCTGCGCCAATGCCCGCAAGGAGTCGCGTGGCGCGCATGTGCGTGACGATGCGCCGGATACGCCGGAGATGCCGAACGGTCGTAACGATGCTGAGTGGCATAAGCACACCATGTGGTCGCGCGATGGCAACAAGCTGTCGTACAAGCCGGTGAACATGAAGCCGCTGACTGTCGAAACCGTTGCGCTGAAGACGCGCTCCTACTGACCGCGATCACGCCCAGGAGTCCAAGAATATGGCAACCCGTACCATGCAGTTCAAGATCTATCGCTACGATCCGGACAAGGATAATGCGCCGTACATGCAGGACATCGCAATCGAGGTCGATGATGTCACCGACCGCAAGTTGCTTGATGTGCTGACCAAGCTGAAGGCTCAGGACGACACCATCTCGTATCGCCGTTCCTGCCGTGAAGGCATTTGCGGTTCTGACGCGATGAACATCAACGGCAAGAATGGTCTGGCCTGTCTGACCGAGATCAAGGATCTGAAGGAGCCGGTCGTGCTGCGTCCGCTGCCCGGTCTGCCGGTCATCCGCGACCTGATCGTTGACATGACCCAGTTCTTCAAGCAGTACCACTCGATCAAGCCTTACCTGATCAATGATACGCCGCCGCCGGAGCGCGAGCGTCTGCAGACGCCGGAGGACCGTGAGGAGTTGAATGGCCTCTACGAGTGCATCCTGTGTGCGTGCTGCTCGACCTCATGCCCGTCTTTCTGGTGGAATCCGGACAAGTTCGTTGGTCCGGCTGGCCTGCTCAATGCCTATCGCTTCATTGCCGATACGCGTGACCAGGCAACCAATGAGCGCCTTGATGATCTTGAGGATCCTTACCGCCTGTTCCGCTGCCACACCATCATGAACTGTGTCGATGTCTGCCCGAAGGGTCTCAACCCGACCAAGGCCATCGGCAAGATCAAGGAGATGATGGTTCGGCGGGCTGTGTAAGGGGGCGTTTTGGACCACGATGCCCTGAACCGTCTGCAGTGGCGCTGCACACGCCGCGCCCTGCTGGAACTGGATCTGATCCTCGGCAAGTTTCTTGTCGAGGATTTTCCCAAGCTGAATGATGCGCAGGCCGAGGTCTTCGCAGTGCTTGCGGATATGGAAGACCATGACCTCTGGCCGATGGTAAATGGCACCGAGGTCTGCGAGGATGCGCAGCAGGCTGAAATCATCGCCATGTTGCGTAAGAGTGAAGTAAGGCGGCCACAGTAAGTTAGCGGCTTCCTTGAAGGCAACGAAAACATAACCTGGATAAGGGACTAAAACCATGACGACCGAACGTAAGGCAATTCTGAACATCGAGGGACAGGCTCCTGTTGAATTTCCGATCATGTCGCCGACTCACGGCAACGACTGCATCGATATTCGTACCCTGGGCGGAAAAACAGGTCTCTTCACCTATGATTCCGGCTTCCTCTCGACGGCCAGCTGCAACTCGAAAATTACCTACATTGATGGTGACAAGGGCGAACTGCTCTATCGTGGCTACCCGATCGAACAACTTGCAGAGCACTGCAACTTCCTTGAAGTTGCCTACCTGCTGAAGAATGGTGAGTTGCCAAACGCTCAGGAAAAAAAGACTTTTGAAAACACCATCAAGCAGCATACGATGGTGCACGATCAACTGACCCGCTTCTACAACGGCTTCCGTCGTGATGCTCATCCGATGGCGATTACCGTTGGCGTGGTTGGTGCCCTGTCTGCCTTTTATCACGACTCGCTGGATATCTCGAACCCCGAGCAGCGCAGCATCAGCTTCAACCGCATCGTGGCCAAGCTGCCGACGATTGTCGCCATGGCTTACAAGTACAACACCGGTGCCCCGTTCATGTATCCGGATAACGAGTTGGGCTATACCGCCAACTTCATGCAGATGATGTTCGGTACGCCTTGTGAGAAGTACAAGCCGAACCCGGTACTCGTGAATGCGCTGGATACCATCTTCACCCTGCACGCCGATCACGAACAGAATGCCTCGACCTCGACCGTGCGTCTGGCTGGTTCGTCCGGTGCCAACCCGTTTGCCTGTATCTCGGCCGGTATCGCCTGCCTGTGGGGGCCGGCGCACGGTGGCGCCAATGAGGCCTGCCTGCAGATGCTGGAAGAAATCGGTGACGTATCGCGCGTTGGCGAGTACATCAAGCGTGCCAAGGACAAGAACGACAGCTTCAAGCTGATGGGCTTCGGCCATCGTGTCTATAAGAACTTCGATCCGCGTGCAACGCTGATGCGTAAGGTCTGCGACGATGTATTGAAGGAACTTGGCCTGGAAAACGACCGCCTGTTCAAGTTGGCCAAAGAGCTGGAGAAGATTGCGCTGGAAGATCCTTACTTCGTCGAGAAGAAGCTCTACCCGAACGTCGACTTCTACTCCGGCATTGTGCAGAAGGCCATCGGCATTCCGACCGAAATGTTCACCTGTATCTTCGCGCTGGCCCGTACGGTTGGCTGGATGACTCAGTGGGAAGAGATGATTTCCGATCCTGAGTACAAGATCGGTCGTCCGCGCCAGTTGTATGTCGGTGCAGCACGGCGCGATGTCGTGCCGCTCGACAAGCGCTAATCTTTATGGGGCGGCGATAAACCGCCCCTTTTTGCATGTGCCGGTAGTAGCATTTCGATGCGATACCGGCAATTTTGACCGAATCAACACCCGCTACCACAGGTGAAGCCATGATGACCCAGCTGTTCGGCAATTCCTATCTATTCGGCGGCAATGCGCCGTTCGTTGAGGAGTTGTACGAAAACTATCTCGATAATCCAGGTTCCGTTCCAGATGAATGGCGCGAGTACTTCGACAAACTCGCCCAGATGCCGGGCTATGCCGCCCGAGACGTGCCACATGCACCTGTCGTGGCTGCTTTTGCCGAACAGGCGAAGCAGGGTGGGCAGCGTTCTGCACAAGCTGCCGACGCCGATGACGGCAAGCAGGTTGCTGTATTGCAGATGATCAATGCCTACCGTTTTCTCGGGAACCGCTGGGCCAATCTTGATCCCCTCAAGCGCTTGCCGCGGCCGACGATCCATGAGCTGGAGCCCTCGTATTACGGCTTTACCGATGCCGATACCAACCGGGTTTTCAACTCGGGTTCGTTCAAGGCAGTACCGGATCATGCGCAGCTTGGGCAGATCGTTGAAGCGCTGAAGGAAACCTACTGCGGCACCCTCAGCGCCGAATACATGTACATGACCGAGGTTGCCGAGAAACGCTGGATTCAGGAGCGTGTGGAGCCTATCCGCAGCAAGGGTGCTTTTTCTGCCGAGCAGAAAAAGCGCATTCTTGAGCGTCTGACAGCGGCTGAAACGCTGGAGCGTTACCTGCACACCCGCTATGTTGGCCAGAAGCGTTTCTCGCTAGAAGGTGGCGACTCCCTGATCGTGGCGATGGACGAAGCGGTTCGCTCTGCCGGTGAAAACGGTGTGGATGAGATCGTCATCGGCATGGCACACCGTGGCCGTCTGAATGTCCTCGTCAATACGCTGGGCAAAGCACCTTCAATGCTCTTTGACGAATTCGAAGGCAAAAAGGCAACCGATCTCTCATCGGGTGACGTCAAGTACCACATGGGCTTCTCGTCCGATGTGTCGACGCCGGGAGGCCCTTGCCACCTGACGCTGGCATTCAACCCTTCGCACCTGGAGATTGCCAACCCGGCCGTTCTTGGTTCGGTCTATTCCCGCCAGTGTCGTCGCGGTGAGCATGGCAAGGACAAGGTCATTCCGATCCTGATCCACGGTGATTCGGCCGTGATCGGTCAGGGTGTAAACCAGGAAATTCTCAATTTCTCGCAAACCCGTGGTTATGGGGTTGGCGGTACGATTCACATCGTGGTCAACAACCAGGTCGGCTTTACCACTTCCGATTTGCGCGATTACCGTTCCACCTTCCATTGCACCGATATCTTCAAGATGGTCGATGCACCGATCTTCCACGTCAATGGGGATGATCCGGAAGCGGTTGCATTGGTCACCCGCCTCGCCATCGAATATCGCACCGCGTTCCGCAAGGATGTCGTGATCGACATCGTCTGCTTCCGCAAGCTTGGTCACAACGAGCAGGATGAGCCGATGGTGACACAGCCCTTGATGTACAGAAAGGTTGCTGCACACCCGGGAACACGCAAGCTTTACGGCGACAAACTGGTTGCCGAAGGTGTGCTGCCTGAAGATGGTCCTGACCTGATGATCAAGGAATATCGCGACCACCTTGATCGTGGCGAGTTGCTTTATAACCCTGTTCTTGCCGGCTACAAGCACCCGATGACGATTGATTGGCAGCCGTTCCTGACCAAGAAATACATCGAGACCGTCGATACGTCGGTGCCGGAGAAGGAACTGAAGCGACTGGCCGAGCGCCTGAGCACTGTACCGGATGGTTTTGTGCTGCAATCGCGCGTCAAGAAGATCCTTGATGACCGTCGTACCATGGGTGAGGGTAAGCTCGCGGTTGACTGGGGCATGGCCGAGAACCTGGCCTACGCTTCGCTGCTGGTTTCCGGTTATGGCGTGCGTATTTCCGGTGAAGACGTTGGTCGAGGCACCTTCTTCCATCGCCATGCAGCATTGCATGACCAGAAGCGGGAGTCGGTGCACGAGGGGGTCTATCAGCCACTGGCCAACCTCCAGGAAAAACAAGCACCGTTCCAGTGCTGGGATTCGGTATTGTCAGAAGAGGGCGTTCTGGCCTTCGATTACGGCTATGCATCGGCCAACCCGTATGAACTGGTGGTCTGGGAAGCGCAGTTTGGCGACTTTGCCAATGGCGCACAGGTTGTCATCGATCAGTTCATTGCCTCGGGCGAGACCAAGTGGGGCCGCGCCTGCAGCCTGGTCATGCTGTTGCCGCATGGTTACGAAGGTCAGGGGCCGGAGCACTCTTCCGCACGTCTTGAGCGCTACATGCAGTTGTGCGCCGAGATGAATATGGAAGTGTGCGTACCGACCACGGCAGCCCAGGTTTTCCACATGCTGCGCCGTCAGGCAGTACGCAATCAGCGCAAGCCGCTGGTCGTGATGTCGCCGAAATCTCTGCTCCGCAACAAAGATGCCAGCTCGGATCTGAGCGAACTGGCCAAAGGCGAGTTCCAGCGTGTCATCGGCGAGATCGACGATATCGATCCGAAGAAAGTCACCCGCGTCATCCTCTGCTGCGGCAAGGTGTACTACGATCTGCTGGCAGGGCGTCGCGAGAAGAAGATCAAGAACATCGCGATTGTTCGTATCGAACAGCTCTATCCGTTCCCGGAAGAGTCATTCGCTGCCGAGATGGCCAAGTATCCGAAGGCAACCGAAATCGTCTGGTGTCAGGAAGAGCCACGCAACCAGGGTGCCTGGTACTGGTTCTCCTCGCGTCATCACCTTGCGCGTTCGCTCTCGGGCAAGCAGCATCTGCTGCTCGTGTCACGCCCGGCATCCTCGTCGCCAGCCGTTGGCTATCTGGCTAAGCACAACCTCCAACAGAAAGCTCTGGTCGAGTCCGCTCTGGGCAAGATCGAGTACTAACCGAGAAAGAAAAACGGAGTCATCATGATTATCGACGTCAAAGTTCCGCAACTTTCCGAATCCGTTGCCGAAGCAACGCTCGTGGCCTGGCACAAGAAGGTCGGCGAAGCTGTCTCGCGTGACGAGAACCTGATTGATATTGAAACTGACAAGGTGGTTCTTGAACTGCCGGCACCGGACGGTGGTGTCCTGGTCGAGCTCGTCAAGGGCGATGGGGATACGGTGGTTTCTGGTGAAGTGATTGCCAGGATTGATACTGCAGCCAAGGCTGGTGCCGTAGCACCTAAGGCCGAGGCGCCGAAGGCTGCAGCAGCAGCGCCGGCAGCTGCTCCCGCTGCATCGGCACCGACAGCCGCTGGTGTCGCGATGCCTGCTGCACGCAAGATTCTGGACGAAAAGGGTATTGCCGCCGCCGATGTTGCCGGTAGCGGCCGTGGTGGTCGTGTAACCAAAGCCGATGCACTGGCCGCTGCTCCGAAAGCTGGCCCTGTTGCCGCACCAGCTGCAGCAAAGGCGGCTTTGCCTACGCCAGCCGTTGCAGTCAATCTGGGCGATCGTACCGAGCAGCGCGTGCCGATGACACGTCTCCGTGCTCGTATTGCCGAGCGTCTGCTGCAGTCGAAGAATGAAAACGCGATTCTGACCACGTTCAATGAAGTGAACATGGGCCCGGTCATGGCGCTGCGCAAGCAGTATGCCGAGAAGTTTGAGAAAGCCCATGGCGTACGCCTCGGCTTCATGGGTTTCTTTGTCAAGGCTGCGGTTGCCGCCCTGCAGAAATTCCCGATCCTCAATGCTTCGGTTGATGGCAACGACATCGTCTATCACGGCTACATCGACATCGGCATTGCCGTTGGTTCACCGCGTGGTCTGGTTGTCCCGATCCTGCGTGATGCCGACCAGATGAGCATTGCCGACATCGAGAAAAAGATTGCCGAATACGGCCAGAAGGCCAAGGATGGCAAGATTTCGATTGAAGAGCTGACCGGCGGCACCTTCTCCATTTCCAACGGCGGTGTGTTCGGTTCGATGTTGTCGACCCCGATCATCAATCCGCCGCAATCGGCGATCCTCGGCATCCATGCCACCAAGGATCGTGCCGTGGTTGAAAATGGTCAGGTGGTTGTACGCCCGATCAATTATCTGGCCATGTCCTACGATCACCGTATCATTGACGGCCGTGAGGCAGTCCTTGGTCTGGTGACGATGAAGGAAGCGCTGGAAGATCCGGCCCGTCTGCTGCTGGGCGTCTAATGCACTAGCCGAAAAGGCGTGGCACAGAGGGCACAGCCCTTTGGTCACGCCTTTTTTCTGTTTCGATCAGGAGAAAACACAATGTCCAAGCAATTTGACGTTCTTGTTATCGGTGGCGGGCCTGGTGGCTACGTTGCTGCAATTCGTGCGGCCCAGCTCGGTTTCGCAACTGCCTGCTGCGAGTCGAATCCCTATGCCGACCCCAAAGGTGAGCCGCGTCTTGGTGGCACCTGCCTGAATGTAGGCTGTATTCCCTCGAAGGCGCTGCTGCACACTTCTCATCTTTTTGAAGAGGCTGGCCATACCTTTGCCGCACAGGGCATTCAGGTCGGCACGCCGAAAATCGACGTCAGCAAGATGATTGGCCGCAAGAGCACGATCGTGAATCAGCTGACCAGCGGCATCAAGGGGCTGTTCAAGAAGAACAAGGTCAGCCTGTTGAATGGTCATGGATCATTCGTTGGTGCGACTGCCAATGGTGGCTGGCAGGTCAAGGTCGGTGACGAGGTGGTTGAAGCCAAGCAAGTGATTATTGCCACCGGCTCCAAGGCTCGTCATTTGCCGAATATTCCGGTCGATAACAAGATCGTCTGCGATAACGTCGGTGCTCTGGATATCGATGCCGTTCCGAAAAAACTGGCCATCATCGGCGCAGGAGTCATCGGTCTGGAAATGGGCTCGGTCTGGCGTCGTCTGGGTGCCGAGGTGACCATTCTCGAAGCCATGCCTGATTTTCTTTCTGTCGCTGATGTCGACGTGGCGAAAGAGGCGGCGAAGCTGTTCACCAAGCAAGGCCTGAATATCCAGACCGGTGTCAAAATCGGCGAGGTCAAAGTCCTGAAGAAGGGCGTCTCCATTGCTTATGCTGACAAGGATGGCAAGGAACAGAAACTTGATGCAGATCGCCTGATCGTATCGGTTGGCCGTATTCCGAATACCGATGGTCTTCATGCCGAAGCCGTTGGCTTGCAACTGACCGAACGTGGTCAGGTCAATGTCGATGGTCACTGCCGCACCAACCTGCCTGGCGTATGGGCAGTCGGTGATGTCGTGTCCGGCCCGATGCTGGCGCACAAGGCGATGGAAGAGGGCGTCATGGTCGCCGAACTGATGGCAGGTCAGGCCGGGCATTGCAACTTCGACACCATTCCGTGGGTTATCTATACCAGCCCGGAGATCGCATGGGTAGGCAAGACTGAGCAACAGTTGAAGGCGGATGGTATTGCCTACAAGGCAGGCAAGATTCCGTTCATGGCCAATGGTCGTGCTCTGGGAATGGATGCTCCGGCCGGCTTTGTCAAGATGCTTGCCTGTGCCGAAACAGATCGCATTCTCGGTGTGCACATCATCGGTGCCAATGCTTCCGAACTGATTTCCGAAGGGGTGGTTGCCATGGAGTTTGGCGCGGCATCGGAAGATCTGGCCCGTATCTGCCATGCCCACCCGACACTTTCGGAAGCCGTGCATGAAGCCGCGCTGGCCTGTGATAAGCGTCCGCTGCATTTTTAATCTGCGCTGATTATCCTGTTCGTTCAGGAATTGGCAAAAACGGGGTGCATGGCACCCCGTTTTTCATTGAGCAAGCAGACGCCTGCCGGAAAGTGCTCAAGATCAAAGCCGGCTGTCGACCTGAGCTTGTATGATTCCCCAGCTGATCAACTGATCAGGCTTGTGGTTGGAACAACAAGGCCAATGACTCAGGACATCTTATCTTCAAGGCATGCTCGACGTTGTGGAAACTGTCACCACGCGATACATACGCCTGCGCTGGATGGCTCCATGATTACTTGTGTTGTCAGGCTTGAATACCACTGTTCGGATCGTATTCCTGATTGCCAGCATTACAAAACAGCAAGCCAACCTGTTGAAGATGCCACAGAGACTGATTAGCAGTTCTGCAGTGCTATCATCGCGGCTTTGCACCCGTCGGTTGGTTCTTCATGAAATTCAAAATTGTTCCGGTGACTCCCTTTCAGCAAAATGCATCCGTTCTTTGGTGCGAGGCAACCCGTCGTGCTGCGGTTGTTGATCCAGGGGGCGATCTGGCTTCAATTCTCCGGGTTGTCGAGCAGGAAGGCCTGACGCTGGAAAAGATTCTGGTGACACACGGGCATATTGATCATGCAGGTGGTGTGGCCGAACTGGCCGAGCGATTGAGTATTCCGATTGAAGGGCCTCATCGCGAGGATCAGTTCTGGATCGATGGCATGCCGCAGCAAAGCAAGATGTTCGGTTTTCCTGAAGTGAAGAGCTTTACCCCGGATCGCTGGCTGGAAGATGGTGATCGGGTGACGGTCGGCAATGAGGAATTGCAGGTCATTCACTGCCCCGGACATACACCGGGGCATGTCTGTTTCCATCATGCGCCAAGCCATCTGGCGGTGGTGGGGGATGTCCTGTTCCAAGGGTCGATCGGGCGTACCGATTTCCCGAAAGGTGACTACGACACGCTGATCGACTCAATCCGCAATCGCCTGTTTCCTCTGGGTGACGATATTGATTTCATTCCTGGGCACGGCGATATGTCCAGCTTTGGTGTGGAGCGGCGGACCAACCCCTTTGTTGGCGGTTAATTGCCGTTTGTTTCGCGCAGCAATTGCGCGTAGACATCTGCTGCCACCGGTCGGCTGAACCAGTAGCCCTGGATTTCATCGCAACCTGCAGACTTGAGGAATTCAAGCTGGGGTTCTGATTCAACGCCCTCGGCGATGACCCGGAGTTTCAACGCCTTGGCCATGCTGATGATGGCGCTAGCAATGGCACTGTCGTTGCCATCATGCGGAATGCCGCGAACAAAGGATTGGTCAATCTTCAACGTGTCGATCGGGAAGCGCTTCAGATAGGAAAGGCTGGAATAGCCGGTACCGAAATCATCCAGTGACATCATGATGCCGGCATCTGCAAATTCCTGCATCATCGCAACCACCGAGTCGGCGTTATGCATCAGCATGCTTTCGGTAATCTCGAGTTCTAGCAGCTCCGGCGGTATGTCGTATTTCTTCAGGTAGCCCATCACCGTACGCGGCAAATTCTGGCTGAACTGCTTGGTCGAAAGGTTCACCGCGACCTTGACTGGCTGCAGGCCCAAGTCGAGCCAGCTTCGCAATTGCCGGCAGGTTGCATCGATGACCCACTCACCAATCGAGATGATCAAGCCTGTTTCCTCGGCAACCGGAATGAACAGGGCAGGAGAAATCGAGCCGTTGTTCGGTGTCTGCCAACGCAGCAAGGCTTCGGTGCCAATGATGCGGTTGCTGGCAAGGTCAAGTTGCGGCTGGAAATGGAGGAAAAACTCGTCACGTTCTAGCGCATGCCGTAGGCCTCCTTCCATCTTGAGGCGTTCCAGTGAGCGCAGATTCATTTCTCTGGAATAAAAAAGACAGCCGCTTGTCCCCAACTGTTTTGCCCGATACATGGCGACATCGGCATTCCGGATCAGTGTTTCAGCATCCCTGCCGTCATCCGGGAAAACGCTGATGCCGATGCTTGCGGAAATCAGGATCTCGTGGCCTTCAACGAAGAACGGCTCGGCCAGAGCAGCCAGCACCTTGCGAGAGACGACTGCTGCATCTTCACGCCGGTTGATGTCGAACAGGGCGATAACAAACTCATCTCCACCCAGACGTGAGACAACGTCTTCCTTGCGCAAGGCCAGGGCAAGGCGGCGGCCTACTTCTGCCAGCAGGCTGTCTGCCGGGGAGTGGCCGAAAGAGTCATTGATATGCTTGAAACGATCCAGATCGACAAACAGAATTGCGCCGTGCTCGTTTCTCCGGTGCGCTTCAGCAATCGCTTGTTCCAGCAAGGAATAAAGGAGGGAGCGATTGGGCAGGTTGGTCAGCGTGTCGTAATACGCCAGACGGTAGATCTGTTCCTCCGCCTGCTTTCGCTCACTGATATCAGAGAGGGCAAAGCAGAGGTGTGTCAGATTGCCTTGCGTATCGCAAACTGAACTCAGTGATGCCCAGGCTGGATAAGAGCTACCATCCTTGCGCACCGGCTGCACCTCGCCGCTCCATTTGCCATCCCTTTCAACGATCTGCCTGATTTCTGTCCAGAGATCCTGGCTTTCACCAAAATGGATCGGTAGATTCGGGCTGCCGACGAATTCCTGTTCAGTGAATCCGGACATGGAGCAAAAAGCCGGGTTGGCCGAAACAATCTGTTCATTGGCATCGGTGACCAGGATGGCCTCAGCGGCACAGTCAAAGATCCGGGCATGAAGGCGAAGCGTTTCCTTTGCCGCGAGTTTGTCGGTGATGTCGACGATGTATCCGATCAGACCGTTCGGTACGCCGGAATCATCGTGTGCGACTGACAGCGATACACTCGCCCAGAACGTTTCTCCTGATTTCTTGCGCCGGCGTACGGTCATTTCCCGGCTGCCCTTGTTCAGGAAGGCGTTGAAGAAGCTGTCGTCAGTTTCATTCTCATCCGCATAGAGAAGCAGGATGTTGTGGCCGATGATTTCTTCGCTTTGGTAGCCGAAAAGCTGTTCAGCGCCGGCATTCCAGCCCGTGATGTAGCCCTGTAGATCCATCGTGATGACCGAGTCATGGATCTGGTTGAGAATCTGCGATTGACGGTGCAGTTCCCGTTCGCTGTTGCCTAGGTCCTCGATGCGCTGGTCGTAGCTGGCACGGGCGTGGAGCATGGCGGCGAGCAAGGCGCCAAGATCGGCAAAACGCCGCATCGAGTCAGCGTCATACCCACCGGGACGTTTGGAAACCCCTAGAAATCCCAGCATTTTTTCCCGGAAAAGCAGCGGGAAACCGAGTCGCCCCGGCAGTGACGATGTACTGTCTGGCGTTTCGGCAGCAATAGTTCCCGAAACCTTGGCCTGGGCGTAAAGATCAGCCCAGAGAGGGTGGTTGCCGATTGCCGGGTCCGTTATAAAGCAGCCTTCGGGGCTTTCAAGGGCGTTGCAACATAATGCCCTGACGACATCGGTGGCAATTTTTCCGTCATGGAAGAATATCGAATGATAAAGCTGTGCTGCCAATTCAAAATCGGTTGTTCCCGAGTCGAACCCGGGGAAAAGCTGATGTCCCTTTTCTGGTGCCATCTTGGTCATTCGAGCTTGATACGATCAGCCCAAACATATGCTTGTACCTGTGCAGCAAGGTGGACATCCGGCGGGATGCCGAGGGTGCCAAGGATTTCACTGGCCTGCTCATTCTTCCCTTCGTTGCCTGCGATCACTGCGGCAAGCAACTGTCCTAGTTGGCCACTGCGCTCGGCCAGCGCGCTGGTAATGGGTGGCGCCAGTGGCAAGGCGGCAAGTACCTCCTGCATCGGAAGATGCAGCAAGGTATCCAGCAAGGAGAAAATGCCGGTCATGAATGCAGCCTCGCCGGAATCGCTGATGTCCGGTATCGGTGGCAACTTGATTGCCATCAGTTCAAGCATACGGCCACGCGCGGCTGCCAGTTGAAGCAAGGGATTGGGTTGCCCTGCCTGGGCGAACTGATTGGCATAAATGAGCAATTGCAGCCAGCGTTGTAACTGGCGGCGGCCAAGAACGGTAATTGCCTGATTGAACCCGGTGATGGGGGTTTTCGGACCGACTGCGACCGAGTTGACGAGTCGCAGCAGGTTGTACGAGAGCTTGGGTTCCTGACGGAAGATTTCCTCGATCTCACGGGTGTCTGCATCCTGAACCACCAGGTTCAACAGCTTGAGCAGTTTCAGCCGTGTCGTGTCGGCGTCAACCGGTGCTCTCGCTTCCACTGTGGCGACAAACTGGCTGGACAGCAACGAAAAACGCTTGGCCACCGCCCAGTCGAAACGCTCATGAGTCTGGATGTTGCGGGCAACCAACTGATAACCAAACTGATGTGCATTGATCAGATCGATCAGCGGTACGCCACTGTGTGCATGTTCTGCTTCGAAGGCCAGGTAATCAAAAGTCGTTGTTGTCAGCTTTTTCAGGATACTGCTGTCGACGACTTCAATTGCGACATGCAGGCCATCCTTGCGCAGTGCCTGGCAAGCAGCTTCGGATTCGGAAGATGCCTGTGTGCCGGCAGGGAATGCGAGAATGACTTGGTCGCGGCCCAGTTTCTTAATAAACTCGCTGAATTGATGATTTCCCAGCCAGGCTGCATTGCATGGAACCCATAGAGGTTGCTGTCGGGCAAGTGGCAGGCAGGTTTCAGCTGCCTCTGCAATATCAGCAAGGCCGTCTTCGGATAGGGGATTGATCTGCCAGTCAAATGCTGCCCAAGCCTGATTGGGAGTGAGCAGTGGATTGAAAAAGTGGTACGCCTGCATGGCGGTTCCCTCTGCTTGTTTGTTGTGCAAAACGCTGAAAGGCGCGTCGTTGCTGATTGTGCAGGTATCTAGCTTAGGTTTATCGGCAACGAAAGGCAATATCTTGAATGCTTGCAGAATAAAGATGTATCTGATGTGTCAGAAAAATGCAGCATTTTAGAGTGAGTGTGTGGAGCGGCCCTGTTCCTTTCGTTTTATCTGGAATGATTTTTTGCTGCAGTTCTGGAGTGAATTGATGCGTAATGAAAATGGCTCTGGCTCCGATTTCGGCAACTGGCAGGCCTTCTCCATCCTCGTTGTCGATGATGAGGCGGGGATGCGTAATTTTCTTGAGCGTGCGCTGAAATCCCGCTGTGGGCGAGTAGCCTCGGCGTCTAGTGTTGAAGAAGCGACGGGGCTGATGCAGCAGCTTCATTTTGATCTCATTGTTCTCGATATCTCACTTCCGGGGAAATCGGGGATCGAATGGCTGCTTGAGTTGCGTCAGAGCGGGTTTTCCGGTGATGTTGTACTGATCACGGCCTTTGCCGATATCGAAACTGCCATTGAAGCATTGCGCGGCGGTGCATCTGATTTCATTCTCAAGCCGTTTCGGGTTGATCAGATGCTCAACTCGATCAAGCGCTGTTTCGAGCGGGCGCGTCTGGCGCGCGAGAATTTCGTGCTGCGCCGCGAACTGGCTGAACTGGGGGCGGAAGTCGATGGGCTGGTTGGCCATTCCTCTTCCATTCAGCAGTTGCGCAGCCTGATCAAGCGGGTCGCGCCCATGCCGTCTACGGTGCTGCTGCAAGGCGAGTCAGGTACCGGCAAAGAGGTGACCGCGCGGGCTTTGCACCAGATGAGCAATCGGGCGCAACGACCTTTCGTTCCGGTCAACTGTGCGGCCATCTCGCCGGAACTGATCGAGAGTGAACTGTTCGGTCATGTTCGAGGGGCATTTACCGGCGCCAGCGATGCCAGAAACGGGCTTTTTTATTATGCCCATGGGGGCACCTTGTTCCTCGATGAAATCGGAGAGTTGCCGCTGGCGATGCAGACCAAGTTGCTGCGCGCACTTGAAGAGCGAAAGATCCGGCCGGTCGGCTCTGAGCGCGAAATCCCTGTGGATGTTCGCATCATTGCGGCAAGTAATCGCGACCTGGCCATCGATATGGCAGCAGGGCGTTTTCGGCAGGATCTATTTTTCCGGCTGGCGGTTGTTGAAATCACTATCCCGGCCTTGCGTTCGCGGACGGAAGATATCTCCGATCTGGCCCACCATTTCATGGCGCTTTTCTCACTGCAACTGGGAGTTCCGCCACTCGAACTTTCTGCTGAAGTTGTTCGCCGCCTGTCGGCCTATTCATGGCCGGGAAATGTCCGTGAATTACGGAATTTCATTGAACGTTCCTTGATCCTCGGTATCTTCCCGATGCAGGGCTTGGGTGGATCGGCGACCCCGTTGATCAACGATTGCTGTGATGAGATGACGCTTGCTGAAGTCGAAAAGCGACATATTCTCAGGGTGCTCTCAGCCGTTGATGGCAACAAGTCGGAGGCGGCACGCAGGCTTGATGTGTCGCGCAAGACACTGGAGCGGAAGTGTGCCGAGTGGGGAGAGAACGAGCAATTGTCTGTCGTTCGACACGCTCGCGCTGAATGAACCCACTACGCCGAATTCGGGCCTATTTCCGGGCGTCGGTCAGTGCGAAGCTGCTGTTCCTGGCATTGGCTCCGCTGCTTGTCGGTTTCCCGCTGGTCACTGGCCTGGTCTGGTACTGGAGCAATACCAGCTATCAACAACTGTTGACCTACAAGGTCAGCAGCGATCTGGTGACTGCGCATGAGTACTTCGATCGGGTTGTTCGCGGCGTAGGCGGCAGTGTCGAGGCATTGGCAGACGGACATCAATTACGTGCGGTTTTGGCAGAAGGAAATCACCTGCAGATCGCCGAAGAAATCGGGCGTTCGCGGCGTCGGCAGAAACTTGATTTCATGTACGTACTCGATGCCGGGGGTGATGTCCGTTATGCCAGTGCTGCGCACCCGGTGCGACGCAGCAATGCCGGGTGGCCAGTTGTTCAGGCTGCATTGAAGGGGAAAGCCGGCAGCGTCGTTGATATCTACAGTGCCGATGCCCTTGATGAGATTGATACCTCCTTGCGCGAACGTGCAGCCATCAACATTGTTCCCACTGCACAGGCTGCGCCAGTTGATCGGGCGACGGAAGGGCGTGGCATGATCATCCATGCTGCGGCACCGATATTTGATGCGCAGGGGAAGGTGGTTGGTGTGCTTGAAGGCGGGATGCTGCTCAACGGCAATCTCGGCTTTGTCGATACCATCAACAGTATTGTCTACCGCGACGGATCGCTGCCGCTGGGCAGCAAGGGTACCGCGACCCTGTTTCTTGGCGATACCCGCATCGCGACCAATGTCCGACTGTTTGAAGATGAGCGTGCGCTCGGTACCCGTGTGTCCAAACAGGTGCGTGAACATGTGCTGGAAGGCGGCAACATCTGGCTCGATACGGCGTTTGTTGTGAACGATTTCTACGTGTCCGGCTATGAGCCGGTGCTGGACAGTTTTGGCCAGCGTGTCGGCATGCTCTATGTCGGCTTTCTTGAAGCACCATTTCGCGTGGCGAAGGAAAATACGCTGAAACTGATTTCAGCCATTTTTGCAGCGATCAGCCTGATCGGTTGTGCCTGGTCGCTGAAGTGGGCGCGAGAAATCATGCACCCCATTGCTTCGATGAACCGAACCATGGCGCATATTGAACGAGGGGATGTTGGCGCGCGCGTTGGCGATACCGGGAGCGATGACGAACTGGGGCGACTGGCCATCGAATTTGACCGGCTGCTCGATGTGCTGGCCGAGAAGCGGAACGAATTGCAGCGCTGGGCGAACGAGCTCGACTGCAAGGTGACCGAACGCACGCAGGCGCTGGAAACGGCCAACGACCACTTGCGGCAGGCGCAACGGCAACTGGTGACCAGCGAGAAGCTTGCTGCCATCGGTGAGCTGACTGCCGGCGTGGCGCACGAAATCAATAACCCGATCGCTGTCATGCAGGGCAATCTCGATGTGATGCGCGAGATACTAGGCGACAATGCGCAGCCAGTTGCCCAGGAAATCCGCCTGATCGACGAACAGGTGCACCGGATTCGTGTCATCGTGACCAAATTGCTGCAATTTGCTCGCCCCGGTGAGTTTGCCGGTTATGTGGAAGAGGTCGATGTCAACGCCGTGCTGGCCGATTGTCTGGTGCTTGTGCAGCATCATATGGGCAAGCGCAACATCGAAGTGATCCAGCACTTGTCGGCGACACAGTGGGCCGGTATCAATCGCCATGAGTTGCAGCAGGTGCTGATCAATCTGATCGTCAATGCGGTGCAGGCCATGCCGGAAGGTGGTTCGCTGATCTTGACCACCAGAGATTGGAAGGATGGAGGGGATAGGCCGGGAGTGTGCATTTCCGTGCGTGATAGCGGTGCTGGAATCACGACAGAAGACATGGCCAGAATTTTTGACCCCTTCTTTACCACCAAAAAGAATGAAGGGACCGGACTGGGGCTGTCGATCAGCCATTCGCTGATCAAACGCTATGGCGGCAACATTACCGTCAACAGTGAACCGGGGCAGGGTGCGGAATTTGTCGTCTGGCTACTGGCCGAGCCCGAATACCAGCGCGAATGAATCAGGCCGAAGCGCGTTGCACGCACTTTCAGCTCAGGCGTTCAAGTTCTTCGCGGGTATTGATGTTGGCAAAAGCGTCCGCCTGATCATCGAAACAGACCTCGGCGCCTGCGAGAGAGCGGAACCAGTTTTCAAACCGGCGCTCGCCGCGCTCAAGATACGCCGTGAGGTGGCTCAGTGCATCCCGATGGCACAGGCAGAACACCGGGTGCAATTGATCACCGGTCCGGGCCACGGCAATCCGGGTATTCCCGGTGGTCAGTGCCGTGCTCAGCCGGCTGACCAAGTCCTCAGGAAAAAAAGGAGAGTCACAGGGCACGGTTGCCAGCAATGGGTGCTGCGCGGCTGATAGTGCTGCATGCAGCCCGGCCAGTGGCCCGGCAAAGCCAGTGACGACATCACTGACGACCGGGTATCCCAGTCGTGCATAATCCACGATATCGTGATTGGCATTGATCAATAATTCATCAACCTGCGGGGCAAGACGTTCGCAGGCCCAGGCGGACATCGGCTTGCCACGAAACAACTGCAAGCCCTTGTTGACACTGCCCATACGCTGGCCGCGCCCCCCGGCGAGGATGACCCCGCTGATCTTCTGCATTCTCGCTACAGCCTTTCATCATTTCGTTTGCTGAATTGTCAGCCACTGTGTCGCAGCTGGCATTCCTGATCTTGCGCAGAAATTCTACACGTTACAATGCTCACCATGACTCCTGAATACTGGCAGCAAGCCTCACAAGACCTGGCCCAGGGCGACCCGATCATGGCTGCCCTGGTCGAGCGCTATCAAGGCATGTCGCTGACTTCACGCGGCGATGCCTTCGGTACCCTGACCCGTTCCATCGTCGGGCAACAGATTTCCGTAAAGGCCGCCGATGCTGTCTGGTCAAGATTATCAGCCGTGGTTGGCAGCGTGTCGCCTGAAGCCGTGCTCGCCAAGGGGGAATCAGGTCTGGCTGGCTGCGGGCTTTCAGCACGCAAGACGGAATATCTTGTCGATCTCGCCCGACATTTTGCCGAAGGGCGCATACAGCCAGAACGCTGGCAGGATCTGGATGATGAATCGATCATCGGCGAATTGACCGATGTACGGGGCATCGGTCGCTGGACGGCTGAAATGTTTCTGATCTTCAACCTGATGCGCCCTGATGTCTTTCCGCTGGATGATCTCGGCGTGCAGAAAGCGGTGTTCATCCACTATTTCTCCGGAGAGAAACAGCAACGAAGCGCCTTGGCTGCTCTGGCCGGTCGTTGGCGTCCCTGGCGTTCGGTGGCAACGTGGTACCTCTGGCGCAGCCTTGACCCAGTGCCTGTTGCCTACTGATTTCCGCGGTTCGCGCCGCCAGCTATCTCCCATAATCCGGGAGATGCTTGTCATACAGTCGTTTGACGCCCTTTGGCGGTAGAATATGCCCCGTCTCAACCCGGCAGGTTTTACATGAAAATCAGCTTCCTCGACTTCGAGCAACCGATTGCTGACCTCGAAGCCAAGATCGAAGAATTGCGTTTCGTCCAGGACGATTCCGCGGTCGATATTTCCGAAGAGATCGGACGCCTTTCCAAGAAAAGTGCGCAACTGACCAAGGACATCTACGGCAAGCTCACCCCCTGGCAGATTTCTCAGGTGGCGCGCCATGCTCAGCGTCCCTATACGCTGGACTACATCGAGCGCATCTTCACCGATTTCAATGAATTGCATGGTGACCGCTCTTTTGCCGATGATCATGCGATCGTCGGCGGTCTTGCCCGTTTCAATGGCCAGCCGGTCATGGTCATTGGCCACCAGAAGGGGCGCGATACCAAGGAAAAACTGTTCCGTAATTTCGGTATGCCGCGCCCGGAGGGTTATCGCAAGGCGCTGCGCCTGATGAAGCTGGCGGAAAAATTCGGTATCCCGATCTTTACCTTTGTCGATACGCCGGGTGCTTACCCCGGCATCGATGCCGAGGAGCGTGGGCAGTCCGAAGCCATTGGCCGGAATCTGTACGTGATGACCGAACTCAAAGTGCCGATCATCGTGACCATCATCGGTGAGGGCGGGTCGGGTGGTGCCCTGGCCATCGCAGTCGGCGATACCATCCAGATGCTGCAGTATTCGACCTACTCGGTGATTTCTCCGGAAGGCTGCGCTTCCATTCTGTGGAAGAGTGCTGAACGCGCTGCAGATGCGGCAGAAACCATGGGCATTACTGCCCAGCGCTTGAAAACCCTGGGCCTGATCGACAAGGTGGTCAATGAGCCCTGTGGTGGCGCGCATCGCGATCATCAGTCGATGGCACTGAACCTCAAAAAAGCCCTGCAGGATGCACTCAAGCAACTGTCCGCCCTGTCCACTGACGAACTCCTGGCGGCCCGTTTCGAGCGGCTGATGAGCTATGGCCGCTTCAAGGAACAAGCGACCAGCTGATCTGATCGAGCGGGTCGCGGCCTTTTTTTCTGCCCGGCTGCATGCAGGCCGGCACGTCTGTGTCGGCCTTTCCGGTGGTGCGGATTCGGTGGCATTGCTGCATGCCCTGCATGGCGCACAGATGGCCGGGCTGGCAATCGACATCTCCGCACTGCATGTGCATCATGGCTTGTCACCCAACGCAGATGACTGGGCCAGCTTCTGCACCAACCTGTGCCGTTCTCTTGCCGTTCCTTTTCGTTGCGAGCCGGTTCAGATCCAGGATGTGACCGCGAATGGCCTTGAGGCCGCGGCACGAAAGGCGCGCTACGCCATCTTTCAGCAGTGTGATGCCGACTGGCTGGCGCTGGCACACCATCGCGATGATCAGGCAGAAACGGTTTTGCTCAACCTCCTGCGCGGCGCCGGCATGCAAGGCCTGGCTGCCATGCCGGACGAACGCGTGTTGCCGGGAGGGAAAGCTCGGCTGATTCGTCCCTTTCTTTCTACCTCTCGTACAGAAATCGAATCCTGGCTGACTGCTCGCAACATTCCATGGGTCGAAGACGAGTCAAATACCGATCATTCCCTGCGCCGGAATTTCCTGCGGCGCGAGGCGTTGCCCTTGCTGGGCGGTGTTTTTCCTGACCCGGCTGGTGCCTTGTTGCGCACGGCTGCACATGCGGCAGAAAGCCTTGAGCTTGCCGATGAAATCGCGGCCGGCGATGCACAGGCTATTGTTCGCGGACAGGCATTGCTGCTGGCTCCGTTCAATCAGTTGTCCACTGCCAGGCGCAGCAATCTCCTCCGACACTTTTTGCGTGAGTCCGGCCTGCGCATGCCTGACTCGCGTTTTCTTGCCGAAATGTTGCGTCAATTGGCTGAAGCAGCGATTGACGCAGCGCCGGCTTTTTCGGTGGACGGTCGCACGCTTCAAGTTGCCCGCGGGCAACTGCAGGTACTGAAGTGCGGTGATCAAATGGTCGCCGATACCCATCGATGGCAGGGAGAGAGCTCGCTGCCTTGGGCCGGTGGGAAAGTACGTTTCGTGACTGCGGAAGGCCGAGGGCTCAGCCTGAGCAGGCTGCAAGACAAGGAATTGCTGTTACGTACCAGAGGGGGAGGAGAATCCCTGCAACCCGATGCGAAACGACCGCGACGACCGCTGAAAAAATTGTTGCAGGAACAGGAGATACCGGCCTGGACGCGTGCGCGCATGCCGCTCTTGTGTTGCGCCGATGAGGTGCTCTGGGTGGCCGGTGTCGGCTATGAGTCGAGCTATCTGGCCGAGCCTGGAGAGCCTAGTCTGGTGCTTGATTGGGACGAGACAGCAGACGATTGAGCAAGCCGCCGGATTCCTTGTACAGTCGGAAAAAGCCGTCTGCAGTCAGTGGCCGCGAGTAGACAAAGCCCTGGACTTCATCACAACCTTCGGCAAGCAGGAAACGGGTTTGCTCGCTGGTTTCGGCCCCTTCGGCGAGAACCTTCAAGCGCAGGCTGCGTGCCATCTGGGTAATGGCGCGCACAATGGCTGCGTCGTCGGGGTCCGTGCCGATGTCGCGGACAAAGGAGCGATCGATCTTCAGGCGGTCGACATCCAGGCGCTTCAGATAGGAAAGGCTGGAGTAGCCGGTGCCGAAATCGTCAATGGCAATCGAGATGCCGGCTGCCTTTAGCCGCTGAACCTGTTCAAGCACACGATCAATGTCCTGAATCAGTACCGATTCGGTAAATTCCAGTTCAAGCAGCGATGGGTCGTGGCCTGTTTTGTCGAGGACGGCAAGCACCCGCTCGACAAAGTCACCCTGCTGTAATTGGAGCATCGAGATGTTCACCGACATCGGCAATGGGCCGATACCTGCCTCGGTCCATGCCTTGGCCTGCCGGCAGGCTTCGTACAGCACCCAGTCGCCGATGGCGATGATGGTGCCGTTCTCTTCGGCAATCGGAATGAAGCGGTCGGGAGGAACCAGCCCAAGCTCCGGGTTCTGCCAGCGGACCAAGGATTCGATGCCGATGATCCGGCCGGTGCCCAAGGCAATTTGTGGCTGGTAGTGGAGTACGAACTCCGTCTTGTCGATGGCGTTCTGCAGGCGATTCTGGATGAGCAGGCGCTCCAGCGCATTGACATTCATCTGCTCGGTGAAGAAGCGGTAGGTGCTGCGCCCTGCATCCTTGGCGTGATACATCGCCGTGTCGGCTTTTTTCAGCAGAGTATCGAAATCGCGACCATCGGCGGGGAACATGGTGATACCGATGGATACCGAGATCGAAAACCGGTGGCCGGCGATTTCAAATGGTTGTTGCGTCACATCGAGTATCTTGCGGGCGACATGAACAACGGTTTCGTCATCATGGAGGTCGGTGACGACGACTACGAATTCGTCACCGCCCAGTCGGCTGATAGTGTCGGTTTCGCGCACCGATGCCTGCAAGCGGGCGGTGACTTCCATGAGCAGGGCGTCGCCGACGGCATGGCCGAGTGAATCATTGATGGTTTTGAATCGATCAAGATCGAGGAAAAGCAAAGCCAGTTTGCTCCGTGCCCGATCTGCACTGGCCAGTGCCTGTTCTGCACGATCAGTGAGCAGCATGCGGTTGGGCAGGCCGGTCAACGGGTCGTGGCGGGCAAGATACTCAATGCGCTCCTGAGCTTCCTTGCGCTCACTGATGTCAGAAAAGATGGCAACGTAGTGGGTCACACAGTCGTTTCCGTCGCGAACAGCGGAGATGCCCAGCCATTTCGGATAAACCTCACCGCTTTTCCGGCGATCCCAGATTTCCCCTTGCCAATGGCCATAGCTATTGAGCCGGCGCCACATTTCCTTGAAAAAATCAGGGTCGTGACGGCCGGAACTGAACTTGGCCGGGTTTTGCCCGATGACCTCGCCGGGGGCGTAGCCAGTGATGTCGGTAAACGCCTGGTTGACCGATACGATCCGGTTGTCCCGGTCTGTAATCACCACTGCTTCACCACTGTTTTCAAACACAGTCGCCCAGAGACGAATGGTTTCCTCGTCCTTCTTCCGTTGCGAGATATCTTCCTGAATGCTCAGGTAATGCGTGATTTTGCCCGCAGTGTTGGCGAGGGGGACAATGCGCACGGCATCCCAGTACAGTTCGCCACTCTTCCGTCGGTTGAGCAGTTCGCCACGCCACTCGCGGCCGGCACTGATGGTTTGCCAGAGTCCGTCATAAACCTCAGTCGGGGTTTGTCCGGAGCGCTGATAGCCGGCACGCTTGCCAATCACATCATCAGCGGTGTAGCCCGTATTCAGGGTGAAACGTTCATTGACGTACTGGGTAATGCCGAGTGTATCGGTAATGATTACTGCGACCGGGCTTTGATCCACCGCTTTGCCGAGCAGGCGCTGCATGCGCTCTGCCTGCTTCAGTGCTTTCAGGTCAGACGAAACGAACAAATAGCCAGTGGTTTCTCCGTTGGTTTCGGTGAGTGGAATAATCCGGGATTCAAGATGATGCGTTCCATCTTCCGCCTCGATTTTCTGTTCAAACCGATATTCACCTTGAGCCTGCGCCTTTTTCAGGCCTGCGAAAAACCGTTTATTGTCGACGCCAAGCTGCTCGTGAATATCAACGACCGAACGGCCAATGACCTGGCCGATACTGGGTGCCAGCATGCGCATGGCCAGTTCGTTGCAGTGACGAATGATGTGCTGCATGTCGATCGACATGATCAGCAAACCGGTATCGGCCTGCAGCAAGGCGTTCAATAAGCCTTTGCTGAACGCTGTATCAATATCGCTGCTGTCAGCAGCTGGTGACGAGATGCCCCCTTTGCCAGTATCAGCCATGGTTGTTGATTCCCGCACCGGTCCGCACACTCATCAGTTGTGAAAGTTCAACAGCAGTCCTGACCCCCATTTTTTCAAACAGGTTGGCCCGGTGCACTTCAACAGTGCGCATGCTGATGCTGAGTTCATCGGCGATCACCTTGTTGAATTTGCCAGCGAGAATGAGTTCCATCACTTGCCGCTCCCGGGTGGTCAGCTTCTCAATCAGGCTGTTCAGGCTGTCACTGCTTGCTGCAACTGCCCGTCGGTTCTGGTCGAGTTGCATGGCTTCCAGCACCCGATTGACCAGTTCGTTATCGTCAAAAGGCTTTTCAACGAAATCAAAAGCCCCTTTTTTCAGTGCACCAACCGCCATCGGCACATCGCCGTGCCCGGTAAGAAATATGACCGGGAGCGGGTTGTTCAGTTCAAGCAGGCGATCAAACAATTCCAGGCCACTCATCCCTTTCATGCGGATGTCGAGCAGGAGGCACCCGGTCATCTCCATTTGCCAGGCATCGAGAAAGGATTCGGCAGAGGCATAAGCCTGACAATTAAGATTGCGTGATTGCAGCAGCCAGCCGAGGGAATCCCGGATCGCCTCATCGTCATCAACCAAGTATACGTGTTGTGTCATGGTGCAAGTAGCGGCAGGGTGAAGACAAAGATCGTACCGCCAGCCGGGTTGTTTTCTACCCAGAGGCGTCCTTTGTGAAATTCGATGATCGAGCGGCAGATATTGAGGCCCATGCCCATTCCGTCCGGCTTTGTCGAGAAAAATGGCGTGAACAGGCGTTCCTGGATCTCGGCGGCTATGCCGCTGCCCCGATCAATCACCCGGACTTCGATCTGCCGTTCATGCTGGATGAGCTGAATGCTGAGCAAACGATCCTGCGGCGGCTTGTCGTTCATGGCTTCGATGGCATTGCGCATCAGGTTGAGCAGTACCTGCTCGATCATCACCTGATCGGCAAGCAGGGGCTGTCGCCAGCCCGGAATCTGTCTTTCGATACGAACCAGCCGCTTCTGGGCAAAATGCTCGATGAAGCCGATAGCATCGTCGACGATTTCCGCCAGGTCACATTCGGCCAGCTTGGGTTCGCTTTTTCGTACGAAGTCATGAACCCGTCGGATGATCTTGCCGGCTCGCTGCGCTTGAACTCCCAGTTTTTCCATGGCACCGCGCAGCTCGTTGGCAGAATAATTTCCCGAATCAAGTTTGTTGATGCAGCCCGTGTTGTAGCTGGAAATGGCGGAAAGCGGCTGGTTCAGCTCATGCGCCAGCGTTGAGGCCATTTCGCCCATGGTGACGAGACGGGAGGTGATCTGTAACTTTTCTTCCTGCTGCCGGGCCAGTTCTTCCGCCTGCTTGCGCTCCGTAATATCAAGCACGGAGCCCATCCAGCCTGTGTGCTGACCGTCCGCATCAATCAGTGGTGCTTCATAGACCAGTGCATCGAAATGCTCGCCATTCTTGCGCCGGAAGCGGAGTTCGAAACCTTCACGGGGGGCTTGTCCATCAAGTACCTTGTTGTGTAGCTGCTGCGTACGTTCCTGGTCGTCTGGATTCCAGTAGGGGTAGGGGGGGAGTGCGCCGATCAGGTCTGCTGGAACGAATCCCGTCATCTCGCAGAAAGCCGGGTTGACATAGGTGATACGCCCTTCACGGTCGCGGGCACGCATGCCGATGGTCAGGGAATCTTCCATTGCTTTGCGGAATGCATGCTCCGTGCGTAACGCCTGTTCTGCTGCCAGCCGCCTTCGCATGAGGCCGCGCATTGCCCACAGGCTCCAGAAAACCGCGACGGCCAGCAGGATAATGAGCGTCATGATCAGCGATTGCACGGCGCTGGATGAAGCACGATTCACCGTGACCAGCATGGATACGCCGTAGCCGGGGGGGTCCAGCGCAACCTGATGGGAAATGGTAGAGCGCCCGGGGTTCAACTTTGATTTGCTGGCGAGAATCCTGCCGTCGTCATCTATGATCTGCAGCTGATACTTTTCGGTGAACCACCAGGGAACAATCTGGTTGATCTGGCCGGCCAGCGAATGTGTGGCAACCAGAATGCCAGCGAGTCTGTTGCCGTTATAAACCGGTACATAAAGCTCGAAAAACGAATCCTTCAGGCTGGTGAATGTGCGTGAAAAAACCGGTTTCCCGAGTTTTCTCGCCAGTTCAGCAAGCTCCTCCCGGGTGTCCCTTGTGTTGGTCACTTCCTGACGGGGAGAAATGTGGTTGGGAAGTGCCGCACGCATCACGCCGTCGTTATCCAGCCAGGCAATCTGGGCCAACTCGGAATTGGTACGGATCAAGTGGCGGGCACGGGTGTCGAACAATTTTTCGGGTGTTTCATCCTTGGCCAGGTCGAGTGATAGCTGTTGCAGTTGCTCGACATTGCTCAGGACATGGAAGTGGATGCTCTGCTCCAGCCACAGGACATCGGCAATCAGGGTGGCGCGCTGCTCTTCCTTCTCATTGTTCTGCAGCAGCCATAGCAGCACCACCAGCAGAATGACCAGCAGGCTGACAGCAAGCTTGGGCATGGTCAGATACCAGCTTGACCATGGGGGAGTGGTTTCGCGCAGGGGGCGCATGATACGTTTCATGCGCCTATGTTACCTCGCAGAGACAACGCCTTTGTATTGCATGGGTTGTGGATATCCACAATTCAGATACGGCTCCTGATTTGTGATACTGCGTGCAGCCGGGAGTCTGTCCCGTCTTTTTGCAAATTCTGGAGGAGATCATATGAAACTAACCGCACTCGCTGCAGCACTGGTTGCCAGCACCATTTCTTTCGGTGCCTTTGCCCAGCAGCCGATCGTCATCAAGTTCAGCCACGTTGTGTCGCAGGACACCCCCAAGGGCAAGGCTTCGGATTTTTTTGCCAAGCGTGCTGCTGAATTGACCAAAGACAAGGTCAAGGTTGAAGTCTACGCCAACTCCACCCTGTACAAGGACAAGGAAGAGATGGAGGCGCTGCAATTGGGCGCTGTGCAGATGCTGGCTCCGTCACTGGCCAAATTTGGCCCGCTTGGCGTGAAGGAATTCGAAGCTTTCGATCTGCCGTATATTTTTGATAACGCCAATGAATTGCACAAGGTCACGACGGGCCCGCTGGGTGCTTCGTTGCTGGCCAAGCTGGAGCCGAAGGGTATCAAGGGTCTGGCCTTCTGGGATAACGGTTTCAAGTCTTTCTCGGCCAACAAGCCGCTGAAGACGCCGGCTGACTTCAAGGGCTTGAAGATGCGTATTCAGTCATCCAAGGTGCTTGAGTCGCAGATGCGCAACCTGGGCTCGCTGCCGCAGATGATGGCATTCTCGGAGGTTTATCAGGCGCTGCAGACCGGCGTGGTTGATGGTACCGAGAACCCGCATTCGAACCTCTATACACAGAAAATGTTCGAAGTCCAGAAGCACATGTCGCTGACGGAACACGGTTATCTGGGTTATGCCGTCATCACCAACAAGAAGTTCTGGGATGGTCTGCCGGCAGATGTCCGTGGTCAGCTTGAGCAGGCAATGAAAGAAGCTACCGAGTACGCCAACAAGATCGCCAAGGCCGAGAACGACGAAGCACTGGCCAAGGTCAAGGCTTCCGGCAAGACCGAAATCCATACGCCGACCGCTGCTGAGCGTGCCGAATTGAAGAAGGTTCTGGTCAAGACCCACTCTGATATGGCTTCCCGTATCGGTAAGGAAACGATCGACGCCTTCTACAAAGAAACCGGTTTCGATCCGTCCAAGCTCTGATAAAAATGCTTCGAAGCGCCCGCTGCTGATTCACCCTGCAGCGGGCGTTTTTGCGAGGAGAGGGTAATGTTCCTGAAAATTATTGACCGCCTGGAAGAGGTGATCATTGGTTCATTGATGGCGGTGGCAACCATTGTCATCTTTGTCTCCGTGGTGCATCGCTATGGTTCGGGCTTCGCCATTCCGGGGGTTCAGGACTGGCTGCTGGCAAGGGATCTGGGCTGGGCCCAGGAATTCAGCATCATTCTTTTTGTGTGGATGGCGAAATTTGGCGCGGCTTATGGTGTGCGCACCGGTATCCACGTTGGCGTTGATCTGCTGATCAACAATCTGGAAGAAAAAAAACGCGCAGCCATGATTATTCTGGGTCTGGCCTGCGGCATCCTGTTCTCGCTGGTGATTGCTGTGTTTGGTGCCACTTTCGTCTGGGAAAACGGGATGGCGTACTACACACTGACTGCCTTTGGCATGTCACCTGGGGAGCATTTCGAAGGGCCGATCACGCCTGATCTGGAGTGGCCAACCTGGATGGTTTATTCCGCCGTACCGCTTGGCTCAGCCCTGATGTGTTTCCGCTTTTTCCAGGTGATGATCAAGTTTATCGGTACCGGTGAATTGCCTTCCCATGATCACGGCCATGTTGAAGGGCTGGACGAGGGTGAGGTTCTGAACTTGGGGGAGGCCATCGAAATTGCTGAGCAGCGCGAGCATGCGCATGCCGGCAAAAGCGAACGTGAGTGGGAAAAGAGCCATCCGCCACCCGGCACGCCAAAATCCAACGACAAGAAGCAGGGGAGTTAAGCGATGAGTGCACTGATTATTTTCGCCCTGCTGCTGATCCTGATGGTTGTCGGCATGCCGGTAGGCGTGGCCCTGGGCCTGACTGTTCTGAGCTTTATGTTCGTATTCACGGACACGCCAATTGCCTCGATTGCGCTGAAGATGTTTACCGGTATCGAGAAGTTCGAAATCATGGCGATTCCGTTCTTCATCCTCGCCGGCAATTTTCTGACGCACGGAGGTGTTGCCCGGCGCATGATCAATTTTGCAACCTCGATGGTCGGTCACCTGACCGGCGGTCTGGGCATGTCCTCGGTTTTGGCCTGTGCCTTGTTCGCTGCCGTATCTGGTTCTTCGCCAGCGACCGTGGTGGCTATCGGTTCGATCCTCATTCCGGCGATGCTCAAGCAAGGCTTTCCGATGAAGTTCGCTGCCGGTGTCGTGGCGTCCGCCGGTGGGCTGGGTATCCTGATCCCGCCGTCCATCGTCATGGTCATGTATGCGGTCACCACCAATTCATCGGTGGGCGCCCTGTTCATGGCCGGCGTCATTCCCGGCATCCTGCTGGCGCTGACCTTGGGTGCAACCACCTGGTACCAGGCCAAGAAGGGTGGCTACCCACGCCTGCCGGCGGCAAGCTGGAAAGAGCGGTGGCAGACCTTCCGCAAGGCTTTCTGGGGGCTGATGCTGATCGTTGTCGTGATGGGCGGTATCTATTCCGGAATGTTCACGCCGACCGAAGCTGCAGCCATGAGTGCGGTCTACGCCTTCTTCATCGCCGTCTTCGTGTACAAGGACTTGACCTTCAAGCAGATTCCTAAGGTGCTCCTTGATTCGGCCAACATGTCGTCGATGCTGCTGTTCATCATTGCCAGCGCGATTATCTTCTCCTTCATTCTTACTTCGGAGCAGATTCCGCAAAACATTGCTGATGCCATTGTTGCTGCCGGTCTCGGCCAGGTCGGCTTCCTGATCATCGTGAACATCCTGCTGCTGGTTGCTGGTAACTTCATGGAGCCGTCGTCAATCATTCTGATTCTGGCGCCTATCCTGTTCCCGGTAGCCATTGCCCTGGGCATTGACCCGGTACATTTCGGCATCATCATCACGGTGAACATGGAAATCGGCATGATTACACCGCCGGTGGGCCTCAACCTCTTTGTTGCCAGCGGAATTACCCGCGCCGGCATGACCGAGATGACCAAGGCGGTGCTGCCGTGGCTGTATGCGATGCTGGCCTTCCTGATCGTGATTACCTACGTGCCGGAAATTTCGTTGTGGTTGCCACGTACGCTGGGCATGATGTAAACAGGTATTGACTGTTGTCATGGCAGTCAATTTGCGCGGCGGGTTTTCCCGCCGCGTTTTTCTTTTTGGGGGTGGGGTTTCAGCCACTGGGTAGGGGAAAGCTGATAAAATTCAACGTTTTTCCACCACTTTGTACCCTGGAGCTTCAAAATGGCTATTGAACGTACCCTGTCCATCATCAAACCTGACGCTGTTGCCAAGAATGTCATTGGCAAAATCTATTCCCGTTTTGAATCGAACGGCCTGAAAGTAATCGCCGCCAAGATGGTCTGGCTGTCGGCCGAAGAAGCTGGCAAGTTCTACGCGGTGCATAAGGAGCGTCCTTTCTTCAAGGATCTGGTTTCGTTCATGACCTCGGGCCCGGTGATGGTTCAGGCGCTGGAAGGCGAAAGTGCGGTTGCCAAGAACCGCGAACTGATGGGCGCAACCGACCCGAAAAAAGCTGATCCAGGCACGATTCGCGCAGATTTCGCCGAGTCCATCGATGCCAACGCGGTTCATGGCTCCGATGCACAGGAAACTGCCGCTGTCGAAATCGCCTTCTTCTTCCCGGAAATGAACGTTTATTCCGGTCGCTGAGTCGAATCGGCCGAAATGTCTGTAAACCTGCTCGATTTTGATGCCGAAGGCCTGACTGCCTGGTTCGCAAGTGTCGGTGAAAAACCGTTCCGTGCGCGCCAGGTGCTGCGCTGGATGCATCGTTTCGGGCAGGATGATTTCGATGCAATGACCGATCTGGCCAAGAGCTTGCGTGAAAAGCTCAAGGAAATGGCGGTTGTCGTGCCACCTGCGATCGTTTCGGATCGTGTTTCAGATGACGGTACACGCAAGTTTCTTATCGATGTTGGTGGTGGCAATGCGGTTGAAACCGTTTTCATTCCCGAGGACGACCGCGGCACACTGTGCGTGTCGACACAGGCAGGCTGTGCGCTGGACTGCAGTTTCTGCTCAACGGGTAAGCAGGGGTTCAATCGCAATCTGACGGTAGCCGAGATCATTGGCCAGTTATGGCAGGCCAATCGTGCGCTGGGCTTTGATCCCAAGGGCGATCGCATCATCAGTAATGTCGTACTGATGGGCATGGGCGAGCCGCTGGCGAACTTTGACAATACGGTGAAGGCACTGCGGCTGATGCTGGACGACAATGCCTACGGCTTGTCGCGCCGTCGCGTCACGGTGTCTACGTCCGGTCTGGTGCCGGTGATGGATCGCTTGCGTGATGAATGTCCGGTGGCTCTGGCTGTTTCGCTGCATGCCCCGAATGATCAACTGCGTGATGAACTGGTGCCGATCAACCAGAAATATCCACTGGCTGAATTGATGGCTGCCTGCCGCCGTTACCTTGAAAAGGCGCCTCGCGATTTTGTGACTTTCGAATATGTAATGCTTGATGAGGTCAATGATTCTGATGCGCATGCCCGGCAGTTGCTGCAACTGGCCCGCGACGTGCCCTGCAAGTTCAACCTGATTCCTTTCAACCCGTTTCCCGGGTCGCCTTACCTGCGCTCGAAGACGGACCGGATCCGTAAATTTGCCGGCATCCTGATGGAGGCCGGTATCGTAACGACAACCCGGAAAACCCGGGGGGATGATATTGATGCAGCCTGTGGCCAGTTGGCCGGGCAGGTTCTGGACAAAACACGCCGGACCAACCGGCGCATCATTGATGTTATTGAGGCCAGATCATGATCACTCCATTTCTTCGTATTCTTTTGTTGCTGTGCATGGGGCTTGCATTCCATCCGGCAATGGCACAAAACCAGCAGCAAGGGGGGAATCTGAACAGTCCCCGGGAAAATGTGCCGAAGGATCCGCGCAGCCGAGCCAAGATACATACCGAACTGGGTGCGCTTTACTATCAGGACAAGAATATCCCCGTCGCGATGGAGGAATTGACGATCGCGATTTATATTGATCCGACCTATGCGCCTGCCTATAGCATGCGTGCGCTGGTTCACTACTTTCTCAAGGAACCGCAGCACGCTGAAGACAACTTTCAGAACGCATTGAAATATGCACCGGATGACCCCGAGATCGCCAACAATTATGGCTGGTTCCTCTGCCAGATCGGCAAACAGAAGGAGGGGATGCCACAGTTCGAGCGTGCCCTGAAGAATCGCCTGTACCAAACGCCGGATCGTGCCTATCTGAATGCTGGCCAGTGCGCCATGAGCATGGGTGATTATGCTGTCAGCGAGGAATATCTGACCAAGGCTTACCGGGTGACCAATGGCAGCCCGGTGGCTGCCTTGCGAATGGCAGAGCTCTATTTCAAGACAGGGCGTTTCGAACAGGCGCGCACGGAAATATCATCCGTGATCCGGAAAGTTGAGCCCAATGCCGAGGTGCTCTGGCTGGCGATTCGTATCGAACGCAAGCTGGGTGACCGTGATGTCGAGATGCGTTACACGAACCAATTGCGTCGTTCGTTTCCGACATCCAAGGAATATGAAGAACTGCTCAAGGGAAATTACGAATGAGCGATATGCAAGCAGGAAGTGATCAGGAGGAGGTGCTTGTCACAGAGGAGGCGCAAGCAGCTGAAACTCCGGTGGTGCCGCCAGGTGTTGGTGAGCGTCTGCGCGCTGCGCGGGAAGCGCTGGCGCTCGATGTGGAAACGATAGCCGCTACCCTGAAGCTTTCCCGACGCCAGGTGGAGGCACTTGAGGCCGGTGACTGGGCCAGGCTGCCAGGTACGACCTTCATCCGTGGTTTTGTCCGCAATTATGCGCGCGTGCTGCAAATTGACCCGGTTCCACTGCTCGCAGACCTTGATGCTCCTTCGCAGGAAGTGCCGCGTCTCGACTTGCCACAAAATGCCACGGCAGTCATGCCGGATAGCGGCAAGGTGCAACGTCGCGATTACGCTACAGTGCTGGCCGGGATGGTGCTGATTGCTGTGGCGGTCGTTGCCTATTTTGTTGTGCCAGCCGATATCTGGCAGTCGAAGCCTCGCGAAGTGCCGCAGGTGGAAGCTCCTGCAACCGCCCCAATATTTCCGCCGGATAACACTGTGCTCAATGCGCCGGCAGGCAATGTGCCTCCGGTAGCCGATGCCGCTGCACCGGCTACCGACACTGGGGCAGGCAATGTTGTTGTCGCGGCGGTTCCTGCCGTGGCGAGTTCCGATACGACAATACCGACAGTGGCAAGCGCGCCAGCCGTCGTGACTGGAAAGAATTTGAAATTCAGCTTTTCTCAGCCATCCTGGGTCGAGGTTCGTGATGGCACCGGGCAACTGGTCTTTTCACAGTTGAACGATGCGGGAACCGAACGTGAAGTCGAGGGGCGCCCTCCTTTTTTTCTTGTGGTGGGCAATGCCGCGCATGTGAAGGTTCAATACAAGGGGCGCAATATCGAATTGCAGCCCCGTTCCAAGGATGATGTGGCGCGCGTCACGGTGGAATGACATGGAAAATGGTATTAAACGCCGTGTAACGCAGGCGGTGCGTATCGGTTCGGTGGTGATCGGTGGTGGAGCACCTGTGGTGGTTCAGTCGATGACCAATACCGATACAGTCGATGTGATCGGTACCGCAGTGCAGTGCGCAGAGCTGGCGCGCGCAGGATCCGAACTGGTGCGGATTACTGTCAATACACCTGAGGCTGCAGCAGCCGTTCCGAAGATCCGTGACCATCTGGCGCGGATGCAGGTTGATGTGCCGCTGATCGGGGATTTCCACTACAACGGACACCGCTTGCTGCAGGAACATCCTGCCTGTGCCGAAGCCCTGGCCAAATACCGGATCAACCCTGGCAACGTCGGCTTCGGCAAGAAAAAGGACGAGCAGTTTGCACAGATGATCGAGTTGGCCTGCCGCTACGACAAGCCGGTTCGCATCGGGGTCAATTGGGGCAGTCTTGACCAGAGCTTGTTGGCGCGTCTGATGGACGAAAACGCAAAAAGCCCGGAACCGCTCGATTCGGTCCAGATGATGCGCATGGCCATGGTGACGTCGGCACTGGAGTCGGCCGATAAGGCGGTCGAACTCGGTTTGGGTGCGGACAAGATCATTCTCTCGTGCAAGGTCTCGGGCGTGCAGGATCTGATCGCCATCTACCGCGAGTTGTCGAACCGTTCTGATTACGCGCTCCATCTCGGGTTGACCGAAGCTGGCATGGGTTCCAAGGGAATCGTGGCTTCGACCGCTGCGATGGGCGTTGTCCTGCAGGAAGGGATTGGCGATACCATCCGCGTTTCCTTGACACCGGAACCTGGTGGCAAGCGCACGCAGGAAGTCATTGTTGCCCAGGAAATCCTGCAGACCATGGGACTCCGGGCGTTTACCCCGATGGTGACCGCATGTCCCGGCTGCGGCCGGACAACCAGCACCTTCTTTCAGGAACTGGCACAGAGCATACAAGAGCATGTTCGCGGCAAGATGCCCGAGTGGCGCGGCCAATACGACGGCGTGGAAAATCTGACGCTGGCAGTGATGGGGTGCATCGTCAATGGGCCGGGAGAGTCCAAGCATGCCAATATCGGCATCTCCCTGCCCGGTACTGGCGAAGTGCCTGCCGCCCCCGTCTTCGAAGACGGAGAGAAAACAGTGACCTTGCGCGGTGACAACATTGCTGCCGAATTTACTGCCATCGTGGACAACTACGTGGCACGCACCTATCAAAGAAAGAATCAGTCCGTATCATGAGCAACACGATTCAGGCAAAGCTGCAGGGCATTCGCGGGATGCCGGATGTTCTCCCCGGCGAAGCAGAATTCTGGGAATTGTTTGAGGAAGCGGTGCGCTCCTGGCTGAAAAGCTATGGTTATCGCCCGATCCGCATGCCGATTGTCGAGCCTACGCCGCTGTTCAAGCGTGCCATCGGTGAAGTGACCGATATTGTCGAAAAGGAGATGTATTCCTTCGTCGACAGCCTTAATGGTGAATTGCTCACCCTGCGCCCGGAGGGGACTGCAGGTTGTGTGCGTGCCGTCATTCAGCACAACCTGATTGCCCAGCAGCCGCAGCGGCTCTATTACATAGGGCAGATGTTCCGCCATGAGCGACCGCAGAAAGGGCGCTATCGCCAGTTTCATCAAGTGGGGGTCGAAGCGCTCGGATTTTCCGGGCCCGATATCGATGCCGAGATGATCCTGATGGGGGCTCGCCTGTGGGATGACCTGGGGCTGGAGGGGATCAAGCTGCAGTTGAATACGCTCGGTCAGCCTGAAGAAAGGGCACGTCACCGCGCCGAATTGATTGCCTATTTCGAGCAGCATCAGGATGTGCTGGACGAGGATGCCAAGCGTCGGCTTCATACCAATCCACTACGCATCCTTGATTCGAAGAATCCGGCAATGCAGCCGATCATTCTTGGTGCGCCGAAGTTGATTGATTTCCTCGGCGAGGCGTCTCTGGAACACTTCAATGCCGTACAGCAGGTGTTGCGCGATGCCGGCTTGCCGTTCGAGATCAACCCGAGACTGGTGCGTGGTCTGGATTACTACAATCTCACCGTCTTCGAGTGGGTTACCGATCGTTTGGGCGCGCAAGGAACGGTTTGTGCTGGCGGGCGTTATGATGGCCTGATTGGTCAGTTGGGCGGCAAGCCTGCACCGGCTTGCGGATTTGCCATGGGTGTCGAGCGTCTCGTATCGCTGATCCGCGATGCAGGCGGTGAGCCTCTGCCGGCAGGTACTGATGTTTATGTGGTGCATCAGGGAGAAGCTGCTGCACGCATGGCTTTCCGTGTGGCAGAAGGTTTGCGTGACAATGGTGTAGACGTTGTTCTGCACTGCGGCGGTGGCTCATTCAAGAGCCAGATGAAAAAGGCCGATAGCTCGGGTGCGATGTTTGCCGTGATCATTGGTGACGATGAGGTGGCTGCCGGTGAAGTGAGCCTGAAGCCCATGCGTGACGAAGGTGATGAACAAAAGCGCGTCAAGATTGATGATCTTGCCGATGCGATCATGAACACAATGTTGGACTGCGATGAAGAGGAAGAAGCGTAATGGCCGCCTACGATCTGGAAGAACAGGAACAACTGGCTGAAATCAAGGCCTGGTGGAAACAGAATGGCAATCTGGTCACCGGGATCGTGGTAGCCGCATCGGTTGGCATACTCGCCTGGCAAGGCTGGAATTGGTACCAGAACAAGCAGGCGACGCAGGCGTCCAGTGTCTATGGCGTATTGCAACGCGCTGTTATCGAAAAGGATACCCAGAAGACCAAGTCTGCTGCAGGCGAACTCGTAGAGAAATTCGGTGGTTCTGCCTATGCTCCTTTGGGGGCGCTGACCGCCGCGAAGGCATTGCATGATGCTGGCGATCTGAAAAGTGCAAAGGCTCAACTGACTTGGGCTGCAGAGAATGGCACTAATGAAATCCGTGATGTCGCCCGTTTGCGTCTGGCCGCAGTTCTGTTTGACGAAAAAGCCTATGACGAAGCACTGAAAGTGCTTTCAGCAAACCATAGCTCAGGTTTTGATGGGCGTTTTTCTGATTTGCGCGGCGATATTCTTGCTGCGCAAGGCAAGAAGTCTGAAGCAGCGGAAGCCTATAAGGCGGTACTTGCCAAGCTTGCCGATTCGACAAAGAACGCCAAGGATCAGAACAGCATGCAGGCTCGTGAGCTGAATGCTCCTTATCGTGAAATGGTTCAGCAAAAGCTTGACTCGCTTGGAGAAGTGAAGTGAAGCGTGGTTTGTTGCTGAGCTTGCTGGCGCTGGCTGCGACTGGCTGTTCAACCTTTGACTCGCTCAATCCGTTTGCTTCATCCGGGCCGAAAATGGCCGAACTGCTGCCGATCAAGCCGACTGCAGAAGTCGGGGTGGCCTGGCGTGAAAGTGTCAGTAAATCCGGTGATTATGTCTTTACGCCAGCTGTTGTTGGCGATGCGGTTTTCGTCGCCGGTGGCAAGGGGGATGTGGCACGCATCGAAGGCGGCGTCGTCAAGTGGAAGGTCAATGCTGGTGTTCCCCTGTCTGGTGGTGTTGGTTCCGATGGCCGGCGGGTCGTGGTCGGTTCGCCCAAGGGCGATATCCTGGCTTTTGATGCCAGTGACGGCAAGGAGCTCTGGAAAACCAGAGTAACCAGCGAGGTACTGGCGGCACCCGCCGTAGATGGCAAGCTGGTGGTGGTGCGCAGTGGCGATAACCGCCTGTTCGCATTCGACCCCAATGATGGCAAGCGCAAGTGGGTGTATCAGCGTCAGACACCGCCATTGTCGCTGCGCAGCTTTGCGGCACCGTTGATCGACAATAATTATGTCTTCGTCGGTTTCCCCGGTGGGAAACTGGTCGCTGTGACTGTCAATAACGGTGCGCCGGCTTGGGAAGGTGCCGTTGCCGTTCCCAAGGGGACAACAGAACTCGACCGGGTGGCAGACATTACCGCCGCACCGGTGCTGGCTGGCCGCATGATCTGTGCGGTAGCCTATCAGGGACGTGTCGCCTGTTTTGATCTGGGCTCAGGCAGTCTTGCCTGGGCGCGGGACATGTCCAGCTCGTCCGGTTTGTCTGTCGATAACCGCTACCTCTACGTCAGTGATGAAAAAGGTGCTGTACATGCCCTCGATCTGGCCAGTGGCGCCAGTATCTGGAAGCAGGACAAGTTGTTCCTGCGTCAACTTTCAGCACCGATTGCACGTGGCAATCTGGTAGCGGTTGCTGACGTAAAGGGTATCGTGCATTTCCTCGACCGGGAGGATGGCGGTTTTGCTGCGCGTGTCACGACTGATGGCAGCCCCGTTGTAGCGCCGCTGCAACTGGTGGACAGAAAAATACTCGTGCAGACGAGTGGAGGCGCCATCGTGGCGCTGGAGCCCAAGTGAAACCAACCATTGCACTGGTCGGCCGACCCAACGTCGGCAAATCAACGCTCTTCAATCGTCTGACCAAGACGCGCGACGCCATTGTTGCAGACATTCCGGGATTGACCCGTGACCGCCATTATGGTCATGGCAAGCTTGGGAAAAAGCCATTTTTGGTGGTCGATACCGGTGGTTTTGAGCCATTGGCCAAAGACGGCATCATGCATGAAATGGCGCGCCAGACCGAGCAGGCCATCCTTGAGTCAGACATCATTATTTTTGTTGTCGATGGGCGTACCGGCATCACAGCCCAGGACAAGGAAATTGCCAACAAACTGCGCAAACTGGATCGCCCGGTCTATGTGACGGTGAATAAGGCAGAAGGCCTCGATCGAGGAATCGTCACTGCCGATTTTCACGAACTTGGACTCGGACAGCCATACAGCATCTCGGCCAGCCATGGCGAGGGCGTGCGTCAGCTGATCGAATTCGTCATGGAATCCTATCCGGAACCGGATGAGGACGACATGGACGATGGCGTTATCAAGGTGGCCATTGCCGGCCGCCCGAACGTCGGGAAAAGCACATTGATCAATGCCTTGCTGGGTGAAGAGCGGGTGATCGCCTTTGACATGCCGGGAACCACCCGTGACGCTATCTACGTTGATTTCGAACGACGCGGGAAAAAATACACGCTGATTGATACTGCCGGATTGCGCCGTAGAGGCAAGGTTTTCGAGACCATTGAAAAATTCTCGGTGATCAAGACCTTGCAATCGATCGAAGATGCCAACGTGGTCATACTGGTGCTGGATGCACAGCAGGATATCTCCGATCAGGATGCGCACATTGCCGGTTTTGCGCAGGAGTCCGGGCGAGCCTTGGTGGTGGCGGTGAATAAATGGGATGGCATGGAAAGCTATGCCCGAGAGCAGGTCAAGCAAATGCTCGAACGCAAACTGAAATTCCTGGATTTCGCCCGGTTTCACTATATTTCTGCGCTTCACGGGCAGGGGCTGGATGGTCTTTTTCGTTCTGTGGATGGTGCCTACGCTGCCGCCATGGCGAAGCTGCCAACGCCCAAGCTGACCCGGGCATTGCTGGATGCCGTGACCCGGCAATCACCACCGCGCCATGGCGCTTTTCGCCCGAAAATGCGCTACGCCCATCAGGGCGGCATGAATCCACCGCTGATCGTTATCCATGGCAATGCTTTGAACAATGTTTCAGAAAGCTATCGACGCTATCTCGAACATACCTTCCGCGAAGTATTCAAGCTGCAGGGAACGCCCTTGCGCATTCAATTCAACACCTCAGAAAACCCCTATGCGGCAAAGGCCGAGTTCAAGGTGGATAAACCCGGATCAAAACGCGGCCCCAAGAGTTCGCGGCCGACCTGATGCGGATAGGCGATTTCACCAAACTGTTGGCTTTTCATCGGTTTTTCCGATAATCTCCGACTTCCATAACCATACCAACATGGAGTTACAACCATGAGCAACAAAGGGCAACTTTTACAAGACCCGTTCCTCAATACCCTTCGCCGTGAGCACGTTCCCGTTTCGATCTATCTGGTGAACGGGATCAAGCTGCAAGGGCAGGTGGAGTCTTTCGACCAGTATGTCGTGCTGCTCAAGAATACCGTGACCCAGATGGTTTACAAGCACGCAATCTCGACCGTGGTTCCTGCCCGTCCGGTAATCATTTCGCAGGAAACCGGTAACGAGTGATAGGCCACGTTGTCCTTGCGCAGCAAAGTGCTGCGCAAGTGCTGGTTGATTCAATTGCCGTCAGCGGCCTGTCGTATCAACGACGGGCCGTTTGCATTCTGAAAATCCCCATCCATGCTTGAACGTCCGAGCGCAGGTGAGCGTGCGGTCATCGTTCAGCTCGATTTCGGCCGTGACGATATCGACGAACAGGTCGAAGAAGTCCGGCTGCTTGCCGAATCTGCTGGTGCCGAGGTTTGTAGCGTCGTTTTCGGGCGGCGCAACAGCCCTGATCCAGCCACTTTTGCCGGAAAAGGCAAAGTTCAGGAAATTGCAGCAACACTGGCTGCGTCCGATGCCGGCCTTGTCATTTTCAACCACGGACTTTCACCTGCCCAGGAGCGAAATCTTGAGCGTGAGCTGAAGTGCCGCGTAGTCGATCGAACCAGCCTGATCCTCGATATTTTTGCCCTGCGTGCACAAAGTGCCGAGGGAAAGTTGCAGGTTGAGCTGGCACAACTGGAACATCTTGCCACCAGGCTGGTGCGCGGCTGGACTCACCTTGAACGGCAGAAGGGGGGTATCGGTTTGCGCGGCCCTGGCGAAAAACAGCTGGAAACCGATCGTCGCCTGCTCGGCAATCGCGTCAAATTGCTGAAGGATCGGCTGGTCAAGCTGGAGCGGCAGCGAGGCGTGCAACGCAAGGCGCGCAGTCGGGGTGATGTATTGAACGTTTCGCTCGTTGGCTACACTAATGCAGGTAAATCAACCCTTTTCAATGCGCTGACGCATGCCGGTGTCTATGCCGCCGACAAGCTCTTTGCAACATTGGATACGACTTCGCGCAAACTCTGGCTGGAAAATGCAGGCCATATCGTCATATCGGATACCGTCGGTTTCATTCGTGACTTGCCCCATGAACTCGTCGCCGCCTTTCATGCCACCTTGGAGGCAACTGCAGAAGCGGATTTGCTGCTGCATGTCGTTGATGCAGCCAATCCGGCACGTGATGATCAGATGTCCGAGGTAAGCAAGGTGCTGGCAGAAATTGGCGCGCTGGATGTACCGCAGATTACGGTTCTGAATAAACAGGATCTGACGGGCTTGCCCGCGGCGGCTGAGCGTGACGAATATGGTAGAATTTGCCGCGTTCGTGTCAGTGCTGCAAGCGGTGAAGGCTTGCCTCTTTTGCGCCAGGCCCTTGCTGAGCAAGCCGTGGAAAAAGCGCAAAGGCTCGAAGCCCAGCGTGCGCGGCCATCCGTAGAGCAATCCCCGATAATTCGTGAATCCTTGAACGACACAGGCACCCCCCAATGATTTCAACTTTTGGACTACTCATGTCATTGAATGACCCTCAGTGGGGCAATCGCGGCAGCGGCGATAATGGCAAGAACGGTGGCGGCAAGCGACCAAACCAGGGGCCGCCCGACCTCGAAGAGCTCTGGCGTGATTTCAATCGCAAGCTTTCCGGCATGCTCAACAAGAAGGGTGGCGGGAACAATGGCGGCAACGATGGTGGTGGCCGCCCCCCTGTTGAGTTCAACCCCAAATTTCTCGGTGGTGGTATCGGCTTGCTGGTGGTCTTGTTGTTGATCGTCTGGCTGGCCAGCGGTATTTACATCGTTGATGCCGCACAACGTGGCGTTGTGTTGCAGTTCGGTAAGTTCAAGCAGACGACCGAGCCTGGTCTGAATTGGCGTTTGCCGTACCCGATTCAGTCGCACGAACTGGTAAACCTGACTGGCGTTCGTACTGTCGAGGTCGGGTACCGGGGCAGCGAGCGGAACAAGGTGCTCAAGGAAGCGCTGATGCTGACGGATGATGAAAACATCATCAATATCCAGTTTGCCGTGCAATACGTGCTCAAGGATCCGGTCGAATACGTTTTCCAGAACCGTCATCCCGATGATGCCGTGCTGCAGGTTGCTGAAACAGCGATCCGCGAAATCGTCGGCAAGAGCCGTATGGATTTCGTTCTTTACGAGGGTCGTGAACAGGTCGCTGCAACTGCTTCCAGCCTGATGCAGGAAATCCTTGACCGTTACAAAACCGGCATTCTGATTTCCAAGGTCACCATGCAGAACGCCCAGCCGCCTGAGCAGGTGCAGGCTGCGTTTGATGATGCGGTCAAGGCAGGTCAGGATAGGGAGCGGCAGAAGAATGAAGGCCAGGCCTATGCCAATGACGTGATTCCGAAGGCGCAGGGTACGTCGGCTCGTCTGGGGCAGGAGGCTGAAGGCTACAAGGCGCGCATGATCTCTACCGCAGAGGGTGATGCTTCCCGTTTCCGCCAGATTCAGGGCGAGTATGCCAAAGCGCCTGAAGTGACACGTCAGCGCATGTATCTGGATACGATGCAGACCATCTATTCGAATACCAGCAAGGTCATGGTTGATGCCAAGGGGCAGGGCAATCTGCTTTACCTGCCGCTGGATAAATTGATGGGTGCTGCTGGTGCTCTGCCGGCGGTTGCCACAAATACCGACTCTGCCATTGCACCACGTAGCCCGGGGCCAGCTGTTTCCCATGACGTTCCGCCACAGGTGGAAAGTGTTCCACAGGTCGGACGTGGCTCGTATTCATCAAATCCGCGTGATCGCGACACACTTGGTTCGCGTGATCGGGAGTACCGTTAATGAAAAACAACCTTTCGTTTGTCGCCGCAACATTCGGCGCGTTGCTGGTGATTCTGAGCTTGTCGATCTTTACGGTTGATCAGCGGCAATTTGCCATTGTTTTCCAGTTGGGCGAGGTGAAGGAAGTCATTTCCGAGCCGGGCCTCAACTTCAAATGGCCGATGATTCAGAACGTGCGTTATTTCGATCGTCGTATCCTGACCATGGACAGCAACGAGCCCGAGCGCTTCATTACTTCCGAGAAGAAGAACGTTCTGGTCGATTCTTTTGTCAAGTGGCGGATCGTTGATCCGAAGCTCTACTACATCTCGGTTCAGGGCGATGAGGCCCGCGCCCGTACGCGTCTTTCGCAGACGGTGAACGCCAGCTTGCGTGAGGAATTCGGCAAACGTACCGTACATGACGTCGTGTCCGGTGAGCGTGACAAGATCATGGACGAAATGCGCGCCAAGGCCGATCTCGATTCGCGCAAGATCGGGGTGCAGATTGTCGACGTGCGGATCAAGCGTGTGGATCTGCCCAGCGAAGTCAGTGAGTCCGTCTATCGCCGTATGGAAGCCGAACGTAAGCGCGTTGCCAACGAGCTTCGTTCGCAAGGTTTTGCCGAAGCGGAAAAGATTCGTGCCGATGCCGACAAGCAGCGAGAAGTCATTGTTGCCGAGGCCTATCGTGATGCACAAAAGATCAAGGGTGAAGGCGATGCCAAGGCGGCATCAATCTATGCCCAGGCTTTTGGTGTGAATCCCGAGTTCTATGCGTTCTATCGCAGCCTTGAGGCGTATCGTTCCAGTTTCCGTTCGAAGAATGACATTATCGTCGTCGAACCCAATTCCGATTTCTTCAAGTATCTGAAGAGCCAGGGCCGCGGTGGCGACAAGACCGGAAAATGACAGAAACCCTGCTCATGGCCTTTGCACTGATGCTGGTGCTGGAAGGCCTGGTGCCCTTCATTGCCCCAAAAGCCTGGCGTGAAACCTTTCGTCGCCTGATCGCGATGACAGATGGCCAGATTCGCTTCTTTGGCCTGACCTCAATGCTGGTAGGCCTAATTTTGATCATGATTTTCAGATGAACTGGTTGCTTCCCGAATATCTGGCTGATGCGTTGCCGCTTGAAGCGGCACGTATCGAAAGGCAACGCCGGGCGCTGCTCGATCTTTTCCGTGTGCATGGCTATGAACTGGTCATGCCGCCGCTGATCGAGTATCTCGATTCCCTGCTGACGGGGTCCGGGCACGATCTTCGCCTGCGTACCTTCAAGCTGGTCGACCAGGTTTCCGGCCGGACGCTAGGCGTGCGTGCCGACATGACACCCCAGGTGGCCCGCATCGATGCGCACCTGCTTAATCGCCAGGGGCTGACACGACTCTGTTACTGCGACAGCGTCCTGCACACTATGCCGGCAACCATCAGCGCCAGCCGTGAGCCCATTCAGCTGGGTGCCGAGTTGTATGGGCATACGGGCAATGAGGCTGATCTGGAAATCATCCGGCTGATGGCTGCATCGCTGCAATCAGTGGGCGCCGAAGCATCGCGGATTGATCTGGGCCACGTTGGCATCTTTCGTTCTCTCGCTGAAGCAGCGGGGCTTGACCAGCCAGCCCTGGAAACGGTGCTTTCCTTGTTGCAGACCAAGGATGTGCCGGGCCTGAACGATTACTGTGCGTGTTTGCCGGAGCCGTATCGCTCGTCTTTTGTCAGGTTGCCAGCCCTTTATGGTGGCGCCGAAGTATTGCTCAGAGCAGCGGCGGAGTTGCCCGCCTTGCCGGCAATTGCTGAGGCATTGAAGGCCTTGCAGCAACTTGCTGAAACTATGCCGGAATTGCCGCTTTCCTTCGATTTGTCGGATTTGCGTGGCTACCATTATCACAATGGCGTGGTGTTTGCGGCCTATCATCCGGGGTCTGCTGCGGCTGTTGCCCTCGGTGGTCGATACGATGGCGTTGGCAAGGATTTTGGCCGGGATCGGGCAGCAACGGGTTTCTCTATGGATCTGCGCCTGATTGCACAACTGGCCACCCCGGAAGAGGCGAAAGGTGCGATTCTGGCGCCTTACGCTGGGGGCAACAGCCTTCTTGCAGCAAAAATTTCTGAACTTCGTGCACTGGGCGAAGTTGTTGTCGAGCAACTGCCAGGGCAGCCTGTACCGGAAGGGCCTCGCTGTGATCGCCGTCTGGCTGATCTTGCTGGCAAGTGGAACATTGAAGCAATCAATAAGGATTGATCGGGGATATCAGGGATATGGCAAAGAATGTCGTGGTAGTCGGAACCCAATGGGGCGATGAGGGCAAGGGCAAGATCGTCGATTGGCTTACAGACAACGCACAAGGAGTTGTGCGCTTTCAGGGCGGCCACAACGCGGGCCATACGCTGGTTGTAGGGCAGGGAGCTGATGAGCGCGTGTACAAATTGAACCTGGTACCATCCGGGATCGTGCGCAAAGGCGTTCAGTGTTATATCGGCAACGGTGTCGTACTTGATGTCCACCACCTCATCTCTGAAATACAGGAGCTGGAGCAGGGTGGGCTGGATGTTCGTTCCCGCCTCAAGATCAGCCCGGGATGTCCGCTGATTCTGTCCTATCACTCAGCGCTTGATCGTGCCCGTGAAGGGGCCAAGGCGGGTGATCAGAAGATCGGCACGACTGGCAAGGGAATTGGCCCGGCTTACGAGGACAAGGTGGCTCGCCGCGGCTTGCGTGTCTATGACCTGTTCCACCCGGAACGCTTTGCCGCCAAGTTGAAGGAAGTGATGGAATATCACAACTTCGTACTGGTCAATTTCCTGAAGGCCGAGCCGGTCAGCTACGACGAAGTATTCAAGCAGGCAATGGCTGATGCTGAAGTCATCAAGCCAATGGTAGCCGACGTCTCTGCGGCGATCTACGCGGCCAATGAAGCTGGTCACAACATGTTGTTTGAAGGCGCTCAGGGCACCTTGCTCGATATCGACCATGGTACCTATCCCTTCGTGACTTCATCGAACTGTGTTGCCGGGCAGGCTTCGGCGGGTACCGGTATCGGGCCGGACAAGCTGCATTACGTACTCGGCATTACCAAGGCCTACTGCACGCGTGTTGGTAGCGGCCCTTTCCCGTCCGAGTTGTGTATCGAGACGGAAGGTGCGCCAGGTCACCAGATGTTTACTGTCGGCAAGGAATTTGGAACGGTCACCGGTCGCAAGCGTCGTTGTGGCTGGTTCGATGCCGCTGCACTGCGCCGTTCGGCGCGCATCAACGGTGTGACTGGTCTGTGCATCACGAAACTGGATGTGCTTGACGGGTTGGAAGATCTGAATATCTGTACCGGCTATAAGCTGGACGGTAAGGTGGTTGATCTGCTGCCGATCGGTGCCGACGAGGTTTCACGTTGCGAGCCGATCTACGAAACAATGCCCGGCTGGAAGGACAGTACCTTTGGCGTGAAGCAGTGGGATGCACTGCCAGCCAATGCACGGGCCTATCTGGAACGCATGCAGGAACTGGTCGGGATTCCGATTGATATCGTATCTACCGGCCCAGAGCGGGACGAGACAATTCTCAAACGCCATCCGTTTGCTGCCTGATCGGCAGAAATGCAAAGGCCGGCAGCAGCCGGCCTTGTTTTTTCATGGTGGAGTAACCCAGCCATGAGAAACTATTACAACAATGTATTAATTTGGTTGCTTCGGAATAAAACGGAAATGCAAAGAAAAAAGCCGGCGTTAGCCGGCTTCTATCTTGATCTTGGTGCCCAGAAGAGGACTCGAACCTCCACACCTTGCGGCGCATGGACCTGAACCATGTGCGTCTACCAATTCCGCCATCTGGGCAGGCATCCGAAGAAGCCGAGATTCTAAAGGAAAAGAACAAAATGTCAATAAAGAAACTCTCAAAAATTCGCCGCGCTGATCCACATTTCGAGCGCGAAGTCAGGAAATATGAATTCCCGCTGCCTTCCCGCGAGTATGTACTGCTAATACTCGAAGGTGAGGGCAAGCCGGTCAGCTTCGATCAGCTCTGCGCCCTGCTTGATGTGAAGAAACACGAAATCGACATGTTCCGCCGCCGCCTTGCCGCCATGGAACGTGAAGGTGAGCTGATGCAGAACCGCAAGGGCTCCTACATCGTGCCTGAGCGCGCCCACCTGATTGCCGGGCGGGTTGAAGGGCACAAGGATGGGTATGGTTTTTTGGTGCCCGATGAAGAGGGCGAAGATGTGTACCTCGAATCAAAACAGATGAGCCGGGTGCTGCATGGTGACCGGGTGCTCGTCCGGGTCACCGGGCTGGATCGAAAAGGCCGGCGCGAAGGCGTGGTGGTCGAAGTGCTGGAGCACGTCAATAGCCGCGTCGTCGGGCGTGTCTTTGTTGAGCACGGGATTACCTTTGTGGTGCCGGAAAATCGGCGCATCAACCAGGAAATCCTAGTGCCGCCGGAGAAGAAATCGAAGATCAAGCCCAAAGCCGGGCAAGTGGTTGTCGTCGAAATCATCGAACAGCCAACAAAATATTCGCAGCCGATCGGGCGCATTACCGAAGTGCTCGGCAACTACGCCGATCCAGGCATGGAAATCGAGATTGCGTTACGCAAGCATGATCTGCCTTTCGAGTTTCCGAAAGCTGTGGCGGAGGAAACCAAAGCCTTGCCGGAGAAGGTCAAGAAATCCGAATGGGCCGGCCGCACGGATCTGCGAGATCTGCCGCTGGTGACCATTGACGGTGAAACGGCCAGGGATTTTGATGATGCTGTCTGGGCTGAAAAGCAGGGTAAGGGCTGGCGATTGATCGTCGCCATTGCCGATGTCAGCCACTATGTGCAGCCAGGCATGGCGCTGGACAAGGATGCCATGTCACGTGGCAACTCGGTTTATTTTCCGCGTCGGGTAATCCCGATGTTGCCGGAGAAGCTCTCCAACGGCTTGTGCTCGCTGAATCCTGAAGTGGATCGCCTGGCCATGGTCTGCGACATGATTGTCGGCCCGACGGGTGCCATCAAGAAATACACTTTTTACCCGGCTGTTTTCCGTTCCAAGGCACGCCTCACCTACAACCAGGTCTGGAGCTGGCTTTCCGGGGAAACCGCCCCGGAGGGTGAAGTGCACCAGTCGCTGTTGCCGCATCTGGAGGCGCTCTACAGTCTTTACCAGACCTTCTCGAAGGCACGTACCAAGCGTGGCGCCATCGACTTCGAGACCGTGGAAACGATGATGCTGTTCAATGAACAGGGGAAGATCGACAACATTGTTCCTGTCGTCCGCAATGACGCGCATCGGCTGATCGAGGAGTGCATGCTGGCTGCCAACGTCTGTGCCTCGGCTTTCCTGCAGGAGCGCGAACAGCCTTGTCTCTATCGTGTGCATGAAGGGCCGACACCGGAGAAGCTGGAAGGCTTGCGCAGTTTCCTCAAGGAATTCGGTCTTGGCCTGACCGGCGGCGACGATCCGCATGCCAAGGATTACGCCGCATTGCTGGAGAAAATCAAACAGCGCCCCGACATGCAGCTACTGCAAACGGTGATGCTGCGTTCTCTGCGCCAGGCAATGTACAGCCCGGACAATGTCGGCCACTTCGGTCTGGCCTACGAGCATTACACTCATTTCACGTCGCCGATCCGGCGCTATCCCGATCTGCTGGTACATCGCGCCATCAAGGCGGCGCTTGCAGGGCAGCCCTATCAACCGGCAGGTAGCTGGGATGATGTCGGGCTGCATTGCTCAATGACCGAGCGGCGAGCCGATGAGGCGACCCGCGATGTGAACAACTGGCTCAAGTGCTATTACATGAAGGAGCGGATCGGCGAGGAGTTCGAGGGCACGATTGCCGCAGTGGTTCCCTTCGGTGTCTTTGTGGCGCTGGATTCAGTCTATGTTGAAGGGTTGGTTCATGTCTCCGAACTGGGCGAGGACTATTTCAACTACGACAACGTCAAGCATCAGATGCTTGGTGAGCGTAGCGGCAAGCGCTATCGCCTGGGTGATCGTCTGCGCGTGAAGTTGGTGAAGGCTGACCTGGAAACAGGCCGGATTGATTTCGTGCTGGCCGATGGTGTTGGCCGGATCGGCCGGAACTCATCTCTCTGAAGCAGTACTTTCGGCTGTTGTTGGCGCAGTAGCCGGTTCGAACAGGACAACACGGTCACGGCCCGCGTGTTTGGCTGAATAAAGCGCGGTGTCAGCCATCGCGACGAGACTGCTGGCTGCCTGCTCGGTGCATGGCAGTGCCGATGAAACCCCGATGCTGACCGTAACATGAGCGGCAACATCGGAGTGGGCGTGTGGCAGAGCCAAGGTGCGAATTCGTTCGCCAACACGTTCAGCGACTGCCTGTGCGCCTTTCTGATTGGTGTTTGGCATGAGCACAACAAACTCTTCGCCGCCGTAGCGGGCGGGCAGGTCGGTGGCACGGAAAACAGAAGCGGCCATGGTTTCGGCCACCAGGCGCAGGCATTCGTCGCCTTGCTGATGGCCATAGTTGTCGTTGTAGCGCTTGAAGAAATCAACATCCAGCAGCAGTAGCGAGATCGGTTGCTGATCACGTGCGGCGCGTGCCCATTCGATTTTCAGTCGTTCATCAAAGGCGCGGCGGTTGGCGATGCCGGTCAGCCCGTCACAGGCCGCGAGATTCTGCAGTGCGGTCTGGGCATTCTGCTGTTCGGTCATGTCGCGCAAGGTCTCAACGACGGCGATCAGTTTTCCGTGGTCGTCAAAAATCGGGCCTGCGTCAATGGCCAGATAATGTCGAGAACCGATCTGGGGCATGGTGCACCAGTTCTCTGCGCGCAGGCCGTTGCCTGTTTCGCTGGGCTCGGTGTGGGCGGTGTAGAGCGTATCGAGATCGTTCAGGCAGCCGAGGGTGAGTATATCTGCGAGGCAATAGCGTGGTGCGTCATAGAAAGCGCGCCAGTGATCCTGTGTGCCAATGACTTCCTTTGCCGGAATTCCGGTCAACCGCTCACAGGCCTTGTTCCAGATCATGACCCGGCGCTCGGCATCAAGTACGAAGGTAGGAACGACCAGATGCTGCATCAGCCGGATGGCGAATGAATGCGCGTTGTCCTTTATCGGTTTATGTGCCATGAGTCTCCCTGACGTCGGCATTCTGTGCAGCGATCATTCTTTGTTTAAGGATACGCCCGGCCTCTCGCCAGAGCAAACTGGCACATGGCAGCGCTATCGTTCCGGGTGTCTGGTGCCACGGGGCTGGTAGAATGGCGACTTGCCAATACAGGTTGCTCAACATGTCCCAAACCCGTTCCATCTTCGGCTTTCATGCCGTACTCGCCAAGCTGCGCCACGACCCGGAAGGGGTCAAGGAAATCTATGTGGATGCCGGGCGAACCGATGCGCGAGCGCGGGATCTGGCCCGTCACGCCGAAATGGCGGGAGTGAAACTGATGCCGGTGGATGCGGCCCGCCTTGCTGCCATGGCCCCCGGTGCTCGCCACCAGGGGGTGGTGGCCCATGTGTCTGCACAGCAGCGACATATCACGCTGGACGATGTGCTGGACACGCTGGAAGAACCCCCTTTCCTGCTGGTACTCGACGGTGTGCAGGATCCGCACAATCTCGGCGCCTGCCTGCGGGTGGCCGATGCGGTGGGGGCGCATGCCGTCATTGCACCCAAGGACAGGGCTTGCGGCCTGACGCAGTCAGCCATCAAGGTAGCCAGCGGTGCGGCTGAAACTGTCCCCTACATCATGGTCACCAATCTTGCACGTACCCTGCGCGAACTGAAGGAGCGCGATATCTTTGTGGTAGGTACCGAGGATGAGGGCAGTACCGATCTTTATGCCGCCGAGTGGCCGCAAGCTACCGCCTGGGTGTTGGGTGCGGAAGGGGAGGGAATCCGTCGCCTGACCCGCGAGAATTGTGATTTGCTGGTGCGCATTCCCATGCTGGGCAGTGTGTCCAGTCTGAACGTTTCGGTTGCCGCCGGCGTGTGCCTCTACGAGGCGCGTCGTCGTCGCTGAAGGAATTCGAGATGTCGCTAGTCAACCCGGAAGATCCGTCGCTGCCTGTCTGGCGGGACGATGAACAGCGCCCGATTTCGTGCACCGAGAAGGTGAAGGTGCTGAACGAGAATTACCGGGAGTTGCAGCAGATGCTGCAGGATGCGATTGAGGATGGTGTGCTGATGGGCGTTTCAGAGGCTCAGTTGCGTCAGTTGTATGGCGAACTGGTGGCCAGTGTGGAAACGCGCTACTGAATGAAATCTGTTGCTGTTTCAGGCGCAGCGCACAATCAGCATCAGCGCTACCGCGCCACATAGCCCGGTCAGGGTGCCGTAGCTGAGCATTGCTGTCAGTTTGGGTGTCGGGCGCCCGCTCCGTTTGTCATCCACCCAGTTGAGGATTTCACCGACTGTCGCCAGCGCAAACAGTGCGAAAAAGGTGAAGGCGAAGAACTCCGAAATGAAGATCAGGTTCTTGCTGCCGAAGCAGCGGGAAAATGCCTCACGGCCGTAATCGTATTTCTCGATGGCGAAATAGCCGAGCGCCACCAGAATGCCCAGGTTGAGCAAGACAACCAAAGCGATACGCCACGCGTGCGGCGAAAAAAACCACCGCACGCCATCGACGATATCGCTCCAGATTTCCCCGAAAAATTTCAGCATCGGGGAATTATAGGATCATCCCGGCTCCAACCGTATTGTTCGTCGATTCATCAATGACGATGAAAGCGCCGGTGCCACGGTTTTCAGAATAGGGATCGCAGAAAATCGGTTGTGCCAGCTTGAAGGCCACCTTGGCAATGTCGTTCATCGCCAGTTTCTCTGCCGGTTCCCACTCCATCGAATTGATGTCCACCCGGTACTCGATACCGGCAACCATCGCCTTGGTTTCGCGTGTGGTGTGACGGATCAGGTACTTGCGTGCCCGATCCATCGGCTGTTCCGAGAGCCAGCAGACCATCGCCTCAAATTGTTTCTTCGGCTCCAGAGTCTCGCAGGTCTTGACGATCATGTCGCCGCGCGAGATATCGATCTCGTCGGCCAGCAGGATGGTTACCGATTGTTCGGAAACGGCGTGCGTCAGTTTTTCACCGCAGATTTCGATGGACTTGACGCGGGTGGACAATCCCGATGGCAGCACGGTGACTTCGTCGCCGACGGTGATCATGCCTGATTCGATCAGCCCCATGAAGCCGCGGTAGTCGTGGAGTTCCGGGTTGGCTGAATCCTGCGGGCGGCAGACGTACTGCACCGGGAAGCGGAATTTTTCGACCGTTTCGTTGTGTGCCGGTGGTGATGTCTCGAGCACGTCGAGCAGTGTCGGGCCGTTGTACCAGTCGAGGTGCTGACCGCGGTCAACGACCATGTCGCCGTTCAATGCCGACATCGGAATGAAGCGGATATCGCCAATGCCGAGCTTTTCGGCAAAGGCCAGATAATCGGTGCGGATCTTCTCGAATACAGCCTGATCGTAATTGACCAGATCCATCTTGTTCACCGCCACGATCAGGTGCGGAATATTGACCAGATGGGCGAGGTAGGAATGGCGGCGGGTCTGTGTCAGCACCCCCTTGCGCGCATCGATCAGGATGATGGCCAGGCTGGCAGTGGATGCGGCGGTGACCATGTTGCGCGTGTACTGCTCGTGCCCCGGTGCATCGGCAATGATGTACTTGCGCGTACCGGTCGTGAAATAGCGGTAGGCCACATCAATGGTGATGCCCTGTTCGCGCTCGGCCTGCAGGCCGTCGGTGAGCAGTGACAGATCGACGGCTTCCATGCCGCGCTTCTGCGACGTACGCTCGATCGATGTCAATGTGTCGGTGAGAATCGTCTTGGTATCGAACAGCAGGCGCCCGATCAGTGTGCTCTTGCCGTCATCGACACTGCCGCAGGTCAGAAAGCGCAGCAGGCCGTTGTCGATGGGGTGCTTATCAAGCGGCAGGTTTTCCATTGCGGACATCAGAAATAACCCTCTTTCTTGCGTTGTTCCATGGAGGCCTCGGAGGTCTGGTCGTCCAGACGGGTGGCGCCACGTTCGGTGATGGTGGTGGTTGCCGTTTCCAGCACGATCTTTTCAACCGTGTCGGCGTCGGATTCGACCGGGGCCGTACAGGAAATATCGCCGACCGTGCGGAAGCGCACTTGCAGATCAACGATTGTTTCTCCGGCTTTGGGCTGGTTGGTCAGTTCGCCGGAAGTCAGCGGTACGTTCACCGGCACGATCGCGCCCTGGCGGATGACCACCTTGCGGGTGTGAGCGAAATAGATCGACGGCAACTCAAGCTTTTCACGCTCGATGTATTGCCACACATCCATTTCCGTCCAGTTCGAAATCGGGAAGGCGCGAATGTTTTCACCCTTGTGCGAGCGGGCGTTGTAAAGATTCCACAATTCCGGCCGCTGGTTCTTCGGATCCCACTGCCCGAACTCGTCGCGGAAACTCATGATCCGTTCCTTGGCGCGTGCTTTTTCCTCGTCGCGCCGGGCACCGCCGATGCAGCAATCAAAACCGTGTTCCTCAATGGCTTCCAGCAAGGTCACCGACTGATGCTTGTTGCGCGATTCGCCGGGGTGCTTGAGGACCACCGTGCCACGCTTCATTGAATCCTCGACCGAGCGCACGATCAGGCGTTCGCCCAGTTCGGCTGCACGCCGGTCACGGAAGGCAATCACCTCCGGGTAGTTATGGCCGGTATCCACATGCAGCAGCGGGAAGGGGAATTTGCCCGGACGGAAAGCCTTTTCCGCCACGCGCAGCATGCAGATCGAATCCTTGCCGCCGGAAAAGAGCAGGGCCGGGTTCGAGCATTGGCCGGCAACCTCACGCATGATGTGGATTGCTTCGGCTTCAAGCCAATCAAGATGGCTCAGCGTTTGTTTGGTCAGTACAGTCATTCAAAAACCTTTCACTACAGAGGCGCAGAGACACAGGAAAAGCGGCGAGTTGAAAATCTCCGCACCCCCGTATTTCCTGAATTATTTCGCTTTGACGTGCAGCCCGCATTCCTTCGACTCGGGGTTTTCCCACCACCAGCGACCGGAGCGAACATCTTCGCCGGGAGTCACGGAACGTGTACAGGGAGCGCAGCCGATGGACGGGTAAAACTTGTCGTGGAGCGCATTGTACGGGACAGCATGCTGCTTGATGTAGGCCCAGACTTCCTTTTCGCTCCAGTCTGCCAGTGGATTGAATTTTTCCAATCCGTTGCCTTCGTCATAACTGCGAACAGGCAAGCCGTCGCGGGTTGCCGATTGCTGGGCGCGCATGCCGGTGATCCAGGCTTTTTTGGACTCCAGCGCCCGTTGCAGTGGTTCTACCTTGCGCGCGTGGCAGCAGGCTTTGCGCAGTTCAACCGATTCGTAAAAGGCATTGATGCCATTCTCGCGCACATAAGGCTCCAACAACTTGTGGCGGGGTGTGAAGATCTTCAGCTTCAGCCCGTAGTGCGATTTCACTTGAGCCATCAGGTCATAGGTTTCCAGCGGCAGGCGGCCGGTATCGAGCGAAAAAATCTCGATATTCAACTTGGCGTTAACGATCAGGTCGGTCAGTACCATGTCTTCAGCACCCAGGCTGTTGGCAAAGGTGGCCGGGCTGAAATTACGGGCGATGTCAGCGAGAAGTTTATTGGCGGCCTCGGTTTTTTCTGCGGTTGAGGCGATCAGTCCTTCGGTGAGTTGGATATTGATTGACATGGTGGTTTGTCTTTCACGCAGTGCGGCGGCGGAACAGTGGCCGGCTTTCATCAGCGGCCGCCTGATATGGTGTCTTGAAGGTTGCAAAGGCGTTCAGGGCCTTGGCGATATCCTTGCCCTCGCGCAGCGCGAAGGCGTCAAAGCCGCAGCGAGCCATCAGGAAAAGCTGGTCATGCAGCACGTCGCCGATGGCCCGGATTTCACCGGTGTAGCCATAGCGCTCACGCAACAGGCGTGCGGTCGAGTAACCGCGGCCATCGGTGAATTTCGGAAAGTTGACGGCAATGACCGGCAGCGAGGCCAGATCGTCGGCCACGTCTTCAGCGCCTTCGGTCACATCGAGCCAGACACCCACAGGGGTGCCGCGGGTGGTCAGTTCGCTTTTCTGTGCCTGCCATACCGCCAGCGGCACGATGATGGCGCCTGTCGGCAGCGCCGTACTTGCCGGCGCTTCGCCTTCAGCCAGCGTGACCAGGGTGTAATTGTCGGCCACAGCCTGACGGTTCTTGATGATTTGGGTCATGTTCGTGTTTCCTTTCAGGCTGCCTTCAGGCGTGCCTTGTCGCCATAAACGGCAACCTTGAACGGGTCGAGGCCGATGCGGTGGAAGGTGTCGATGAAATGCTCGCCTTCCTGACGCTCTGCAATGTAGAAGCGCACCAGCTTTTCGATCACGTCGGGGACTTCACCGGCCGGGAAGGAGCGGCCGATAACCTTGCCCAGCTGTGCGTTGTTGCCCTGTTCGCCGCCTACGGTGATCTGGTACCACTCTTCGTTGCCCTTATCGACACCGAGAATGCCGATATTGCCGACATGGTGGTGGCCGCAGGAATTCATGCAGCCGGAGAAGTTGATCTCGATGTCGCCGATATCCCAGAGATAGTCGAGGTCATCGAAACGGTCCTGCACCGCATTGGCGACCGGGATCGACTTGGCGTTGGCAAGGTCGCAGAAATCACCACCGGGGCAGACGATCATGTCGGTGAGCAGGCCGATATTCGGGGTGGCGAAGTTGGCTGCCTTGGCTTCCTGCCACAGCGCGAACAATTGGCGCTGTTCGACATCGGCGAGCACAAGATTCTGCTCGTGGGTGACACGCAGCTCGCCGAAGCTGTAACGGTCGGCCAGATCGGCTGCCGCTTCCATCTGCTCGGAAGTGACGTCGCCCGGTGCCGTGCCCGGCTTCTTCAATGACAGGGTGACCGATGCATAGCCGGGGATGCGGTGCGGGCGTACGTTGCGCTCTGCCCAGCGGGCGAAAGGCAGCGACTCTGCCTGATGGGCGATGAAGCTCTCATCAATGGCCGGCAGGATGGCATAGGCCGGCGCACCGAAGAAACTGGTGACGCGGTCGTACTCTGCCTGCGTGATCGTTGCCGGGCCGCCCTTGAGGTGCTCCCACTCGGCATCGACCTGGCGGGCAAATTCCTTGACGCCAAGGGCCTGAACCAGAATCTTGATCCGTGCCTTGTAAGAATTATCGCGGCGGCCGTAGCGGTTATACACGCGCAGAATCGCCTCGCAGTAGGTGAGGATGTCCTGCCAGGGCAGGAACTCACGGACGACTTCGCCGCGGATCGGGGTGCGGCCAAGACCGCCGCCGACAATGACCCGGAAACCGACCATGCCATCGTCGGTTTTCAGGATGTGCAGGCCGATATCGTGAAACCAGGTCAGTGCGCGGTCTTCCTTGGCGCCATTCACCGCAATCTTGAACTTGCGCGGCAGGAAGGCGAATTCCGGATGGAAGGTGCTCCACTGGCGCAGGATTTCGCACAGCGGGCGTGGATCAAGGATCTCGTCTGCTGCAACACCGGCAAACTGGTCCGTGGTCACGTTGCGGATGCAGTTGCCCGAGGTCTGGATGGCGTGCATCTCCACCTTGGCCAGTGCAGCCAGCATGTCCGGCACATCTTCGATGGCCGGCCAGTTGAACTGCATGTTGTGGCGGGTGGTGAAGTGGCCGTAGCCACGGTCGTACTTACGGCCAAGCGTGGCAAGACAGCGCATCTGGATTGAAGAAAGCATGCCGTAGGGGACTGCAACACGGAACATCGGCGCGTGGCGCTGTACGTAAAGCCCGTTCTGCAGTCGCAGGGGACGGAATTCCTCGTCCGACAGCTCGCCAGCCTTCCAGCGGGCAACCTGGTCACGAAACTGGGTGACGCGTTCGTCGACGAGGGCTTGGTCGTAGTTATCGTAGCGGTACATGGTTGGGGACCTTTGTTTTTTGGTGTTTCTTTATGACGCAATCAACTGGCAATCAGTTTCGTGCCGATCAATACAAGCATGCCGGCAAGAATCGGGCGCAGAATTTTATCCGGAACCTTGGCCGAAATGTGGCTGCCGACCCAGATGCCGGGCAGCGAGCCGAGCAGGAGTGCGCCGAGCAGGGAAAAATCGACACTGCCCATCCACCAGTGACCGATGCCGGCCACCAGCGTCAGCGGCACGGCGTGGGCGACATCGGTGCCGACGATGCGTACGGCGGGCAGGTGCGGGTACAGGAAGAACAGCGCAGCAACTCCCAGTGCGCCGGCGCCGACCGATGAAATCGACACCAGTACCCCAAGAATGGCGCCTACGGTGATGGTCACCGGCACCAGGTGGCGATGCACGAAGGACTGATCGTGCGATTGCGCATAGCTCAGGATGCGCTTGCGGAAAATGATGGCGCAGGCGGTCAGCAGCAGGGCGATGCCCAGCGAGATAGAAATGATGTGGGTGGCTTCCGCGCTTTGCCTGGGCAATTGCGACAGGATGGCGATGGTGACGGCAGTCGCCGGCACGCTTCCGGTCGCCAGCAGGCGAACGATTTTCCAGTCGATATGGCCCTTGCGGCCATGCACCACGCTGCCGCCAGACTTGGTAATGGCGGCGTAAAGCAGGTCGGTGCCGACGGCCGTGGCCGGGTGGATGCCAAACAGCAGCACCAGCAGAGGAGTCATCAGCGAGCCGCCACCGACACCGGTGAGGCCGACAATGGCGCCTACGGCAAATCCGGAAAGTGTGTAAAGCCAGTCCATGGTGCGTCGCAATATTAGGGAGAACGCATGGTAACAAGCGGGAATTGATTGGAAAAGAATATTGAGTTAGATTGCTATAACTAATGGTTATTAAGGGGGCAAAATGACTCGTCAGTGGAGCAACCAAGCCATCGCCTGCATCGAGGCTGATTTCAACCGCTCCGCCGATACGCATCTGGTGCCGTTGAAACTGGCAGGCTATCCCGGCATTGATTTCTACTTCAAGGATGAATCCAGTCATCCAACCGGTTCGCTCAAGCATCGATTGGCGCGCTCGCTATTCCTTTATGCCCTGGCCAACGGCTGGCTGCGTCCTGAAGCTCCGGTGATCGAGGCATCCAGTGGATCAACGGCGGTTTCCGAGGCCTATTTCGCCCGCCTTCTCGGGCTGCCCTTCATTGCCGTGATGCCGAAGGGAACCTCGCCCGACAAGATTGCTGCCATCGAGTTCTACGGCGGGCGCTGCCATCTGGTTGATGATCCGACGGCGATTCACGATGAGTCGCTGCGGCTGGCAAGCGAAACCGGAGGGCACTTCATGGACCAGTTCACCTATGCCGAGCGGGCGACGGACTGGCGTGCCAACAACAATATTGCCGAGTCCATCTTTCAGCAGATGCGTCTTGAACCGCATCCGTTACCGGCGTGGATTGTTGCCGCCGCCGGCACCGGTGGCACCTCGGCTACGATCGGGCGCTATGTGCGCTACCGCTGTTGTCCGACCCGCCTGCTCTGCCCGGACCCAGAAGGCTCCGCTTTCTATCAGGGGTTTTGCACTGACAGCCGGGAAGCGACTGCCGCCGGCTCGCGTATCGAAGGTATTGGCCGGCCACGGGTCGAAGCCTCTTTTATGCCGCATGTCATCGATACCATGGTGCAGGTGCCCGATCTCTGGTCATTGGCTGCCATGCACGAATTGACGCGGCGGCTGGGTTATGCGGTGGGTGGTTCATCCGGCACCAATCTGATGGGGGCCTTGTGGGCCGCCGAGCAGATGAAGGCACAGGGCGAATCAGGTTCTATTGTCAGCATTCTGTGCGATGGCGGTGCACGCTATCGGCACAGCTACTACAACCATGAATGGCTGGCTGCCAATGGCTTCGGCATCGAGCAAGCGCGTGAATTACTGGCTGCGGCCATGGATGATGGTTCAACCTTGCCCGCCCTGGTTTCGTTTTCAAGCGATCAGCTGCCAACATGAAACTCCAGCAACTGCGCTATCTGGTCGAAATTGCCCGCCAGGGGCTCAATGTCTCCGAAGCAGCCGAAGCCCTGCATACCTCGCAGCCCGGCATATCGAAACAGGTGCGTTTGCTTGAAGACGAGCTGGGTATCACCGTCTTTGAGCGCAGCGGCAAGCGGCTGACCGGGATTACCGAGCCGGGCAAGGCAGTGCTGGAAATTTCCGGTCGCATCCTTCGCGAGGCCGAGAACCTCAAGCGGGTGGGCGATGAGTATGCGGGAGAGGATGCCGGCAGCCTGAACATTGCCACGACCCATACCCAGGCACGCTATGCATTGCCCGAGGTCGTCAGCCGCTTTCTTGAACGCTGGCCCCGTGTTCGCTTGACCCTGCATCAGGGCAACCCCACCCAGATTGCCGAGTGGGCACTGTCGGGTGAAGCAGATATTGCGATTGCCACCGAATCGCTCGATCAGTACCCGGCCTTGATCACCCTCCCGTGTCATCAGTGGGTGCATGCGGTGATTGCGCCAGCTGGGCATCCGATTACCGAAGAAAAATCACTGTCACTGGCTGCACTGGCCAAATGGCCACTGGTAACCTACGACGCCGCCTTTTCCGGCCGTTCGCGCATCAACCGCGCCTTCGAGCGCGCCGGGCTCAATCCGAACGTGGTGCTGTCAGCCATTGACGCCGATGTGATCAAGACCTACGTGAACCTCGGCCTCGGACTGGGCATCATTGCCCGCATGGCTTATGACCCGCAGCGCGATGCCGGGCTGGTGGCGCTGGATGCCGAGCATCTGTTCGGCTCCAATACCACACGCCTTGGCCTGCGTCGCGGCAGCTACCTGCGGCGTTATGAATACGATTTCATCGAGCTGTTTGCGCCGCATCTGACGCACAAGGCTGTGGACATGGTCTTGGTGGGCGGGGGAGAGGAGTATCAGCTTTAAGTAAGCTTACGGTCAGCTAGGCATCAGGATATCGTGACAGAATGCACGCCATTATTATTCGGCGGGCAAACACCATGTTCGGACGCTTCATGCCCCAGGAGGGCAAGTTCTTTGAGATGTTCAATGCCCATGCTGACCTGATTGTGCAAGGCGGGCAGCATCTGGTTGACCTGATGGCTGCACTGGCTGACGGCAAGGAAAGCGTTGCCATTCATGCAGCCGCGATCGACAAGGCGGAGACTGATGCCGATTCGATCACGCATGAAACCATCACGCAACTGCACAAGACCTTCATTACCCCGCTTGATCGAGACGAAATCCATCAGTTGATCACGCGTATGGATGACATCCTCGACCTGACACAGGATGTCGCGCAGACGGTGGCGCTCTATGACATCCAGCAGGCGACGCCGGCTTCCATCAAGCTGGCCGAGATCACTCTGGCGTGCTGCGAGCGGGTGCGCAGCGCAGTCAAGCTGCTGCATTCGATGGATAACGGAGCCACCATCCTGCAGCTCTGTAATGAGATCGACAAGCTCGAGTCCGAAGCTGACTATGTCATGCGCAACGCCATGTCAAAACTGTTCCGCGACGAACCGGATGTGCGCCAGCTGATCAAGCTGAAAGCCATCTACGAACTGCTTGAAACGATTACCGATCGCTGCGAGGATGTGGCCAACATCCTCGAAGGCATTGTGCTCGAAAACTCCTGATCGCCCCGGTCATGGATCAGCTCACTATCAGCATGGGCGTGATCGTCCTGCTTGTCGCCCTGGCGCTGGCGTTCGATTTCATGAACGGTTTTCACGATGCGGCCAATGCCATTGCCACGGTGGTTTCGACCCGTGTGCTGAAGCCGCATACCGCCGTGATGATGGCGGCCTTCTTCAACGTGGCCGCCATTTTCGTCTTTCAGCTCAAGGTTGCTGCCACCGTTGGCAAGGGCACCATCGAACCGGCTTTCATCGACCATTACGTGGTTTTCGGCGCCCTGGTCGGCGCCATTGCATGGAATGTCATCACCTGGTTCTACGGCATTCCGTCGTCGTCATCGCACGCGCTGATCGGTGGCCTGATCGGTGCTGCCATTGCCAAGGCCGGTGCTGGCGCGCTGATTTCTTCGGGGGTGTTGAAAGCGGTTGCCTTCATTTTCATTTCCCCCTTGCTGGGCATGCTGCTCGGCGGCCTGATGATGCTCGCCATGTCCTGGGCGTTTCGGCGGATGACGCCGCGCAAGGTCGATCGCTGGTCCCGGCGCCTGCAGCTGGTTTCGGCGTCGGCCTATGCGCTGGGCCATGGTGGCAATGACGCGCAGAAAACCATCGGCATTATCTGGATGCTGCTGATCGCTGCCGGTGTCCTTGGCAGCAATGACCCGGTGCCGATGTGGGTGGTGATTTCCTGCTATGCCGCGATCGGTGTCGGTACGGCTTTTGGCGGCTGGCGCATCATCAAGCTGATGGGGCAGAAGATCACCAAACTGAAACCGGTGGGCGGATTCTGCGCCCAGACGGGTGGGGCGATCACCCTGTTCCTGGCAACAGCGCTGGGCATTCCGGTGTCGACCACGCACACCATTACCGGGGCGATCGTCGGCGTCGGCTCGTCAAGGCGGATTTCCGCCGTGCGCTGGGGGCTGGCCGGAACGATTGTCTGGGCCTGGATTCTGACCATTCCCTGCAGTGCCTTCATTGCTGCCGTCTTCTGGTGGATCGGCACCAAGATCCTCTGATTTCTGCCCCGGCGGCTCCAGGGCGCCGGGTTCAGATGTTCCGGTGCTTCTTGATCAGGTCGTAGGCCAGCTGGATTTCCTTGGCCTGCTCGGTGGCCATCGCCACCATGTCTTCCGGCAGGCCCTGGCCGATCAGCTTGTCCGGGTGGTACTGGCTGATCAGCTTGCGGTAGGCACGTTTGATTTCAGCGTCGGAGCTTTCCTTCGTCACGCCCAGTGCCTTGTAGGCATCGTCCAGCGCCGCTTCACGATTGACCGGCGCGCCACCACCGGCAAAGTGCGACTGATTCAGCACCATGCCCATCAGTTGCTGGAACATCGCCGGGCTATAGCCAAGGCGCGCGGCCATGTCGGAAAGCACGGCTTCTTCCGCCGGATGAACCGCGCCATCGGCGGCCGCCATGATGATCAGAAAGACCAGCAGCATCTGCTTCAGGTTTCTGGTGTGCCCGCACACCGAGAGAAAGCGGGTGTAGGTGGCATCCAGATCAAAGGCCGGGTCTGCACCGCGTTTGAACAGGGCAATGCCCTGGGTGCGATGTTCGGCCGTCATGCCCAGCTTCTGCATTACCAGTTCGACGTGTGCAATTTCGTCTTCCGACACCCGGCCATCGGCCTTGGCCAGCTTGCCCATGGAGAGGAACAGGGTTTCGATAAAAACGCTCTGGCGCAGGGCATTTTGCAGCGGGTTCATGCCGCCAGTGCCCAGCGCACGCGCGCGGTCGATCATCGAGCCGATGAACAGGCCGATGAGCGCGCCGAAAAAGCCATAGAAGTAATAACCGGCAATGACACCAATGAACTTGAACAAGATGACTCCAGGAGCGGGTTGTCGGGTTTTTGCAGCGGGCGTCAGGCTAACATTTCTGTGCCGGTTGCGGATGCCTGCAGCCGCTTGAAACGCTGCCGGTCAGGGCAAAAAAACACGCAACTATGAAAATTACGCCAACTGTCAAAAATGACAGCCCGCGCTATTACTGGGTTTTCAACGAAATATTGTAAATTACGCCACTATTCAGCGATGCGTTCGCGGCACATGTCCTCCGCGTTTGTCCTCATTGCTGCCCCCGGTCAGTCCCTTCAAAATACCGCAGTCGTCGGTTTTTCCCGGTGCGCTGCATTGCGCCAGCAGTTCGGCCAGCTGCCTTTTCAAGCCCTGCAGTTCGCGAATCCGCTCGCTGACATGGCTAAGGTGCTGTTCGATGACGTGATCAATGCCGGCACAGTTCTCGCCAGAGGTTTTCTGCAGCAGCAGGAGGTGATGGATTTCATCCAGGCTCATGTCCAGCGAGCGGCAGCGGCGAATGAAAGTCAGGCGATCCCGGTGGCTGGTATTGTAGATCCGGTAATTTCCCTCGCTGCGGGCGGCGCCAGGCAGCAGGCCTTCTTTCTCGTAGTAGCGGATGGTTTCAATGGGGCAGCCGGTAGCGGCCGATAGTTCTCCGATTTTCATGAGGGCTCCAATGCTTTCTGGCTTGCTCGGAAAGCGGATTGTAGCTGCTTGACTCTGGAGTTGCTTCAGGGTTTCAAATGATGCCGTGATCAACACGGAGGCTTACTGACATGAATAACACGACACAAACCGGAACCGGCCAGAGCAGATTGCTGGCAGCAACCCCTTTGCTGGATTATCAGCATCCGGACCTGCAAGCCCTGGTAGCTGCGCGCGGCTGGCTGAAGCTGGATGAGTATCAACGGATCGGTGCGGTTTATGACTTTGTCCGCAACGAGATTACCTTCGGCTACAACACAGGGGATGAATTGCCGGCTTCACAGGTGCTGGCCGATGGCCTGGGCCAGTGCAATACAAAGGGTACGCTGTTGATGGCCTTGTTGCGGGCCGTGGGTGTGCCCTGTCGCTTTCATGGTTTCACCATCGACAAGGCCTTGCAGAAGGGCGCCATTACCGGAGTGGCCTATCTGCTGGCACCGGCCAGTATCATCCATAGCTGGGTGGAGGTGTATTTCAACGGGCGCTGGGTGAATCTGGAGGGCTTCATTCTCGACAATGCCTACCTCAGCCGTCTGCAGCAGCGTTTTGCCGGTGCCACGTCCTTCTGCGGCTACGGTGTCGCCACGCCGGATCTGGCCTGTCCGCCGGTGACATGGGCGGGGGAGGATACCTACATCCAGAAGGAAGGCATCAACCATGACTTCGGCGTGTTCGATAGCCCCGATGCCTTCTATGCCCGTCACGGCAGCAATCTTTCCGGCTTCAAGCGCTGGCTCTATGTGCATGTGGTGCGGCACTGGATGAACCGGAATGTCGCGAAAATCCGTAAAAGTGCTTGATAATCAAGACTGAACGCCGCTATAATCGCTGGCTTAGCTTTTTTCCACCTTGCCCCACCGTTTCGCATGACGGAGGGCTTTTCCCAAAAGGAGTGTTCATGCGTCATTACGAAGTTTGTTTCATCGTCCACCCGGACCAGTCCGAGCAGGTGCCGGCGATGGTCGAGCGCTACAAGTCGCTCGTGACCGCCCGCAACGGCATCATTCACCGCCTCGAAGACTGGGGTCGTCGCCAGTTGGCCTACCCGCTGCAGAAAATCCACAAGGCACACTATGTTCTGATGAACATCGAGTGTGATGGCGAGACCCTCGCTGAGCTTGAGCATGCTTTCAAGTTCAACGACGCTGTCCTCCGCCACCTGACCATCAAGATGAAGGCTGCTGTTACTTCCCCGTCGCCGATGATGAAGGAAGAAAAGTCGAAGTCGCTGATGGAAGGCAAGGGCGAAGCTGCTGCTGAAGCCGCTCCGGCTGAAGCGTCGGCTGCCTGATAGCCCTGGATAGTATCCGGAGGTTTGCTGAATCGCGTTGAACTTGTCGGCAGCTTGATCGAACGCCTGGCTGTGCGTCATACGCCGGCAGGTGTTCCGGTGACAGAGTGCAGAATCCGGCACGAGTCGGAACAGATCGAAGCCGGCAGCCCAAGGCGAGTCGAATGTGAAGTCCCGGCGGTTGGCCTGGGTGAAGCATCGAAGTGGTTGCAGGCAGCCCAGCCGGGATCCCAAGTCAAAGTGACCGGATTCCTCGCTGCCAAAAGCCGCAACAGCAAGCAACTGATACTGCATATAGAACACATAGAATTTTTGGAAGGAAACTGAAATGGCCCGATTCTTCAAGAAGAAGGACGACAAAAAGCCGAAGCGTGGTGGTGGTCTCTTCAAGCGTCGTAAATTCTGCCGCTTCTCCCTCGACAAGGTCGACTTCGTCGACTACAAGGACGTTGAAGTGCTCAAGGAATTCATCGTCGAAAACGGCAAGATCATGCCCGCCCGCCTCACCGGCACCAAGGCACACTATCAGCGTCAGCTGTCGGTCGCGATCAAGCGCGCCCGCTTCATGGCACTGCTGCCTTTCACCGATAACCACCAGTAATACGAGGACAAGACCATGCAAATCATTCTCATGGAAAAGGTCATCAACCTCGGCAGCCTGGGCGATCTCGTCAAGGTCAAGGATGGCTACGCACGTAATTTCCTGATCCCGCGCGGTATGGCCAAGCGTGCCACACCGGCTGCGAAGGCCGAGTTCGAAACGCGCCGTGCCGAACTGGAAAAGCTGGCGGCTGAAAAGCTGGCGGCTGCCCAGGCTGAAGCCGACAAACTGGCCAGCGTTGTTGTCGAAATCAGCCGCAAGGCCGGTGTCGATGGCCGTCTGTTCGGTTCCGTGACCAACGCCGACATTGCCGATGCACTCAAGGCACAGGGCTTCACCATTGAAAAGGCCAACATCCGCATGCCGGACGGCCCGCTCAAGACCGTGAGCGAAACCCCGATCGACATCTCGCTGCACACTGATGTCATTGGCCAGATCACCGTCAAGGTGACCGGCGACAACTGATCTACTTGAGGCCGCTACGGCGGCCTTCGGTTGTAAAAAGCCCCGGAAGCGATTCCGGGGCTTTTTGTTTTTGGAGAATGAAGTCGCGGTATGGCAAATCTCTTATCGCGGCCCCCAGGGCATGACCGGGACTGTGGAGATACTGTTGGCGGGCGCGCCGTCTATCAGCTTGCGGCTGATGGCGAGATAGACCAGTGTGTTGTGCGCCTTGTCCCACAGGCGGACGATGCGGGTTTCCTTGAAGAGGATGGACGTGTCCTCGGTGAAGACGGTTTCGTCCCTGGGCAGTTTTTCCGGAAGTTGAATCGGGCCGGTCTGGCGGCACGCCAGTGAAAATTGCGAGGGATCTTCGGCAAGGCCGAAGGTGCCGGAAAGCCCGCCGGTTTTCGCCTGGCTGACATGGCAGGTGACACCCGGCACCTTGGGGTCGGCAAAGGCTTCAACGCAAACCTTGTGATTGGCGCCGATCAGTTTCCAGGTAGTGGTGACGCAGCCGATGGTTTCTGCGCTGGCTGAAACGGGTAGCAGGGCAAACAGGGCGAGGCAGATTAGTTTTTTGTGCATGGTTTTCTTCTTGGCCTTGGCATGGTGGGGCTTGCCGTTATTTCTGTTGAGACGGTGAGGCAGGTTTCTTCAGTGCCAGCAGTTCATTCGCGAGCAATGCGCCAAGCACCAGTGCGCCACCGGTCAGCGTTGCCGATGTTGGCGCCTCACCAGCGCCGAGCCAGACCCAGAGCACGCCGAAAACCACTTCCAGCAGGCAGAGCAGGGCGATTTCCGGCGCTGGCAGAACGCGGGTGATGCGCACCAGCAACAAGCAGGGTACGGCCAGTTGCAGGCTGCCAAGCAGGGCAAGCAGGCTGATGTCGTGCATGGAGGCCTGCATCGGCCAGGCCAGTGGCAGGGTGAAGGCGGCCGAGAGAACGGCGCCGATGAAGATGGCGGGCAACATATCCGGGCTGCGGGTCGGCATCACGGCTTCCGGGTCGGGCGTACCATGGCTGATGTGTTGCAGCAGGGTGAAGTTGATGGCGCCTGCCAGCGGTACGGCAAGCGCGACCAGCGTGCCCAGTGCCGAAATGCCGTTCTTCATTTCCTGTCCGAACATCCAACTGATGCCGGCACCGGCGATGAAAATAGCCAGCCAGGTGCGCCGCGGCAGGCGATGATGCAGAAATACGCGGGCAAAGAGGGCGGTGAGCAGGGGGCCGATGGCCATGGTGACCAGCACGTTGGCCACGGAGGTCAAGGTCAGTGCAACCATGAAAGCAGTGAACATGACAGCCCAGCAGACACCGGAAACCCAGATGCTCAGCGGCGATTGCAGCAGGTGTCGCCAGAGCGCGGTGCCACGCAGGAAGGTGAGCCCGATAGCCAGCGCAATGGCATTGAAGAAACTGCGCCAGAAAGTGACTTCGAAACTCTGTGCCGTATCCAGATGGCGCGTGACAACACCGGCAATGCTCCAGAGCAGGGTGACCAGAATCATCAGCGAAACGGCGCGGGTATGGGTCATCAGTGGGAGGGTATCAAGTGACGGCGTGTGCCAGGAGAGCGTTCAGGCCGCATTTTATGTGAATGCCCAGGCCTCGGGGGAAAGATCCGTTTGCCGGTATTCGTGATTCCGGCTTTCTGTTTTGGATGGGGGCAGGTAAACTCGCTGCTCTTCCGACGCGACATGAGCCATGGCCCAATTCCAGAAACGACAGCAGCAACCCCAGATTGATCCGGCCATTGCCGCTTTGCGCATTCCGCCGCATTCGGTCGAGGCTGAACAGTCGGTAATCGGTGGCCTGCTGCTGGACAACTCTGCCTACGACAAGATCAGCGACCTGATTTCGGATACCGATTTCTACCGCGACGAGCATCGCCGTATCTTCCGCGCCGTACAGCGCATGCTTGAACGCGCCAAGCCGGTCGATGTGGTGACCGTGGCGGAAGCCCTGGACGCAGCCGGCGAGACCGAGCACACCGGCGGACTGGCCTATCTGGGGGAACTGGCGCAGAACACGCCGTCGGCAGCCAATATCCGCCGTTATGGCGAGATCGTGCGCGAACGTGCCATCCTGCGCCAACTGGTCACCGCCGGCGACGAGATCGCCTCCAGCGCGTTGAACCCGCTCGGTCGTGAGCCGAAGACGCTGCTTGACGAAGCCGAGGCCAAGGTCTTTGCCATTGCCGAATCCGGCATGCGCCACCAGACCGGCTTCCAGCACATCAACCCGCTGCTGACGCAGGTGGTCGAGCGCATCCAGGAATTGCACGACCGCGATAACCCTTCCGATATCACCGGTATCCCCACCGGCTACAACGACCTCGACAAGATGACCTCCGGCCTGCAGCCCGGTGATCTGGTCATCGTGGCCGGCCGCCCGTCGATGGGCAAGACCTCGCTGGCATTGAACATGGCCGAGCACGTTGCGATTGATTACGGTGCGCCGGTGGCGGTGTTCTCAATGGAAATGGGTGGCGCCCAGCTGGCCATGCGGATGCTGGCCTCGGTTGGCCGCCTCAATCAGCAGAACGTACGTACCGGAAAGCTCAATGACGACGAGTGGTCGCGCCTTTCCTATGCGTTGGGCAAGATCCACGAAAAAGCGATCTACATCGACGAAACGCCGGCGCTGAACCCGATTGATCTGCGTGCCCGCGCCCGTCGCCTGCACCGTCAATGCGGCAAGCTTGGCCTGATCGTGATCGACTATCTGCAGCTCATGTCCGGCAGCAGTGCGGGCGAAAACCGGGCCACGGAAATCTCGGAAATCTCGCGCTCGCTCAAAGGCCTGGCGAAGGAACTGGAGTGCCCGGTCATTGCGCTGTCGCAGCTCAACCGTTCGCTGGAGCAGCGTCCGAACAAACGGCCGGTGATGTCCGACCTGCGAGAGTCAGGTGCCATCGAGCAGGATGCCGACGTGATCATGTTCATCTACCGGGACGAGGTTTACAACCCGGATTCGCAGGAAAAGGGTACTGCTGAGATCATCATCGGCAAGCAGCGTAACGGCCCGATTGGCACCGTGCGCCTCTCATTCCTCGGCGAATACACCCGTTTCGAGAATTTTGCTGCGCCTGGCAGCTACTGACCCATGCCCGGTTGAAGTTTCCCGTCCGGACGGGATTCACCTCAGGTGCAGCCAAGTCCGTGACCATGCGGTATGGGCGCTTGCACCGCGCTGCGCGTGCGTGAGTTGTAGCGAATCCATGCCTTCTCGTGAAAGTAATAGGCGACGGTGTTGCAGGCGGGCTCGACGAGGGCAAGCAGGCTGCTGATGCCGGCATCGCCGGTCAGGAGATAGGCGACACTGAAGGCAACCGTGAAGTGGCAGGCTGCGAAGGTGAGCGTTTTGGCCATGATCTTTCTCCTGTGACAGTGTTCATGGCTGTAGTTTGGAGTGTCTGAGCGACAAGCTCCAGTTGATTCATTTCATGCTTTCGATAGCGGCTGGCTATCTGCCATTGGCCGTTTCTCAAATAGCTTAAGCCTCACTGCGCCGAGCCTTCATGCGGATGCTGAAGCGGTCGGCGTTGGCCGTGTCGAGCGGCCCTTCAGCCGTTTCAACGTACGCGGTAGCGAGGAAGGGCAAGGGTTTGCCCAAGCCATTTTTCGGGGTGACTTCCAACGCCGTGTTGAGCCCCACCCAGTTCATTTCCCAGAAGCCGAACAGCAGTTTTTTCAACACCTGCAACTTGCTGTCGTCGGGGAGCAGTTTTTCTTCCAGCACCGTTTGCCGCAGATCTGCCGGGTTCACTGGAATCCAGTCATAGCCGGGGGCATAGAATTCTGCACGGCAATGAAAGGCCCGGTTCAGTTCGCCCAGTTGGCCAAGACTGTTGAATAGCCGTGAACTGTCGATACGCAGGCCAAATACTGGACGTGCCGGCAGGCCGATGGCGCGACACAGCGCGACGAACAGCATGGCATAACCCGCATTGCGACCCAGGGCATTGGTCAGTTCGGGGGCGGGTTCGATGCCGCCAGCGGCAAAGGCTGAGGTGTTTTGCGGGTTGATGGCCAGATCGGCCACCCAGTCATAGATCACTTTCCCCTGAGCCAGCGGATCCTTGACCCGGCCGACAATGCGTTCGGCAATCGACTGGGTCTTGTCGTTGATCGGCATCAGCTCGGTGCTCTGCAGGTTCTGGCGCAGCACATCGCGGCGTTCCGGTGCGCAATGCTTCTTGCTGACATCAAAATGCCGATCCTGCGTTTCAATCTGACTCGATATGGCCAGTGAAGGCGTGATGCCATCCGCCCATTCCGCGGTGAACACTTCCATTTCCGCAACCGGATCGCGATAAATCCCTGCCTTCAGGAAATTTCCTTGCCAGGAATGACTGAGTGTGCGCTGCCATGACGTGTCCTTGTACATGGCCAGAGGAAGCCACAGGCGAGTTCCGCTGCCGGCTTGCAGGATGTTGATCTCAGTCTTCAGTTCGTAGGTGCGCCATGATGCAACCGGGTCTTCCGGGACAGCCGCCGCAGCCACGCGGGTTTCGTTGGCTTGAACCGGGTCCACTGGTTTCTTGGCGGTATTCTTGGCAACGGGTTTTGTCGCCGGCTTTTTGCGCGAGTTGGCCGGGGCTGCCATTGCTTCTTTGGAGCCCAGCAGCGGCAGCAGACTAGCAGCAGTGGCAGCGATGAAATGACGTCGTTTCACAAATGCTCTCCGGTAAAAGCAACAAGACCGTGTCGTGTGACGCGGCTGGATATCCGGGCTTGAACAGGCGGCGATTGTAGCAGAGCACAAGCCCTGGCCGTGGCGGCCAGGGCTTGCCGATTCTTGATTGGAGTTACTGCTCGCAGTGCTTGCCAGGCACAGCGAGCACAGGGTCAAAGTACTTCGGCTGCGTGGTCGGCGAGGCGTGAACGTTCACCACGTTGCAGGGTGATGTGTCCGGAATGTCCCCAGCCCTTGAAGCGGTCAACCACGTAGGTCAAACCTGAACTGCCTTCAGTGAGGTAGGGCGTGTCGATCTGTGCGATGTTGCCGAGACAGACGACCTTGGTACCGGGGCCGGCACGGGTGATCAGGGTTTTCATCTGCTTCGGCGTCAGGTTCTGCGCTTCATCGATGATCAGATACTTGCTGAGGAAAGTCCGGCCACGCATGAAATTCAGGGATTTCACCTTGATCCGGCTGCGGATCAGGTCCATGGTTGCGGCGCGTCCCCAGTCACCGGCCTGATCGTCGGTCTTGTTGAGCACTTCCAGGTTGTCCTCAAGCGCCCCCATCCATGGCGTCATCTTTTCCTCTTCAGTGCCGGGCAGGAAGCCGATATCCTCACCCACCGGCACGGTTACCCGGGTCATGATGATTTCGGCGTAGAGCTTGGTTTCCAGCACCTGGTTGAGACCGGCCGCCAGTGTCAGCAGCGTCTTTCCGGTGCCGGCCTGCCCGAGCAGGGTGATGAAGTCGATTTCCGGATCCATCAGCAGATTCAAGGCAAAGTTCTGCTCGCGATTACGCGCGGTGACACCCCAGACACTGTTTTTCGGGTGCGTGTAGTCGGTCAGCGTTTCGATTTCAGCCGTTTTTCCGGAAACGTTGCGAACAATGGCGGCAAAGCTCGGGTCATCCTTGATGTGGAGGAATTCGTTGGTCAGCAGGTGGGCGCTGAGGGGGCCCTTGATGCGATATTTGGTGTGGCTTTCCTCCTTCCACGATTCCATGCCCTGACCGTGCTTGTCCCAGAAGTCGGCCGGGAGTTCTCGCATGCCGGTATAGAGCAGGTCGGTGTCTTCCAGCACCTTGTCGTTGAAGTAGTCCTGCGCTTCCAGACCCAGGGCGCGGGCCTTGATGCGCATGTTGATGTCCTTCGACACCAGGTAAACCTGGCGGCGTGGGTGCTTGCGCTGGAGGTGAATGACGACGGCCAGGATCTGGTTGTCGTATTTGGAGGTCGGTAGTGCTGCCGGCAGATCGGCGGCGATGGCCTCGGTCTGTACGAACAGTTTGCCGCTGGCCAGTTTCTTCGACGGTGCTTCCAGCGGGATGCCGGATTCGATGCCGTTTTCGTAACTGCTGACGATTTCATCAAGAGAGCGCGTGGCCTGCCGAGCATTACGCGAGATTTCCGACATGCCCTTCTTGTTGTTGTCGAGCTCTTCAAGAACCATGATCGGAAGATAGACATCATGTTCTTCAAAGCGGAAGAGGCTGGTCGGATCGTGCATCAGCACGTTGGTATCGAGAACGAAGAGCTTGGTACGAATCTGCTCGGACTTGGCTTGCGCTGCAGGTTTGCGGGCCATGGTGTCGGGGTCTCCGTTAGTGATTAAAGGGTTCTCACGTAGTCCAGCACTTCCTGGGCGTGGCCGGGTACCTTGACCCCGCGCCACTCCTTGCGCAGCACTCCTTCGCTGTCGATGACAAAGGTGCTGCGTTCAATACCGCGAACCTCCTTTCCGTAAAGTTTTTTCATCTTGATCACGGCAAACCGGGTACAGAGCATTTCGTCTGTATCGGAAAGCAGTTCGAAGGGAAGCGAATGCTTTGCCTTGAAGTTCTCATGCGAGCGGATCGAATCACGGGAAACGCCGAGAACCGTACATTTCAGCGCCTGAAAATCAGGGTAAAGATCACGGAATTGCTGGGCTTCTGTCGTGCAGCCCGGCGTGCTGTCCTTGGGATAAAAATAAAGAACCAACGGGGTGCCGCGCAGGTTGGTCAGGGAAAAATCTGTCCTGCCGGTTGCCGGCAGGGTGAAGTCAGCTACAGCTTGATCAAGCATCAACGTCTCCAGCAAGGTCTGAGGCGATTGTGGTGACAAAGGCATGCTTCGGTCAAGCGGCTTGATTTCAGGCGTTATCGCCCTATACTGGCGAGTACCGCATGGAGTGTTGTCATGGCCGTTACAGCTTCCGGATTATCTGCAAGCAGCATCGAAGCGCTCTATTCCAACCAGAGCGAGCGCAACCTGTCGACCTCGGTTCGACAGGGGGAATCGGCTGCCCAGCCTGCCGCAAATCCTGAGAGGCCTGCAACTGATGCTGGCGTGAATGGTATTGCCGCCCAGCAAAGCAGTGAGGTGCGCATTTCGACTTCCGGGCAGGCGCAGGTCGCCTTGGACAATGTCCAGACTGCGGCTCGTGCGCTGCAGACAGCCCGTCAGGAAGATGTCGTTTCCGAGGTCCGGCAACTGGCAGAGTCCTTTGCTGAAACTTTTAACACCGAACGTGTTGCGCTGACACGGGCAGCAGAAAATACCTTTTCGGCGGACGCGGCCGAACGCGCTCAAGCCGGTGCGGCTGCGGCACAATTGCAAAGCGTTGTGAGCAATGCTGCGGCGCCCCTCCGTGATGCTGGTGTGCAGGTGAGTCAGGATGGTTCTCTGTCCGTTGATGCAAAAGCCTTGGAGGCTGCATTCAGCACCAATCCTGCAGCCGTCGTGCAGACCTTCGGCGATGTCGGTCGTGCGGCTGAGGCAACGGGTATTCGAGCCGCCACGGATTCAGGTTCGGCTGAAACAGCTGGGAATGCCATTCGTCTGAATCCCGCCGCGAGCAGTGAAGGGCGTGATCGCCAATCGCCATCCCGCCCGGCTGAAACACCGAACCGTTCCGGAGAGCAGCAAAGTGCCGTTGAATCGACGGCACGGAGGTATGGTTTTGGTGCTGTCGGTGCGGGTGCCTATCTCGGTATCTTCGGCCTTTAATTCCTTTTTTCCCCGTTTCGTGAAATACGTCACCGCAAGCCGGTGGTTTTTCGTCGTACCCTCAGGCTGGATTCAAATGAGGCAGGGGTATGCACCGGAAAAATTTCAGAGGCTGTACGAACGAGCGTCGTGATGGCAGCAACCGCCGTCAGGACAGCGATCGTCGTCATGTTGATGCCGGTGCTCCCGAACAGCGTCAGTTGACTGATCGTCGTCAAGAAAACCTTGGCCCTCCGGAACGGCGAAATGTCAGCGAACGCCGTGAAAAGGAATGCGGGCCGCCCTCCGGATGGAAGGATCGGCGGCGGGAAGCCGAGCGCCGTATCCCCGAAGTCGGCGACTCCTCTTTCGAAGAGTGGGTCAAGCTGCGTGCTGCGCGTTACGCTCCCCGTAGCATCGATGCAGCTCTGGATGAACATCACGAATCATTCGGCCGGTTGATCATCCGCGATTGATTTTCAGTCTTTCTCTGCGCTGAAACCGCCGATTTGCCGGCCAGGGCATCCGCCTCTGGTGCGGGGCTTCTGGTAGGATTCGTCCTCGCTCCGACGCTTTCCCGCCACCACGCATGCTTTCCTCGCTTTCCGATATTTTTTCCCCTGCCGGCCCCCTTGCGGACGGTGTTTCCGGCTATCGCCTGCGCGGGCAGCAGCTTGAAATGGCGGAAAAAGTGGCTGCGGCCATCAAGGAAAACCGGGTGCTGGTCGCCGAGGCCGGCACCGGTACCGGCAAGACCTACGCCTACCTAGTGCCCGCCTTGATGTCGGGCGGCAAGGTGATCGTGTCGACGGGCACCAAAAACCTGCAGGACCAGCTTTTCAATCGTGACTTGCCGACGATACGGGCAGCCCTCAATGCGCCAGTGACGACCGCGCTGCTCAAGGGGCGCGCCAACTACGTCTGTCACTACCACCTGCAGCGCACGGTTGCCGAAGGACGTTTCATCGTGCGTGAGGACGCCGGTCACGCCCGTGCCATTGCACGCTTTGCCAAGGTCAGCCGAACGGGCGATAAAGGCGAGTGTGCCGATGTTCCTGAAAGCTCGTCGGTGTGGAGCATGGTGACTTCCACTCGCGACAACTGTCTCGGCCAGGACTGTCCGAACCACAAGGAATGCTTTGTCCTCGCGGCCAGGCGCGAGGCGCTGGCGGCCGACATCGTGGTTGTCAATCACCACTTGTTCTTTGCCGACGTAATGCTCAAGGATGAAGGCATGGCCGAGTTGTTGCCGGCCTGCAATGCCGTGATCTTTGACGAAGCGCATCAGTTGCCGGAAACGGCGAGCCTGTTTTTCGGCGAGAACGTGTCGACGGCGCAGGTGACCGATCTGAGCCGCGATACCAAGCTGGAAGCATTGGCTTCTGCACGTGACTGCCTTGATCTGCCGCCGGCCTGTGCCAATCTGGAGAAGGCTGCCAAGGATCTGCGCCTGACGCTGCCGGTCGAGCCGGCACGGTTTTCACTGGCACAGCTTGAGGCGCGCGCCGGTTTTGACAACCTGCTGGCCGGCCTGATCAATACCCTTGAACACTTTTCGGCCTTGCTTGAAACGCAGGCCGAGCGTTCGGAAGGACTGGAAAGCTGCTGGCAGCGCAGTACCGAGCTGCTGGCCGGGCTGCGCCGCTGGCGTTCGGGCGAAGCGGCCGGCGGCAAGGCGGAGGACGGGCCGGGTAGCGTGCGCTGGGGTGAGGCCACGACCTGGTCGCTGCAACTCAACGCAACCCCGCTGGCCATCGGCGACATTTTCCGCAAGCAGATGAGCGGTCATCCGCGTGCCTGGATCTTTACCTCGGCGACGCTCGCGGTGCAGAAGGACTTCGGCCACTACTGTGCCGAGATGGGGCTGATCGATGCAGAATCGGCGTGCTGGGAAAGCCCTTTCGACTACCCGAGCCAGGCTGTGCTCTATGTCCCGCAGGGCCTGCCCGAACCGAACAGCCCCGGCTTCATCGAAGCGGTGGCCAATGCAGCCTTCCCGGTGCTCAAGGCCAGTGGCGGCCGCGCCTTTTTCCTGTGCACCTCGCTGCGTGCCATGCGCCGCACGCATGAGTTGCTCAAGGAAAAGCTGGAGGATGCCGGGCTGGACTACCCCTTGCTGCTGCAGGGCGAGGGCAGCAAGAACGAATTGCTGGAACGCTTCCGCCGGCTGGGCAACGCCGTGCTGGTTGGCAGCCAGAGCTTCTGGGAAGGGGTCGATGTACGCGGCGAAGCGCTGTCGCTGGTGGTCATCGACAAACTGCCGTTTGCGCCGCCCGATGACCCGGTGCTGTCGGCACGCATCGAGCGCATGAACCGCGAAGGGCGCAATGCCTTCATGGAGTACCAGTTGCCGCGCGCCGTCATCAACGTCAAGCAGGGGGCGGGCCGGCTGATCCGCGACGAAAGCGATCGTGGTGTACTGATGATCTGCGACCCGCGCCTGATCTCCAAGCCCTACGGCAAGCGCGTCTGGCGCAGCCTGCCGCCGATGAAGCGGACACGCGAATTGTCGGAGGTGGTCGATTTCTTTGCCGTGGAGGCGGTGGCATGAGCGAACTGGTGCTGCCGCTGCCTGACGATTGCCGTTCGGCGGCAGAAGTGCTCAATCGCGACTGTGCCTGCATCACGCTTGACCATGCGGCGCTGGCCGATGCCCTCGCCGATGGCAGCGGTGCTGCGGTGTATGCGGATATCCTCGAAACACGGCCGCACCTGTTTTCGGACTCCATTGCCTTCGTCGGGCGTCAGCATCTCGCCGACATGGCCGAGCTGGTAGCGGTGATGGAAGAGATCGTTGCGCTGCCGGCCTGGCAGGAACGGGTGCTGGGCTGGGCACCGGCGAGTGCGCGGCATGCCACCGCGGCTGCCGGTGTTTTCCTTGGCTATGATTTTCATGTTGGCGACGCTGGCCCGAAGCTGATCGAGATCAACACCAACGCCGGCGGCGCCCTGCTCAATACCCGGTTGCGCTCGGTTCAGCGCGCCTGCTGTGATGCCGTGGCTGCCTTGATGCAGCGTGCCAGGGTCAATGATGAGGCGCGCCTGGTCGACATGTTTCGCGAGGAGTGGCGGCGGGTTCGTGGCGATGCGCCGCTGCGGCAGATCGCCATCGTCGATGAGTCGCCGGCAAGCCAGTATCTGGCGCCCGAGTTCGAGTTGTTCCGCCGCTTGTTCATTGCCAACGGTATCGGTGCCCGCATTCTTGATCCGGCGGATGTGCACTGGGATGGCAAGCGTTTGCTGGCCGATACTGGCGACGGCAAGATCGAAATCGATCTGGTCTACAACCGGCTGACCGATTTCTCGCTGGATACACCGGCCTGTGCCGCGCTGCGTGCAGCCTGGGACAGCGATGCCGCAGTGATTACGCCGCACCCACGGGCGCATGCCCTGTATGCTGACAAGCGCAATCTGGTGGCCTTGTGCGATCAGGGATGGCTGGCCGATCTGGGGGTTGCCGCCGAGGCCCGCGAACTGATCCGGCGCATGGTGCCGGAGACGCGTGCGGTCACGGCAGATGCTGCTGATGTCTTCTGGCAAGAGCGCCGCCAGTGGTTTTTCAAGCCGGCCTCGGGTTTCGGCAGCAAGGCGGCTTACCGTGGCGAAAAACTGACCAAGCGCGTGTTCGAGGAAATCATGCGCGGCGGCTACATCGCCCAGGCACTGGTGCCGCCTTCGGAACGGCGGCTGGATGTGGCCGGCGCCGCCCAGCAGTTCAAGATGGATCTGCGCAACTACGCCTACGCAGGCCAAGTGCAACTTGTTGCCGCGCGCCTTTACCAGGGGCAGACGACCAATTTTCGTACGCCGGGTGGCGGCTTCGCCCCTGTGTTTGAGGTACCGGGCGGTGACGTTTCCGCTTCTTCAGACGGTAGAATGAACCCATGAAAGTTTTCGGAATCGCCGGTTACTCCGGGTCGGGCAAGACAACGCTGATCGAACAATTGATTCCCCGGCTGACTGCCAGGGGTCTGCGCGTTTCGGTGATCAAGCATGCGCACCACAGCTTCGATATCGACCGCCCGGGCAAGGATTCGTATCGCCATCGTGAGGCAGGTGCCAGCGAGGTGATGCTCACGGGGGCACAACGCTGGGCCTTATTGCATGAGTTGCGTGACGAGGATGAGCCGACGCTCGAAGCATATCTCCGGCATTTTTCGCCCTGCGACCTGGTTTTGGTGGAGGGTTTCAAATACGAAGCCGTGCCCAAGCTGGAGGTGCATCGCCCGGCCAATGGCAAGCCACCGCTGTGGCCGGAAAATGAACATGTCGTTGCGGTCGCCAGCGATGAACCGGTGAAAACACACTTGCCGGTCCTGGATCTCAACGATGTCGAGGCGATTGCCTGCTTCGTTATCGATACCCTGAATCTGCAAGGAAATTCGCATGCTGTCATTTGAAGAGGCACTACAGAAGCTGCTCTCCGGCGCCACTCCGGTCAGCGAAACGAAGTCACTACCGACCCTGGCTGCCTGTGGTCGTGTGCTGGCACAAGCACAGCATTCGACGCTGGCCGTGCCGCCGCTGGATAACTCGGCAATGGACGGCTATGCCGTGCGTACTGCCGATGTGACTGCCGCAGGCGTGCTGCTCCCGCTGTCACAACGCATCCCGGCGGGGACGGTCGGCGCCCAGCTGCAGCCCGGCACCGCTGCCCGGATTTTTACCGGGGCGCCGGTGCCGGCAGGTGCCGATGCCGTGGTGATGCAGGAACGTTGCGAGCATGGCGAACAAGGGGTGGTGATCAATCATGTGCCGAAACCCGGCGAGCACATTCGTCGCAAGGGTGAAGACGTATTGCCGGAGGCACAGATACTCTCCGCCGGTATCCGGTTGCGGCCGCAGGATACGGCTTTTGCGGCATCCGTTGGCCTTGCCCAGTTGCCGGTGTTGCGTCGTGTTCGTGTTGCGGTGTTCTTTACCGGCGATGAACTGCGGATGCCGGGCGAGGAACTTCCCCCCGGGGCCATCTACAATTCCAACCGGTTTTCCCTGACTGGTTTGCTGGAGCGCCTGGGTTGTGAGGTGCGCGACCTCGGGCAGGTGCCGGACAATCTCGACGCTACGCGAGCGGCCTTGCGCGAAGCTGCTGCTGATAATGACCTGATCATCACCTCTGGCGGTGTTTCCGTCGGTGAGGAAGATCATGTGAAACCTGCTGTTGAGGCGGAAGGGCGGCTTGATATGTGGAAAATCGGCATCAAGCCGGGCAAGCCGCTGGCTTTTGGTCAGGTTTCCTGCGATGGCCACGATGCCGCCTTCATCGGACTGCCGGGAAATCCGGTATCGGCATTCATTACCTTCGTGACGCTGGTGCGGCCTTATGTGCTGCGCTTGTCGGGTGTCACCGATGTCAGCCCGCGCGGGTATCAGATGCGTGCTGATTTCGAATGGTTGCGGCCGGATGCGCGGCGTGAGTTTCTGCGTGTCCGGATTGATGAGCAGGGTGCGCTGGCATTGTTTCCGCGGCAGACCTCGGGGATTCTGGCTTCGACCGTATGGGCCGATGGTCTGGTCGATAACCCGCCGGGGCAGGCCATTCAGCGTGGCGATAGTGTCCGTTTCCTCCCGTTTTCCGAACTATTGGGTTGAAGATGATCAAGATTCTTTATTTTGCAAGCCTGCGAGAAAAACTCGGCTCGGGCGGCGAAAGCCTCGAGCTGCCCGATGAAGTCAGTGACCTGGCCGGATTGCTAGCCCTGTTGTCGGCGCGAGATGGTGAGTGGCGTTCGCTGGCAGCAGTAAAAAACCTGAAGATGGCGGTGAACCAGGAAATAGCCGATGCCAGTGCGCGAATCTGCGATGGCGATGAAATCGCCTTTTTCCCGCCGGTCACCGGAGGTTGAGCATGGCCGATACGATCCGGGTACAGACAGCGGATTTTGATGTCGGTGAGGAACTCGCGTCATTGACGGCGAGAGATGCCCGCGCAGGCGCTGTGGCGAGTTTTCTTGGTTTGGTGCGTGACATCAACGAAGGAAATGGTGTCTCCGAGATGAGTCTGGAGCACTATCCGGGGATGACTGAGAAGGCACTGGCGGGAATTGTTGCCGAAGCACGAGGGCGTTGGGATATCTATGACGTCACCGTGATTCACCGTATCGGCTGCCTGCTGCCGAAGGATCGTATCGTGCTGGTTGCCGTTTCCAGTGCTCATCGAGGAGAAGCCTTTGCAGCCTGTGAATTCATCATGGATTACCTGAAAACGCGAGCGCCTTTCTGGAAGCGTGAAGTGACCCCTGATGGTGCGCGCTGGGTGGATGCGCGTGAGTCGGACAGCACTGCTGCTTTGCGCTGGGAAAAATGATTCAGCACCGGTTCCTTGCGAATAAATGTCAGGTAACTATACTTAGCGGATATAAATAAAAAACAGCCGAAACCAAAGGAGACCAGCTATGGAGAATTCGCTGAGTGGGCTTTTGCCAGACGAAATGCTGACCGATCACATCGGCATCGATGTGCAGCACGAAGAAATTTTTTCGCGTATTGAACATCTCCGTTCGGCCGATTTGGAGAGCAATAGCGAGTTTGTGGGCAGCATTGTTGAACTGCTGGACTATCTGGCACTTCATTTTGTGACGGAAGAGCGTCTGGCCGAATCTGCAGGCATTGATTTTTCGGCGCATGCCGATACCCATAACCAGAATTTGCGCCTGCTCAACAAGGCACTAGAGGAAGTGAAGGCGGGGAAGATGGCTTCCCGTTCCTTTGTCCGTTTTATTGATCACTGGTTCGAACACCATATCAATGAATTCGACAAACCCTTTGCCGAGGCGCTCGAGCGGCAATCGTCCCCTTCGTTGCGTCGGCGTGTCGGTTCCTTCACCTTCGTATAGTTTTTGCTCCTGATGCAATCTGAGCCTGTGGCGTAATCCAAAAATACCTGAAAAATCGGTTGCTTAGCATTGCTTTGAGCCGTTATAATCCCGCCCTCGCTTCGCCAAGCGAAAAACACGATTAATCATTGACGTTCGCTCTATCAAACCGGGGCTGCGTCGTTTCAGGAAAGAGAGAGTTTGACATGGCGTTCACTACCGAACAGAAATCCCAGGTTGTTTCCGATTTTCAGCGCGCCCAGGGCGACACCGGTTCGCCGGAAGTCCAGGTGGCTCTGCTTACCGCACGTATCAACGACCTGACCGGTCACTTCAAGGAGCACATGAAGGATCACCACTCGCGCCGTGGTCTGCTGCGCATGGTGAGCCGTCGTCGCAAGCTGCTCGACTACCTGAAGCGCACCAATGTTGATGGCTACCGTACGCTGATCGAGCGTCTGGGCCTGCGTAAGTAATCTCAAAGTAACAACAGAAATCAATACTCAGAATTCTCCGATCTCAATGCGATCGGGAAGACGCGACAGCAGCGGCACTGCCCCAGGGGTGGTGCCGCTGTTTTCGCTTTTGCCATGGCAATCGTCAAGTGATTGCCTCAGGCGCGTCGACAACAAAGCGTGCCGGAGTCGTGGGTACGCCGCGCCAATAATCAGAAAGAAAGGAAACAATGTTTAACGTTGCCAAGAAAACCTTCGCCTATGGTGCCCATACGGTCACTCTGGAGACAGGCGAGATTTCCCGCCAGGCAGGCGGCGCCGTACTGGTGTCGATTGACGACACCGTGGTGCTGTGTACCGTGGTTGGATCCAAGAAAGCCAAGCCGGGTCAGGATTTTTTTCCGCTGACCGTTGATTACATCGAGAAGACCTATGCTGCCGGCAAGATTCCCGGTGGTTTCTTCAAGCGCGAAGGCCGTCCTTCCGAGAAGGAAACGCTGACCTCCCGCCTGATCGATCGCCCGATCCGCCCACTGTTCCCGGACGGCTTCTACAACGAAGTCCAGGTTGTCGCCACCGTCATGTCGCTGAATCCGGAAGTGGATCCGGACATCGCTGCCCTGATCGGCACCTCGGCTGCGCTGGCAATTTCCGGCCTGCCGTTCAATGGCCCGATCGGTGCTGCCCGCGTTGGCTACATCGACGGCCAGTACGTGATGAACCCGACTCTTTCGCAGCTGAAGACTTCACAACTGGATCTGGTCGTTGCCGGTACGGCATCGGCCGTGTTGATGGTCGAGTCGGAAGCCAAGGAACTGTCGGAAGAAGTCATGCTCGGCGCCGTGGTTTTCGGCCACACCGAAATGCAGAAGGCGATTGACGCCATCAACGAACTGGTTGAGGAAGCCGGCAAGCCCGAGTGGGAATGGGAAGCCCCGGCCAAGGATGAGGCGCTGATCGCCCGTCTGACCGATCTGGTCAAAGCCAAGATCGAGGAAGCCTACAACATCACCGTCAAGCAAACCCGTAGCCAGCGTCTGAAGGAGCTGTCTGCCGAAGCCGTTGCCGCGCTGTGCACCGGTGAAGAGGGTGCGCCGGACGCGAACACTGTCGGCAACTACTTCTTCGAACTCGAAGCTGCCACCGTTCGCGGCCGCATCCTGGCCGGCGAGCCGCGCATCGATGGTCGTGACACACGCACCGTGCGCCCGATCGCCATCCGCAGCGGTGTCCTGCCACGTACCCATGGTTCAGCACTGTTCACCCGTGGTGAGACGCAGGCGCTGGTCGTGGCCACCCTCGGTACCGGCCGCGATGAGCAGATCATCGACGCACTGGCCGGCGAGTACCGTGAGCGTTTCATGCTCCACTACAACATGCCGCCGTACGCCACTGGCGAATGCGGTCGTGTCGGTACGCCGAAGCGTCGCGAAATCGGCCATGGCCGTCTGGCCAAGCGGGCCCTGGTGGCCGTGCTGCCGCCGGCAGACGAGTTCTCCTACACGATGCGTATCGTTTCCGAGATCACCGAGTCGAACGGCTCCTCGTCGATGGCTTCCGTCTGTGGTGGTTCGCTGGCGCTGATGGATGCAGGTGTGCCGCTGAAGGCGCACGTGGCCGGTATCGCCATGGGCCTGATCAAGGATGGCAACCGTTTTGCCGTGCTGACCGACATCCTCGGCGATGAAGATCACCTCGGCGACATGGACTTCAAGGTAGCCGGTACGACCGCTGGCGTGACCGCGCTGCAGATGGACATCAAGATCCAGGGCATCACCAAGGAAATCATGCAGGTGGCACTGGCACAGGCCAAGGATGCCCGCCTGCACATCCTGGTGCAGATGGAAGGTTCGATGTCCGGGGTTGGCGAAATCTCCGCCTACGCACCGCGTCTCTACACCATCAAGATCAATCCGGAAAAGATCCGCGACGTGATCGGCAAGGGCGGCGCTGTCATCCGTGCCATTACCGAAGAGACCGGCACCACCATCGACATCCAGGACGACGGCACGATCACCATCGCTTCCGTCTCCGGTGAAGCCGCCGATGCCGCCAAAAAGCGCATCAGCGACATTACTGCCGAGGTTGAAGTGGGCAAGATCTACGAAGGTACCGTGCTCAAGCTGTTGGATTTCGGTGCCATCGTCAGCATCATGCCGGGGCGTGATGGCCTGCTGCACATCTCGCAGATCGCCAACGAGCGCGTGGAGAAGGTTTCCGACAAGCTCAAGGAAGGTCAGCAAGTGCGCGTGAAGGTGCTGGAAGCTGACGAGAAGGGCCGCGTTCGCCTGTCGATGAAGGCTGTCGCTGCCGAAGAGGCTGCGCCGGTAGCGGCAGCGGAAGCAACTGCTCAGGAATAACGGAAAGCCTGACCCGGGTAACCATTCCGGGCAACAAAAAAGGACGCTTCGGCGTCCTTTTTTTATCCATGCTCCGGGTCTGGCCTCGAAGCCGGTTGGGAACGACAACTCGACTACTTGGCGACCTGACGTTCGCGAAGTTCTTCCAGCGTCTTGCAGTCGATGCAGAGGGTCGCCGTGGGGCGGGCTTCCAGGCGCTTGATGCCGATCTCTACGCCGCACTTGTCGCAGTAGCCGTAGTCATCGCCGTTGATGCGACCCAGTGTTTCATCGATCTTCTTGATCAGTTTGCGCTCGCGGTCGCGGTTGCGCAGTTCGATCGCCATATCGGTTTCCTGACTGGCGCGGTCGTTCGGGTCGGCAAAGACAGTCGCTTCGTCCTGCATGGTGTGGACTGTGCGCTCGATATCCTCGCTCAGTTCCTGCTTCAGCGTTTCCAGAATCTTGCGGAAATGCGTCAACTGTTTCGCGTTCATGTATTCCTCACCCTTCTTTGGGGTGTAGGGCGTAAAGTGTTTCTGGAGCAGTTCTTCAGCCATTTTTCGGGGATCTTTCGGAGTGCGTCCGTTTTGGAAAAGCAGCTTTAATATCAGAAATTTCTGGGGGCTGCAAGCAAACGCCATATTTTAAACTATTTGCTGGTTTAGCGATTGACCATGTTCAGTCGTGTCTCTATAATGCGCCCTTCTTCGGGGCGTAGCGCAGCCTGGTAGCGCATCTGCTTTGGGAGCAGAGGGTCGTGAGTTCGAATCCCACCGCCCCGACCAGTTTCATGCAGTAGAATTTGCAGTGTGGCTTGCTGCAATTTGGCAATAAGTTGAGTTGTTGCCTGGAGAGATTCAAAACCCGCGCCCGTAGCTCAACCGGATAGAGCACCGGCCTTCTAAGCCGGGGGTTGTGAGTTCGAGTCTCGCCGGGCGCGCCAGAACAGTGGCGGCATTAGCTCAGTCGGTAGAGCACTGGATTGTGATTCCAGGTGTCACCGGTTCGATCCCGGTATGTCGCCCCAGTAGTAAAAAAGCGGCGAGTGATGAAAGTCACTCGCCGCTTTTGTTTTTGTCCTGCGTACCTGACTGTTTCAAGACATCAGATCACCGAGCAGGCCATCGATCTCTGCTTGTGAGAGTCGTTTTTCTTCGGTCGGGCCGCCGCTTTCTACAACGATGATGGCTCCAACCAGGGCTTTCATGGCTTTGCGCAGTGACTGCCCGGCCAGATCCTGAAATTCCTGGGCGACGATGATATTTGTCAGGTGGCCGCTGATCAGTTTGAGGTTTGTTTCAATATCCTGGCGGCTCCAGTTGCGTGATAGGGTGTCCAGCGTGCCGCCTACGAGAAATTTGGCGGATTCAGCCTCGGTCAGAGACTTGTTCGCCGCATCGGCAGTCATGCGTTCTACGCTGCCAAGAATGGCTGAAACCTCTCTGGGATTCTGCGTCGACTTCTTGTTGAGCCCCCGGGCTGCCTGCTTGAGTTCTTTTGCCAGCCCTTTGAGTTCATCGAGCACGTGGGTGCTGTCGGCCTTGCGGACTGATAACCCGGCAGCTTTGCGTACCGCTTTCTTGGCAACAGGCTTTGAAGCTGCAGGTTTTGCCGCAGCCTTTACGGGGCGGGTGGATGCAGTTGTTCTGGTTTTTGCATTGCTCTTGCTTGCTGATTTTGTAGCCATCTAAACCCCCATCTTGTCGAAGATCTTGCCAAGTTTTTCGGACAGCGTGCCTGCCGTAAACGGTTTCACGATGTAGCCTGATGCACCCGCTTGTGCAGCGGCGATGATGTTTTCCTTTTTCGCCTCTGCGGTGATCATCAACACCGGCAGATGCTTGAGTGCAGGATCGGCACGAATTGATTGCAGCAAGGTCAGGCCATCCATATTCGGCATGTTCCAGTCGGTGACGACAAAATCAATACCCCCGGACTTCAGTCGCCCCAATGCAATGGCGCCATCCTCTGCCTCTTCAATATTATTGAACCCGAGTTCCTTGAGCAGGTTGCGCACAATGCGCCGCATGGTGGAAAAATCATCCACCACCAAAAATTTCATCGCTGATTTGTCAGCCATCGATTCTCTGTCCGTATCTTGAATATGGGAAGGCTATCACCTTTGACGGGTAGCGTCGTGCTCCAAGGAATAAGGTCTAAGGCAACTCATCCTGACGTAACAGGAATACGAATTCGTTACCGGCACTGGTTTCGAGCCAGGTGAAAGGTGTATCGGGATAGGCAGCTTCCAGGACGTCGCGGTTATGGCCGATTTCCACAACCATCAGGCCACCAGGCTTCAGCAAGGTTTTGGCCTGAACCAGCATGATACGCACCAGGTCCAGTCCGTCATCACCACCAGCCAGCGCCATTTCTGGTTCGCACCGATATTCTGCGGGTAGCTCTGCCATTGAAGCAGCGTTGACGTAAGGGGGGTTGGAGATGATCAGGTCGTAGCGTTGATCCGCCACTTTGGCGAAGAGGTCTGAATGTACCAGGCGTACCTGACTTTCCAGACCGTAGTCGGCGATATTTTGCCTTGCGACGTCAAGTGCGTCGGTCGAGAGATCAATGGCATCCACCTGTGCATTCGGAAAAGCCAGTGCGGTGAGGATGGCAAGGCAGCCTGATCCGGTACAAAGATCAACGGCGCTGGTCACAGCGTATGGATCGTCCAGCCAGGGGGTCAGTTGTTCTTCAAGCAGTTCGGCAATGAACGAACGGGGCACGATGACCCGTTCATCGACATGGAAACGGTGCTCACCCAGCCAGGCTTCCTGCGTAATGTATGCCGCAGGAATCCGGTCGTTGACACGACGTTCGATGATGTTCAGCAGCGCCTCACGTTCTCCGCTTGTCAGCCTGGCGTCGATAAAGGCTTCAAGCCGGTCTGCCGGCAAATGCAGGGCATGCATGAACAGATAGACAGCTTCATCCCAGGCATTGTCTGAACCGTGACCGAAGAACAACCCCGCCTCATTGAATCGACTGACGGCAAAGCGGAGCAGGTCACGCAAGGTGAGCAATTCAGTACGGGCTTGTTCAAGCATGGCGGGTCAGCAGCTGTTCGAGAATACGACGATAGATACCGGAAAGCTTTGGCAGGGCGTTGGCTTCGACGCACTCATCAATCTTGTGGATGGTGGCGTTGACCGGGCCGATTTCGATGACCTGTGGGCATATTTCAGAGATGAAGCGTCCATCGGACGTGCCGCCGGTGGTCGATAGCTCGGTATCGATGTCGAGTTCATCACGAATGGCGGTGCGGGCAGCATCCAGCAACTTGCCTTCGGCGGTCAGGAAAGGGCGCGCGCCGAGTGTCCATTTGATCTCGAAATCGATGCCGTGACGGCGCAGTATTGCTTCAAGTCGCTCTTTCAGGCCATCGGCCGTACTGGCCGTCGAAAAGCGGAAATTGAACAGGATTTCCACGGTGCCGGGAATCACATTGGTCGCGCCGGTTCCTCCATGAATGTTGGAGATCTGCCAGGTTGTCGGTGGGAAATGCGCATTCCCCTGATCCCATACCGTGCTGGCAAGTTCTGCGATGGCGGGGGCGGCAAGGTGAATCGGGTTTTTTGCCAGATGCGGATAGGCGATGTGCCCCTGTACCCCTTTTACTGTGAGCTTGCCGGAGAGCGAACCGCGGCGGCCATTCTTGACCATGTCGCCGAGCGTTTTCACTGCCGTGGGTTCGCCGACAACGCAGAAATCCATCTGCTCGCCACGGGCCTTCAATGCCTCGGTGACGGCAACGGTGCCGTCGGTGGCATCACCTTCTTCATCCGAGGTGATCAGGAATGCAATGGAGCCTGTGTGATCTGGATGGTCGGCAACAAAGGCTTCGGTTGCCGTTACAAAAGCAGCGAGTGAGCCTTTCATGTCGGCAGCGCCGCGGCCATAAAGCATGCCGTCGCGGATGGTCGGTGTGAACGGGTCTGATAACCATTGCTCGACAGGCCCGGTGGGAACGACATCGGTATGGCCGGCAAAGCAGAGCAATGGTGCCGTTGTGCCGCGGCGCGCCCAGAGATTGGTGACGCCTCCGCGGTTGATTGCCTCGCAGGTAAAGCCTTGTGCTTCAAGCCTTGCGGCAATGATGGGAATACAACCGCCGTCCTCGGGGGTTACCGAGCGGCGGGAAATCAGCTGCTCGGTAAGGCCGAGCGTCGGGTCATGAGGCATCTTGTGTGTCTTCTTCTGAGTCAGAAAGGCTGAGGCTGAACTCCTTGAACGAAGCGCCACTCTGGCTGTCGATGCCAAAATCGAGCGGGGATTCGACACGTTTGGGTTCTTTCCTGTCGGTATCCAGTTCGGAGTTGTTGATCAGCCAGGAGAGGTTGGTCGGCGAATCGGCATTGGCCAATGCTTCGTCAAGAGTAATGACGGTTTCGCGGTAGAGGCGGAACAGATCCTGCTCGAAAGTTTGGGATCCCGGTGCCAGCGTCTGCTCCATCGCTTCCTTGATCGCCTGTACTTCTCCACGCTCGATCAGTTCCGCGATGTGACGGGTATTGAGCAGGACTTCGCTGGCCGGAATGCGCTTGCCGTCCGGCTTGCGTACCAGGCGTTGCGACACAATGGCTTTCAGCGTGACCGAGAGGTCGAGGTTGAGCGAGGTCCGGTTTTCAAGCGGGAAAAAGTTGATGATGCGGTTAAGTGCGTGATAGCTGTTGTTGGCATGCAGTGTGCCAAGGCAGAGATGTCCGGTCTGGGCATAGGCAATGGCCGCCTGCATTGTTTCCTTGTCGCGGATCTCGCCGATCAGGATGCAGTCCGGTGCCTGGCGCATGGCATTTTTCAGCGCGTGGGCCCAGTCCAGCGTATCCATGCCCAGTTCACGCTGGTTGACGATGGATTTCTTGTGCCGGAACAGGAATTCGATCGGATCCTCGATGGTGAGGATATGGCCGGTGCGGTTCGCATTCCGGTGATCCAGCATCGAGGCGATGGTGGTGGACTTGCCGGAGCCGGTGGAGCCGACAATCAGGATCAGGCCGCGTTTTTGCATGATCAGGTCGGCCAGTACATCGGGCAGTCCCAACGAATCGAGCGCCGGGATGTTGCCGAGAATGTAGCGGACAACAATCGAGATCGAGGCGCGCTGGCGGAAGATGTTGATCCGGAAATTGCCGATATTCGGTACGCCGAAGGAGAGGTTCATCTCCATCGTCGCCTCGAAGGTCTTGGCCTGATCCGGGGTCATCAGTTCCATGGCGATCTTCTCGATCATGCCTGAGTCCATGATCTGCTGATTCACCGGAACGGTGGCTCCCTGGATCTTGATGTGAATCGGGGCGCCGGCGGAGATGAAAATGTCTGAAGCCTGTTTTTCAGACATCAACTGGAACAGCTTGTCGAGAATCATCGCATCATCTCCGCTCGGAAAAATTCACCCGTGACTGCTTGATCAGTCGCCGCGCAACAGGTCGTTGATGCTGGTCTTGGCCCGGGTCTTGGCGTCAACTTTTTTGACGATGACCGCGCAGTAGAGGCTGTACGAACCATCCTTCGACGGCAGGTTGCCGGAAACGACAACGGAGCCAGGCGGGATGCGGCCATAGCTGAACTCACCGGTCTCCCGGTCGTAGATCTTGGTCGACTGGCCGATATACACGCCCATCGAAATGACCGAGCCTTCACCAACGATGACACCTTCGACGACTTCCGAACGAGCGCCGATGAAGCAGTTATCTTCGATGATCGTCGGGTTGGCCTGTAGCGGCTCCAGAACGCCACCGATGCCGACGCCGCCGGAAAGGTGAACGTTCTTGCCGATCTGCGCACAGGAGCCGACGGTAGCCCAGGTGTCGACCATCGTGCCTTCATCGACATAGGCGCCGATGTTGACGTAAGAGGGCATCAGCACCACATTTCTGGCCAGGTACGAACCACGACGGGCGGTGGCGGGCGGGACGACACGAAAACCGCCGCGGGAGAAATCTTCCTGCGTGTAGTTGGCAAATTTGGTCGGCACCTTGTCGAAGAAGCGCATCGGGCCGCCGTCCATCAGCTTGTTGTCTTCGAGACGGAAGGAAAGCAGCACGGCCTTCTTCAGCCACTGATGGGTGACCCAGTCACCGTCGATCTTTTCGGCCACGCGCAGTGTGCCGGCATCGAGCTGGGCGAGCACCGCATCAACGGCTTCGCCGATCTTGGCGGGGGCAGTGCCTGGTTGCAGGGAGGCCCGGTTTTCCCAGGCTTCTTCAATAATCTGCTGGAATTGCTGCATGTTCTTCTTCCTAGAGTTTTGAAACAAAACGTTGAATGCGGTCTGCCGCTTCGAGGCATTCCGCCAGTGTAGCCACCAGGGCGATACGGATGAAACCTTCGCCGGGATTGACCCCGTTGGCTTCGCGGGCGAGATAGCTGCCCGGCAGCACGACCACATTATATTCGGCGAGCAGAGCGCGGGCGAATTCCGTATCGGCGATGGGCGTTTTTGCCCACAGGTAAAAACTTGCGTCGGGCATGCCGGTATTCAGCACGGATGACACCAGCGGCGTCACTGCCTTGAATTTTTCAATGTACAGGCGACGGTTTTCCTGCACATGGGCCTCATCATTCCAAGCAGCAACCGAGGCCATTTGCACGGAGGGGCTCATGGCAGCACCGTGATAGGTGCGATAGAGCAGAAACTGCTTGATCAGGGCCGCATCACCGGCAACGAAGCCGGAGCGCATGCCGGGTACGTTGGAGCGCTTCGAGAGGCTGGAGAACATGATCAGGCGATCAAGGCTGCGCCCCAGCAGTCGGGCTGCCTGCAGGCCGCCGATCGGTGGATTGGCTTCATCGAAGAATATCTCCGAGTAGCATTCGTCCGAGGCAATCACGAAGCCGTGCTTGTCAGAGAGCGCGAAGAGTTGCTTCCAGTCCTCCAGATCCAGCACCTTGCCGGTCGGGTTGCCGGGCGAGCAGACGTACATCAGCTGGACACGCGCCCAGTCGGCATCGGAAAGAGCGCCCAGATCAAGGGAAAAATCATTTTCCGGCAAGGTGTTGATGAAACGCGGCTCGGCGCCGGCCAGATAGGCGGCACCTTCGTAGATCTGATAGAACGGGTTCGGGCTGACGACCAGTGGCACATAGCCTCTGGAGGGATCGATCACTGTCTGGGCAAAGGAAAAAAGTGCCTCACGCGAACCATTGACGGGGAGAATCTCCGTGTCCGGGTTGATATCGTTCAGGCCATAGCGGCGGCCCATCCAGGCTGCAATGGACTGACGCAGGGCGGGGATGCCCTGTGTGGTGGGATAATTCGCCAATCCACTCAGGTTGCTTGCCAGCGCCTGTTTGATGAATTCCGGTGTGGCATGCTGGGGTTCGCCGATGGAAAGCTTGATCTCGCTCAGCTCGGCGTTTGGTTTGACGCCAGCAAAAAGTTGCCGCAGCTTCTCGAACGGGTAGGGCTGCAATTTGGAAAGATAGGGGTTCACGGTCTGGGGCGGGTTCAGGGGGGTTCGTCAAGGCATCGATTATAAGGGGCATCGCCAGGTGGCGAAAGGAAAGCAGGGGGTTAAACCGTGAGTGGAAGCGATGCTGATCGCCAGCGCCGGCGTGCGGTTGCAGCATTGCTCTCGGGCGCGCTGGTCTGGGGCCTGATCTGGTATCCCTACCGCATTCTTCGTGATGCCGGTATCGACGGTATTCCGGCCACTACGCTGACCTATGGCGTCGCCATGCTTCTGGCAATGCTGTTCTGGCGGCCGCGCCTGAGTCGCCCGGATCAACCCTGGCTGATGTTCTTTCTTGCGCTGGCTGCCGGTGGTTGCAATCTGGGTTACGTCATGGCCACGCTCACCGGCGAGGTGATGCGGGTGTTGCTGCTCTTTTACATGGCACCGCTGTGGACAGTGATACTTTCTCGCCTGCTCCTTGGCGAGCAGCTCAACCGGTTTGGTGCCTTCGTTATCCTTCTTTCCTTGACTGGCGCTGCGACCATGCTCTGGCAGCCGGCAAGCGGCTTCCCTCTGCCACGTGATGCCGCGGATTGGATCGGGCTTGCTGCGGGTTTCTGCTTTGCCCTCTACAACGTGCTGTCCCGTCGTGCGCGTGAAGTGCCGGTGGAGAACCGGGTGATGATTTCCTTTGCCGGCGTTATTTTCCTCGGGCTGGTTCTGGGCGGTAGCGAATTACCTGCCGCGGCGGCAGCACCCGCCAGTGCCTGGGTGTTGATGTTGCTGATTGGTGCCCTGCTGCTTGCCGTGAACCTTGCCGTGCAATTCGGCCTGGCCAACACACCGGCCAATCAGGCCATTGTGATCATGTTGTCGGAAATCGGTTTTGCGGCTGTTTCATCCTGGCTGCTCGCAGATGAATTGCTTGGCCTTCGCGAATGGCTGGGTGGCGCGATGATTCTTGCTGCCAGCCTGTTCAGCGCCAGGATGGAATCTGCTGAACGTCAGGTTGCCGCAAAATCGTGACAACCATCCGTTCATTTCGTCTCTTCAGTCGGCCAATTCTATCTGGCCGTTGATTGTTACGCTGATGCTTGATTCGCCGGCTTCAACCGGCATCGGTGCCGCTTCCATGGCTGCCATCGGCGCAGCTCGCAGCATGGGTGTGGGCGGACGGTAGGATTGGTTGCCAACGCTCAGGTGCTTGATGCGGTAGGGCTTGCCAAGGGTATCGGCTATGATTTTGGCTCGCTCCTTGAAAGCAGCAATGGCCTCGATCATGGCAGCACTTTCGGCCTTTTTTCTGGTTTCGGATGCTGGCGACAGTGTGATTCCGGCGACGCCCAGCGTGCGCTGCAACTTGCCGATCAGTTCGGAAAGCGAGGCCGTATCGCTCGACTCAAGCTGGATCTCGGAACGCATGCGCCACGACTCGATTTTTCTGTCCTTGGCGTAAACCGGGTAGGTGTGGGTGTTGCCACTGCTGACCTTGACTCGCCCGTATTTTTTTGCGGTAGAAATGGCGTTGTTGATCAGTCCATTGACCTTGTTTGCCGCATCCCCCGGTGAAGGGCTGTTCACTTCTGCAAACAGGGTGGCCCGGGCGAGGTCGTTGGCAGCCGGCTGGCTGGCCTCAGCACTCAGGTCAACCGTCGTTGCGGCAAGTGCTGATGTGCTGATGGAAAAAAGCAGCAGGAAAAAATTTTGTCGAAATTTCATTGTCATTTTAAGTCTCTCCGCTAAGTAGCCGGCGTAAAAAGAAATCCTTTCCGGTAAGTGGATTTTAATCGCCAGGATAATTCGCTGCTTGTAGTCAGCAGGAAAAAAGTGTGTTTAGAATCGCGAAACCCCGGCAGAATTTCGATGCAGGCACATGTCCGGAACAGGTACAGTGCTCTTGCATCAATTGCCCGTAGTGCATCTTTAAGGAGGCATCATGCTTAAAGAAGGACAAGCGGCACCTGCGTTTGTTTTGCCCGACGCTGATTTGGAAATGGTTGATCTTTCACAGTACCTGGGCAAGACAAAGCTGATTCTTTTTTTCTACCCGAAGGATGGTTCGCCTCACTGTACGCTGGAAGTCACCGATTTTTCAGACCATGAGGATGAGTTCTCCCGGCTGGGATGCACAGTGATCGGGATCAACCGGGATGATTGTTTCCGGCATGCCGATTTTCGTGACGAACACGGCATCGCCATCCGCCTGCTTTCCGACACCGAAGGCACGGTTTGCAAGCAGTATGGTGTCTGGCAGATGAAGGAAGTGGATGGCGTCAAGCGACACTGCATCGTTCGTTCAACCTTCGTCATCGATAATCAGGGTGTTCTCCGTCATGTCCTGTACGGAGTCAACGCCAAAGGCCATGTGCGGGAAATCCTGCACACGGTAAAGGAATTGCATTGAACAATACGCAAGTAGCAAAAAACACCGTCGTCACACTGGACTACAACGTCACCGATTCCGATGGCGTGCTGGTCGATGCCGGCAAGGAGCCACTGGTTTATCTGCATGGTGGTTACGACGACATCTTCCCGAAAATCGAAGAGGCGGTGCAGGGCAAGGCAATTGGCGAAACAATCAAGGTCAAGCTGCAGCCGGAGGAAGCTTTCGGTGATTATGACGAGCAACTGATCCAGATCGAGCCACGCGATGCCTTCCCTAAGGAGCTCGAAGTCGGCATGCAGTTTGAAGGTGCGCCGGATGGCTCAGATGACGAGGAGTTCATCATCTATCGGGTGACGGACATTGCCGATGACAAGGTGGTCATGGATGGCAATCATCCATTGGCTGGCATGTCGCTGATCTTCACCTGCACGGTAACGACGGTTCGTCCAGCCAGTGCCGAAGAGCTGGCACATGGTCATGTGCACGGTGACGAAGGTGATGAGGGGCACTGCCACTGAGTGCCCCGGGCTGCTGCGCTGGGAAGCCTAGCGCAGCAACTTGCCTTCCTTGTTCAGGATGGTGATGTCCACGTAGTTCGATCCGACGTGGTTGGTCGACGAAAAGCCGATGTACTGACCGCCCACATCGTAGTCCTTGATTGACTCCAGCGTATCGCGCAGTTTCTGCCGTGTCGGGTTCGGCCCGGCGCGACGCAGTCCCTCACCCAGAATCTTGGCGCCAAGATAGCCTTCGATCAGCGTGTGATTCAGGGTGACATCCTTGGGCTTGAATTTCGCAAAATTCTCCTGAATCTCACGAATCAGCGGTACGGCCCGGCTGTTCGGGTCAGGAACCACCTGGGTGATGGCCAGACCCTTGGCGACCTCGTTGCTGATTTTCGCAGCCACTTGCGGGCCATCGGTCACCGAAACCGCAACAAACTGGGCGAGATTCCCGATTGCGCGTGATTGTTTGACGAATTCGGCGCTGGCTGCCGTATTGCTCACCATGATCACGGCTTGCGGGTTGGCTTCTTTGATCGCCTTGACTGCTGCTTCTACTTCGACCGTGTTCTTCTTGTAGCCTGCCTTGGCCAGCAATTGCCCATTGGCTTTCTTGATCGAGGCCTCGGCGCTGGCCAGGCCATCCTGGCCAAAAGGATCGTCCTGGTAGAAAACCGCAAATCGGCTGTAGCCAATGGTTTCATACTGCTGCACGATCTTCTCGATTTCCTCTGCGTAACTGGCACGTGTCATGAAAATCCAAGGATTGCCGCTTTTTACCACGCTTGATGCCCCACTGCGTACAGTGACCAGGGGGACACCCGCGGTTTCCATGACCTTTTCCTTGAGGATGGCTTCGGTATTGCCGGTGCCGACCATGCCGAACATGGCAATCGGGTTCGATTCACGAATCAGCTCTCGGGTCTGCTTTACCGTTTCTACCGCCTTGTAGCCATCATCCTTGCTGACCAGCTTGAGTTTGTTGCCGTGAATGCCGCCGTTTGCATTGACGGCATTGAAATAGAGTTCGGCGCCGGCACGGAGATGGGTGCCGGTGGGGGTCAGCGGGCCGGAAAATGGAGCGACCTGACCGATGATGAGGTCGGCCGCCTGCAGGGAGCCGGCACCGATGGCCAGTGCGCCTGCAAGCAGCAGGTGTGAAAAAGGTAGGTTCATCTGTGCTCCTCCTGAGTTTTTATAGTGAGGAGCGAATCTAGAAGCCTTGTGGGCTATGGTCTATCCGTGATTTCCACTAAGGGAAATCCACAATTCCGACATTTCTGGCCTGTGTGTTAATGCGATGGCCAGGGATGTGACTCGAAGCGGAACAGCGACGGTTGTTCCGTGTCGACATAGACCTTGACCCAGCCCAGATACGGGTAGCCAAAGGTCTCGACACGGGTGAAGTTGCTCAGCCGTTTGCCGGAGGCTGGGTGGCGCAGGGGGTGATCAATGCGATGCCAGTGCGTGTCGCCATGAACCAGGAGTACCTGTCCCCGGAAATTCATCGTTTCTTCACGCACGGTTTCGAGCAGCAAACGGAAGGCGCGCTGGCCGACGCCGGAGGCAAAGTGCTTGAATCCAGGATTTGCCTGCATGACCAGAACGATTCCCGCCAATTGCTGTGTGCGAGCCACGGCAAAGCTCTCACGCAGCCAGTCCATTACGTGAGGCATGCGTGATGCCGCTTCAGGGCTGGCCTCGCCGCTGGCCAGCGAATTGTTGTTCGGCCCCGGCACATTCAGGCTGGTGAACAAGACCGGCCCCAGTTGCCAGCGTTGATGTTCCCGATAGCTGCCTGCCTGCCGTTGCAGCAGCAGGCGGCGCTGCCCGAGAGACTCATTGCCGGCATGAAAAACGCGGCGCAGGGCATCCAGCCGCTCCTGCGGATCGTAGTGGCCAGCGATCACACGCTTGCAGTCCACCCACTCGTTGTCGCCCGGAACGTAGACGAACGGGATCAGGGATGAATTGAAGAGCTGGAAACGGTCGTTGAAAAGGGCGTCGCTGCAGGCCTCGTTGCTGTGCTTGATGTCACCTGCGTGCACAATGAAATCTACGCTATGGTCAGCAATTGAACGCAGCATGGCCGGCAATTCCCGGCGCTCGTAATCGCTGTAGGGCGTATCGCCAATCAGCGCGAAGCGCCAGCTTTCAGCATGCCCCAGGGTGCTGAAGACTGCCAGCCAGCAACAGCAGAGCCACTTCACCGGAGTTGCGATTTCAGCGCATAGAGCGCATCCAGTGCTTCCCGTGGGGACAGGGAATCCGGGTCGAGCTGCTGCAGGGATTCCAGCACCGGGTGCAGGTCGGGTTCCGGAGGTTCTGGTTCTGGCGTACGGCCGCTGGCAAAGAGATCGGGCTGCAGTGGATTGATCGATGCCCGCTGCTCGAATTCACGTAGCTGCTTCTTGGCCGCGCGCACCACCGATGACGGGATGCCGGCCAAGGCGGCGACCTGGATACCGTAACTCTGGTTGGCCGGGCCTTCCTCGACGGCGTGCAGGAAAACAATCCTTTCGCCGTGTTCGACGGCATCGAGATGCACGTTGGCGAGTTCCTTGTACTCATTGGCGAGCAGAGTCAGCTCGAAGTAGTGCGTGGCAAACAGCGTCAGGCAGCGGTTCTTCTCGACCAGATGGCGGCAGATGGCGAAGGCCAGGGCCATGCCGTCGAAGGTGGAGGTGCCGCGGCCGACCTCGTCCATCAGCACCAGGCTGTTCTCGGTGGCGTGGTGCAGGATGGCGGCCGACTCGGTCATTTCGACCATGAAGGTCGAGCGGCCCGAGGCGAGGTCGTCCGATGCGCCGATGCGGGTGAAGATCTGGTCGAGCGGGCCAAGCACGCAGCGCGTTGCCGGCACAAAGGCACCAATGTGGGCCAGGAGCGCGATCAGTGCCGTCTGCCGCATGTAGGTCGATTTGCCGCCCATGTTCGGGCCGGTGATGAGCAGGAGGCGGCGCTGCTCGGCCAGCACGCTGTCGTTGGCGATGAAGGTTTCGCCGCTGTCGGCAATCTGCGCCTCGACTACCGGGTGGCGGCCGCCTTCGATGCGGAGACCCGGTTCGGCGGAAAATTCCGGCCGGCGGTAGTCGCGCACCAGCGCCACCTTGGCAAAGGCGGCCAGCATGTCGAGCAGGGCGACGGCGCGTGCCCGTTCAAGCAGGCTGGTTACTTCCGGCTGCAATGCTTCCAGCACTGCCTCGTAGAGCAGTTTTTCACGCGCCAGTGCCCGGTCCTGCGCCGACAGCGCCTTGTCCTCGAACGTTTTCAGCTCGGGCGTGATGTAGCGCTCGGCGTTCTTCAGCGTCTGCCGGCGGCGGTAGTCATCGGGGATTTTTTCTACGTTGGCGTGGGTGACTTCGATGTAGAAGCCATGCACGCGGTTGTATTCCACTTTCAGCGTGCTGATGCCGGTGCGGTCCTTCTCGCGTGCTTCCAGTGCCAGCAGGAACTCGCCGCAGTTGTCCTGGATACCGCGCAGTTCGTCGAGGTCGGCGTCGTAGCCGGGGGCAATGACGCCGCCGTCGCGCAGGTTGGTCGACGGTTCCTCGGCGATGGCGCGGGTCAGCAGCGCCAGGGCGGCGGCCGGGGTTTCAAGTTGCCGATGCAGTTCCTGCAGCAGCGGCGTGTCAGCGGTCGCCAGCGGTACGCGCAACGCATCAAGCCGGGCGAGGCTGTCACGCAGGCCGGAGAGGTCGCGTGGACGGGCGCTCTGCAGCGCGATGCGGCCGCTGATGCGCTCGATATCGGCCATGCCTTTCAGTGCCTCGCGCACGGCATTCATCATGGTGCCGGCGTCATCGAGCAAGGCCTCGACGGCGGCATGCCGTGCCGCCGGGATGCTGCGGTCGCGCAACGGGTGGTGCAGTGCATGTTGCAGGCAGCGTGACCCCATCGCGGTGACGCAGCGGTCGATCAGTGAGCACAGGGTCGGCTCGGGCTGGCCGCGCAGCGTCTCGGTCAGTTCCAGATTGCGCCGGGTGGCAGCGTCGAGCCCGATGTAGCTGCTCTCACGTTCGATGATGATGGCGCGAACATGCGCCAGATCGCGCGCTTGCGTTGCTTGCGCATAGCGCATCAGGGCGCCGGCAGCAGCGATCTCCGGGCCGGCTTCGTCGACGCCGAAACCGGCCAGCGAGGCCACGGCAAAGCGGGCGCACAATTCGCGTTCGGCGGCTTCGGTATCGAAATGCCAGTCCGGGCGGCGGGTCAGCGCGGCACTGGGCGTGAAGGGCAGGTTCAGCGAATCGGGCAGGATGATCTCGGCCGGGCGAATGCGCTCCAGCGTTGCCGGGAGCTTGGCGTTGGCCACCTCGGCCGCACGCAGCTCGCCACTGGCCAGATTGAGCCAGGCCAGCCCGGTGGTGTGCTTCTGCGCAATCAGCGCCATTAGCAGCGTGTCGCGTTTTTCATCCAGCAGCGCCGCGTCGGTCAGCGTGCCCGGCGTGACGATGCGCGCCACCGCCCGTTCGACCGGCCCCTTGCTGGTGGCCGGGTCGCCGATCTGCTCGCAGATCACCACCGATTCGCCCAGCTTCACCAGTTTGGCGAGGTAGCCTTCGGCGGCATGGAAAGGCACGCCGCACATCTTGATCGGCATGCCCGCTGTCTGCCCGCGCGTGGTCAGCGTGATGTCGAGCAGCCGTGCCGCCTTCTCGGCGTCTTCGAAGAATAGCTCGTAGAAGTCGCCCATGCGATAGAAGAGCAGCGTCTCCGGGTGGTTGGCCTTGAGCCGGAGGTACTGCTGCATCATGGGCGTGTGGCCAGAAAAATCAGTGTCTTTGTTGCCTTGGTTTTTTGACATATTTCTGGGTAAAAGCTCTAGTGGTGCGGGTTTGCAGCAATTCTTAATCTTCTGCCGAACCTTAAAGACACATGACTACGTATAACGACACTTCCTTGTTTAGTGTAGGTTTTGGTATAGGTTCCCAAAAAACTACACTGGTCAGATACGTTGGCCTACAAAACCTATACCAACAAGTGACGAGATATCCGGCGTGGAATCAAGAAATCTAATATTGGATGGCTCGCATCTTACCAGCCTGCCCTGGGTCGGCGTTCTATCAGTGAGCTGGGAATTTGTAGGCAGAGTCAGATACTGGTTTTCCACCAACGCTTAAGAACTTGGTATGAGAGAAATTTTCACATCTCCCTTTGATGCCCACATCTTTTCGGCGCTGGAGGCGTCCGAGAAAACTCATGCTCGGGAATCCATGCGTTCGGCAATTGAACACCTGAGGCTTGCAGAGCCACTATTCCAACACGACATATCAATGGCGGTTTTCCGGTGCATCACTGCTGTTGAGGAGGCTGCGAGTAGCCTGATGTTGTTGATGAAAACAAAGATGTATCCCCGTGCCAATGAATTAAACCGGACTGATCATCTTTTCAAGAACGCGATGCTGCCCTTTATCAGGATTCTTCATGGCTGCGTCGTTCGAGTCGCGTCGGAGCAGAAATTCCATATCGACTTGCTTGTTCACCAAAGTCTTCAGCAGCCGCTTGGCATCGCTGTAATTGCTGAACACATTGATGGGTCGAGCTCAATGGTGCCGATTAATCCCCCTCTGTCGTTCTTGTTGTCGGAGGACGGGCTGGGAATAGACCAAGTGCGCGATATTGATGCCTTTGTTAAGCGTGAAGGAGCTGCCTCCGTCAGAGCTTATCTGAAGCAGGAATAAAATCTTCGAAATAAACTCCTTTATGCCTCACCCGCAGGGATCCCTCGCATAACCATAGACCACGCCAAGTTTTATCCTGCAAAACAGCAAGCAGTTCGAACCATGCTTTGTGCTTATCTCTTAATAGAGCCTTTCGGGCAGCAACCAACTGTCACGCACGCCCTAAACTCTTACCTCGATTTGATAGCTTCGGTGAAAGACTCTAAGAAGACAGAGATCGCGAATGCCAACGTGGCGCCATCCAGCTAGTTCTACAGAATCGATCATTGGGCGTTGTGAGCCCAAAGTTTGATTGCCAGCTATGGGATGAGGGCGGGGCATGGCGTTTTAACTGTTACGCCTTGCAATACAGGTACTAACGTTAGAAAAAATCTATTCTTTTTTGTCATATTCGTTAGTGCAAATTAGATATGGCAAATAGCTTTTTTCTTGCTCGCTAATCTATTGAATTTAAGGGGGAATTCTGTTTGGTATAGGTTTTGAAATGGCTTGAATAAAACCTATACTGCAAAACCCATATAAATCAATTAATAATCCCCGCTTAGATATGCGTGCATCATCGGGGTGTGCTTGGAGTAGTCGGGAGCGGACATTGTATTTTCGTGGTGTTGAGTTCAGTCGAGTTGCGCCAGCCGGCGCAGTTTTTCTTCGAGTTCGGGGGCGCGTTCCTGGCTCGCCGCATCGCCCGGCAGGTGGCCGGGAAGCGATTCGATGAAGGACGGTGAGACGAGCAGCGCGGTGAAGCGTTCGCGCAGGTAGGTGCGCAGTTCCGGTGGTGCCGTAGCGCATTCATCGAGCAGCATCTCGCGCCCGTCGATCACCGAGACCAGATCGCCAAGGTCGTGGCTGAACAGATAGTCGTTGTTGCCGCGCCCGGAGAAAGCTTCCAGCTTGGTGGCGAGGAAGACCGGCGCTGGCACGAGGCGGATTGCCGTTCCGCTTGGCAGCGTCGCCGGGCGGGCGGTCAGCAGTGCGAGCGGATACCAGCGGTTCGAGAAGCCGAGAATCTTCTCCAGCGTCGGCATCACGTCGACAGCCACGTTGCCAACTCGCCAGCGGCAGATCGGCGCGGCCGGTGCCATGTCTTGCACAAAGCCGCGTTCGCGCAGTGCCTGCTCGACGCGGTGGTAATCGGCCAGCACCGCCGCATGTACGATCAGGTCGACGTCCTCGGTCGGGCGGATCGCCGGCAGCGCCGGGTCGGTGATCAGCAGGCCGGCGACGGCGCCGCCGACGAAGACGAATTCGTCGCGCAGGCGCTCGCCGAGCCGTTCGGCAACGAGTTCCAGCAGGATGACGTTCGGATCGTTTGGATTCATGCCGCGGGCGCTGGTGAGCGCTCGGCAAGACGCTCGCTCAACAATTCGACGGCGATCGCGCGTTCGCGCGCGCTGCCGCCGCGCACGGCGTCGAACAGCACCAGCAGTTCATAGAGTCCCGGGTTGCGGCCAGCCGCCTCGGGTACGCTCGGGTAAAGCGGGTAGAAGGCCATGCCGCGCACCGTGCCGTGTTTATGCGGCCACACCGGCGCCGGTTCGGCCGGCTGCACGATTTTTTCCAGCAGCGGCGGCGCGGCGTAGCCGGTGGGCATGCCACGCGTCATCTCGCCTCGCGTGGCGGGGAAGGAGTAGCGCGCACCGTGCTGCAGGTAGAGCCGGAGTGCTTCGCGCACGACTGAAGGCTTGCCGCCGGCATCCTTGCGGGCGAGTCGTGCCAGCACTGCTCGTTCCAGCCCAGCGTGCACTTCAGAAGCGGTCATGCCAAGCTCGCTGCCGAGTGCTGCATAGGTTGGCGACGGCCCGCTTTCAAGCGAAAGCCGCAGCAGAACCACCAGGTCCTGGGGGCGTAGCACTACCTGCGGGTTCGACTTCGGGCGATACATGGCATCTCCATATTCGCTATTTGCAAATGGCGAATATATGAAAATTTATGTTTCTGGTCAATTGCTTGATAAATTTTTCTCTATCATCGAATTGAAATCAATTGAGAATTCTCAACGGTGAGAGCGAAGCGACGAGCGTAGAGAGCTAGCAAACAACATGTAAGGCATGGACGCGAGAAAAGTAACCTCACTGGACTCAGGAAATATTCATTCCGGAATGGGTGTTAATGGGTGTACGAATGAGAATAACGCTTGTAATTTCAGTTGCCGACGTACCGAATCCGGTAGATCGCCCCCGCATGATCGTCCGACACCAGCAGCGACCCGTCCGGCAGCACCAGCACGTCGGCCGGGCGGCCCCAGGCAGATTCGCCTTGTAGCCAGCCGCTGGCGAAGGTGTCGTAGCCGACGGCACGGTTACCCTCCAGCGTAACCATGCTGATGCGGTAGCCGATCTTCTTCGAGCGGTTCCATGAGCCATGTTCGGCGATGAAGATCCGGTTGCGGTACTGGGCCGGGAACTGGCGGCCGGTGTAGAAGCGCATGCCGAGCGAGGCGACGTGCGGGCCAAGGTTTTTCGCCGGGGCAACGAATTCACTGCAGGTACGCTTGCGGCCGAACTCGGGGTCGGCGATCGTGCCGCCGTGGCAGTAGGGGTAGCCGAAGTGCAGTCCGAGCTTGGGCGCGTGATTGAGTTCGTCCGGCGGCAGGTTGTCGCCCATCTGGTCGCGGCCGTTGTCGGTGAACCACAGTTCGCCGGTCGCCGGATGCCAGTCGAAGCCGACCGTGTTGCGCACGCCACGGGCGAAGGTCTGCAGTTCGCTGCCGTCGGGTTGCATGCGCAGGATGGTCGCGTAGCGGTCGGGGTCGGGTTCGCAGATGTTGCACGGCGCGCCGACCGGTACGTAGAGCCAGCCGTCCGGGCTGAAGGCGATGAATTTCCAGCCGTGATGCGTCTCCTGCGGCAGGTCGTCGCGTACGACCGCGGGCACGGGGGGGCTGTCGAGGCGCTTGTCGATGTTGTCGAGGCGGAGGATGCGGCTGACTGCGGAGACATACAGGTTGCCGTCGCGCCAGGCGACACCGGCCGGCATGTTCAGCTTGTCGGCGACAACGTGCAGTTTTTCCGGGCGGTAATCGTGGTCAAGCTGCAGCGCATGTACCTTGCCGGCGCGCATGGAGCCGACGTAGAGAATGTTTCCGGGGCTCAGCGCCATCTGCCGCGCGTTCGGCACGCGGGCCAGCAGTTCGATGGAGAAACCGGGCGGCAACCGGATTCTGTCGAGCGGTGGTGCGTCGGCGGCGCCAAGGGCTGACGACAGCAGCAGGGTCAGGCCGGCGACGGCCGCGAGCAGGCGTCGGGCAACAGTCTGCAGACCTTGTCTTGGTGGAGCCGAGGGCATGTCAGGAATGTCGGGCATGTGCCGATGATAGCGAATCCCGGTTGTTTTTTGCCGGCTTGCCCGATATCAAGGAAAGCGCGTCCGCTGCAGACTATCCTGCGCCCCGCGTCCGGCTATCCTGCCGTCGCAGTTCTTGTCGCGGGTGATCTGTCGTGCTTACGTGGTTGAGTCTTTTCGAGTGGGTGGGGTGTGCGCTGGGTGTTACCGGCGCCGTTCTGGTAGCGGTGAAGTCGCGGCATGCACGCTGGGCGTGGGTGATGTGGCTGGTGTCGAATCTGTGCTGGACCGCTTACGGCATCGGTACCGGCAATCTGGCGATTACCTTGCAGCAGGGGGCGTTCAGCGTAACCAGCATGATCGGGCTGTGGCACTGGGTACTGCGCCCGGTTTTGCGGCAGGATCAGGCAGCCGTTGCGGCTGCCTGAATAAGAAACCTCAGGCCGACAGGGCCGAGGTCTTGTGCGAGTCGATGACTTGCATGAGTTGCGAGAACACCTTGGGGGTGCCGGCAACGAGGTTGCCGGTTTCAAGATAGTTCGCTTCGCCGGCGAGGTCGGAAACGAGGCCGCCGGCTTCGGTGATGAGCAGGGTGCCGGCTGCCATGTCCCACGGTGCCAGACCGAATTCCCAGAAACCATCCATGCGACCGCAGGCAACCCAGGCGAGGTCGAGGGCAGCGGCGCCAGGGCGGCGCATGCCGGCCGTCTTGCCGGTGAGCTCCTTGAAAATACCGACATAGGTGTCGATATGCTCAAGCGAGCGGAACGGGAAACCGGTGCCGAGCAATGATTCTTCCAGGCGGGTGCGCTTCGATACGCGAATCCGGCGATCGTTGAGAAAGGCACCCCGGCCCTTGCTGGCGGTAAACAGTTCGTTTCGCTCGGGGTCGTAGACGACGGCCTGAACCACCTGGCCGTGATGTGCCAGTGCGATGGAAATTGCGTATTGGGGAAATCCGTGAATGAAATTGGTGGTGCCATCCAGCGGGTCGATGATCCACTGGTATTCAGACTGTGCGTCGCCGGATGCCCCTGTCTCTTCTGCTAGAATTGCGTGGTTCGGATAGGTTTCTCGCAACACTTCGATAATGGCGGCTTCGGCAGCCCGATCCACTTCGGTGACGTAGTCGCTTTGCTGCTTGGCGGTGATCGTCAGGCGATCTACATCGAGGGATGCGCGGGAGATGATTTGGCCGGCGCGACGCGCCGCCTTGATGGCGATGTTGAGTGCTGGGTGCATGGCTTTGTAAAGAACTTGTCGGGCGGTAGGCGATGGCCGGATGTTGTGCCGAATTACAGACACAATCCGGTATCGGGCCGCCCGATTCATTTGACGGATCGCGCATTTTAATATGAACCCGGCCTCTAAGCACAGAGAAAGTCCACAAACACTCCTTGACCGCGTCCGTATCGTGCTCTGCAGAACCAGTCATCCCGGCAATATCGGGGCAGCGGTACGGGCCATGAAAACCATGGGCTTGAGTCGCCTGTATCTGGTTGCGCCCTTGTGCGAGGTGGATGCAGTGGCCGAGGCAAGGGCGGCAGGCGCCACCGATGTGCTCCAGGGAGCGGTACATTGCAGTTCGCTGGGAGAGGCTTTGACCGGCTGCGTTCATGCGCTTGCGCTCTCGGCGCGTCTGCGTGACCTTGGCCCGGCAGCGGTCAATGCCAGAAATGCAGCCCTGCCACTGCTCAACGAAGCCCTTGCCGGCGATGTCGCGCTGGTCTTCGGCAATGAATCCAGCGGCCTCTCCAATGAAGAGTTGCAGCAATGCCAGCGCGCAGTGACGATCCCCAGCAACCCGGCCTTCAGTTCGCTCAACCTGGGTGCGGCCGTGCAGGTGATGTGCTACGAAATGCGCATGGCGGCCTACGATGGTGCCCCGCCTGCGCCGGAAACGCAGGCAACACCGTTCAGTTCGCCGCCGGCGGCTCTCGATGAAATCGAGCGTTTCCATGCGCATCTTGAGCGTGTTCTGGAGATCACCGGCTTTCATGACCCGGCCAGGCCACGACGGCTGATGCCCAAGCTGCGACGCTTGTTTGGGCGTGCCGCACTGGAAAAGGATGAAATCAACATCCTGCGCGGTATCCTGGATTCGATCGAAAGGCCTACCGGTGCGCGTCGTCAAGGCGTTTCGCCAGTGATTGAACCGGATAAAGAATAGTAGATCAAAACACTCGGGTATTTTAAAATTCGCAACATACACACTGTGCAGTAATTTCAGGAGCATCCATGCTTTCCCGTCTGCGTGAAGACATCCAGTCCGTTTTCGATCGTGATCCTGCCGCCCGCTCTGCTTGGGAGGTGCTGACCTGCTATCCGGGCTTGCACGCGGCCATCATGCATCGCTTTGCGCACTGGTTGTGGACCTGCCGGTTGCGCTGGCTGGCACGCTTTGTATCGAATGTGATGCGCTTCTTTACCGGTATTGAAATCCATCCGGGGGCCACGATCGGGCGTCGCTTCTTCATAGACCATGGCATGGGGGTGGTCATTGGTGAAACAGCGGTCATTGGGGATGGCGTCACCCTCTACCATGGTGTGACACTGGGCGGCACCACCTGGAACAAGGGCAAGCGCCACCCGACACTGGGCAATGGTGTCGTGATCGGCGCGGGCGCCAAGGTGCTGGGGCCGATCACTATTGGCGACAACGCCAAGGTGGGCTCGAATGCGGTGGTTTTCAAGGATGTTCCTGCCGGGGCAACGGCGGTTGGCAACCCGGCGCGCATCATTGATGGTGAGCTGGCCCAGAAGCGCGAGAAAAAGGCCGAGCAGATGGGGTTTTCTGCCTATGCGCTGGGGGCGGATGTGGATGACCCGCTGGCCAAGGCCATTCATGGCTTGCTGGATCATGCCGAGGATACTGATCGCCGTCTTGAATTGCTGCTGAAAAAACTGGAAGCGGCTGGCGTCTGCATCGAAGGCGATTTGGCCAATCTGGACAAGTTCGACCCGAAATACCTGGGCAAAATAGTTGACTGATTAAGTCTGGTACTACTATAGTTGACTAATACGATCAGGTATTAAAGCGGGAGGCAGCATGCGACTTACAACCAAAGGAAGGTTCGCCGTCACGGCAATGATCGATCTGGCGCTGCGAGGTCAGGATGGTCCGGTGACGCTGGCCGGAATCAGCGAACGCCAGAAGATTTCCCTTTCCTATCTTGAACAGCTTTTCGGCAAATTGCGTCGCCATCATCTGGTGGATAGCGTGCGTGGCCCCGGCGGCGGTTATTGCCTGGCTCGCCCGCTGGACAAGGTTTCCGTCGCTGATATCATCCGCGCCGTTGATGAGCCGCTGGACGCGACGCAGTGCGGAGGCAAGGAAAATTGCCACGATGAACAGCGCTGCATGACGCATGATCTGTGGGCCACGCTGAACCGGAAAATGTATGACTACCTGTCGTCGGTTTCGCTGCACGATCTGGTCACCAAGAATCAGCACAAGATCGCGGCCATCGAAGAGATGGAAAAGGATTGTGCCCAGCGCCTTGGCCCCAGGCCGCGACCGCGGATCAAGGTGATGGCTGTTACAGCCTGACTATTGCCATGTTCGCACCGGTCTATCTTGACCACAACGCAACGACACCGCTCGAGCCGTCGGTGCTGGAGGCGATGTTGCCGTGGCTGCAGTCGCAGCATGGCAATCCTTCCAGCCGTCATGAATACGGGCGGGCTGCGAGGCGTGCAGTCGATGAGGCCAGGCAACAGCTTGCCGAAGCGGTGGGTGCGCATCCGACCGAAGTGGTATTTACCAGCGGGGGCTCCGAAGCGAACAATCTGTTCATCAAAGGGGCTGCCGGCTGTTTGAAGCCGGGCTTGCTGGCTGTTTCTGCTGTCGAGCATCCCTGCGTGATCAAGCCTGCGGAACAACTGGTGCGCAGTGGCTGGCAGCTGGTCAAGGTGGCCGTTGATAGCCAGGGCCGGGTGGACAGGTCGGCATGGCAAAATGCCTTGCTTGGCAAGCCCCGGCTGTTGTCGGTGATGCGGGCAAACAATGAGACGGGCGTCCTGCAGGACGTTGGTGCTCTGGCGGAGATGGCCAGGCCGGCAGGGGCCTGGTTTCACACCGATGCGGTACAGGCTTTCGGCAAGTTGCCCTTGTCGTTCCGTGAATTGAACCGTGCCGGCGTGCATGCGATGACGGTTTCCGCACACAAGATTGGCGGGCCGAAGGGTGCCGCGGCGCTGATACTGGACAAACGCGTTGAACTGACTCCGCTGATCGCCGGCGGAGGCCATGAGCGGGGCTTGCGTTCCGGTACCGAGAATGTGCCTGCCATCGTCGGTTTCGGGCTTGCCGCGCAACTGGCGGCTGCGAGGGTGGCGGATGCTGCGCCCCGTCTGGCGGGTTTGCGGCAGCGGCTTGAAGCCGGGCTGGTGGCTTTGGGAGCGCAATTGTTTGGTGCTGCGGCCGACCGTTTGCCGAACACCTGCTACTTTGCCTTGCCGGATATTGATGGCGAAACACTGGTCGGCAAGCTTGACCGGGCTGGCTTTGCCGTCGCCAGCGGGGCAGCCTGTTCGAGTGCGAATCCGGAACCTTCGCACGTGCTTTCGGCGATGGGAGTGGCACCGGAACTGTCGCGCGCTGCGGTTCGTGTCAGCCTTGGGCGTGACACGAGCGCACAACAGATTGAAGATTTTTTGAACACTTTGCAGTCCACTGTGGTCGGATTGCAGCACATGACGTCGGTTGCTGCCCGTGCGGTAACCGCAGCCTGAACAACAACAGAGAAATGAAGCGGAGCGAAATGATGCTGAAACTGCCTATCTACCTTGATTATTCGGCCACCACGCCGGTTGATCCACGGGTTGCGGAAAAGATGATTCCCTATCTTGTCGAGAAATTCGGCAATCCCGCTTCGCGTTCACACAGCTTTGGCTGGGAAGCCGATGAAGCTGTCGAGGCTGCGCGCGAGGAAGTGGCCCGGCTGGTCAATGCCGATGCCAAGGAAATCGTGTGGACCTCCGGGGCCACCGAATCGAACAACCTGGCGGTCAAGGGAGCAGCAAACTTCTACGGTGGCAAGGGCAAGCATGTAATCACCGTCAAGACAGAGCACAAGGCAGTGCTCGATCCCTGCCGCGAACTCGAGCGCCAGGGCTTTGAAGTGACCTATCTCGACGTGCAGGATAACGGCCTGATCGACCTTGAGGCATTCAAGTCCGCCCTGCGTCCTGACACCATTCTGGTTTCGGTGATGTTTGTTAACAACGAAATCGGCGTGATTCAGCCGATTGCCGAAATCGGTGAAATCTGTCGCAGCAAGGGAATTATTTTCCACGTTGATGCCGCGCAGGCTACCGGCAAGGTGGAGATTGATCTGGCGACGCTGAAAGTTGACCTGATGAGCTTCTCTGCCCACAAAACCTACGGGCCGAAGGGTATCGGGGCGCTCTATGTCCGCCGCAAGCCACGCATCCGCCTTGAGGCGCAGATGCATGGTGGTGGCCACGAGCGTGGTTTCCGCTCCGGCACGTTGGCAACGCACCAGATCGTCGGCATGGGCGAGGCTTTCCGCATTGCCCGTGAGGAAATGGCTGAAGAGAACAAGCGCATCGGCAAGCTGCGCGACAAATTATTCAATGGACTTTCCGACATCGAAGCTGTCTACGTTAACGGCGACATGGAACATCGCGTACCGCACAACCTGAACATGAGCTTTGCCTATGTCGAAGGCGAGTCGATGATCATGGCGATTACCGATCTGGCGGTATCGTCCGGTTCGGCATGTACCTCGGCTTCACTGGAGCCGTCGTATGTGTTGCGTGCGCTGGGGCGCAACGACGAGCTGGCGCACAGCTCGATTCGCTTCACCATCGGGCGTTTCACCACGGAAGAGGAAATCGACTACGCCGTCAAGTTGCTGCACCAGAAAATCGGCAAGCTGCGCGAGCTTTCCCCGCTCTGGGAGATGGTGCAGGAAGGCGTCGATCTGAATACGGTCCAGTGGGCCGCCCACTGAAATTGAAGGAGAAACATCATGGCCTATAGCGTAAAAGTTCTGGATCACTACGAGAATCCCCGTAACGTTGGCTCATTCGCCAAGGAAGATGACGGCGTTGGTACCGGCATGGTCGGTGCGCCGGCCTGTGGCGATGTGATGAAACTGCAGATCAAGGTCAGCAAGGAAGGCGTGATTGAAGATGCCAAGTTCAAGACCTACGGCTGTGGTTCGGCCATCGCTTCGAGTTCGCTGGTGACCGAATGGGTCAAGGGCAAGACGGTTGATCAGGCGCTGGATATCAAGAACACGCAGATTGCCGAAGAACTGGCGCTGCCGCCGGTGAAGATCCACTGCTCGATCCTTGCCGAGGACGCGATCAAGGCGGCTGTTGCCGACTACAAGAAAAAGCACAGCGAGTAATCAAGGAGTGCAGATGACCATCACCCTGACAGAAAAGGCAGCAAAGCACGTGGCCAATTACATTGCCAAGCGGGGCAAGGGCGTTGGCCTGCGCCTCGGCGTGCGAACCAGTGGATGCTCGGGCATGGCCTACAAGCTGGAGTTCGCCGATGAACTTTCACCGGACGACATCACCTTCCAGTCGCATGGTGTGACTGTGCTGGTGGATCCGAAGAGCCTGCCGTATCTTGAAGGTACGGAACTGGATTACGCGCGCGAGGGCTTGAACGAAGGCTTCAAGTTCAATAACCCGAACGTCAAGGATGCCTGCGGCTGCGGTGAATCATTTAATGTCTGATGCTCGTCCGGGCGTCGTTGCTCGCGCTCGCCGTGTAACAGCACGGCCTTTGCTCTGTGCGCCTCGCCCGGCCATTACCTTGATGCAGGCGGGTACTTGAAGGCTGGTGCCTGATAAAATGGCGCCCCATGGACTTCAACGCTGATCACTTCACGCTCTTTGGTCTGCCCCGTGCATTCCGCATCGATGCGAATACGCTGGATGTGCGCTATCGGGAACTGCAGGCAACGGTACATCCGGATCGTTTTGCTCAGGCCAGTGATGCCGAGCGGCGACGCTCGATGCAGTGGGCAACCAAGGCCAACGAGGCCTATCAGGCACTGAAAAAACCGCTGGAACGCGCCAAGTACCTGCTGCATCTGGCCGGCCATGATGTGGGTGCCGAGAACAATACGGCAATGCCGGTCGAGTTCCTGATGGAACAGATGGAGTGGCGTGAAGGGGTGGCTGAAGCACGTGCTGCCGGCGATCATCATGAACTGGAGCATCTGCATCACCGCCTCGGCGAGCAGATGCGTGCATCGTACGATGAACTGGCAATCCTGCTCGATGACTCGACGGATTTCGCTGTGGCCAGTGATCGTGTTCGCCGCCTGATGTTCCTTGAAAAACTGCTGTTCGAGATTGACGATGCAATCGTTGCGCTTGAAGAGCAATAAAACGATTCCTAGAAAAAATAGATGGCACTCCTCCAGATAGCAGAACCGGGCCAATCGGCTGCCCCGCACGAACACAAGCTGGCCGTTGGTATCGACCTCGGTACGACCAACTCACTGGTGGCGACAGTGCGCAGTGGCCTTGCCGTGGTGCTCAATGACGAGCTCGGGCGTTCGCTCCTGCCTTCGGTGGTGCGTTATGACGCAGACGGCAGTGTGCAGGTTGGTTTCGAGCCACAGAAACGTCAGGCACAGGACCCAAAAAATACCATTGCTTCTGTGAAGCGCTTCATGGGGCGTGGTCGCCATGATATTGCCCACCTCGAATCGATTCCCTATGACTTTGTCGATGCACCGGGCATGGTCAAGCTGCGCACGGTGGCCGGTGTCAAAAGCCCGATCGAGGTTTCGGCCGAAATCCTGAAAGCACTGCGGGTTCGCGCCGAAGCAGCACTGGCTGGTGAACTGGTTGGGGCAGTGATCACGGTGCCCGCCTATTTTGATGATGCCCAGCGGCAAGCGACCAAGGATGCAGCCAAGCTGGCCGGCATCAATGTGTTGCGCCTGCTCAACGAGCCGACGGCGGCCGCCATTGCCTACGGTCTGGATAATGCCGCCGAAGGTGTGTATGCCGTTTATGACCTGGGTGGCGGCACCTTCGATATTTCGATCCTGCTCTTATCCAAGGGCGTGTTTGAAGTCCTCGCGGCAGGTGGCGACTCTGCGCTGGGTGGAGATGATTTCGACCACCGCATCTTCTGCTGGATACTCGAAGAAGCCAAGGTCAGCCCCTTGTCCTCCGGTGATTCCCGCTTGCTGCTGACGCGCGCACGCGAGGCCAAGGAATACCTCACCTACCATGCCGAGGCACCGATTACCGCCCGCCTGTCCACAGGGGAGCTGGTTGATCTCACCCTGACAACTGAAATCTTCAACGAAATCACGCAGACGCTGGTGATGAAGACCATCCAGCCCGTAAAGAAGGCGCTGCGTGATGCAGGGCTTTCGGCCAGCGACATCAAGGGTGTTGTGATGGTCGGTGGCGCCACACGCATGCCGCAGATCCAGCGTGCCGTCGGCGAGTATTTCCGCCGCGAGCCGCTCAACAATCTTGACCCGGACAAGGTGGTGGCAATCGGTGCCGCCACGCAGGCCAATCTGCTGGCCGGCAACCGGGCGGCCGGGGATGACTGGCTGCTGCTTGACGTGATCCCGCTGTCGCTGGGTCTCGAAACCATGGGCGGCATTGTCGAGAAGGTGATTCCGCGCAACTCGACGATTCCGTCGGCCCGGGCGCAGGAATTCACCACCTTCAAGGACGGCCAGACGGCGATGGCGATTCATGTCGTGCAGGGTGAGCGGGAACTGGTCAGTGACTGCCGTTCCCTGGCACGCTTTGAACTTCGCGGCATTCCGCCCATGGTGGCGGGGGCTGCCCGAATTCGTGTGACCTTTCAGGTCGATGCCGATGGCCTGCTTGCAGTTTCTGCCCGTGAAATGACCTCCGGGGTCGAGGCTTCGGTGACGGTCAAGCCTTCCTATGGCCTGTCGGATGACGAGATTGCCAGCATGCTCAAGGATTCCATGGCGCACGCCAAGGATGACGCATTCATGCGGGCATTGCGGGAAACACAGGTCGAGGCCGAGCGACTGATTGAAGCCGTACAGGCGGCCATGAGCCAGGATGGGGAACTGTTGTCTGATGATGAGCGTGGCCGGGTTGAGCGTGCCATTACCAAGCTGCAGGCTGCTGTTGCCGGTGACAACCGTCGCCACCTGACGCTGGCGATGGATGATCTGGAAGCAGAAACCAAGGAATTCGCAGCGCGTCGTATGGATAAATCGATCAAGAAAGCGCTGGCCGGACGGCGTGTCGATGAGCTTGGCAATGGTCTGGAAGCGAAGGGAGAACGGGCATGACCCAGTTGATCGTGCTGCCGCATGTTGAATTGTGTCCGGATGGACAGGTGATCGAGGCTGAACCGGGAAAAACGATCTGCCAGACCTTGCTTGAGCATGGCATCGCCATCGAGCATGCCTGCGAAATGTCCTGTGCCTGCACGACCTGCCACGTTGTTGTACGGGAAGGCTTTGATTCGCTGGTGGACGCCGAGGAGTTGGAAGAGGACATGCTGGACAAGGCCTGGGGGCTGGAGCCGAATTCGCGACTGTCGTGTCAGGTGGAAGTCGCCGAGACGCCGCTGGTGATCGAGATTCCGCGCTACAGCATCAATATGGCGCGCGAAGGCAAGCATTAATCGCCGTAGTTTCAATGGCACTGCATGCGGGTGCTGCGAACGGGCAAACTGACACGGAAGGCAAGGAGGGCTGCAGATGAAATGGACCGATATCAACGACCTGGCGATCGAGCTTTCTGATGCTCACCCCGAGGTTGATCCGACCCGGCTCAATTTTGTTGACCTGATGACCTGGGTGCTTGCCCTGCCGGGGTTTGACGATGATCCCAAGCATTGCGGTGAAAAGATCCTGGAGGCGATCCAGCAGGCCTGGATCGACGAAGTCGAGTGATCCCCGACGAGTTCAACGGCGGTGGTGTCCAGCGCAATGTCCTGGGCGGTCCGCTCGGCGTCTGTAGCGAGCGGCCGGTGACCGGTTTTTTTCGTGACGGTTGCTGCAACACCTCGGACGAGGATTTGGGTCTGCATACCGTTTGCGTGGTGCTGACGGCCGAGTTTCTGGATTTCTCCCGGGCGCGCGGCAACGATTTGTCCACGCCTCGCCCAGAGTTCGACTTTCCCGGACTCAAGCCCGGGGATCGCTGGTGTCTCTGTGCCGCCCGCTGGCGTGAAGCATGGCAAGCCGGTGCAGCGCCGCAGGTTGTACTGAATGCAACCAATGAGGCCACGCTCAATATCGTGGCGCTGGATGTGCTCAAGGCACATGCCATTGATCTGAACTGAACCGGGTATTTTTCACCACGCCTGACTGATTCAGCGGTGCTGGGCCGGCAGGGGGAGTGCGGTCCTGTCTACCACCCGGCGTAGCACAAAACTTGAATGTACGCCGGTGACCCCCTTGATCCGGGTGATGCGGTTCAGCAGCAATTCCTGATAGGCATCCATGTCTGCCACCACAACCTTGAGCTGATAATCGGCATCCTGGCCGGTAATCAACAGGCATTCGAGCACTTCATCGATTTCACCAACCCGGGCTTCAAAATTGCTGAAACGCTCCGGCGTATGCTGATCCATCGAAATATGAATCAGCGCCATCAACGATAAACCCAGCTTCTTCGCATCGAGCAGCGCCCGATAGCCGGTAATCAGGCCGGAATCTTCAAGCGCACGAACCCGGCGCAGGCAGGGAGAGGAAGACAGCCCGATGCGCTCGGCCAGGTCCTGATTGCTGATGCGCCCCTCTTGCTGTAACACCTTAAGAATTTGCCAGTCAAAACGGTCAGTCTGGATCATGTTTTGCCATTGTGCTGTTGTGTGAAATATTGTTCCAATTAAAACACAATATGCGCAATTAAATATCGATTAAAGTTCAATTGATAATCAAAAACGCAAGCACTTGCCGGCATGATTTCCGTAAGATTCAGGGCATCGAATCAATGAATTCTTGCCGAGGAAAGCGCCATGTTGCAGAACCCAGCCGCCAAGTACAGTCCATTCCCCACCATCCAGCTTGCTGACCGGCAGTGGCCATCGCGCACGATCACGACGCCCCCGGTATGGATGAGTACCGATCTTCGCGACGGCAATCAATCCTTGTTCGAGCCGATGAACGCTGAACGCAAGATGCGCATGTTCAAGATGTTGTGCGAGATGGGCTTCAAGGAAATCGAGGTCGCATTTCCTTCCGCGTCAGAGACCGAATACGGCTTTGTACGCACGCTCATCGAAGGTGGACATATTCCTGAGGATGTCACGATCGAGGTGTTGACGCAGGCGCGTGAGCATCTCATCCGACGCACGATGGAATCAGTGCGTGGCGCCCGTCGTGCCATCGTCCATGTTTACAACGCCACGTCCAAGCCTTTCCGTGATGTCGTCTTTGGTATGAGCCGGGCCGAGGTGGTGGACATGGCAGTCAGTGCCGTAACACTGGTCAAGACCCTGGCCGCCGAGCAGCCGGAAACCGAGTGGGTGCTTGAATACAGCCCGGAAACCTTCACTGCAACCGAACTCGATTTTGCCCTTGAAGTCTGCGATGCAGTGACCGCTGCCTGGGGGGCAACTCCGGAGAACAAGGTCATTCTCAACTTGCCGACGACGGTGGAAATGGCAAGTCCCAATGTCTATGCCGATCAGATCGAATGGATGCATCGACATCTCGCCCGTCGTGACAGCGTGATCATCAGTTTGCATCCGCACAACGACCGTGGCACAGCCGTGGCCGCTGCCGAGCTTGGCCTGATGGCTGGCGCTGATCGTGTAGAAGGCTGCCTGTTCGGTAATGGCGAGCGCACCGGTAATGTTGATCTCGTCACGCTTGCACTCAACATGTATACGCAGGGCGTCGACCCCGGGCTCGACTTCTCTGACATCAATGCGATTGCCCGTACCATCGAACACTGTAACCAGCTCCCGATCCACCCACGCCATCCGTACGTTGGGGATCTCGTATTCACGGCCTTCTCCGGCTCCCACCAGGATGCCATCAAGAAGGGGTTTGCTGCTCAAAAGGCGGCAGAGCAATGGTCAGTGCCCTATCTTCCGATTGATCCCGCTGATCTCGGACGGAGCTACGACTCGGTGATCCGCGTCAATAGCCAGTCAGGCAAGGGCGGCATCGCCTACCTGATGGAGAGCGAGTATGGCGTGGTGATGCCGCGTCGCCTGCAGGTCGAATTCAGCGGCGTTGTGCAGGCACATGCCGACCAGCATGGCGGAGAGGTAACGGCAGCCATGCTCTGGGAGATTTTTTCGGCAAGCTATCTCGATCTCGCCGCGCCTGTTGATTACCGCGAGCATCATTTGTACGAGCAGGGATCAATGCAGGGCATCCGTCTGAGTGTAATGCTGGATGGTGTAACGCATTTGCTCAGCGGCGAAGGCAATGGTCCCATCGATGCCGCCGTGCATGCGCTGCGTGGTGCCGGCTACGATATTCAGGTGCGCAGTTACGAGGAGCGCTCGATGTCGGCAAGCGGGGAGGGGGGCAATGCCTGTGCCTGCGCCTTTGTCGAGATTGCCGATGCGGATGGTGTCGAACGCTATGGCGTCGGGATCGGTGAAAATATTGTCACCGCCGCGGTGCGGGCATTGGTCAGCGGTATCAATCGGCTCGGCGTGAGGCGAATGACTATGCCTGAAACGCAGCGGGCTGCCTGAAATCCAGGCTGACTGGCGGCGGGCCGCCAGTCATGCCAGCTAAACCGGGAAAAGGTTGAGCAAGCCGTCGAGCCCGGTGTAGTTGAGTGAAACCGAAGCCTTGGCTCGCGTGGCAGGCTTGGCATGGAAGGCCACCGAGACGCCCGCTTGTGCCATCATCAGCAGATCGTTCGCGCCATCACCGACAGCGATGATCTGCGCCTGTTGCAGACCCAGCTGATCGCGCAAACGTACCAGATGATCGGCTTTGGCCTGCGCATCGATGATGTCGCCAACCACCCGGCCGGTCAGCTTGCCGCCACTGATTTCGAGCTCATTCGAGGTGGCAAAGTCGAAACCGAGTTCTATGCGCAGGCGCTCGGTGAAATAGGTGAAGCCGCCGGACAGAATGGCGCTACGCAAGCCGGCTCGCTGCGCGGCTTCGAGTAGTTCGCGTGCGCCGGGAGAAAGCAGCAGGCGTTCACCGAAAACCCTGGCCAGTACACGGGCATCGAGCCCTGCAAGCAGTGAAAGGCGGCGACGCAGGCTTTCCCGGTAATCGATCTCGCCACGCATGGCTGCTTCGGTGACGGCAGAGACTTCGGCCTTCTTGCCGGCGAAATCGGCCAGTTCGTCGATGCATTCGATGGTGATCAGGGTCGAATCCATATCGAAGGCAATCAGCCCGAAATCAGTGAGTTTTCTGCCGCTCTCTACAAAGGCCCAGTCCAGGCGTTCGTTTTCCAGCAGTGGAATGAGCTCGCAATCGAATTCGGCGGTGCGAGTTGCTTCACAGAGGCGCAGTACCTGCGGTGGCTGAGGCAATACCGACCGGGCACTTGTGGCCGCAATGCAGCGGTCGAGCAGAAAGGTCGGCAGTGCGCCGCCCTGAATGACCAGATCCATCAGTCAAGACGCTCCGGCAGTACATCGCGAAGGAGTGTGGCCGCATCGCGTAACATTTTTTCGGTGGTATCCCAGTCAACGCAGGCATCGGTCACCGAACAGCCATATTTCAGTTGCGACAGATCAGCAGGAATCGGCTGGTTGCCGGCAACCAGATTGGATTCGATCATCACGCCAACCAGCGACTTGTTGCCAAGGCGCACCTGATTGACCACGTCGGCCATGACCAGTGGTTGCAGTTCCGGTTTCTTGTAGCTGTTGGCGTGCGAGCAATCGACCACGATATTCGGTGCCAGTTTGGCCTTGACCAGCGCTTGCTCGGCCATCGAGACGGAAACCGTGTCGTAGTTCGGGCGGCCATCGCCGCCACGCAGCACGGCATGGCCGTGCGGGTTGCCCTTGGTCCGGACGATGGCAACCCGCCCCTGATCGTTGATGCCAAGGAAGGAGTGTGGCTTGGAGGCGGAGAGAATGGCGTTGATCGCCACCGTCAGGTCGCCGCTGGTGCCATTCTTGAAGCCGACCGGGGTTGACAGGCCAGAGGACATCTCGCGATGCGTCTGCGATTCGGTGGTGCGGGCGCCGATGGCAGTCCAGGAAATCAGGTCGCCATAAAACTGCGGAGAAATCGGATCGAGCGCCTCGGTGGCGGCAGGCAAGCCGAGCTCGGCCACATCGATCAGGAACTGACGCGCCTTTTGCATGCCAACATCGACACGGAAGGAATCATCCATGTCCGGGTCGTTGATGTATCCCTTCCAGCCCGTGGTCGTGCGTGGCTTTTCGAAGTAGACACGCATCACCAGCAACAGCGTGTCTGACACTTCATCGGCCAGTGCCTTGAGTCGGCGGGCATAGTCGATGCCGGCCACCGGATCATGAATCGAGCAGGGACCAACGACGACGAACAGCCGGTGATCCTTGCGGTCGAGAATGTTACGCAGGGCTTCGCGTCCTTTCTTGACCGTGTGTTCGGCGCTGGCCGATAGCGGCTGCCTGGAAAGGATTTCCTCTGGTGAGGGCATGGCGTCAAAGGCGCTGACGTTGACGTTGTCGATATCAATAGTGGTCATGATCGGATTTTCTGCAAGTGGCGATGCGCGATGCGGCAATAATCTATTCTGCCGCCGAAACATTCAATTTTAACGCTTAGCGGGGTGCTTGAGGAGAGTGAACTACGGCCGAAGGCGCACAAATACTGAGAAATCTGGTGATGACTCAGTGCAGCCAGCTGGCCAGCACAGCGTTCAGTTGATCCTCGGTGAAGGGCTTGTGCAGGGTTTCATTCATGCCGGCAGCCTGACAAAGCGTGATGCTTGCCTGACTGTCATCGGCGGTCACGGCAATGATCGCCAGCGGTGACAGGGAAAGCTCCTGTTCCCTTGTCCGCCAGCGGCGGGCGGTGTCCCAGCCGTCCATCACCGGCATCTGGCAATCCAGTAATACCAGGTCAATTTCCTGAGCCGGGTCTTGTTGGGCGGCCTCCAGCAATTTCAGTGCTTCATTGCCGCTGCTGGCGGTAATGACGTCGTAGCCGATGCGTGAAATCAGGGCACTGCTTGCTTCCAGGATGGGCAGGTTATCGTCAACCAGCAGTATCCGGCTCCGCGCTGGTGTTGCTTTCTCACTGCCGTCTGCGGATGTCAGCTCAAGAATGGTTTCCGTCAGCAGTTCGATGTTCAGGGGTTTGGACACGAAGGCGTCCATCATGCCCGGGGCAAGGCATTGATCGCGGTGGGTGTTCGTGGCAAAGGCGGTGATGGCAATGATCGGCAGATGCTCGTCAGGCTTTTCCGCCGAGCGGATCTGTCGGGTTGCTTCAAACCCGTCCATCTCGGGCATCTGACAGTCCATCAGCACGATATCCGGTGGGTGTGAGGCGGCCATGCGGATTGCAGTTGCCCCATCCTCCGCCGTCCATACCACCGCGCCCATCAGTTCCAGTGTTTCCGCGAGCATGTTGCGGTTGATCAGATTGTCCTCGGCCAGCAGGACAACGATGTTGTCCAGTCGGTGCTGTTTCCGCCGTGTTGTATTCCGGATGTCGCCAGGCAGCGACTGGCTGATGGGGAGCTGAAAGCTGAGGGTAAAGCGGCTGCCCAAAGCCTCGTTGCTTTTTACGCTGATCTGCCCCCCCATCAGGGTTGTCAGTTGCTTGCAGATGGCCAGTCCAAGCCCGGTGCCGCCGTAGAGTCGGGTGGTCGATGTATCGGCCTGCGTGAATTTGTCGAAAATGTTCAGCTGCATGTCGCCGGGGATGCCGATGCCCGTATCTTCTACCATCAAGGTCAGCAAGGCGGTCTCGCTGCTGCGTTCCTGTGTTTGCAAGGTCAGGCGAATTTCTCCCTGCTCGGTGAATTTGAAGGCATTGCCGATCAGGTTGTCGATGATCTGGCGAATACGCAGCGGATCGCCAACCAGCCAGTCATTGAGTGGTTCGACAATATCCAGCACAAAACTGAGACCCTTCTGATAAGCCGTAGTGGTGTGGACTTCCGCGAGGTCTGCCATCAGCCGGCGCAGGCTGAAGGGCTTTTTCTCGATAATCAGCTTGCCGGCCTCGATTTTGGAGAAGTCGAGAATGTCATTGACGATGGATTGCATATGGCTCGCACTGCTGCGGGCCAGGTTCAACTGGCGTCGCTGGTTGTGATCGAGCCTCGAGTTTTCAAGCAGGTCAAGCAAACCGAAGAGACCGGTAAAGGGGGTGCGCAGTTCATGGCTCATGTTGGCCAGAAAATCACTTTTTGCCTGGCTGGCGGCTTCAGCCCGGGCCCGTTCCTGCAGGAGGGCGGCTTCAGCTTCCTTGCGTTTGCTGATGTCTTCGCAGGTCCAAACAACACCACGAGAGATGTCGGCGGGGTTGATCGCCTTGATCGAAAGACTGCTCCAGAATGGCATGCCGTTGCGTCGCTGCATGACAACTTCTTCCCGCACGACCTCTCCGGCCGCAAGCCGGTCGGTAACGGTCGCTGAAAAAGAGGGGTAGGTCTCCTGGCCTGCGAACAGCCTGCGCACACTCAGGCCGGTCATCATTTCCACAGGGTAGCCAAACATTTCTGCCATCTGGCGGTTGGCGTTGGTGATCCGGCGATTATCGGGGCTGGAAGTGTCAACGTAAGCGATGCCCATGGGGGCCGCATCGAGGGTTGTCTGTTGTATGGCTTCGGTCTCGGCCTTGGCTTCCTGCAATGCGCCTTCTGCCCGGCGAGTGCGCAGCAAGGCCCAGGCCAGCGTGGCCATGACCGAAACAAAGAGAAAGAAAGCAGCAACCATCAATTGGTTGAGGGTTCGCATGCGTGAGGCGAGTTGCTTGTTGATCACCGCGAGGTTGCCCCAGCGATCCAGTTCGGTGACATCGATATCCCGCGCCAGTGCATGCAACTTGCTGGCGGCAGACAGCAGCGCAGCGTTTCTTTCCGCATCGGCAGGTGCTTGCCGGATTTGCCCAAGTTGCTCACGGGCGCTGTTGATACGAGTGACCAGTGATTCGCGGGCCTTTGGGTCGCTATCATGCCCCTCTGCACTGTAGTGCTGGGCATTCAGCAGACGTTTTTCGGCAGATTGCAGCATGGGCGCCCGCTGGTCCGGTGCAATGAACGAGGTTTCAATATCGCGGGCCGCCTGGTCAATCAAAAAGCGGGCCTTGAGCAGCGTTCTGGCACCATGAACGCTATCGAAATTGGCTTCGAGAAACTCTTTGTGCAAACCGTTGAAATGCAGAAAGCCGATGACCAGCGTCATCCCTCCCACAGCTGCTGCAACATAGGCCAGAATCAATGACCAGGATAGTCTGGCCGGATACTTGTTTTTCAGAGTGTCTCCCGGATGGTGTTGGTATTATTGTTCATGTTGATGCACATCCATCTGAACGCCTTCCGCAGAAAGCGCTTGTACCTATTTTGCATTCAAACCCTGATGAATAACAATATTTCAGGCGCCATCCTTCGCGCCAGGCGACTGCTTGGTTTTTTGTTTTTTCTTGCGATTGGCATGAGTAATCCGGTATTGGCCGGAATCTCCGACAACGAGATCCGTGTCGGCCTGCTGGTGGACATGAATTCGATCTACGCTCATATCACCGGTCGTGGTTCGGTGGTTGCTGCGGAAATGGCCATCGAGGATGCCGGCGGCAAGATCAACGGCAAGCCGATTCGCCTGATGCACGAGGATCACGCCAATAGCATCGAAAAAGTGTCAGCCATTGCCAGGGACTGGCTGTTCGAGAAGGGGGTCGATGTCATTGCCGATGTCGCCAGTTCACCCCTGGCGCTGGCGGTGCAGGAAATCAACCGCCCGCGGGGGGCGGTGGTTTTCTACAACGGGGTGATGAATTCCGACATCACCGGTACCAAATGTGCACCAACCGGCATTCACTGGATGTATGACGGCTATGCCTATAACAACATGATTGGAGGTGAGCTGACGCGATCTGGTGTAAAAACATGGTATTTCGTGACGGTAGATAATGCCTTCGGGCTGAATGTTGAAAAATCATTGGCTGCCTTGGTGCGCAGTAATGGCGGAATGGTCTTGGGCAGCGTGCGTCACCCGCTGGGCAGCAAGGATTTTTTCAGTGAATTACGCCAGGCTTCAGAATCCGGTGCGCAGGTCATCGTGCTGGTCAATGCCGGGCAGGATCTGATCCAGTCGGTTCGCCAGAGTTTTGACTTGTTGCGTGTCAGCAAGGGGCAGACGATGCTGGCTGCAGTAGCCACCGCACTCAATGACGTGCATGTGATCAAGCCGCAACTGGCTCAGGGCATGCGTCTGACACACTCGTTCTACTGGAACATGGATGCGGAGTCGCGTGCCTGGTCGAAACGCTTCTTCGAACGTACCGGAGCGATGCCTAGCGACCTGCAGGCGGGTGTCTATTCCTCACTGACGCACTATTTCAAGGCGGTACAGGCACTGGATAGTGATTCCGGTCTGGCGGTCGTCAAAAAGATGCGCGAAATCCCCATACGGGATCCGATTGTTCGTAACGCTTCGCTGCGCGAAGACGGGCGCATGGTGCACGATCTTTTCCTGCTCAAGGTCAAGGCTCCGGATGAGATGGCCGTGCCTTGGGACTACCTCGAAATCCTGCGAACAGTGCCCGGAGGTAAGGTGTTTCGCCCCCTGGCTGAAGGTGGATGTCCCCTAGTGACTGAGGGGCGTTCGGCAAAATAGGCGGAAGTCAGCTTAGCCGGTCAATTGCTTGAAAAGCTCCCTGATGGCGGCGACCTTCTCGTTCACGTTGGCTGACTGGCGCTTGAACAGCAGTTTGTCCTGACCAGCCAACTGGTAGCTGCGGTTCTTCTGGATCAGGTTGATGATCCTGATCGGCTCGATCGGCGCCTCTTTGGCAAAATCTGCGTTGAACTGGACGACGATTTGTTCACTGGTGGCATCGAGCTTTGCCACACAATAGGGTTTGACCAATAGCCGCACACGATGGGTGGCCAGCAGCGACTGCGCCTGCGGTGGCAGTTCGCCGAAGCGGTCGATCAGTTCTTCCTGCAGTTCGTCGATTTCCTCGATCGTGTTGCCGTTGGCCAGCCGCTTGTACAGCGTCAGGCGCTCGTGGACATCCGGTGCATAGTCATTCGGCAGCAGCGCCGGGGTGTGCAGGTTGATCTCGGTGGCGATGCCCAGCGGTTGTGTCAGGTCGGGTTCCTTGCCCTGCTTGAGTGAGGCCACGGCACGGTTGAGCATTTCGGTAAACAGATTGAAGCCGACTTCCTGCATTTCGCCCGACTGGTTGTCGCCAAGCACTTCGCCGGCACCGCGGATTTCCAGATCGTGCATGGCCAGATAGAAACCGGAACCGAGTTCTTCCATGGCCTGAATGGCTTCCAGCCGCTGCTTGGCCTGCTTGGTCAGGCCGCCTTCATCGTGCGTCAGCAGGTAGGCGTAGGCCTGGTGGTGCGAACGACCGACGCGGCCGCGCAACTGGTGCAGCTGGGCAAGGCCGAATTTTTCGGCACGGTTGATCAGGATGGTGTTGGCGTGCGGGTTGTCGATGCCGGTTTCGATGATCGTCGTGCACAGCAGCAGGTTGGCGCGCTGCTGGGTGAAGTCGCGCATCACGCGTTCCAGCTCGCGCTCGTTCAGCTGGCCGTGGCCGACGACGATGCGCGCTTCCGGCACCAGCTTGGTCAACTTCTCGCGCATGTTCTCGATGGTGTCGACCTCGTTGTGCAGGAAGTACACCTGGCCACCGCGCTTCAGTTCGCGCAGCACCGCTTCGCGGATGATGCCGTCGGACAGGCGCGAAACAAAGGTCTTGATCGCCAGTCGCTTCTGCGGTGCCGTGGCAATCACCGAGAAATCGCGCAGGCCTTCAAGCGACATGGCCAAAGTTCGCGGAATCGGCGTTGCGGTCAGTGTCAGCACGTCCACTTCGGCGCGCAGGTTCTTCAGCCCTTCCTTCTGGCGCACACCAAACCGGTGCTCCTCGTCGATGACGACCAGGCCAAGGCGCTTGAAACGGATCTCCTTGGACAGCAGCTTGTGGGTGCCGATGATGATGTCGATCTTGCCTTCGGCCAGTTCGGCAATCGCCTGAGCACTTTCCTTGGCCGTCTTGAAGCGCGACAGCTCGGCCACACGTAGCGGCCAGTCGGCAAATCGGTCGGCAAAGGTCTGGTAGTGCTGTTCGCAAAGCAGGGTGGTCGGGCACAGCACGGCCACCTGCTTGCCGCCGGCCACGGCACAGAAGGCAGCGCGCAACGCAACCTCGGTCTTGCCAAAGCCGACATCGCCGCAGACCAGCCGATCCATCGGCCTGCCCGATTTCATGTCTTCGATGACGGCGGCGATGGCATTGGTCTGGTCGGCGGTTTCCTCGAAACCGAAACCGTCGGCAAAGGCATCGTAGTCATGTGCCTTGAATTCGAAGGCGTGTCCCTTGCGGGCAGCACGCACGGCGTACAACGCCAGCAATTCGGCGGCGGTGTCGCGCGCCTGCTGGGCTGCCTTGCGTTTGGCTTTTTCCCACTGCTGTGAACCGAGGGCGTGCAAGGGGGCTGCATCCGGTTCATTACCGGAGTAGCGCGAGATGACGTGCAGTTGCGAAACCGGCACATAGAGCTTGGATTCGTTGGCGTAGTGCAGTTCGAGAAACTCGGTATCACCTTCGCCAAGATCGAGGTGGAGCAGACCCTGGTAGCGGCCAATGCCATGTTGTTCGTGCACAACCGGATCGCCAACCTTGAGTTCAGTCAGGTCACGCAGCCAGTTGTCCAGCGAGGCCTTGCGCTGGGCATCGCGCTGTGCGCGGCGGGCCTTGGCCGACGGGCTGCCGGCATAGAGCTCGGCTTCGGTGATGATGGCAATGTCGCCGGCGATAAAGCCGGAAAAAAGCGGGCCGGCACAAAGTGCACAGCGCTGCTTGCCGTCGAGGAATGCCTGAATGTCGGCAACGGCTTCTGTCTTGACCTCGTATTCGCCAAGCAGCTCGGCCAGTGTTTCACGACGACCGGGCGACTCGGCCATGAGCAGAACCCGGCCGGAAAACCCGTCAATGAACTGCTTCAGTGCCTGCAGTGGGTCGTCGGCGCGGCGCTCAATGGCGACAGCTGGCAATGCACCGGTGGCCGGTTGGCCATCACTTTTCGTCGTCAGATCAACCCGGCCGTGAGGGCGGGCAGCGACAAAAAACTGTTCTTCGCTCAGGAACAGTGCATTGGGCGCGAGCAGGGGGCGTGACTTGTCACCGGAAAGCATCTGATAACGCGACTGGGTATCACGCCAGAAACCGCGGATCGCTTCCGGCACATCGTTGTGCAGGCAGAGTACTGCATCGCTGCCGAGGTAATCGAAAATGGTCGCTGTTTCTTCAAAAAACAGTGGCAACCAGTATTCGATCCCGGCAGAAGGTGTGCCGGCCGAGATGTCGCGGTAGATGCCGGATTTGGCCGGGTCACCTTCAAAGACTTCGCGGAAGCGCTGGCGGAACCGGGCTCTGCCCGCATCGTCGAGGGGAAATTCGCGTGCCGGCAACATGCGGATTTCTGCAACCGGGTAGAGGGTACGCTGGCTGTCGACATCGAAGGTCTTGATGTGTTCAACCAGGTCGTCAAACAGATCCAGCCGGTAGGGTAACTGGGAGCCCATCGGGAACAGGTCGATCAGCCCCCCCCGCACGGAGTATTCACCGGGAGAAACAACCTGGGTGACATGCGCATAGCCGGCAAGCGTCAGCTGCTGCCGCAGTTGCTCGGTATCCAGCGTTTCACCCTTGCGGATGAAGAACGTATAGGCCGCCAGCCAGGCCGGTGGCGAAAGGCGGTAAAGCGCGGTGGAGGCCGGAAGCAGCAGAATGTCGCACTCTTTTCGGGAGATCGCATAGAGCGTGGCCAGGCGTTCCGAGACCAGATCGTGGTGCGGGGAAAAACTGTCGTAAGGCAGGGTTTCCCAGTCCGGCAGCAATTTGACACGGGTTGCCGGGGCGAAGCCGGGGATTTCTTCGAGCAGACGCTGCGCATCGGCCGCGTTGGCCGTGAGGACAACCAGCAGCCTTTTTCCTTCCGCCTGCATGGCCAGATCGGCAAGAGCGGCGGCGTCGGCTGATCCGGACAGGGCAGGTAGCGTGATGCGCTGTTCGGATCGGGGCAGGGCGGGTAAAGGCAGGAGCATGGAAGAACGGTAGGCTGTGGTGCGGGTATGCGGCACGGGGGTGGAATTATAGCGGCAGGCTTACGCCGCCTGAAAAAAACGGGGGCGTGCAGGGATCGGGTCTCCCATGCGCGCCCCCGTTTCCGGTGAGCTTAGCCGCGGTCGATCAACTGACCTTGAAGCGGCTGACAGCCGTATGCAGCGATTCTGACAGTTCCTGCAGGTGTCGTGCCGCGTCAGTGGTGTGTTGTACGGCCTCTGCGCTTTCTTCCGACATCTGGGCGATAGTCTCGATATTCTTGGCGATATCGCTGGAGGCTGCACTTTGCTCCCTGATCGATGAGGAAATGTCGTTGACAACGGCGACAACGCGCATCGCCCCGTCACGAATCCGGACGATCGATTGGCCCGCTTCGTTGGCCAGTTCGACTCCTGTGCTGGCCTGGCCAACGCCTGCTTCCATGCTGGCAACCGCATTGCGGGTTCCGGTCTGGATCTTGCCGACCATGCTGCCAATTTCGGTGGTGGACAGGCTGGTACGTTCAGCCAGCTTGCGCACTTCATCGGCCACCACGGCAAATCCTCGCCCTTGTTCACCGGCACGTGCTGCCTCAATGGCGGCGTTGAGGGCGAGCAGGTTGGTCTGGTCGGCAATTTCGCGGATGGTGTTGACGATGGATGTGATCTGATCCGATTGCTGCCCCAGCTCCTGAATGATTTTTGAGGAGGAATGAACCGCATCGGCAATCTGGCGCATTTCCTCGGCGGCGTTCTGGATGATGCTGGTGCCTCGCTCCGAGGTGCTGCTTGCATCCTGGGAAATGCCATGTGCTTCGCTGGCGTTGTGTGCCACCTGATCGATACTGACTGTCATTTCCTCGACGGCAGCCGCCATGGCCGAGGCCGCTTCGCTTTGCTGGCGGGAACGCATGGCGACTTCTTCCGAGGCATGTAGCAGATCACCGGATGAACTGGCGAGGCGTTCGGCTCCCGCCACAATCTCGGTAATCATCTTGCGCAAGGTATCCTGCATTTCCTTCATGCCGGCAAGCAGGCTGTTTTTATCACCGGGGGCACAGCGGACATCGGTAGTGAGATTGCCGGCAGCGATGCGTCGGGTGATCTCGGCGGCGTACTCCGGATCTCCGCCCAGCGTATTGACGATATTGCGGCCAACGAGGAACAGTGCCAGTGCAATGGCGCCGCCAATGGCCAAGCCCCATGCCAGGAATTTGGTCGCCTGTTGACGGAAGAGGGCGTCGACGTCATCGATATAGATGCCGGTACCAATGACCCAGCCCCAAGGTTCGAAACCCTTGACGAAGGACAGCTTGGGTGCCGGTGCGTCCTGCCCTGGTTTTGGCCAGAGATAATCAACAAAGCCGGAGCCCTGTGCCTTGACCACCTTGTTGAACTCGACAAACAGCAATTTACCGTTCTTGTCCTTCAGTTGATCAAGATTCTTGCCGTCAAGTTCAGGCTTGACCGCATGCATGATCATGATGTGGTTCAGGTCGTTGATCCAGAAATACTCGACTTTTTCGTAGCGCATTGCCCGCACTGCGTCCTTGGCGAATTTCTTGGCTTCGTCAACCGACATCCGGCCTTCACGCGCTTCTTTTTCGAAGTGGCCGATGGTTGTGTAAGCAGCGTCAACCAAGGCTTCGATCTTTTGTTGACGATCTTGCATGAGCTGCGTTTTCTCGTTGTTGAGCACAATCGCGAACAACACGGCCAAGGCAGCAATGGTGCCAAACGAGAGAGTGTTCAACTTGGTGCGTAATGACATGCCAGTAGATGCGCTCATGAGTCGCTCCCTCTTGAAAAATTAAGACAAATGAATAGACTCTTTTTAGATTCTATGCCTTAAGTCATATTTTGCAAGTGTAAGTTCCCTGAATGGCATTCAAAACAGGCTCATGAAGATGAATGCGCCATGATGTCGGCACGCAATCCCATGTTTGCATTGGCAAAAATGCGTGGATCCATCAGGCTCAGATTGGTGCTGATCGCCGGTCTGAAATCCATCTGGCCAAGGATGTCGCGTTCCAGGTCAATACCGGGCGCAATTTCGATCAGCTCGATTCCTTCAGGAGTCAGGCGGAATACGCAACGCTCGGTGACATAAAGCACGGTCTGGCCACATTTCGCGGCGTAACTGCCACTGAAGGTGCGGTGTTCGACTTCCTTGACGAATTTCCGAGTCTTCCCTTCGCGTGCAATGATGAGTTGGCCATCAACGATACGAATTTCAAGATCACCGGCAGTGAAGGTGCCGACAAATACAACGGTCTTGGCGTTCTGGCTGATATTAATGAAGCCACCGGCACCGGCCAGGCGTGGGCCAAATTTCGAAACGTTGAGATTGCCTTCGGCATCGGCCTGTGCCAGACCAAGAAAAGTGGTATCCAGACCACCACCATCGTAGAAGTCGAACTGGTAGGGCTGATCGATGATGGCGTCAGTATTCACTGCCGCACCGAAATTGAGGCCGGATGCCGGAATGCCGCCCACAACACCAGGTTCGGCCGTCAGTGTGAGCAGGTCGATGACATTTTCTTCGGCGGCGACACTGGAGACGCCCTCCGGCATGCCGATGCCAAGATTGACGACGCTGTTCGGTTTCAATTCAAAGGCTGCCCGACGCGCGATGATCTTGCGCTCATCCATGGCCATTGGCGCAATGGAGGACATGGGGATGCGTATCTCCCCAGAAAATGCCGGGCTGTAGGCTTCGGCAAAGGTCTGCATGTGGTATTCCGGTTTTTCGGCAACCACCACACAATCAACCAGAATGCCGGGGATCTTCACCTGTCTTGGATTGAGGGTGCCACGCTCGGCCACCCGCTCGACCTGTACGATGACCGTTCCACCGGAATTGTGGGCGGCCATGGCGATGGCCAGCGCTTCCAGTGTCAATGCTTCTTTTTCCATCGTGACATTGCCATCCAGGTCGGCGGTTGTGCCGCGGATGATGCCGACATTGACCGGGAAGGTCTTGTACATCAGGTAGTCCTCACCGCCGATCTCGATCAATGAAACCAGATCTTCCGTCGTGCAGGCATTGATTTTCCCTCCACCATGGCGCGGGTCAACAAAGGTACCGAGTCCGACACGAGAGATCTGCGCCGGCTTGCCACCGGCGATGTCGCGAAAGAGATGGGTGATGACACCCTGCGGCAGGTTGTAGCCTTCAATCTTGTTATCGACTGCCAGTTTCTGCAGCTTGGGCACCAGCCCCCAATGGCCGCCTACGACGCGTTTGACCAGGCCTTCATGCCCCAGGTGATTGAGGCCGCGATCCTTGCCGTCGCCCTGGCCTGCTGCGTAGAACAGTGTCAGGTTACGGGGAGAGCCTGCTGCGCTTTGCGGATCTTCGCCAAGAAAACGTTTTTCCAGTGCAACAGCAATGTTTTCGGCGAATCCGATACCGACAAAACCACCGGTGGCAACGGTATCACCATCGGCAATGCGACGAACGGCGGCAGCGGCACTGACGACCTTGCTTGGTTTTTCAGTGGTGGCTGAGGTGGTGGGTTGGTTCTGCATGGGGTGTCCTTGTTCCATTAAGTCAGCAAGCCTTCGGATTGCATGGTCTCGTGCTAATACCTGTAGCGTAGCGCAACGGCATGGTCTGTGTCGTTTTTCATATGGCGGAATCTTTCAAGCACGGGGGATATCCGGCGATTTTCATGACGCAAATAACACCTAGCGCAGCAGCTTCCCGTTTCTGGCGATGACGGTAACCTCGACGAAACGTGAGCCAATACGATTCTCCGGCGAAAAGTTGATGGTGAATCCGCCAAAGTCATGGTTGCCGAGTGTTTCCAGCGACTGCAGGATTTTCTCGGGGCTCGGTGTGTTTCCCGACCGGCGAATCGCTTCAACAAGCACCTTGGCACCGATAAACTCCTCGAAATTGGTATACGAAATCCTTGCGTCGGCCGGGGCATATTTGGCGAATAATTTCCGGAACTCGCGGGTGACTGGCAAGGTTTCGGAATAAGGGAAAGGCATCACCTGGCTGATACCCAAGCCATGTACAGCTGGTGCGCCAGAGAGTTTGACCAGTTGCCCGGCATCGACAACGGATATGTTCAATAGTTGTGCACTTCCGCCGATTTCCCGGTAAGCCTTGGCAAAGGCAGCGGTAGAACGGTTGACTGAAATCATGATGACAGCACCAGCTTCGGATTTGCGGATTGTCGCAACGGCGGTCGAAACTTCGTCGGTATTTCGTTCGTAGGTGGCACTTGCCGCCAGTTTCAGGCCGCGTTTGTCGAGCGCTTTTTCGACCCCTTTTTTGCCGGCTTCACCAAAACCGTCATTCTGATAGAAGACGGCGATGTGTTTGACACCGAGGGTGACGAGGTGGTCGACCATGTGCTCGGCTTCGTCGGCATAGCCGGCCCGGATGTGGAAAATGTTGCGATTGCTCGCCGTGCGAAGATTCTCGCCGCCGGTATAGGGGGCGACCAGGGCAAGCTTTCCCTTTTCCAGCAAGCCGCGTTTGAGCACCTCGCCAACGTTGGCAGTCCCGGCCAGACCGATCAGGGCAACAGCTTTGTGTTTTTCGATCAGTTCTTCAGTCAGGCGCAGGGTTTCATCAACCTTGTAGCCATCATCAAGCACGATGTGTTTGAGCTGATTGCCATTGATCCCGCCCGTGGCGTTGATGTGGTCGAAGTAGATTTTTGCACCAAGCACCATGTCCTTGCCGGTGCTGGCGAGAACGCCTGACAGCGGCGCAACCTGACCAACAACAATGTCAGCCGCCTGTGTGCTCCAGCTGAGACAGGCGAGTGACAGTACGGCCAGAAGCTGGCGCCAGTGTTGTCGCCGAGGATTGAGATGGGTGATTCTGGTCATGCTGGCTCCTTTGGTGGAAATGGCGTTGGTTTTTTTACCTATGCTTTCCACAGCAGATATGGTGCCAGTTTGCTAAGTTGTTGAAATAAAGTGATATATGAAGGGGGTATATATTGCCTTTTGTCGCGAATCCGGGACGAAAATCTGAAATCCGCATTCAGGTCGCTGCCATTACAGGCTGTCTCTGATTCGGGATTCATCCCGGTATCGGGATGTCTTACTCCTGAGTGGGCATGCCCAGCGTCGCCATCTTTCTGTACAGGGTTGCGCGTCCTAGCCCTAGCTGTTTGGCGGCCTGTGTGACCTTGCCATTGCATTGGTGAAGTGTTTGTGCAATCAGGTTTCGCTCAAAAGTGGTAAAGGCTTCCTCGTAGCTTTGCCTGACGCCATCCGTCACGACTGTGCGCTCATCCACGGTTTCCCTCTCGGGGCCGACAATGTTGCGGATGCTGTTTGTTGTGAGTTGGTCCCCGTCAGTGAGCATACAAGCCTGCTCCAGCGTGTTGCGTAATTCGCGGATGTTTCCGGGCCACTGGCAGCGCTGTAGCAAATGCAGGGCGGCTGGCTCCAGTTCACGTAGTCGTAGTCGGGTGCGTGCGGCAATCTGTTCCAGAATGTGCTCGCATAACGGCCCGAAATCCTCTACCCGGTCACGCAGTGGTGGCAGCTTGATGGTCAGTACATTCAGTCGATAGAAAAGATCGGCCCGGAAACGGCCGGCTTCCACATCGGCCTTGAGGTCGCGTGAGGTGGCGGCAATGATGCGCACGTCGATCTTGATGACCTTGTTGCCGCCCAGCGGTTCGACTTCGTTTTCCTGCAGCACGCGAAGAAGTTTTGATTGCAGGACGAGCGGCATGTCGCCGATTTCATCAAGAAACAGGGTGCCGCCGTTGGCCAGTTCGAATTTTCCGACGCGTGGTTTTTTATCAGCGCCGGTGTAGGCGCCGGGTTCCGCACCAAAACACTCGGCTTCGAGCAACGTTTCCGGGATGGCGGCCACATTGAAACCGACAAAGGGGCGGTTGGCCCGAGCAGAGGCCGCATGGATGGCATGCGCCAGGAGTTCCTTGCCGGTGCCGGTTTCACCGAGCAGCAGGACGCTGGCATCGAGTTGTGCAGCTCGCCGTGCCTGTTGCTTGACTTGAGTGGCAGCCGGGCTGTTGCCGATGTAATTGGAAAAGGTGTACTTTGCCCGCCTTTCCGCGGCCAGATGCTGCTGTGTTGCGGCCAACTGGTTTTGCAGGCGGTGCAGGCGCTTGTAGAACGGCTGCAGGGGCTGCAATTTGTCGAACAGGGCAAAACCGATGGCGCCGATGGTTTGACCGTTATCGTCCTTGATCGGGATACGGGTGACGACAAAGGTTTCACCGGCAACGTCCAGAATGTCCAGAAGCAGGGGCTTTCCTGTTTGCACGACCTCGCGCATCAGTGAGGTGGGGATGATTTCCTCGATCTCCTTGCCGATGGTTCCTTTGGCGTCGCTGACGCCAAAGCGTGCTGCATAGCGCTCATTGATCCAGACGATTCTGGCGTCCCGGTCGACGACCACGGTGCCTTCACAAAGGCTGTCAAAGGCCTCGAACAGCGATTCCATTGCCCGTTCGCGGATATCGGCATAGTCAAAGGCAGGGGATGGCATAGGTTGGCAGGGCGCAAGTGGCTGAGAAAAGACTATCTTACGCCCGAAGTCCAGGAATTGAGACAGTTGCAATGTGAGACGGCGATGGCCGAGAAGCCATCGCTACGGAAGGCTGAAGCTGATCAGTGCGTTGTGCGTAATTCCGGATACCAGACGCGGGTGCGGTAAGCGCCTTCGCAAGGCTCTATGCTGACGACCCGTGTACCCCGTTCGCTGGCGAAGCGGGCGAGGTTGCTGAAACGTGTCATCTCGGCATTGTTAACCAGCACTTCGACCGGGCCGATTTCGCGTGAAATCCTTTCCAGCAAGGAATGAAGGGTGCTGTCATCGGATATTTCATGCTCTTCCGACATGAAATCGAAACCGGCAGCACGTTGCAGTGCCAGCCATTCGTCCCGGAAGCGAAAGCGGGGTGGGTAGCCGGCGATTACGCGCAGGCCGTCGCGGGCCAGCGTCTGGCAGATTGCGGCACCCATACCGCCCATGGCGCCGGCAACGAAAGCAACTTTCTGTGCGACCTTCTGTGTTTGCATGTCTTCCTCCGGAGGAATTCAGATTTATTCTTTTGTGCAGCCTGAAGTGCAAGTGCCGTGCCAAGTTGTCAAGTTGTTGAAAAACAAGCCATATACCGTGAGCATCGTGGGGCATTCCAGAAATGGGGACGGTGCTCTGTCTCAAACGGGAGACGGTCGCGTGATGACGGGGTGTTGAAATCCGGGGCTTCTCCCCCATCTGCCGGGTAACCCGCTCCCGAGAGGAACCGAAAATGCGCTTTGATAAATTCACCACCAAATTCCAGCAGGCATTGGGCGATGCCCAAAGCCTGGCCAACGGTCACGACAACCAGATGATCGAGCCGCAGCATTTGCTGTTGGCGCTGATAGAGCAGGAAGAGGGTGGCACGGCTTCCTTGCTGGCGCGTGCCGGCGTTAACGTCCCCGCGCTACGTACCGACCTCGACAAGGCCATCGATCGCCTGCCGCAAGTTTCAGGGCATGGCGGTGAGGTGAGCATTGGCCGTGACCTCGGCAACTTGCTCAATATCACGGACAAGGAAGCACAGAAGCGTGGCGACCAGTTCATTGCCAGCGAGATGTTCCTGCTTGCCCTGTGTGACGACAAGAACGAGACCGGGCGAATTGCCAAGCAGCACGGCCTCGCACGCAAGTCACTGGAGGCCGCCATCGACGCCGTTCGCGGTGGCCAGGGTGTCGACTCTCAGGAAGCCGAAGGTCAGCGCGAGTCGCTGAAAAAATACTGCATCGACCTCACTGAGCGCGCCCGCATGGGCAAGCTCGACCCGGTCATCGGCCGCGATGACGAGATCCGCCGTGCCATCCAGATCCTGCAGCGCCGCACCAAGAACAACCCAGTGCTGATTGGTGAGCCGGGTGTCGGCAAGACAGCCATTGTCGAGGGGCTGGCGCAACGCATTGTCAACGAGGAAGTGCCGGAAACCTTGAAGGGCAAGAAGGTGCTGGTGCTCGACATGGCCGGCCTCCTGGCCGGTGCCAAGTATCGCGGCGAGTTCGAGGAACGGCTGAAGGCGGTGCTGAAGGATGTGGCGAAAGACGAAGGCCGCATCATCCTGTTTATCGACGAATTGCATACCATGGTCGGTGCCGGCAAGGCCGAGGGCGCCATCGACGCTGGCAACATGCTGAAGCCGGCATTGGCGCGCGGCGAGTTGCACTGCATTGGCGCCACCACGCTCAACGAATACCGCAAGTACATCGAGAAGGATGCCGCGCTGGAGCGCCGCTTCCAGAAGGTGCTGGTCGAGGAGCCGAGTGTTGAAGCAACTATCGCCATCCTGCGCGGTTTGCAGGAGAAGTACGAGCTGCATCACGGCGTCGATATTACCGACCCGGCCATCGTCGCCGCTGCGGAGTTGAGCCACCGCTATATCACCGACCGCTTCCTGCCGGACAAGGCGATCGACCTGATTGATGAGGCAGCAGCCCGCATCAAGATGGAAATCGACTCCAAACCGGAGTCGATGGACAAGCTCGACCGTCGCATCATCCAGCTGAAAATTGAACGTGAAGCGGTCAGGAAGGAAAAGGATGAGGCTTCGATCAAGCGCTTCGGGCTGATCGAGGAGGAGATCGCGCGCCTGGAAAAGGAGTATTCCGACCTCGAGGAAATCTGGAAAGCCGAGAAGGCCCAGGTACATGGCTCGGCGCACATCAAGGAAGAAATCGAGAAGCTCAAGGTGCAGATGGCCGATCTGCAGCGCAAGGGCCAGTATGACAAACTGGCCGAGCTGCAATACGGGCAGTTGCCGCAACTGGAAGCCCAGTTGAAGGCTGCCGAAGTGGCGGGCGATGGTGTTGCGAAGAACAAGTTGCTGCGCACCCATGTGGGTGCCGAGGAAATCGCCGAGGTAGTCAGCCGTGCCACCGGCATCCCGGTGAGCAAGATGATGCAGGGCGAGCGCGACAAGTTGCTGAAAATGGAGGATCGACTGCATCAACGCGTGGTCGGCCAGAACGAAGCCGTGAGCATGGTGGCCGATGCCATCCGCCGTTCACGTGCCGGCCTCGCTGACCCGAATCGTCCCTATGGCTCCTTCCTCTTCCTCGGCCCGACGGGCGTCGGCAAGACCGAGCTATGCAAGGCGCTGGCCGAGTTCATGTTTGACTCGGAGGAGCACCTGATCCGTATCGACATGAGCGAGTTCATGGAGAAGCACTCGGTTGCCCGCCTGATCGGCGCCCCCCCCGGCTACGTCGGCTACGAGGAGGGCGGTTACCTGACCGAAGCGGTTCGCAGGAAGCCGTACAGCGTGATCCTGCTCGACGAAGTCGAGAAGGCACATCCGGACGTCTTCAATGTGCTCCTGCAGGTGCTCGACGACGGCCGCATGACTGACGGGCAGGGACGCACCGTGGACTTCAAGAATACAGTCATCGTGATGACCTCGAACCTGGGCAGCCAGATGATCCAGAGCATGGCCGGCACCGACTACGGCGCAGTGAAGGTAGCAGTAATGGCTGAGGTGAAGACCTATTTCCGCCCCGAGTTCATCAACCGCATTGATGAAGTGGTCGTATTCCACAGCCTCGACGAGAAGAACATTGCTTCAATTGCCAAAATCCAGCTCGGCTATCTGGAAAAACGGCTGGCGCAGATGGAGATGACGCTCGTGGTTGAAGATGCTGCCTTGCTTGAATTGGCAAAAGCCGGTTTTGACCCGGTGTTCGGGGCAAGGCCGCTGAAGCGTGCGATCCAGCAGCAGATCGAGAACCCGCTGGCAAAGTTGATTCTCGAAGGGCGATTTGGTGCAAAGGATCATATCCAGGTGCGTCATGGCGAGGGGGGGATCGTGTTTGCCAAAACAGAGTCGGCTGCGAGCTGACAGGTATTGGCTTTGCTCACGCATGGCAGTACAGTAGGAGCAAGTGCAGGGGCGATGTGTTTACAGCACATCGCAATGCCCCTAAATGCAGAAACTCTGATGCCGTTATCTTCTTTAAAGCGTCTCGGTTTTTGTGTGTTGTCTGACTGCTTGAAGCATTGACGTTGGTCCCCATCTTCGAAGTACAAGATGAAAGGAGTGCGCCATGGATATGGTCTACAACAGTGAGCACTATTCGATTCTCGCCTATCCGGCACAGCAAGGATTTGAGCTGGTGGACAAGGAATCAAGCCGCACTCTGTTCATTCAGGGCGAAGTGGCTTTCCGCTTCCGGCAAGCAATTGATTCAATTCCGGAAGACGAGCGTGATGAGGAAACCATCGACGATTTTCTCGATGAGTATTGCGACGGGGTATCCCGGCCCATCCGCTTCCACTGAGTCTGGGGATTTTGCGGGTATAATCGCCGCTTTCGCGAATTCGTACCGGAGATTTTCATGGCGCTTTATGAGTCTGACCACACCAAGTTCATGCGTGAAATGATGAGCCAGAACCCTGAATGGGCCGAGGATCAGCGTGTCGGGCGTGCCATCTGGTGGGACAAGAAAATCAATCTTGATGAGCAGGGAAAATTTCGCCAGGCTCAGGAACCCAACAAATCCTACCCGTACGACGTGAATTTCGATTTCTGATTTTTTCTTTCGGGAAAAACAAACGGCAAGGCCAATGGCCTTGCCGTTTTTGTTTGTTGAATACGTTCTCAGGTCTGTTGCAGCGGCTTGACGACACGTTTCACGGCAGCATCGTCCGGGTGCGGATGAATCGTGAAACCAAGACTGGTCATCAGCCGGAACATCTTGGTATTCAGCGCCAGAACATCACCCACAACGGCACGATACCCCTTGGTCCGGGCGCATTCGATCAGTGCGGTCATCAGTTTGCGGCCAATGCCGTGCTTCTGCCAGTCATCGGCCACGGCCAGCGCAAATTCAACTGACTCACCATCCGGGTTGGAAACGTAGCGCGAAACACCGATCTGCTTTTCCGTGCCATCTTCCTCTTCAATGGTTGCTACCAGCGCCATTTCACGGTCGTAGTCGATCTGCGTGAAGCGAACGAGCATCGGCTGGGTCAGCTCCCGGATGGTGTCCATGAAGCGGAAATACTTGCTTTCGTCCGACATGTTGAGGACGAAGTTCTTTTCCATTTCTGCGTCTTCCGGGCGAATCGGGCGGATCGTGATCTGCTCGCCGCTGGGTGACTGCCATTCCTGCATCAGGTGGACAGGGTAGGGATGGATTGCCATGTGCGAATAACGATCACCGGATACTGAAGCGTGATCAATGACGATACGGGCATCGGCAGCGATGGCGCCGTTCTCGTCGACGATCAGCGGGTTCAGATCAAGCTCCTGCAACCAGGGCAGTTCGCAGACCATCTCGGAGATGTTCAGCAGCACTTTTTCCAGTGCCTTCATGTCTGCGGGGGGCATGTTGCGGAATTCGCCGAGCAGCTTTGAGGCGCGGGTTGAGCGGATCAGATCCTGTGCCAGGAAACCGTTCAGTGGGGGGAGGGCGACGGCTCGGTCGCTGAAAATCTCGACTTCAGTGCCGCCGGCGCCAAAGATGATGATCGGCCCGAAAATCGGATCACGAACCACGCCCAGCATCAGTTCGCGACCATTCGGGCGAGCCAGGTAGGGCTCGATCGAAACGCCGTTGATGCGGGCGCTTGGGTGCTTCTTGGTTACCGTGTCGATGATGTCGTGGTAGGCGTTGCGCACGGCCGGGGCATTGGTGATGTTCAGGCGCACGCCGCCGGCATCGCTCTTGTGCACCAGATCGGGCGAATCCACCTTCATGGCGATCGGGAAGCCGATCTGTTCAGCCAGCAGCAAAGCTTCGGTCGGGGTGCGTGCGACCATGGTCTGTGCAACCGGGATACGGAAGGCACGCAGAATGGCTTTCGATTCCATTTCCGACAGCACCTTGCGACGTTCCGAGAGAACCGCTTCGATCAGCATCTTCGCGCCTTCTGTTTCCGAGCGCTGGTTGCGGCTGGTCGGCATCGGTGTCTGCAGCAACAGCTTCTGGTTACGGTAGTAGGTGGAGATGTGGTAGTAGAGCTCGACCGCTGTCTCGGGCATGCGGAAAGCCGGAATTCCAGCTTCCTCAAGTGTTTTTCGGGCACTGGCAACTTGCTCTTCACCCATCCAGCAAGTCAGCAAGGCGGTGCCGGTTTTTTCGTGGGCTTCGATGACAGCTTTGGCGACTTCGTCCGGGTGGGTCATTGCCTGCGGTGTCAGCATGACGAGGATGCCGTCTACATCGGCATCCGCCGCGACAGCCAGAATGGCATCCCGGTAACGCTCCGGCGTGGCATCGCCGACGATATCGATCGGGTTGCTGTGCGACCAGGTGGGAGGCAGGCAGGCATTGAGTTTCTGGATGGTGTCCATGTTCAACTCTGCCAGCGGGATTTCCAGATCACCGGCGCGGTCGGCAGCCATTGCGCCAGGCCCGCCACCATTGGTGATGATGACCAGTCGCTTGCCGTAGGGGCGGAACTTGGAAGCCAATGCCTTGGCCGCGTAGAACAGTTGTCCGACGTTCTTGACGCGAACCACGCCGGCACGGCGAACGGCGGCATCAAAAACAATGTCGGAGCCAGCGATCATGCCGGAGTGCGTTTGCACGGCAGCAGAGCCCGCCGCATGGCGGCCAGCCTTGAGCAGGATGATCGGCTTGATCCGCGCGGCAGAGCGCAGTGCACTCATGAAACGACGCGAATTGCGGATGCCTTCGACGTAAAGCAGGATGTAATGGGTGCGGTTGTCGTAAATCAGGTAATCGAGAATTTCGCCAAAGTCGACGTCAGCCGTGCTGCCCAGTGAAATGACGCTGGAAAAACCGACGCCGTTTGATTTTGCCCAATCGAGCACAGCCGAACACATGGCGCCAGACTGAGAAACAAGGGCCAGGTTGCCGGTGTTGGCCGTTACCTTGGCAAAAGTGGCGTTGAGACCGAGCGACGGACGGATGATGCCCAGGCAGTTGGGACCCAGCACGCGAACGTTATAGCTGCGGGCGATTTCGAGCATCTTGCGCTCAAGTGCCGCACCGGAATGGCCGGCTTCGGCAAAGCCGGAGGTGATTACAATGACGTTCTTGATGCCGCTACGGCCACACTCTTCGACGATGCCCGGGACTGTCTGTGGGCGAGTGCAAATAACAGCGAGTTCGACCCGGGCGCTGATTTCCTCAATATTGGCATGGGCGGCAACCCCCTGAATCGTCTGGTGTTTCGGGTTGATGGCATAGAGCCTGCCCTTGTAGCCGGAATCGAGGATGTTGTGGAAAATGATGTTGCCAACCGAGTTTTCCCGCTCCGATGCGCCAATGACAGCGACCGATTTGGGTTCAAAAAGGCTGGTGAGATAGTGCTGTTCAAGCATTTTTAGCCACCTTGTGGGTGTTGTGTATTGTATTGATCAGTGCAGTTTGTGCGTTGCACCAATTTAGCACAGAACATCGATAAAATCTCGGTACTTTCTCCTAATCGTGAGCGGATGCTCCCGCAACTTCTGCAAGCGAACTGTCGACTTCAAGATTGCCGGTGATAGCCCGGTGCACAGGGCAGCGGTTGGCAATTTCGAGCATGCGTTGCCGTTGTGCCTGCGTGAGATCGCCTTCCAGTGTGATCTGGCGGTTGATCCTGTCGATTTTTCTGCCCCCTTCAGCATCGACCTTTTCGTGAGTCAGGAAGACGGCAACGTGAGTCAGGGGCAGTTGTTTCAATTCTGCGTACATGCGCAATGTCATCGAAGTGCATGCGCCGAGTGCGGCAAGCAGGTATTCGAAAGGTGCAGGGCCGGCATCTGCACCGCCCGTGCTGAGGGATTCGTCGGCAATCAGGTGGTGCGCACCTGCCTCGACGGATTGTTGATAGCGTCCCTGTGCATTCTCGGCAACGGTGACATGGCTGGGATTGCTGGCCATTCGGTTCTCCTTGAACTCGTATACATTGGCGGGAGATCATAGCCCAATCATCAGATTCGCGAAGGGAGGCGACATGCATGAGCAGACATCCGTAGTTTCTGCCTGGGTCAGGCGTTTTGCACCGATCATCCGTCAAGGTGGGGCCGTACTTGATCTGGCCAGTGGTAGCGGGCGCCATTCCCGGCTGCTGGCGGCTAGCGGGTATTCGGTGGAGGCGGTTGATCGAGACGCGGAGGCACTGACGCATCTTCGTGCGGTAGCGGGTATTTCGGTGCGGGTGGCGGATCTTGAGCATGGGCATTGGCCATATGCCGGGCGTCGGTTTGACGGCATTGTCGTCACTAATTACCTGCACCGTTCGTTGTTGCCACTGATTGAGGGGGCACTGGTCGAGGGCGGGGTACTGATCTATGAAACGTTCATGATCGGGAATGAGCGCCTCGGCCGCCCATCGAACCCGGATTATCTGTTGCGCCCGCAGGAGCTGTTGGAAGTGGCTGCCGCCGGTGGCTTGCGCGTTGTGGCTTATGAGGAGGGAGAGGTTGCTTTCCCCAAGCCGGCCGTGATCCAGCGTGTGTGCGCCATACGCGATGATAAGCAGGATAGCTGCCCTGTATTGCCTCATCCTGATTGCATCGGACCATGAAGGAACGTTGAGTAGTCGGCTTTCCGTGTCGTTCCAGGGGGAGCTCAAAAACAATCTGCAAAAACCCGATTCCGGTTTTGAGACAGGACGGGTTATCGGGTAAAATCGCGCTTTCCCGCTGCAGAAATTTCCATGACCAAATATGTATTCGTCACCGGCGGCGTTGTGTCCTCACTCGGTAAGGGCATCGCCGCTGCGTCTCTTGGCGCCATCCTTGAATCCCGCGGGCTGAAAGTTACCCACCTCAAGCTCGATCCCTACATCAACGTCGATCCGGGCACGATGAGCCCGTTTCAGCATGGCGAAGTATTCGTCACCGAAGACGGTGCTGAAACCGATCTCGACCTCGGCCATTACGAGCGCTTTACCAGCGCCAAGATGAAAAAGGCCAACAACTTCACTACCGGCCAGATTTATGAGTCGGTGATCAAGAAGGAGCGGCGTGGCGAGTATCTCGGCAAGACCGTGCAGGTCATCCCGCACATCACCGACGAAATCAAGATTTCGATCAAGCGCGGCGCAGCCGGTGCTGATGTGGCGATTGTCGAAGTCGGGGGCACCGTGGGTGATATCGAATCCCTGCCTTTCCTCGAAGCCATTCGCCAGATGGGGCTGGAAGAGGGGCGCAACAATGCCTGCTTTGTACATCTGACGCTGCTGCCCTATATCCCGACTGCCGGCGAGTTGAAAACGAAGCCGACCCAGCATTCGGTGAAGGAACTGCGCGAAATCGGTATTCAGCCGGATGTGCTCCTCTGCCGTGCTGATCGCCACATTCCGGAAGATGAAAAGGCCAAGATCGCGTTGTTCTGTAATGTGCAGCGTGAGGCCGTCATCGAAGCACTGGATGCCGACTCGATCTACAAGATTCCGGCCATGCTGCATGATCAGATGCTTGACCAGATCGTATGTCACAAACTGGGCATTCTTGCCAAGGCCGCCAATCTTTCAGTGTGGAACAAGCTGACGCATGCCCTGACGAACCCCGAACATACGGTCGCGGTGGCCTTTGTCGGCAAGTATGTCGACCTGACCGAATCCTACAAGTCGCTGACCGAAGCACTGGTTCATGCAGGGATCCACACCAAGAGCAAGGTCAAGATCCACTACATTGATTCGGAAGAAATCGAAAAAAATGGATGTGCAGCCCTGAAGGGCATGGATGCCGTGCTGGTACCCGGTGGTTTCGGCAAGCGCGGTACCGAAGGCAAGATCTTGGCGATCCAGTATGCCCGCGAGAACAAGGTGCCATACCTCGGCATCTGCCTGGGGATGCAGCTGGCGGTGATCGAGTTCGCCCGCCATGCCGCCAAGCTGGAAAACGCCAACAGTACCGAGTTCGACCCGAAAACCCCGCATCCGCTGGTTGGCCTGATTACCGAATGGCAGGACAGCTCGGGCAAGAAGGAAAAGCGCAGTGCAGACTCCGATCTTGGCGGCACCATGCGCCTTGGCGCACAGTCCTGCCCGGTCAAGCCGGGTACGCTGGGTCACGCAATTTATGGGGATTCGGTCACCGAGCGCCATCGCCACCGTTACGAGGTGAACAATAACTACGTTGCGCAACTCGAAGCTGCCGGGTTGGTCGTGTCAGCACGCACCCCGACAGAAGAATTGTGCGAAATGGTTGAACTGCCTAAGGAAACCCATCCGTGGTTTGTCGGCTGCCAGTTCCACCCGGAATTTACGTCGAACCCGCGCAATGGCCATCCCCTGTTCATCTCCTATGTTCAGGCCGCACTGGCCCACCAGGCAGCTCAACAGAAATGAAACTCTGTGGCCACGAGGTCGGTCTTGACCGTCCGCTCTTTCTGATTGCCGGGCCTTGTACGGCAGAATCGCTGGCGCTGTGCGTGGACATTGCAGGGCACATGAAAGAACTGTGCGACCGGCTTGGCGTGCCATATATCTTCAAGGCTTCCTACGACAAGGCCAATCGCAGTTCCGGCAAGTCGGTCCGTGGGCCAGGCTTGGATAACGGTCTCAAATTGCTGGACGAAGTTCGCCGCCAGGTCGGAGTGTCGATCCTCACCGATGTGCACAGTATCGATGATGTGCCAGTCGTCGCAGCAGTAGTTGATGTCTTGCAGACGCCGGCTTTTCTTTGCCGGCAGACGGATTTCATTCATGCGGTTGCAGCCTGCGGCAAGCCGGTGAATATCAAGAAAGGCCAGTTCCTGGCGCCGGGTGACATGAAGCATGTCGTGAGCAAGGCCAGGGAAGTCAATGGCGGTGCTGACAACATCATGGTCTGTGAGCGTGGGGCATCCTTCGGTTACAACAATCTGGTTTCCGACATGCGCTCTTTGGCCATCATGCGCGAGACCGATTGCCCGGTAGTTTTTGACGCAACCCATTCAGTGCAGTTGCCGGGGGGGCAGGGTACTGTTTCCGGCGGGCAGCGCGAATTTGTTCCTGTGCTGGCCCGTGCGGCGGTGGCAGCGGGTGTTTCCGGCCTGTTCATGGAAACGCACCCGTGCCCGGAAAAGGCATTCTCCGACGGGCCCAACAGTTGGCCGCTGGATCGCATGGAAAGCCTGCTGACGACGCTCGTCGCGCTTGACCGTGCGGTCAAGGCGGCCGGTTTCGAGGAAATGACGCTGTGAGCACCAAGGGCTATCTTGTGGTCGAGTCCAAGGTGACCGATCCGGTTGCCTACGAGAAATACAAGACGCTGGCCGCTGCAGCCATCCAGCAGTATGGTGGCCGTTATCTTGTCCGTGGCGGCAAGGCGGAGGTGGTTGAAGGGCCGTGGTCTGCCCCGGAGCGTCTGGTGATTGTCGAGTTTGATTCGGTCGAACGGGCAAAGCAGTTTTATGATTCACCCGAGTACCGGGCGGCACGCGAGGCGCGTGCCGGTGCGGCCGTCATGAATATGCTGGTCGTTGAAGGTCTGGCAGGTTTTTAAGCAACTTTAATCTGGGTAAAGGAAACAACATGAGTTCTGTTGTCGATGTCGTCGCCCGCGAGATTCTTGATTCCCGCGGTAACCCCACAGTCGAGTGCGATGTGCTGCTTGAGTCTGGTGTCATGGGCCGTGCCGCGGTCCCGTCAGGTGCCTCGACCGGCTCGCGTGAAGCCATCGAACTGCGAGACGGTGATACCGGTCGTTACCTTGGCAAGGGGGTCCTGCAGGCGGTGGAGAACGTCAACACCGAGATCTCGGAAGCCATCATCGGCCTTGATGCACAGGAACAGGCGTTCATCGACAAGACCCTGATCGATCTTGACGGCACGGAAAACAAGTCGCGTCTTGGTGCCAATGCCATGCTGGCGGTGTCGATGGCCGTCGCCAAAGCAGCTGCTGAAGAGTCCGGCTTGCCGCTTTATCGCTACTTTGGCGGCTCGGGTCCGATGCAGATGCCGGTGCCGATGATGAACATCATCAATGGCGGCGCCCATGCCAACAACAGCCTCGACATCCAGGAATTCATGGTCATGCCGGTTGGCATGTCGACCTTCAGCGAAGCCTTGCGTTGTGGCGCCGAAATCTTCCATGCCCTGAAGAAACTGCTCGACAAGAAAGGTTTCTCTACGGCTGTCGGCGATGAGGGGGGGTTTGCACCCAACCTCGGCAGCCATGCCGAAGCGATCCAGCTGTGCATGCAGGCGATCGAGAGTGCCGGCTATACACCGGGTCTGGATGTGCTGATCGCGCTGGATTGTGCCGCTTCCGAGTTCTACAAGGACGGCAAGTACGTTCTGTCAGGCGAAGGCCTGCAGCTGACCTCAGCCCAGTTTGTCGATTATCTGGCCAATCTGGCCGAGCAGTTCCCCATCGTTTCCATCGAAGACGGCATGGCCGAAGGCGATTGGGATGGCTGGAAGCTGTTGACCGAGCGTCTGGGCAAAAAAGTGCAGATCGTCGGCGACGACCTGTTCGTGACCAACACCAAGATCCTCAAGGAAGGCATCAAGAAGGAGATAGCCAACTCCATCCTGATCAAGATCAACCAGATCGGCACCTTGACCGAAACTTTCGCTGCCATCGAAATGGCCAAGCGTGCAGGCTATACGGCCGTGATCTCGCACCGCTCCGGCGAAACCGAAGACAGCACCATTGCCGATATCGCTGTCGGCATGAATGCGTTGCAGATCAAGACCGGCTCCCTGTCGCGCTCGGATCGCATTGCCAAATACAACCAGTTGTTGCGCATCGAGGAAGATCTTGGCGATACCGCCTCTTACCCCGGGCGCGAAGCGTTCTACAACCTGCGTTGATCATTTTTCAAACAGGTTTGTCGAATGAAGGGCGAGTCACTGCAATGGTGGCTCGCCCTTCCAGCATTTCTGCCGGAGTTTGGCTGACGTGCGCTGGCTGACCTTCGCTCTCATCGCCGTGCTGATCCTGTTGCAGTACCCGCTGTGGCTGGGCAAGGGCGGCTGGTTGCGAGTCTGGGATTATGACTATCAGCTGTCCCAGCAGAAGGAAGCCAATCGCAAGCTGGAAACGCGTAATGCCGGCCTGGATGCTGAAGTGCGTGACCTCAAGCAGGGTTACGAAGCAATCGAAGAGCGAGCCCGCTTTGAACTGGGCATGATCAAGCAGGATGAAGTTTTTGTGCAAATTCCGGAGCGCCCGGCCGGCGACAATGCCGGTGAGATTTTTTCTCCTTCTGCCAGAAAAGGAGAAAAACCATCAGGGGGCAGGAACGCCACCAGCCGTTAGCCTTGGCCCCGGCATAAGGTTGCAGCGGCCTATGGGGTTGCTGCAAGCCGGTAGCCAAGCTCTCCCACGCCAAGCGGCGTACCCTGACTATCCCGAATTTCAGCCATTGCCCGGAAGGCCTTGGCCTGAATGGCATCGGGCAGGCGGATGAAGTTGACCTGATTGGCCAACTGATCCCCGTTCATGAAAGCCCAGGTAAAGAAGCGAATGATGCCCTTGGCGCGTTCACGATCAGGGGCGATCCTGGGCATGGCAACAAAGGTGCCCATCGTGATCGGCCAGGCGCCGTGGCCGGTCTGGTTGGTGAGTGTCTGCGTAAAATCGCCCGTTTTCAGCCAACTGCTTTGCATCAGGGCATTGCGGAATGTGGTCGGCTTGGCTTCAACCAGGGCACCGTTTTCCTGCCGGATCTGCGCATTGCTGAGTCGGTATTCAAGCGTGTAGTTGTAATCGACATAGCCGATGCTGCCCACGGTTTCCTGAACAGCCAAGGCCACGCCCTTGCTGCCTTTTGCAGGAGCCGCGTGCGCAGGCCATTTCAGGCTGTTGCCGACCCCCATCTTTTCTTTCCAGGGCGGGCTTACTTTCGCCAGATAATCAGAGAAATTGTAGGTTGTTCCAGAGCCGTCTGCGCGAACGACCGGAACGATACGCATGGCAGGCAGGGTGATGTCCGGATTCAGGCGGCGGATCATCGGATCATTCCACTGGGTCACCACGCCTGAATAGATGGCGGCCAATAACTCGCCGCTGACGATGAGTTGCCCATCACGAATTTTTGGCAGGTTGAATACGGGGACAACGCCAGTGATTACGGTAGGAAACACGATCAGATTGTGGCGTTTCCTGTCCTCATCGGTTGGCACGACATCGGAAGCGCCAAAGTCGCTTTCCCTGGCGCGAATCTTCCTGAGTCCAGCAGAAGACCCCGCCGGTTCGTAGCTGATTTGTGTGCCAGTGAGTTGGGCATATTGTTCTGCCCATGTTTGATAGACCGGATACGCTGCAGATGAACCAACACCGCTGAGTTTGCTCTCTGCAAATCCTTCACTGGCCAACAGAAAGGTGGAGATGGCAAGCAGCAGGAGAGGGCGGAAAAATGAACGAGTGGGAGACACGGATCGACCTGTGCGAAATGAAATTCGCGCAAGCCTAACGCTGGAAGACTACGAAATGATGACAGCAGGCAATCGGGTCAGTTCTTGAAACCGATTGCTGTGTCGACAAAATGGAAGCGCAAGACTGGTGGTTTCCAGCCTGCGGCCGGTTGCAGTACCTTCGCAACGGAGTCGTTGAGTTGAAGTTCGACCCGATAGCCTTCCGGCATGGTCCGGGCATAGTTCGGAAGCACTTTCTTCAGATAGTCAAGTTCGTGCTGTTCGCTGATGATGAGGCCCATGGTTTCAAGCAGGCTCAGCTTTGGCCAGTGCTCGCCACCGGGGCGGCCGTAGGTGACGATGCCCATGAAGCGCTTGAAGTCTTCGTAGAACGGGTCTGACGGTTCGACACTCTTGCCGTTCGAATAGATGGCATCCATGAAGAAAGTGATGGTCAGGTCACGTTTTGGCTGTTTCGCCCAACTGTACAGCGCATCTTCGAGTGTGTGCGACATGCACATTTCCAGATGACCGCCGATGACATACAGATGGGATGCGGCAAGTTCGAATTTCAGTTCGCCGCCTTCCGAAAAAACCCGGTAGTCGGGAGCGCAGTCTTCGGCAAAGTAAAATTCCCCTGGGCTGTCGTCCTGCAGGTAAATGACCGGAATCCTGTTTTCCTTGGCAAAGCGGACCGCCTCGTCTACACCCCGCTTGGTAGAAAAGCGGGCGTCATGAAACGAGGTGGCGTGCGTTACGATCAGTGCGGAATTGCCGGCCAGGTGAAGTTGTTCAGGTGGCGTCAGTTTGCCCGGCGGGCAGGCTGCACTGACGTCGACAGCCAGAAACGTGATAACGAGACAGAACAGCAGTTGGGCCAAACGCATGGGGATAGCTCATGGAGGTTTTCGCAGAGTCTATGACGACATGCTGACCAAATGCTTACATTTTACTGATAACGCAGTGCTTCAATGGGGTCGAGTTTCGCCGCCTTGTGGGCCGGATAGTAGCCGAAGAAAATGCCGATGGCTGCGGCAACACCGAAGGCGGCGAGGGCTTCGCTGCCGGAAATGACCACTGCCGTATCGGTGAGGCGGTTGGCCAAAACGGCACCACCGATGCCAAGCATGAGCCCGATGATGCAGCCGGCAATGGAAAGGATGATGGCTTCCAGCAGGAACTGGCTGAGAATGTCTCGCTGGCGTGCACCAATGGCCATGCGGATACCGATTTCTCGGGTGCGCTCGGTGACCGAAACGAGCATGATGTTCATGATGCCGATGCCGCCAACCAGCAGGGAAACGGAGGCAATGGCGCCCAGCAGCAGCGACATGACTCGTGTGGTTGCCGCCGCTGAGTCAGCCACCGCAGTCAGGTTGCGCATGTAGAAATCATTGTCCTGTCCTTCGCGCAACCGATGCCGCTGGCGCAGCAGTGCAGTCATCGCCTGTTCCACTGCCGGCATTGCTTCAACCGAGCTGGTCTTGACCATGATCATGCGCACCGAGCCCTGGAAGGGGGTGCCGAACAGTTTCCGTTGCGCAGTGCTGAGCGGAATGATCAGCATGTCGTCCTGATCCCGGCCGTCCAGATTCTGCCCCTTGGCTGCGAGCAGGCCGACGATGATGAACGGGGTCTGACCGATGCGGATGGTTTTCCCAACCGGGCTTTCTTCGCCAAACAGTTTGTCGGCAGCCGTTTTTCCGATCAATGCCACACGTGTCGCAGAGCGTACATCAGAGTCGGTAAACGGGGCGCCATCAACTGTGCTCCATGAACGGACATCGAAGTAGGCCGCGGTGGTGCCGTGTACCCAAGAATTCCAGTTATTCGCACCATGGACAAGTTGCGCCGAACCGGGGTGTATGGGGGCGACGCCAATGACTCCGTCCAGTTCACTGATGGCTTCGGCATCACTGACCGTCAGGGTCGGGCCACCACCGCTGCCGGAGCGCACACCGCCGGCTGTCGTGTGTCCGGCGAGAACGATGAAAAGATTGCTGCCCATCGAGGCAATCGTCTGCTGCACGGCCAGTTGTGCGCCTTGGCCGATGGCCATCATCAGAACCACGGCGCCAACGCCGATGACCATGCCCAGCATGGTCAGTGCCGTGCGCATGCGATTGGCACCCATCGCACGCCAGGCTTCACCAAGCATGGCCTTCAACATGATGCCTCCACCTGCAGGGTGGGTTCATCGCTGACAATGTGGCCGTCGAGAAAACGCACCTGACGCTTGGCGTGCTGGGCAATATCCTGCTCGTGTGTGACCAGCAGGATGGTGATGCCTTCACGGTTGAGGTCACCGAACAAGGCCATGATTTCTTCACTGGTGTGGCTGTCGAGATTGCCGGTTGGCTCGTCGGCAAGGATCAGTTTTGGCTTGTTGACCAAGGCACGGGCAATCGCGACGCGTTGTTGCTGGCCACCGGAAATCCGGTTGGGCAGGGATTTTTCATAACCCTTCAGGCCAACCTTGCTCAGCATCTCACCTGCCTGCTGGCGGCGTGTATGGACATCAACACCGGCATAAACCAGCGGCAGCGCAACATTGTCTTCCAGCGACATGCGCGGGAGCAGGTTGAAGCCCTGAAAAACGAAACCGATGGTCTTGCCACGCAAAGCAGCCAATTGATCCGGGGATTGTCGGGCGATTGATTTGCCGTCAAGAATATAGTCGCCGCTGCTCGGGCGATCCAGGCAGCCAAGCAGGTTCATGAAGGTTGACTTCCCTGACCCGGAAGGCCCCATCACCGCCACGAATTCACCGCGATGAATCGTCAGGTTGACGCCCTTGAGGGCAGGGAATAGCCCGGCGGCAGTAAGATAGGATTTGGCCAGCCCGACTGCCTGAATGACGACAGGTTCGGCAGTAGTCGCAGTCATCAGAACATCCTGAAGCGGATGCCGCCAGTCGACCCGGGTTCGGTTTTTGGCATGTGTTCACCAATGACGACCTGGTCGCCCGCCTTTAATTCATCACTGATGATTTCGGTGACCCGGTTGTCGGTGATGCCGAGCCTGACGGTGAGTGGCTTGAGTTGGCCGTCGGCAAGCAGATATATCTTCGAAGTGCCTGTTTCCCGGCGTTTGCCTTTTTTCTCCCCGGCGTTTTCTTTCCCGCTATCAGTGGCTTGAGAGTTCTCCTTGGCGGTGCTTTCAGCAGCAGGTCGGAAACGCAGCGCTGCATTGGGTACGGTCAGCACATTCTTTTTTTCCGAGACGATGATGCTGACGTAGGCGGTCATGCCCGGTAGCAGGATCTGATCGGGGTTCTCGACTTCGACAACCACGTTGTAGGTCACCACATTCTGTGTCGTGGTCGGGTTCAGCCGCAGCTGTTTGACGCTCCCCTTGAAGCTGCGGTTGGGGAACGCATCGACATTGAAACGGACTGGCTGACCGACTCGGATATTGCCGATGTCGGCTTCGGCGAAGCTGGTGTAGATCTGCATTTGCGACAGGTCCTGCGCGATCTTGAACAGCACCGGGGTCTGGAAGCTGGCTGCAACGGTTTGCCCAAGGTCAACCTGTCGATCAACCACGACGCCGGCGACGGGTGAGCGAATCACCGAATAGCCGAGGTTGGCACGGTCGCGGTCGTTCTGGGCGCGTGCCAGGCGCAGCGCGGCTTCGGCTGCACGTCTGGCCTGCAAGGACTGATCGAGTTCCTGCCGGGAAACGTATTCCTGTGAAAACAGGGATTTGATGCGCTCTTCGTTGGCACGCGCCAGCTCCAGTGAGGCGCTTGCACTGGCAATGTTGGCTTCGCTCTGGCCGGCAGCCGCTACAAGAAGGGCGTCATCCAGTTCGGCAAGGATTTGCCCGGCTTTCACCACATCGTTGAAATCCACGTGCAGCTTTTTGACTGTACCGGAAACCTGAGTGCCGACATTGACCAGCGTCACCGGGCTCAGCGTGCCGTTGGCCGACACATTCTGAGCGATGTCGCCGGCAATCACTTCCTGAAGCTTGTAGCGTTGCTCCGGTTTCAGCACTGTTTTTTGTTGCCAGAACAGATAAGCCATCGCGGCCAGCAAGATGGCGATGATGCCCAGAACCAGCGGACGTTTGAAGTTGTTTTTCATGGTTTTCTGATGGCTCCACGACCTGGAGGAAGCGCTGGTGCGCCGGTGAATTCGCTCAGGATCGGTGTGTCGAGGGCACCGACCGACTGTGCCAGCGTTGCACGCGAAACATTCCAGTCATAAGCGGACTGTACGCGTTGCTGGCGTGCCGAGGCCAGTGCGCTCTGTGCGCTCAAAACATCGAGAATGCTGCCAACACCGGCCTTGTAGCGGCCGAGCGCGACTTTCTCCGAGGCCTCTGCACTGGCCAGCAGATCGGCAGTCGCACGCATCGAGTGAGTTGCTGTTGTCAGGCTCTGGTATGCCTTCCACACTTCAAGGGCGATCTGCAATTGCAGGCGATCACGCTGGGCTGACTTGAGGTCGGCCTGTGCCTCAGCGGTGCGTACCTTGTAGGTCTGGTTGAACCCGGTGAACAGTGGAATGTTGATCGAAACGCCGATACTTGAGGTATTCGTGCTCAATCCGTCGTTGTTCTGCCAGCCAGGGGTAATACCCAAGGAAAAACTTGGCAGGTGAGCGGCACGGCTGGCATCGACGTTGGCTCGGGCTGCCCGGAGTTGGGCTTCTGCTGCCGTCAGATCGGGGCGTTGCCGGCGGGCTTCCTCAATCAGCGCGCTGACATTTCCTTCAAAATCGACGGGTGGGGTCAGTGTGCCGAGTGGCACGAGATCGACCGTTTGGTTGGCATCCAGACCAATGGTGTTGGCCAGGCTGCCTTTGGCATTTTTCAGTTCCCCGTCAACGCGGATACGGGTCAGGCTCGCCTGTGACAAGGCGGTTTGTGCCTGGAGCCGATCTGCCGGGGTTGCACTCCCCGCACGGTAGCGGGCTTCGGCTGCCGCCAGGCTTTCACTGGCAGATTTTTCGGACAATTCGGCCGCATTGAGAGCCGCCTGCAGCGCGTGCACCTGATAGAACGCCTGCAATGCCGACAGAAACACACTCTGCCGGGTGGTGTCCTGGGTGGCAACAGCGGCTGCCAGCAACTGGTGGGCGCTTTCCAGATTCGCTTCGCGCACCCCGAAATCGTAAAGCAACCATGAAAGGCTCAGATTGGCCTGGTTCAGGGTCTTGTTGGTTGTGTCCCTGTCATCGCTGTTGACACGGTTTCGGCTGCTGCCCAGCGTGGCGTTCAAGGTTGGCAGGTAGGCCGACTCGGCACTGCCCACCAACCCGGCCTGAATGCGTGCATTGGCCCATGCTTCTCGTGTCTGCGGGTTGTTGCACAGCGCCCGATCGACGACTTCAGCGAGTCCGAGCGGTGCGCTGGCTTGGGTACGGAAACAGGAACTTGCCTTGATGGTGGCTTCACTATCGAACGGGTCGGCCAGTCCGGCAGCCTGCACCGGCAGTGCCAGAACAAGGCTCAGCAAGGCAAGTAGCGGACTCGGTCGATCCATGGGCGAAGGCATTTCAATGTCAACAAAACGGCTGCCAGTATAGCGGGCGCCACTGTCAGGCCGTGTACCGCAATGTATCGTCCTGTAGCCTCCGGCAATGGCCTGAGGCGCGGGTCATGCGCGCTGGAATGACGCTTCGATTGCCTTGGCGATGTCAAGGATGCTGCCGGGAGAAAGATCGTTCACCGGAAAGGGCCGGGGTGTGCCAAGACCGCTGTAATTGCGGTTTTGCGATCGCTCGTAGAGCGGGTCGTAATGCTTCGCAAGCAATTCGCTGACCAGTTCCTGCCAGCGGCCTGAGGTCGCACATGCTTGCCAGTGCTGGATGGTTTCATTGCCGCGTAGCGCCTTCAGCCCATCCAGTCGGCGATTGAGCCAGTCGGGATTCTCCAGGAAATAGGCGTAGTCCCGGAGCAGGAATTCGACACGGGCTGCCAGGGGGGCCTCAATCGAAACACATTCGCCGGCACGCATCGATTCGATCATTGCTTCCGGCACCTGCAGCCGACCGATTTTCCGGCTCTCCGCTTCAACATACACCGGTCGTGCTGGATCCAGCCTGCGCAGGGCGCACATCAGCTGCGACTCGAACATCTTCTGCGTGGGTTGCGGGGCATCGGGCAGCACGCCGAGCACCGAACCCTTGTGACAGGCAAGCTCCTCCAGGTCGATGATTTGAGCACCGAAATCGCCCATGGCCTGCAGGATGCGGCTTTTTGCACTGCCGGTGGCACCGCAGAGAACGCGGAAGCGGAACTGTCTCGGCAGAATGTCGAGATCGGCGACCACTTGCCGCCGATAGGCCTTGTAGCCACCTTCAAGCTGGCGGGCATCCCAGCCGATGGCACGAAAAATGGTGGTCATGGCACCGCTGCGCTGGCCACCGCGCCAGCAGTAAATGACCGGCCGCCAGGTTTTTTCCTGGCCAAGAAAACGATCCTCGATATGCCGAGCGATGTTGCGGGCCACCAGAACCGCACCGCGCTTCTTGGCTTCGAAAGGAGAGCTTTGCTTGTAGAGCGTACCGATCAGGATACGTTCGTCGTTGTCCAGTACCGGGCAGTTGATGGCCCCCTCAATGTGGTCTTCGGCGAATTCTGCGGGGGAGCGAACGTCGATCAGGATATCTGCTTCGTCGAGCGCATCGATCGTGGTGCTTGCCCGGTTGGTTCCTTGTTTCATGGTGCTATTTTAGCAGTGGAGCCAGCCCGTTCCAGACGTTGTTGAGCAAGGCTGGCTGGGCTTCTGCCGTCGGGTGAATGGTATCTGCCTGAAAAAGTTGTGGCTGGTCGGCAATGCCTTCCAGAAGGAACGGGACCAATGGTACGTTTTCCTGTCGGGCCACCTCGGCGAATGATTTTTGGAATTCTTCCGCATAGCTGCCGTAGTTGGGGGGCAGGCGCATGCCGACAACGAGCACCTTTGCCTTGGCTGCACGGGCGGCACGAATCATGGCTGACAGGTTGGATCGGGTATTGTCCAGGGGGAGACCGCGCAGGCCGTCATTGGCGCCAAGTGCGATGATGACGATGGACGGCTTCTGGCGCGTGAGGGTGCCCTTGATCCGCGTCAGGCCGCCACTGCTGGTTTCGCCGGAGATACTGGCGTTGACGACGCTATAATCAAGGCGCTTGTCACCAAGGCGCTGCTGCAGTAGCGCCGGCCAGGCAGCATCCTGGCGAATGCCGTAGCCAGCCGAAAGCGAATCGCCGAATACGAGAATGGTCTTGCTGGCGTGTGCATAGGTTGCCGGCAGCAAGGTGACCAACAGAACAAGCAGGAATCGAAGCGTGGAGCGCATGGAAAAACCAGTGGTTGTCAAAGTGGAAAAACTCGGCAAGCAGGTTGCCGGAAGCGATGATGAAGGTTTGCCGCTCGTCATTCTGCACGAGATTTCATTCTCCGTCGCCGCTGGTGAGACAGTGGCCATTGTCGGTGCCTCCGGTTCAGGCAAGTCTACGCTGTTGGGTTTGCTGGCCGGTCTGGATGAACCGAGTTCGGGCAGCGTTTTTCTCGACCATCGCGAAATCAACGTGCTTGATGAAGATGCCCGGGCTGTGTTGCGAGGGCAGATCCTTGGCTTCGTATTCCAGTTTTTCCAGCTGCTGCCTTCGCTGACCGCACTTGAAAACGTGATGCTGCCTCTTGAACTCGCCGGCCAGCGGTCGGCCGGTGGCGAGGCTCGGGCCTGGCTGGAACGGGTCGGGCTTGCGCATCGGCTGGGGCATTATCCGAAGCATCTGTCTGGAGGAGAGCAGCAGCGGGTTGCCTTGGCGCGCGCCTTTGCCACAGGTCCGAAGCTGATTCTCGCCGATGAACCGACCGGCAACCTCGATGCCGCTACCGGCCACCAGATCATCGATCTGATGTTCAGTATCAACGCGGAGTTGGGTACCACGCTGATCCTGGTAACCCATGATGAAGAAATTGCTGCTCGCTGCGGCAGGCGCTTGCGCATGCATGCCGGGCAACTCGATGAAATGTCGGCGTAGCATTACGCAGTCATGCTGTGCGCGAGGCGGATATCGGTTTTTTGGCGCTAGAATGATGGCATTGTTTGCTTTTGTGGCCGCAGGAAAAAAAGAATATGTCTCTTCACCCATGCCGTGGTTGCGGCTATCAGGTCGATATTTCAGCGCTGGCTTGTCCGAAATGCGGCGCCACGGATCCGGCAAGGAAAATCAGCCGGCAGCAGCGCGAGGCACGTACATTCGTGCTGCAGCTGGTGATTGGTATCTCCCTGCTGGGCGCTACTGGCTGGGTGGTCTGGAATCAGGTCGTGCCCGTGGTCAAGGCGGTATTGGTCAAGCCAACCTTGTCGAATACCGGCGCGGAGTGATTGTCTCGTTCAGGCCGTGCCCTGAATTGCCCTGGCGGCAATCACGCCGCTTCTGACGGCGCCTTCCAGCGTTGCCGGATAGTCGCTGTAGGTATAGTCACCCGCCAGCCAGAGCCCCGATTCTGCTGTTGCCGGCCCCGGTCGCTGCAGGTTGGGGCGGCACGAGAAAGTGGCTCGGCGTTCCCTGATCATCCGGTGCCAGCGCGGTGATGGCAGCTTGCCCACTGCTGCTTCCAGTTCGCTGTGCAGCTTGCCGGCCAGCACATCATCTGCCATTTCGTCCCAGCCACCTTCCGCCGAGAGTACAAAAGCGATAACGCCATTCTTGCCATCCATCTGTCCCCGGTCAAATACCCACTGACCCAGCGGGCCGGGCAATCCGAGCATGGGGATCGGAAGCCGGGTGGTTTTCGGGTAGGCGAGGTAACACGTGCCAATCGGTTCGTACAGATAGTCAGCCAACTGGTGCAGCAGGGGCTCGTGTGCCTGCCGCGAAACCAGTAGCGGCGGGAGATGCTGTGGCGCCAGCGCGAGTACGACGTGCTCGAACTGTTCTCCTTCAAGCTGCCAGCCTTCATCTGTTCTGGAGAGGCCGGTGATACGCGATGAATAGCGTATTTGCCCGCCCTGCGCCTGGATGAAGCGAGCGGCGGGTTCAGGGAATAACTGGCCAAGCGGGGCACGAGGGAACAACAGGTCGGTCGCACCCTGCGCTCCTCCCAGGCTGTCACGCAGGGTGTTGGCGAAAATCTGCGCCGAGGCTTGCTGCGGCAGGGTATTCAGTGCAGCGAGACAGAGCGGTTCCCACAGGAAGCGTCGCAGGGCTCCCGTCTGGTTTTCGCTGTACAGCCATTCGGCGACGGTGGTGTCCTGCGTCAGTCGATAAGCCTGTCGCTTGAGTCGCTGCATGAAGAATGCAGCTGAAATCTTTTCCCTGAAGCTGGCGCCCTTGGCCTTGAGCAGCCCAAGAGCCAGATGCCATGGCGCAGGCAGATCGGGCAGGTGAAGCTCGAAAAACGTCGGGTAGAGCAGTTGGAGTGGTTTTCGTCTAAGAAGGTGTGCCGGTTCCAGGCCGATGAGCCGCATTAGGCGCTGCGTTTCGGAATAGGCTCCCACCAGGAGATGCTGACCGTTGTCCAGTGTGCAGTCGTTGATGTCCACGCTACGGGCGCGGCCGCCTGGCTGGCGTGATGCTTCAAAAATGGTTACCGGGAAGCCGGCTGTACAGAGTTCTGCTGCGCAGGCCAGCCCGGCCCAGCCTGCACCAACGATGGCGACGCGATCGGGGGCGTTCACCTGCTCAACCTTCACGAACCCAGGTCTTGACGGCCAGCCAGAGCTTGCGGATCGGGGTCAGCGAGGTGCGCTGGGTCAGTACCAGGCAGCCATCCCTGCGGATTTCGTCGAGCAGGGCGCGATAGATCGCTGCCATGACGAGGCCGGGGCGCTGGCTGCGGCGATCTGTTTCGGCCAGTTGGGCAAAGGCTTGTTCGTAGTATTCCTCGGTACGCTTGATCTGGAATTCCATCAGGCGACGGAAATTATCGGAATAGCGGGCATTGAGAATGTCGGCTGCCTTGACATCAAATTGCTGGAGTTCGTCGATGGGCAGGTAGATACGGCCGCGACGGGCATCCTCGCCGACATCTCGAATGATATTGGTCAGCTGGAAAGCCATGCCCAGGTCGTGGGCATATTTTTGCGTTTTGCGATCTTCGTAGCCAAAAATTTCAGCCGCCAGCAGGCCGACGACGCTGGCCACCCGGTAGCAGTAAAGCGAGAGTGCCTTGAAATCCAGATAACGCGTCTGTGTCAGGTCCATCTCCATGCCGTCGATGATTTCGAGCAATTGTTCCTGCGGCAGGTTGAATCTTGGCAGGACGCCTTGCAAGGCCTGGGTGACAGGATGTTCCGGCTTGCCCTCATAAAGGCGGGCGACCTCCAGTCGCCACCAGGCGAGCTTGGCCGCCGCGATCTGCGGATCCTGACACTCGTCGACGACGTCATCGACCTCGCGGCAAAAGGCGTAAAGCGCTGTAATGGCCCGCCGTTTCTCGATCGGCAGGAAAAGAAAGCTGTAATAGAAGCTGGAGCCGCTGGAGGCAGCTTTCTGTTGGCAGTAGTCGTCGGCGTTCATGGGCTCACATCTTAAGCGTACGGCTCAGTATCTGCACCCAGTCGATGAGATTGAGCGTCGGACGATGGCGGAAGACATCACCCCGCACCTGTCTGGTCTTTTCGAGGATGCGCAAGCCACCCTGGACGGTAAAACGGATTTCCCAACCCATGCGCCCCGGCAGGTCATGTACCAGCGGCATGCCGGATTGCATCAGGCTGGTGGTGCGTGCGGTCTGGAAGTCGATCAGCGCGCGCCATTTCTCGTCGCAACGGCCGGCGGCGATGTGCGTTTCTTCGATGCCGAATCGTTGCAAATCTTCCTGTGGGATGTAAACCCGATCCTTTGCCCAGTCGATCGCGATGTCTTGCCAGAAGTTGGCCATTTGCAGGGCGCTGCAAATGGCATCCGACCGGCTCAGGTTGGCAGGCGTTGCGCGATCGACGAGATGCAGCAACAGTCGCCCGACCGGATTGGCCGAGCGGCGGCAGTAGTCCAGCAGTTCTGGGTAATCGGTATAGCGTGTCTTGGTTACGTCCTGGGCAAAGGCATCGAGCAGGTCGCGGAAGAGCTGCAATGGTAGTTGCCACTTCCGTATCACCTCAGCCAGCGGCGCGAAAATGGGGCCGTCGGCAGGTTCGTTCTTGCCAATCCGGTCAAGTTGCTCGTTGTAGTTGGCCAGATCTGCTAGACGCTGATCCGGCGTCGCGTTTCCCTCGTCGGCAATATCGTCCGCACTGCGGGCAAAGCGGTAGATGGCTTCAATCGGTTCGCGCAGCCGCTTGGGAAGCAGGAGCGAGGCAACCGGGAAGTTTTCGTAGTGGTCGACGGGCATCGGCCTGAAGAAGGAAGAATTATGCGCTACTGAGTTGCCAGCGCGCTGGTGCGGCGGAGAGGACTCGAACCTCCACACCCGAAGGCGACAGGACCTAAACCTGTTGCGTCTACCAATTTCGCCACCGCCGCACGGAGGGGCGCATTGTACCCCAACTCAGGAAAGCCGTCTTTTTTCCCGACGCGGGAATCGTCTTAATTCTTTCAGGTTCGCGGTGTTGTCATTGAACACCTGTTCGTGTGCTTTCATGCTGTCGGAGAGGGGGCGATTGATGTACGGGAATACAGTATCGGTGATCAGCGTGCTAGAATCTGCCGTTTATTCTTCTCGCTCAATCTTCTTAAGCACCTTCAGGATTTCATATGCAAACGAACGCCGAAAATACCAACGCCCAGCAACCGGCCCCGAGCGCGCTTGAGCGCCGCCTTGATCTTTCTGTTGCCAAAGCCGACCTCGACAAGGATATCGACTCGCGTCTGAAGCGCCTTGGCAAGAACGTCAAGATGTCCGGTTTCCGCCCGGGCAAGGTGCCTGCAAACATTGTTCGTCAGCAGTATGGCGACCAGGCACGCAATGAAGCACTGAATGCTGCCGTGGATCGTGCTTTTGGCGAGGCTGTTGTTGCCCAGAAGCTTCGCGTGGCCGGTTACCCGCGCGTTGAGCCGAAGGAAAGCAGCAGCGACACGCATTTCGAGTTTTCTGCTGTTTTCGAGGTGTACCCGGAAGTGAAGCTGGGCGATATCAGCACGGCAGAGGTCGAGCGTCCTTCATTGGAAGTCGGTGAAGCCGAAGTGGACAAGACGATCGACATCCTGCGCAAGCAGCGCATCCGCTACGAGGCCGTTGACCGTGCTGCCGCCAAGGAAGACCGGGTGGTGATTGATTTCACCGGCAAGAAGGATGGCGAAGTGTTCCAGGGCGGCCAGGCGACTGACTACCCGTTCGTGCTTGGGCAGGGCATGATGCTTGCCGATTTCGAGACAGCTGTTGAAGGCCTGAAGGCGGGTGAGTCGAAAACCTTCGACATGACCTTTCCGGAAGATTATTTCTCGAAGGATCTGGCTGGAAAGCAGGTTCAGTTCGAAGTCGTGCTCAAGAAAGTGAGTGGGCCGGTACTGCCGGAAATTGATGCCGAGTTTGCGAAGACACTGGGTGTTGCCGATGGCGATATTGCCAAGATGCGCGAGGAAATTACCGGCAATCTGCAGCGCGAGGTGAAGAAGCGCATCCAGAGCAAGATCAAGGATCAGGTGATGGACGCCATCATCAAGGCGAATCCGATTGACCTGCCGAACGCGTTGATTGAAATGGAAATTCATCGCCTGATGGAAAATGCCCGACGCGACATGGAACAGCGCGGCATGAAGGTCAATGACTTCCCGATCCAGCCGGAATGGTTTGCCGAGCAGGCCAAGCGCCGCGTTACCCTTGGTTTGGTGTTGGCAGAACTGGTCAAGGAAAAGGAACTTCACGCCAAGCCCGAGCAGGTGCGTGCCATCGTTGACGAATCCGCACAGAGCTACGAACATCCGGAAGAGGTGGTGCGCTGGTACTACGCACAGCCGGAGCGTCTTCAGGAAATTGAAGGCGTGGCAATCGAAGACAATGTGGTTGCCTGGGTACTCGATAACGTCAAGGTGACCGACAAGGTTGTCGCCTTTGATGAATTGATGGGCCAGCAACAGGCCTGAACCAGCAAATATTCTCGGGAGAAGCAGGCATGAATTTCGGATCGGATAATCAGGGCAACTGGGATCCGCAAGCCCTCGGTCTCGTACCCATGGTGATCGAGCAGAGTGGTCGTGGCGAGCGTGCCTACGACATCTACTCGCGCCTGCTCAAGGAGCGTGTCATCTTCCTCGTTGGCCCGGTCAATGACGCAACGGCCAACCTCGTCGTGGCACAGCTCCTGTTTCTCGAAGCGGAAAATCCGGACAAGGATATTTATTTCTATATCAATTCCCCCGGTGGTTCGGTGACTGCTGGCTTGTCCATCTATGACACCATGCAGTTCATCAAGCCGGATGTGTCTACCCTCTGCATGGGGCAGGCTGCATCGATGGGGGCTTTCCTGCTGACCGCTGGGACGAAAGGCAAGCGCTTTGCCCTGCCCAATTCGCGGATCATGATCCACCAGCCGATGGGGGGGTTCCAGGGGCAGGCTTCGGATATCGAGATCCACGCCAAGGAAATCCTGTCGCTGCGCGCCAAGCTGAACGACATCATGGCGCATCACACAGGCCAGCCGGTTGAGCGCCTGGAGCGCGATACCGATCGAGACAATTTCCTTTCTGCGCAGGACGCGGCAGAATATGGGCTTATTGACAAGGTTCTTGCCACGCGCGAAGGTCTCTGACCCCAGCTTCGGGCCCCCGGCAGGAAACAGAAAGACGGAACATGTCCGAAAAGAAAAGCAGTACCGAAAAATTGCTCTATTGCTCCTTCTGCGGCAAAAGCCAGCATGAAGTGAAGAAGCTTATCGCCGGCCCGTCGGTCTTTATCTGCGATGAGTGCATCGAGCTGTGCAACGACATCATCCGCGACGAAATTGCAGGCACTGAAGAAGGCAAGACGGTACGTTCGGAGTTGCCGACTCCGCGGGAAATCTGTTCGATCCTTGACCAGTACGTCATTGGTCAGGATCCGGCGAAGCGCATTCTTGCCGTTGCCGTTTACAACCACTACAAGCGCTTGCGTCATCACGCCAAGAATGCCGATGACGTCGAATTGTCGAAGAGCAATATCCTGCTGATCGGCCCGACCGGTTCGGGCAAGACCTTGCTTGCCCAGACGCTGGCTCGCTTGCTCAATGTACCGTTCGTGATGGCAGATGCGACGACACTGACCGAAGCCGGCTATGTCGGCGAGGATGTCGAGAACATCATCCAGAAGCTGCTGCAGAAGTGCGACTATGAGGTGGAGAAGGCTCAACGCGGGATCGTCTATATCGACGAAATCGACAAGATTTCCAGGAAGAGCGATAACCCGTCGATCACGCGCGACGTTTCCGGCGAAGGTGTGCAACAGGCACTCCTGAAACTGATCGAAGGCACGGTTGCCAGCGTTCCCCCGCAGGGTGGCCGCAAACACCCGAATCAGGATTTCGTTCAGGTCGATACCACGAATATCCTGTTCGTCTGTGGTGGCGCCTTTGACGGCCTGGAAAAAGTCATTCGCAATCGCTCGGAAAAAGGTGGCATCGGCTTTGGCGCCGAGGTCAAGAGCAAGGATGACAAGAAGGCTGTGGGTGAAGTACTGCGCAGCGTCGAACCTGAGGATCTGATCAAGTTTGGCCTGATCCCGGAGTTGATTGGTCGCCTGCCGGTTGTTGCCACGCTGGAAGAGCTTTCAATCGATGCGCTGGTTGAAATCCTGGTCGAACCAAAGAATGCGCTGATCAAGCAGTACCAGAAGCTGTTTTCGATGGAAGGTGTCGAGCTTGAGATTCGACCCGCCGCCCTGCAGGCCGTTGCCAGAAAAGCACTGGAGCGGAAAACGGGGGCGCGTGGTTTGCGCTCCATCCTCGAATCGGTATTGCTCGATACAATGTATGAACTCCCCGGCATGGAAAATGTCTCAAAAGTCGTCATTGACGAAAACATGATCAGCGGCGACAGCAAACCTTTGCTGATCTATGCTGATCAGCCAAAAGTCTCCGGTTCCAACTGAGTTGCTGCTCCGTTCCGGGGCGGCTTGATATTCTGTCTCATGCCCCCATGTGGGGCATGAACCTCACCTCAAAAGGCACAAGAGATGTCGAATACCCCCAGTCTTCCCGCCGAAACGCTTGAGCTGCCGCTGCTGCCGCTGCGTGACGTGGTTGTTTTCCCGCATATGGTCATTCCGCTGTTCGTGGGCCGGCCGAAGTCGATCAAGGCGCTGGAAGTGGCCATGGAAGCAGGCAAGAGCATTCTGCTCGTTGCCCAGAAATCTGCCGCCAAGGATGAGCCGTCCGAGGAAGATATCTATCGCATCGGCTGCATCGCCAATATTCTGCAGATGCTCAAGTTGCCCGATGGCACTGTCAAGGTGTTGGTAGAAGGCACCCAGCGTGCGCATGTCGAATCGATCGATGCTGGTGAAACCATGTTCACCGCGATGGCGACGCCGGTTGCGCCTGATGATGGCGCCAACCATGAAGTTGAAGCAATGCGCCGTGCCGTCATTGCCCAGTTTGATCAATACGTCAAACTGAACAAGAAGATTCCGCCGGAAATCCTGACCTCGATTGCCGGCATCGAAGAAGCCGGCCGTCTTTCAGACACCATTGCCGCACATCTGCCCTTGCGTCTCGACCAGAAGCAGGAAGTGCTGGAGATGTTCGATGTGCGTGCGCGCATCGAGCGCCTGTTGTCCCAACTCGAATCGGAAATCGACATCCTTCAGGTAGAGAAACGCATTCGTGGGCGCGTCAAGCGCCAGATGGAGAAGAGCCAGCGTGAGTATTACCTGAACGAGCAGGTCAAGGCGATCCAGAAGGAGTTGGGTGAAGGCGAGGAGGGCGCTGACCTCGAGGAACTCGAGAAGAAGATCAAGGCTGCGGGCATGAGCAAGGAAGGCATGGCCAAGGCCCAGTCCGAACTGAAGAAGCTCAAGCTGATGTCGCCGATGTCGGCGGAAGCGACCGTTGTACGCAATTACATTGAAACGCTGATTGGCTTGCCCTGGCGAAAGAAAACGCGTATCAGCAAGAATCTGGTTGAAGCCGAGAAGGTGCTGGACAAGGATCACTTCGGGCTTGAGCGGGTCAAGGAACGCATCCTTGAGTATCTTGCGGTTCAGCAGCGTGTCGACAAGCTGAAGGCGCCAATATTGTGCCTCGTCGGTCCTCCGGGCGTTGGCAAGACTTCTTTGGGCCAGTCGATTGCCAAGGCCACCAATCGCAAATTCATTCGCATGGCACTTGGCGGCGTGCGCGATGAAGCCGAGGTTCGCGGCCATCGCCGTACCTATATCGGCTCGATGCCGGGCAAGATTCTGCAAAGCCTGTCGAAATCAGGTGTGCGTAATCCGCTGTTCCTGCTTGACGAGGTGGACAAGCTGGGTCAGGACTTCCGTGGCGACCCCTCTTCGGCATTGCTGGAAGTGCTCGACCCGGAACAGAATCACACCTTCCAGGATCATTATGTCGAGGTCGATTTTGACCTTTCCGATGTGATGTTCGTGGCGACGGCAAACACCATGAACATTCCGGCCCCGCTGCTGGATCGCATGGAAGTGATTCGCCTTTCCGGCTATACCGAGGATGAGAAAGTCAATATCGCCGAACGCTATCTGTTGCCGAAACAGATGAAAACCACAGGGGTGAAACGGACCGAGCTGACCGTAACCGAAGCGGCGTTGCGCGACATCGTCCGTTATTACACGCGTGAGGCAGGGGTTCGCTCACTTGAGCGCGAGGTATCAAAAATCTGCCGCAAGGTGGTCAAGGCGCTGCTTCTGCGCAAGCGGGCGGGCAAGATCATCGTCAATCCAAAAAATCTGGATAAGTACCTTGGTGTCCGTCGATATACCTTCGGCATGGCCGAGAAGGAGAACCAGGTTGGCCAGGTAACCGGTCTGGCCTGGACCGAGGTCGGTGGTGAACTGCTGACGATCGAATCGGTCATCCTGCCGGGCAAGGGCAACATCATTCGCACCGGCCAGTTGGGTGATGTGATGCAGGAGTCGATTCAGGCAGCGCTCTCGGTGGTGCGCAAGCGTGCCCGGTCATTGGGCATTGATGGGGATTTCTACCAGAAAAGCGATGTGCATATTCACCTGCCAGAAGGCGCAATTCCGAAGGATGGACCGTCGGCTGGCGTTGGTATCTGCACCGCACTGGTGTCTGTGCTGACCGGCATTCCGGTTCGCTGCGACGTAGCCATGACAGGTGAAATCACCTTGCGAGGCGAGGTGCTGGCCATTGGCGGACTCAAGGAAAAACTGCTGGCCGCAGTGCGTGGCGGTTTGACACGCACGTTGATTCCGGAAGAAAACGTCAAGGACCTTGCCGAGATTCCTGACAACATCAAGAACAAACTTGAAATCATTCCCGTACGCTGGATTGATCAGGTGTTGGAACATGCCCTCGAAAGCAAGCCGGTGCCTCTTCCGGACGAAGTCGAAGCCGTGCCAGCCACACCGGAGAATGCATCTTCACAAACGGTTCTTACTCATTGATTCGACTCTGAACCATGCCATGGGCAACTCCCCGGGCATGGTTCATGCGTTGAGTCGCCGCCTCGAATTTCCTCTGAAAGCCTGTTGACACAAGCCTTTGCGCGGCGATATAAAGGCCGTGCAGGGTGTCCTGTTTCAATTTGAAGGGGGTGTCTGTGAACAAGTCGGAACTGATTGATCAGATCGCCAAGTCGGCGGATTTATCCAAGGCCGCTGCTGGCCGTGCACTGGATGCAACAATTGCGGCAGTGAAAGCATCGCTCAAAAAAGGCGGTGATGTCAGCCTGGTGGGCTTCGGAACATTCTATGTTTCCAAACGTGCTGCTCGTAACGGCCGCAATCCGCAGACCGGTGCAGCAATCAAGATCAAGGCTGCAAAAGTGCCGAAGTTTCGTGCTGGCAAAGCGCTGAAGGATGCTGTAAAATAACGGTCTTTGTGCTTGGCCGAAAAGGCCGTGTGCATGGGTGCTTAGCTCAGTTGGTAGAGCGCTAGCCTTACAAGCTGGATGTCGGCGGTTCGAACCCGTCAGCACCCACCAAAGCATTACGATGGATGTACCGACGTGGAGTGGTAGTTCAGTTGGTTAGAATACCGGCCTGTCACGCCGGGGGTCGCGGGTTCGAGTCCCGTCCACTCCGCCAGAATCACCGAAAGGCGAACGCAAGTTCGCCTTTTTTGTTATTTCAATCCAAGAGCAGAGAGCTGAGAGAGTTACTACGCCATGTTCGACGCCGTCCGCAATAACAAGAAAATTGTCCAGGGCATTCTCGCCCTGATCATTCTGCCATTCGCTTTCTGGGGTGTTGAGTCCTATGTCAGTGGCGTGGGGCCGGGTAATGATGTGGCCACGGTAGGTGAGTCCAAGATATCAACCTATCAGTTCGAACAGGCATGGCGAGAGCAAATGGATCGCATGCGCCAGCAGCTGGGTGCGAATTTCAAACAGGAACTGTTTGATACGCCAGAAGCACGCATGGCGGTTGTCAATTCACTGGTTGATCAACGCTTGTTGATGCTTGAGGCACTCAAGGGGCATCTTGGTGCCAGTAATGCGCTGCTGGTCGAAGTCATCGGCAGCATGCCTGCTCTGCAGGAAGACGGCAAATTCTCGCAGTCGCGCTATGAAGCAGCCTTGCGTGCGCAGGGAATGACTCCGGAGCAGTTCGAAGCCCAGTTGCGTCAGGATCTGACCATGCAACAGTTGGTCGGTGCCTTTACCGATGCCGGGATTGTTGCGCAAGCTTCGGCTGAAATGCTGTTGAAGATTAAATCGGAAGAACGCAAGGTGTCCGAACTGCGCCTGACGCCTGATCAGTTTGTCGGTGAAGTAAAGCTTGAGGCCAATGCAGCGCGCAAGTATTACGATGAAAACCAGAAGGTATTCCAGACCCCAGAACTGGTCTGGGCGGAATACGTTTCTCTCTCGCTGGAAGGCTTGCTTGCCCAGGTTTCGGTCAGCGAAGCCGAGGTCAAGCAATGGTATGAAAGCCACAAGCAGAGCTATCAACAGCCGGAAGAGCGACGTGCAAGCCATATCCTGATTACGGTTGATGCCAGCGCTTCGGAGTCCGACAAGGCCAAGGCCAAGTCGAAGGCGGAAGCGCTGCTTGCCGAGGTTCAGAAATCACCGGCACGTTTTTCAGAACTGGCAAAAGCCAATTCGCAGGATCCGGGATCGGCAGCAAATGGCGGAGATCTTGGCTTTTTCGGTCGTGGCATGATGGTGCCGCCTTTCGAGCAGGCCGTATTCGCATTGCAGCAGGATGAGATTTCCGCTCTGGTTCAGTCTGACTTCGGTTTTCATATCATCAAACTGACCGGCATCAAGCCGGGCAAGCAGAAATCGCTGGATGAAGTGCGTGCTGAAATCGAAGGGGAGTTGAAGCGCCAGGCGGCGCAACGTCGTTTTGCAGAGGCTGCGGAAGCTTTTACCAACATCGTTTATGAGCAGCCTGACAGCCTTGCGCCAGTCGCTGAGAAATTCAAGCTGAAAATCCAGAAATCGGAACCGATTCCGAAGAACCCTCCGACTCAGGTATTGTCAGCACTTGGTCCTCTCGGTAACGAGAAAATTCTTACTGCCTTGTTCAGCGAAGATGCAATCAAGTTGAAGCGCAATACAGACGCGGTCGAAGTTGCTCAGAACACCCTGGTTTCAGCGCGTGTTGCAGAGCACCAGCCTGCTGCTGTGCGACCGTTTGAATCCGTCAGTGCTGAAATTGAGCAAATGCTGAAAATCAAGGAAGCGGCTGCCTTGGCCAAGCTTCGTGGTGAAGCAAAGCTTGCTGAATTGATGGCTGGTCAGGACAAGACAAACTGGATCCAGGCCAAAACGGTGACGCGTCAGGGACGACAGCAATTGTCTGCCGCAGCCCTGCAGACGATCTTCCGTGCCGATACCGAAAAACTCCCCAGCTATGCCGGAGTAGAACTGCCTGAAGGTGGCGGATACGCAATTTTCAAGATTATTTCCGTGAAAGCACTTGAGAAAATCGATGAAAACAAGCTGCAGGCACTGCAGGAAAGCTATGCGGCGATGGTAGCAAGAGAGGATTTTGCTGCTTATCTGAGTGGCTTGCGCCAGCGCTACAAGGTTGAGATCAACAAATCAGTGGTTAACGCCAAGGAGCGTTGATCTTTCCTTGAGTTTCGTCTTGTCGATACGGACTTAGCAGCAAAAACGCCGATCAGATTCCCTGATCGGCGTTTTGTTTTGTAACAGACTCAAAGAAATCAGGCAGGCATCGGGTCGGCGTTGCCCAGCGCTGTAGTGTTCAAGCCACCATCAACATAGGTGATTTCGCCCGTCATGCCACTGGCCAGATCGGAGAGCATGAACGCAGCAACGTTACCCACTTCCTCAATGGTGACGTTACGGCGCAAAGGTGCATGGTGCGAATTGTAGGCCAGCAGCTTGCCGAAATTGCCAATACCGGAGGCGGCGAGGGTCTTGATCGGGCCTGCAGAAATTGCATTGGCACGGATACCCTGTGGGCCAAGGCAGAATGCCAGATAGCGTGTTGCTGCCTCCAGGCTGGCCTTGGCCAGGCCCATGGTGTTGTAGTTCGGCATGGTGCGCTCGGCGCCCAGGTAGGAGAGGGCTAGCAGCGCTGCATTATTGCCCTTCAGCAGCATCGGCCGGGCAGCTTTCGCCAAGGCCGGATAACTGTATGAAGAAATGTCGTGAGCAATACGGAAAGCGTCGCGTGTGATGCCATCAAGAAAGTCTCCCTCGATCGCTTCGCTCGGTGCGTAGGCAATTGAGTGCACCAGACCATCCAGGCCATCCCAGTGCTTTGCCAGTTCAACAAAAAGATTGTCGATCTGGGCATCTTCAGCCACGTCACAGGGAAAAATGAGTTCGCTATCAAACTCGGCAGCAAATTTGGCTGCCCGATCCTTGAAGCGCTCGGTCTGATAGGTAAAGGCGAGTTTTGCACCTTCACGATGGCAAGCCTTGGCAATGCCATAGGCAATCGAATGCTTGGACAACAAGCCGGTAATCAGAATGCGTTTTTCTGCGAGGAATCCCATGGATGCTCCCTATTGGTTTTGCGCGCATTATAACGGAAATGATGCCCTTCCCGGATGACGTAAGCGCAGGCATCCGCTACACTCGCCGCCATGCTGCTTCCACCTTTGTGCCGTCTGGCTGTCTTGCTTCCTGTATTTGTCGTTACTGCCTGTGGTGAGGTCTGGAACGACCCGTACCCGGTTTCAGAACGCGGCCAGAACATTCTCTATTCAGCATTCGCCGACCGCCCGAAGCATCTTGATCCGGTACAGTCCTACACCGAAGATGAAATCACCTTTACGGCGCAGATTTACGAACCGCCGCTTCAATATCACTACCTGAAACGCCCTTATTCGCTGATTCCTCTTTCGGCTGAAGCGGTACCGCTGCCGCGTTATGTCGATGCTGCCGGCAAGACTTTGCCTGCTGATGCGCCGAGCCAGAAAATCGCTGAAAGCATTTACGACATACGGATCAAATCTGGCATCCGTTATCAACCGCACCCTGCTTTTGCTATCGATGCATCAGGTAATCCCCGATATGCAGATCTGGATCGCGAAAAACTGGAAGGGATCGAGCGCATTGCGGATTTCAAGCTTGTAGGCAGCCGTGAATTGCGCGCCGATGATTTCATCTACGAGATCAAGCGTCTTGCCCATCCGCGTCTGCATTCCCCGATTTTCGGCATGATGGCCGAGAAAATTGTCGGTTTGAAGGAGCTTGGGGCTTCCTTGCAGGCTGCAGCCAAGGATTTGCCACGCGATCAATGGCTGGATCTCGACAAGTTTGCGTTGAGTGGGGTTACCAGAATTGATGATTACACCTATCGGGTACGTTTGAAGGGGAAATACCCGCAATTCCATTACTGGCTGGCGATGCCCTTCTTTGCACCTGTTGCGCGCGAAGTCGATCGTTTCTACAGCCAGCCGGGCATGGCTGAGAAGAATCTGACGTTGGACTGGTATCCGGTCGGCACCGGCCCCTACATGCTGGTGGAAAACAACCCGAACAGCCGCATGGTGCTGGCCCGGAATCCGAATTTCCGTGGGGAAACCTACCCGTGCGAGGGGGAAGAAAGGGATCGGGAAGCCGGGCTGCTCGATGATTGTGGCAATACCTTGCCTTTCATCGACAAGGCCATTTTCTCCCGAGAGAAGGAAGCCATCCCTTACTGGAACAAATTCCTGCAAGGTTGGTATGACGCCTCGGGGATTTCGTCCGATTCCTTTGATCAGGCCGTGAAAATCAATGTCGGCGGTGATGTCGCGCTCACTGATGAGATGCGGAACAAGGGTATCCGCCTGCTGACGAGTGTGCGTGCCTCGACCTTCTACATGGGCTTCAATATGCTCGACCCGGTGGTTGGCAGCGAACAGTCGAGAAAATTACGGCAGGCGATCTCCATTGCCATCGATCAGGAAGAATTCATTTCAATTTTCATGAATGGGCGCGGGATACCGGCACAGGGTCCGCTGCCTCCGGGGATTTTCGGCTACCTTGAGGGCGAAGCCGGGATCAACAAGGTGGTCTATGAATGGCTTGATGGCAAGGCTCGCCGTCGCGATGTGGCGACAGCAAAAAAACTGCTGGCGGAGGCCGGCTGGCCGAACGGTCGACATGAAAAAACAGGTGAGCCGCTGGTCCTCAATCTCGACACCACCTCCGGAGGCATGGGCGACAAGTCTCGGCTTGACTGGCTGACTCGGCAGTTTGCCAAGATTGATATCCAGCTGGTCGTACGTTCCACCGATTTCAACCGTTTCCAGGAGAAGATCCGCAAGGGGGCGGTGCAGCTTTATTACCTGGGCTGGAATGCCGATTATCCTGATCCGGAAAACTTCTTTTTCCTGCTTAATGGCAGAGAAGGGAAGGTTGAGAATGCCGGAGAAAATGCGTCGAATTATCGCGATACCGAATTCGACCGGCTGTTCAACGAAATGAAGAACATGGACAACACGCCGCGCCGCCAAGCCATCATCACGCGCATGAACAGCATCCTTCAGGAAGATGCGCCCTGGGTTTACGGCTTCCATCCAAAAAGTTACACCCTTGGCCACGCTTGGCTACATAACCGCAAGCCAAGTGATGTCGGACACAACAATCTGAAATATCAACGACTTGACCTGCCGATGCGTGAATCCATGCGACGTCAATGGAACCAGCCGCAATGGGGAGTTCTGGTATTTCTTGGCCTGCTGTTTGGCGGCACGCTGGCGGCTGCGCTGGCAGGCTACAGACGGCGCGAACGTAGTGTGGTTCGGGTGAAGGACTGAGCGATGCTGGCTTATATCCTGCGCCGTCTGGTGTATGCCATTCCCATTCTGATCGGGGTGAACCTGATTACCTTTGCCCTGTTTTTCGTGGTCAATACCCCGGACGACATGGCGCGCATGCAGCTTGGTGTGAAGCGTGTTACCCCTGAAGCGATCGAGAAGTGGAAAGCGGATCGCGGCTATGACAAACCGTTGTTCGTGAATGCCTCGGCTGAAGGCACCGGTCGCCTGACAGAGACCGTGTTTTTCCAGAAGTCGATTCGCATGTTCGTCGGTGATTTTGGCCGTGCTGAAGATGGTCGCGATATCTCTCGGGAAATCGTCACGCGCATGGGACCTTCACTGGCCATCGCCTTGCCGACCTTTGTGCTGGGTCTGTTCGTCACCGTCAGTTTTGCACTGGCACTGGCCATGTTCCGTGCCACCTGGTTCGATTTCTGGGGGGTTGTCCTCTGCGTGGCAATGATGTCGATCTCCGGTCTGTTCTACATCATCGGTGGTCAGTATCTGATTTCGAAAATGTGGAAGCTGGTCCCGATTTCCGGCTTTGGCGGTGACATTGATGCCTGGCGTTTCCTGATCCTGCCGGTGCTGATCGGTGTCATTTCCGGACTGGGTTCCTCTACCCGCTGGTATCGCACCATATTTCTTGAGGAAATCAGTAAGGATTATGTGCGTACGGCACGTGCCAAAGGCTTGTCCGACGCTGCCGTACTTTTCGGGCATGTGCTGCGTAATGCGATGATACCGATCCTGACCGGTGTCGTTGTCGTGATCCCCTTGTTGTTCATGGGCTCACTGCTTACCGAATCGTTCTTCGGCATTCCCGGCCTCGGCAGTTACACCATTGATGCCATCAACGCGCAGGACTTTGCCGTTGTCCGGGCAATGGTCTTCATCGGTTCCGTGCTTTACATCATCGGCCTGATCCTGACCGATATCTCCTACACGCTGGTTGATCCGCGTATCCGGTTTGAATGAGATGAATATTCAGGGCGTTATTCTCTGGTCTGACGTTTTCATCTGGTTGCTGGTGCTGGCAGGTATGGCTGCCGGCTGCTGGTCGCGCCGGCAACCGCCTCTTGTCGCCGCCTTCAAGCGGGTAGGGCAGAGTCGCCCTGGAATGGCCGCAGCGACCTTTCTCAGCGTTTTCCTGCTGGTCGGCCTGCTGGATTCGGTGCACTACCGAGAGGCTTTGCCCGGCAAGGAGGGCGAGCCGAAGGTTTATTCGATAGAAGTCCTTTCTGTGCTCGATGGTCTGCTGTCACCCTTGCGCAGCCGGATGGAAAAAACCTATTCGGAACCGCTGGCCACCCGTGCCTATGCAAAGGAAATGATTGAAGAGCGGCAGGCGGATGGCAGTCTGCGCAGCCTGCGTGATTACCCGCGGCTGCGCCACGGCGGAGCCCATCTGGGGAGTGATGAAGGGCGGGCAGGGGAGGATATCGCCGGGCGTGGTTTGCGTGCCGCGTTGCTGGCTGCGTTTCTATGGATGTTGCTGGCCGTTGCGGTTACTGGACGGGTTGCTGGTACCGCTTCGGTATCCCGCAAGGAAGCCTGGTGTCAGATCTATCGGGGAGAAACGACATTCGCCTGGAATGCCGTGCTGGCGGCGGTAGCCGTGCTGCTGCTGGGCTCGTCGCTGCTTTTCCTGCTGGCAGGCGAGTATCACGTCTTCGGCACCGACAAGGTGGGCCAGGATGTGCTCTATCAGGTGCTCAAGAGCATACGAACGGCCTTGGTGATCGGTCTGGTGACAACGCTGGTGACGCTGCCACTGGCCATTGTGCTTGGCATCATCGCCGGTTATTTCCGTGGCTGGATCGATGATCTGATCCAGTATCTCTACACGACGCTCAACTCGATTCCCGGGGTGTTGCTCATCGCGGCAGCCGTTTTGATGATGCAGGTCATCATTGATACGCATCCACAGTGGTTCGCGACCGCCGCCGAACGTGCCGACATGCGCTTGCTGGCCTTGTGCTTCATTCTTGGCCTGACCAGCTGGACCGGGCTTGCCCGGCTGCTTCGGGGTGAGGTGCTGAAACTGCGTGAGCTTGACTACATTCAGGCAGCCCAGGCCTTTGGCGTATCCGATGCACGCATCATTGCCCGCCATCTGCTGCCCAACCTGATGCATATCGTGATCATCGCGCTGGTCATGGATTTTTCCGGTCTGGTGCTGGCCGAGGCGGTACTTTCATATGTCGGGATCGGTGTCGATCCGAGCATGATCAGCTTTGGCACCATGATCAACAATGCCCGTATGGAACTGGGGCGAGAGCCGGTGGTCTGGTGGTCTCTGATTGCCGCCTTTGCTTTCATGTTTGTGCTGGTGCTGGCGGCCAACCTCCTGGCTGATGCCGTGCGCGATGCCTTTGATCCGAGGATGGGCTGATGAGCAGCGAACAGAACGTCCCCCTGTTGTCGGTACGCCATCTGGCAATGGGCTTTGCATCCGGCAGGGAAACACTGACGGCGGTTTCCGGTATTTCCTTTGACATTGCTGCCGGGGAAACCTTTGCCCTGCTTGGTGAATCCGGTTGTGGCAAATCCGCTACGGCGCTGGCTTTGATGCGTCTGCTCCCGGCGGCGGGTCGTGTACTTGCAGGTGAGGTACGGCTGAGTGGCCGAGAACTTTTCTGCCTGCCTGAATATGAGATGCGGGCAGTACGTGGCGGTGGTATGGCGATGATCTTTCAGGAGCCGGCAACCAGCCTGAACCCGGTGATGACAGTCGGCAAGCAAATCGCAGAAGTGCTGGTTCGCCATGCCGGGCTGCAAGGTGAGGCGGTCGATGCGCGAGCGGCAAAATTGCTGGGCGCAGTCGGGATATCCGATCCTGCACGCCGCCTGAAAGAGTATCCCTTCCAGTTGTCGGGAGGCATGAAGCAGCGGGTGATGATTGCCATGGCGCTGGCCGGCAATCCGAAACTACTGGTTGCCGATGAGCCCACCACGGCGCTGGATGTAACGATTCAGGCACAGATTCTTGATCTGCTGCAGGATCTGCAGGTTGAGCGAGACATGGGCATGCTCTTGATCACGCATGATCTCGGCGTTGTTTCACGCGTGGCTCATCGGGTGGGCGTGATGTATGCGGGTGAGTTGATCGAGGAAGCGCCGCGTGCCGATTTCTTCGCCAGCCCTCGCCATCCCTACACCCAGGCGCTTTTTGCAGCATTGCCGGATATTTCACAACGTGGCCAGCAACTGGAAACGATCCCCGGCCAGGTGCCGCCGCTGGCAAACATGCCGGCAGGCTGCCGATTTGCACCCCGCTGTACGCATGTGATGGATCGTTGCCGGGTCGAATCACCAAACTGGAGTGAATTGTCTCCCGGCCACCGGGTTCGTTGTTTCTTTGCTGAAGCCGGCTCTACGCAGCCTTCTTCCTGCGCTGAAGCGGAGCACCTGAGCGCGGCGACTGTACCGCTGACCGAATGTCAGAAAAAACCGTTGCTTGACGTCATGGGTCTGCAGGTGCACTTCCCCATCCGGCGCGGTGTATTTCAGCGCACGGTCGGGCATGTACGTGCAGTCGATGGTGTTTCTTTCCCGCTGATTCCCGGGCGGACACTGGCTCTGGTTGGGGAGTCCGGGTGCGGCAAGACAACGGTGGGCAAGGCGCTACTACAACTGGTGCATCCTACGGGGGGGAGTGTTCGTCTTGATGGGCGTGAACTCAATGGCTTGACCCGGAATGAAATGCGGCCGCTGCGCCGGCACTTGCAGATGGTGTTTCAGGATCCCTTCGCCTCGCTGAACCCACGTATGCGTACCGGCGAAATCATAGCCGAGGGCATGAATGCGTTGGCAACGGCAGGCGGAGAGGAGCTTGCTGCAGCGGTAGCAAGATTGCTCGAGCAGGTCGGGCTGGAAGCTGCGGCCGCTGATCGTTATCCACATGAGTTTTCCGGTGGCCAGCGGCAGCGGATCGCGATTGCCCGGGCACTGGCAGTGCAGCCGGAAATAATGATTTGTGATGAGCCGACTTCGGCGCTCGATGTCTCCGTGCAGGCGCAGATACTCAATTTGCTGGCTGAATTACAGAATCGCCTTGGCCTGGCCTATCTGTTCATCACGCACAACTTTGCCGTGGTTGAGCATCTGGCGCACGAAGTGGCTGTCATGTATCTGGGACGCATTGTTGAGCGTGGCACGGTCGAGGAGGTCTTGCGCGATCCGCAGCATCCTTACACCAAAGCCTTGCTGTCAGCCGTACCCACAGTGGCAGCTTCCTCGGCGGAAGCGACGCGGAATGTGATTCGTTTGCCGGGCGAAACGCCATCTCCGGCCAGTCCACCCGCCGGTTGTCATTTTCATTCGCGTTGTGTGTTTGCCACGGCTATTTGCCGGGAGCACTATCCAGAAGAAACGCAGCTGTCATCGTCGAGGATCGTGCGCTGCCATTTGCTGGGCTGACAGGCGCCGAATCAGTCGCCCTGTACCAGTTGAATGGTCAGTTGCTGGCCGGTGCGCAGTGCGGTTGATTTGGTCCGGTTCCAGCGCATGATGTCTTCATGATCGACATTGAAACGGCGGGCGATCGAGTACAGCGTATCGCCACGTTTCACCGTATACCGCGTTGTTTTCGGCTTTTTGGCAGGTTTTCCGGACGGCGAACTATTCTTGGTCACCGGTTTTTCTGGTGCTGCGACTAATGTGAGGCGGGTTCCTGCTGTGATCCTGTCCGATTTCAATCGGTTCAACTGACGCAGTTCGTCCACGCTGACGCCGCCTCGCCGGGCAACTGCAGCGAGTGACTCGCCTTTTTTGACCGTAATCGATCGAGTTTCAGGTTCGGATCGGTCAGGAAAAGTGGCTTGCTCCGGTAGATTGTTCAAATTTCCAGGTGCATCGTCATCACTTGCCGGCACCAGAAGGGTCAGACCGGGTGAAGGATTTCGCCGGCTGTTGAGGCCGTTGACGCGTTTCAGATCGGCCAGCGTGATGCCGAAATTTCGTGCCACCTTGTCCAGCCTTTCACCACGGCGCAATGTATAGGTTTGCCAGCTGGAAAGGGGCTTGTCTTCTTCCTGATGCGTTTCGAGGTTGGCGTTGAAGGTTTCCAGTTTGTCTGCCGGGATGACCAGCGCGCTGTCCGGCTTGATGACCGGCCGGTTATGTGACGGATTCAGTGCGACAAAATCCTGTACCGGCATTTCTGCCAGCTGGGCGGCAAGTTTGACATCAATGCTGCTGCTTGGTGTGACGGTGGCGAAGTAGGCGCGATTCGGGACCTTCGGCAGATCAAGCTGTGCGACCAGTTGCGGGTTGGAAAAGATGTTTTTCAGCGCCTGCAGTTTGGGAACGTAATTGCGGGTTTCGGCCGGCATGGTCAGGCTCTGATAATCGGTGGGCAGGCCCTTCGCCTCGTTCTTCTTGATCGCTCGCCCAACGGCGCCTTCACCCCAGTTATAGGAGGCCAGCGCCAGAAACCAGTCTCCGTGCATCTCGTAAATGATCTGCAGGTAATCCAGCGCGGCCGACGTGGCGGCGACGATATCGCGGCGCTGATCTGTCCACCAGTCCTGCTTCAGGTTGTAGTGCTTGCCTGTACTGGGAATGAATTGCCACAGGCCGGAAGCGTGCGAACGCGAGTAGGCCATCGGGTTATAGGCGCTTTCCACCATGGGCAGAAAGGCCAGTTCGGTGGGCATGCCACGACGCTCAAGTTCTTCGACGATGAAATACAGGTAGCGACTGCTGCGATCGACCATGCGCCGGAGGTAGTCGGGCCGGTTCAGATACCACTGCTGCTGTGACAGAACCAGCTCTCCGGTGAGGTTGCGCATGGCAAAACCATTCCGGATACGTTCGAAAACATCATCCGGTGCGGTGGTCAGATCGATGGTGTCAGGTAGCGCAGGCGGGGCTTCGAGTTCGGTACGGGGCAGGTCGGCACTGGCCGGGGGTATTTCTGTACTTGGCTGAGGTGCAGATTCAGCGGGTGTGGCTGCCTCGGGCAGCGCACTGAGTGACATCGATGTCGAAAGCGTCAGCGGTTCATCGGCGGCAAACAGGGTGGGGGAGACCAGGAAAAACAGAAAAGGAACTACCTGGGTACATCTGAACGTCATTCGGTCTCCTGTAGCCATTTCCCGCCTGGGATTTTCTTGTTCCCGAGGGGGGAACAGTTGGCGGATCAGCGAATCTGCAAAGCCTTGCAATTATAACGTAGCTGGCGAGTTGCCTTTGCTTGTCGGCTCATTGTTCGGCCAGTAATGCATGCCAGATACGCCCCATGGCTTCCGCAGCGCCAGTCCGAATCTGGACATCAACAATGTGGCTGACACTGGTTTCCCGAGGATTGATCTCGACCGTCGGCGTTCCTTCTTCCTTTGCCCAGAGTACCGGTTGGACAATGTACGGAAACAGGCTGGACGTACCGATGGAGAAAACCATGTCGAACGGGCGCGCAAATGCATTTTCCAGTGCGGCAATGCCGCTTTCCGGAAGCGCTTCTCCAAACAGGACGACGTCGGGGCGGATGTTCGAAAAACAGCGCGGGCACACAGGCGGATCAGCGAGCCCGGCATAGGTTTCTACCTGCGTTCTGTATCGGCAGCGGGTGCAACGGAGATGGTGCAGATCCCCGTGGATGGCGATCACCTGCCGGCTACCGGCCGCTAAATGAAGGCCGTCTACGTTTTGTGTATAGACCACCACTTCGGGAATGGCACGCTGCAGTTCGGCGATGACTTGATGGGCGAGATTGGGCTCGGCGCCACGGCAGTTACGTTCAATCTGCAGCAGGTACTTCCAGCTGATCTCCGGGTGCTGCGCCATCATGGAGCCGGACAAGGCCTCCTCGATCGAATAGCCATCGTCCGTCATCGCATCTTCATAGAGCCCGCCGAGGCCGCGATAGGTTGGCAGACCAGAATCTGCCGAGATGCCGGCGCCGGTAATGAACAGCACCCGATCGGATTGCAGGAGCAGGCGGGCAATGGTGTGGTAGAGGTTCATCTGCAGATGATACAACTCAGCTGCGCTTCAGTCCTTCCAGCGGCAGCGTGACTCTCGCTTCCAGCCCGCCTTCCGGCCGGTTGATCAATTCCAGACGGCCGCCTTGAATGGCCAGCAGGTTGTTGGTGATGGTCAGCCCGAGGCCGGTGCCGCCGCTTTCGCGTGATCGAGAAACCTCCAGTCGGACAAAGGGTTGCAGCACATCCTTGAGGCGATCCTCGGGAATGCCGGGGCCATGATCCTTGATGCGGATGATGGCAGATGTTTCCGATGATTCGAGTTGAATCTCCGCGGCTTCGCCGTATTTAAGGGCGTTGTCGATCAGGTTTTCCACCGCCCGTTGCAGTGCATTGGGCTGGCAGCGGGCGACGATGTTGCCTGCGCCGGTGTAACTGACAGCTTGCCCGGCATCAGCGGCATCTTCGGCGATGGATGAAAGCAAGGCATTGAGGTCGACGCAAACCGTTGCCTCGCCGGACTCCAGGCTGCGCGCAAGCTCAAGGCCTTCATCCACAAGTCGTTGCATCGCGGCGATATCGCTGGAGAACTTCTGACGGAGGTTGTCGTCGGTGCAGGTTTCAAGGCGCAGGCGCATGCGTGTCAGCGGCGTCTTCAGATCATGTGTCACTGCGGCCAGAATTTGCGTTCTTTCAGCCATGGCGGTGCGCACACGTTCCTGCATCACGTTGAATGCCTGAGCTGCCTGCCGGACTTCAGCCGGGCCCCGGGTGTCCAGTGGCGCCTGCTGGATATCGTGACCAAAAGCTTCGGCAGCATCCGCCATGCGCTTGAGCGGGCGCATGGCCAGGCGAACGGCAAACCAGCTGACAACGCCAATCAGGGCAACAAAAATGGCCAGGCTGACCGGAAACCGCCACTGCTCGATTTGTGGCGGGATGCGCCGCTGGCCCTGATGGACAATGCAGAAAGGCTGACCGTCGGCAAAATTGCCGCTGACAGCAACAATGGGTTGGCGCGCCGGATGTATCGGGGGGGGCATGTTTTGCATCCTGCCTGCAGGGAGAACCCGCATTGCTGCATTGATCCGGAGCTTTCCGGAGAGCCGCTCACTCAATCCTTGCGCCAGATGCGGTGCGGGTTGTCCGACACAGGCCGTGGGCTGATCCAGCCGCCATTCGGCCGGATTGAAGTCGGCCATTGCCTTTGATCGTTCATCTTGCGGCAGAGAGGAAAGAAGTCGCAGCATGTCTGCGATGCGCTGAACCGCTTCCCGCCCATGAAAGTGCTCAATGACTTGCCGGCGATCATTCTGCGCCAGGCCAAAGGTCAGTACGGCTGCAACAAGAACCCCGAGCAGCAGCACCAGAAAGATTCTCAGGGCGAGTGAGGTACCTGCCAGGCGGGATGGGATGCGGCTAATCATGGTTGCCGCTCAACGCTGCTGGCGAGGATATAGCCTTCATTGCGAACGGTTTTGATCAGATCCGGAGAGCGCGCATCATCCCCAAGCTTTTGTCTGAGCCGGCTGATCTGAAGGTCGATCGAGCGGTCGAATGGGTCGGCATCTCGCCCCTTGATCATGTCCATCAATTGATCCCGGTTGAGTACACGTTGCGGGTGTTCGACAAAGATCTTCAACAATCGGTATTCGGCACCTGAGAGCGCCACAACGACTCCTTGAGGCGAGGTCAATCGGCGCATGCCGGTATCAAGTTGCCATCCTGAAAACTGGTAATTCGGAACGTAGTCGGCTGATGCGGTACCAGGGAGCGCACGGGTACGGCGCAGGATGTTGCGGATGCGGGCAAGCAACTCGCGTGGCTCAAAGGGCTTGGGCAAATAATCATCGGCACCCATTTCCAGTCCAATCACCCGGTCAATCGGTTCGCTGCGTGCTGTCAGCATCAATACCGGCATCTGCGCCAATGCCTGATTGGCACGCAGGTTGCGGCACAGTGTCAATCCGTCTTCACCGGGCAGCATCAGGTCAAGCACGATCAGATCAATGCGCGACGTATCCAGAGTGCTGCGCATCTCTTTTCCGTTCGCCGCGAGGCTGATCCGGTAGCCGTTCTGTGCCAGATAGTCGCCGACCAGTTGGCGGATCTCACGGTCGTCATCGACAACAAGGATATGAGCACTGTTTTCCATGGCGCCATTTAACCGTCTCGCAAGGTTTCTGTCACCGGTACATCGGTCTGGATATGTATCCCTGTGTATCGATTGGCTGAATGCTTACGACTGGTTACGCAGTGCAGGGTGCAGGACATACGGCAGATACATGCAAACGTTTCAATGGATGCCGTGGAAAGAGCCCACGCAATACTCAATGACCTGTTAAGGAGAATCTCATGAAAAAGATGACGCGCACCATGGTTGCTGCACTTGCCATCGTTGGTATCGTTGGTGGTGGTAGTGCCTATGCTTTCCGAGGGGGTGAGGGCTGCAGCCCGCAGGCGCAGGGGTTTTCGCCTGAAAAAGCGGCCTCTAGCCGCCTCGAGAAATTGCACGCCGACCTGAAACTGACCCCTGAGCAGGAGTCGGCCTGGAAATCCTGGTCTGAGCCGATTCAGAAGCAGGCTTCAGTCATGGGGGAGCGCCGTTCAGAAAGAGAGGCAATGGCCAAATTGACGGCCCCGGAACGCATGGAAAAAATGCTGGAGCGTATGAAGGAGCATGAAAAGGCCATCGAATCCGGACTGGCATCGACGCGCAACTTCTACGCCATCCTTTCACCCGAGCAGCGTAAAACCTTTGATGCATTCCAGCCTTTCGGCGGCAAGCGGGGTGGGTCTAAGGGCGGGCAAGGTGGCGGGCCGCGCGGCGGGCCTGGTGATATGCCTGGTCGCAACCCGTCTTGAGCAGGATTTGCCGGATAGGTTATGGCGAAAAAAACGCCCAGCCGGTAAGGCTGGGCGTTCTTGTTTGTTGGCGGAGTGGACGGGACTCGAACCCGCGACCCCCGGCGTGACAGGCCGGTATTCTAACCAACTGAACTACCACTCCATACTGCAAAAAACCAGGGGGTTACCATTCGGCAACCCCCAAAATTGGTGGCGTCCCCACGGGGATTCGAACCCCGGTTATCGCCGTGAAAGGGCGGTGTCCTAGGCCTCTAGACGATGGGGACCCGGTACATCAGGTCAATACAACTGGCCTTGTTCTTTGAGTGGTGGAGGTAAGCGGGATCGAACCGCTGACCTCTTGCATGCCATGCAAGCGCTCTCCCAGCTGAGCTATACCCCCTCTCGAAAGAAGGCGCATTATATTGAGTCGATTGCTGGTTGTAAAGCCTGTCTTGCTGAAATTTTCAGGCAGCAAGCATGTTCTGCAAGTCACGGATGATCGTCGTCATCTTGTCCTGCTGGCTGGTTTCGGCGAGTTGGGCGTCAAGAACTCTGGCAACGCCTTCGTTGGCGACTCTTGCCAGAGTCTCTTCCTGTGTTTCGGTCAGAAGGATTTTTGCATAGGCATGCTCCAGGCTTGTTGTCAGATCCTGAATGGCAATGCCGGTAGCGATGCGTGAGTGCCGCTGATCGTAATCGATTTCAGCGAGTGCTTCGGTGATGCGTTTGACAGATGCAGCAATAATGTTTGCCCGGCGCAGTGCATTATGGTCGGCACTCAGATTTGCGGCACGAACCTCGGCGCTTTCAATGAGTACTGACAGGTGGTCACGCAGCCGGCCACAGCGATCATTATCATCCTGCGGCATGTTGCTAACGAGAAGAGATATCTGTGGATAGGTAATCGACAGGCGGTTGCGAAACTGAACCATGCGCTCCATACCGGCCATGTGTCCGATAACGGATGCCTCCAGAGGGGTAGCCGGGCCATGGGATGTGCGCGTGAGGGCACCATCTGGCCCACGAACCTGTACAACGCCTTGGAGATCATAAGAAGCAAGTGCCGAGATTGCGGCTTCGGCGAGTTCGGAAAAATTACGGCAGGCATTGAGCGACTGGAGCCTCTTGAGAAGGGTGCCCATTTCGCTAACGTTGCTCATTGCCGTCATTGCAGTGCGGCTGGCGCTGCTGGCCATTTCCTTGAGATGCGACTGTGCTGACACCTTGTCCATCAAGGCGGAAATTTTGGCAATCAATTCCGGAGGATCGAAGGGTTTGACAATGTAGTCGTCTGCGCCAGCTTCATAACCACGCAGACGGGCCGAGATCTGATCATGGCTGGAAACAAAGATGACCGGGATATTGCATAACTCGGGTTCGTTCTTCAGCAGGCGGCATGTTTCGTAGCCGTCCAGCCCCTGCATTTCAACATCGAGAAGGATGGCATCGGGTTGTTCACTGGCCGCCAATTCAAGGCAGCATTTGCCGCTGTCGGCATCCAGTATCCGGAATTTGTCATTGATTGCTTCTGCGATTAGCAGTCGCATGAATTCGTCATCATCAACAACGAGGATCGTTTGCTGCTTTGCCATAATCAACCTCCATTGAAATGGAATATCGATTATGCATTAAACCCTGCGTTGGTTGAGCGTGATGAAATATTTCCGAGGGGATTTGTGCGATAAAAAAGGCTGAGTTGATGGAACAGGTCGGGGTATTCAGAATAAATGGCTTCAGGGGCAGTAAAAAACATTTCGGAAATGACTGCAAAAAATTCACCTGGATGATCTGCCGCGTAGGGGTCGATCATTGTGTCTGTGCCTTGAACTTCGGAAATACTTAGGCGTTGGCAAAAATCATCATAGGCGGCAAGCAGACAGGTTTCCCATGTTTCGCGTGACATGTCTGCATGAAGTGGTGGAATGCCATCGGCATCACCATTCAGCATGTCGATCTTGTGAACAAATTCATGGATGACAACGTTGTAGCTGTCTTCGGTCATTTGTGCGTCTTTCCATGAGATCAGCACCGGGCCGCCATTCCAGGCTTCTCCCGAGGCAATCTCCTGATACTCGTGAACAACGCCATCCTCATCTTCAAAATTGCGTTGAACGATGAATTCGTCCAGATGTACGACAATGCCTACCCAACCGCGATACCACGTAAGTCCGAGGTGCAGAATGGGCAGGCATGCCTGCAAGGCAATGCTGAGGCACATCTCGTTATCAAGTTTCAGCCCCCCCGTTGTCGTGAATTCCTTTTCCGCGAGAAAGTCTTTTGTCAGGGAACGCAGTTGATCGAGCTCGACCGCATCAAGTCTTGCCAGATAAGGCTGGCGTGCCAAAGCGGCTAGCCAGAGTGCTTCCGGAATTGCTGGAGGCTCCCGTTTGCCGAGGAACCGACGCAGAAAATTGGCAATCATCCGCGCTTGAAATATTTCAGGGCGGCAGTGGTCAGCCAGATTCCGACAAAAATCAGAGCAATACCCAAGAAGTGGTACCAAACGGGTATTTCATCGAGAAAGATGGCCGACAGGGCGGTGCCAAAGACGGGCATCAGATGGATGAACAGGCTGGCCTTGCTGGCACCGACTTCAGCGACGGCACGATTGTAGAAAATGTAGCCGAGGAAGCTGGGGAAGATGCCGACGTACAACAGGCTGGCAAAGGAATGCCAGTTGAGGTTGATTTGACGCCCCATCGAGATTTCCCAGGCATAGGCCGGTGCAAGAAAGAGCACACCGACTGTGGTGAAGGCAGCAAGCATCAGCATCGGATCAACGCCGATAGGGCGCCATTGCAGACCAATGGTGTAGATCGCCCAGACCAGAACCGCGCCCAACATCCACAGGTCGCCGATATTCAGGTTCAGTGTGGCGAGGGTGGCCGGATCGCCGCGCAGGACAATAGTAGCCACGCCGACGAATGATATGGCCACACCAAGTCCTTCAACCCGGTGCAGGTGCTTGTGCAGGAAAAGCCAGGAAAGGGCAATAGTGGCGATGGGAATGAATGAATTCAGCAGCACGGCATTGGTGGCTGCTGTGTACTGCAGTGCGACATAAGCCAGCGTGTTGTAACCACCAACCCCAAGTGCGCCGAGAACAAGTACTGGCTTCCATCCTTTTCTGAGTTGTGGCCACTGCTTGCGTAAATGAGGCAAGGCAAACGGCAGCACCAGCAGCAGGGCAATTGCCCAGCGCCAGAAGGCGAGTGTCAGCGGGGGAATATCGTTGCGGATGGCACGGCCGAGCACCATGTTCCCTGACCAGAAAAGCGTGGTCAGAGTCAGCAGAAAATAGGGGTGAAGCAATCTGTTGGGCATGGAGTGCGTCGTATCGTGAGGCGTCGTGAGACAAGGGGGCATTGTATAATTGCAGAATGGTTTCCGTCGTACATTCCGTCGCTGCTCAAAGCGATCAGGAACAATCCCTATTGACGTTGTGTGAAGGTCTTTCCGTAGAAGAGTCTGCGCTCATACGGGAAGCCGAGGCGTTTGCCCGCCAGGCATATGGTGATCATGCACTTGGCAGCGGTGAGGGCATCTGGTCGCACGCCTTGGGAATGGCCCTGATTCTCGTTGGCCTCAAGCTGGATGCAGATTCGCGTCTGGCCGCATTGTTGTTTGCCGTTCCTACCTACGATGAACATGGCCTGGAACGCATCGAAAAAACTTTCGGCACAGCGGTCAGTCATCTGGTTGGCGGTATTTCGCGTCTCAACCATTTGCGCCCGATTACGCGCGATTCGGTCGCCGATGCTGCCGAAAGCCCGGAAGAAATGAAGGCGCAGATCGAAGTGCTGCGCAAGATGCTGCTGGCAATGGTGGAGGATATCCGTGTCGTTTTGTTGCGCCTGGCTTCACGGACACAGACATTGCGCTACTACGCGGCCAGCCCGGATGACCTGCGCCAGGAAGTGGCGCGCGAAACATTGGAGATCTATTCGCCGCTCGCCAACCGCCTCGGTGTCTGGGAGCTGAAATGGGAGCTGGAGGATCTTTCCTTCCGCTTTCTGCATCCGGATGTTTACAAAACGGTAGCCAGGCAGCTTGACGAGAAACGTATCGAGCGTGAGCAATTCATTGCTGACGCCATCGTCCGTTTGCGCACCGAGCTCGAGGCAACCGGAATCCGGGATGCCGAGGTCTACGGAAGGCCGAAGCATATCTACAGCATCTGGAACAAGATGCGGAAAAAAAGCGTGCCGTTCTCCGAGGTTCATGATGTCCGCGCCTTGCGGGTCATTGTCAAGGATGTGCGCGAATGCTACACGGCGCTTGGCATCGTGCACAATATCTGGACGCCGATTCCCAAGGAATTTGATGATTACATCTCGAACCCGAAGGGTAATCATTACCGCTCCTTGCACACGGCAGTGCGCTGCCCAGACGGGCGTAGCCTGGAAATCCAGATTCGCACCTGGGAAATGCACAAGCATGCCGAGCTGGGTGTGGCTGCGCACTGGCGCTACAAGGAGGAGAGCAAGAAAGCCTCCGGCGATAATTACGATGACAAGATTGCCTGGCTGCGCCAGCTGCTGACCTGGAAGGATGAGGTTGCCGACTCTTCCGACTGGGTTGCACATTACAAGCAGGCGGCACTGGATGAGACGATTTATGTGATGACCCCGCAAGGCCGCGTCGTTGATTTGCCACGGGGCGCAACACCAGTCGATTTCGCCTATCGCGTTCACACCGAACTCGGTCATCGTTGCCGAGGTGGCAAGGTCGATGGTGCGCTGGTGCCACTCAATACGGCACTGGAAACCGGTCAACGCGTCGAAATCGTCGTTGCCAAGAAGGGCGGGCCATCGCGTGACTGGCTGAATCCAACACTGGGCTATCTGATTACGCAAAGGGCGCGTGCCAAGGTGCGTGCCTGGTTTGCCAATCTGGCGCTGGAGGAAACACTGGCGGATGGTCGTTCTGTCGTGGTCAAGGAGCTGCAACGCCTGGGCCAGGGTGGAACAAATATCGATGATCTGGCCGCCAAGCTGGGTTTTGCCAAGGCAGACGATCTATTCATCGCTGCCGGGCGCAATGAGCTCAGCATGCGTCAGTTTCAGGTGGCGGTGCGTGGCAGTGAAATGCCATCCGAAGAGCGGGTGGCTCCTGTGCCCCGTCGCCGCAAGACGCCGGATGCTGACCACGGCATTCTTATCGTGGGTGTAGACAAGTTGATGACGCAGCTTGCGCGCTGCTGCAAGCCGGCACCCCCTGATCCGATTCAAGGTTTTGTTACGAGAGGAAAAGGTATTTCCATCCACCGAACTGATTGCCCGAACTTTGCCAATATTGCGGCATTGCACCCAGAGCGAGTCATTGAAACGGATTGGGGTGGCAGCCCGGATGGGGCATTCCCGGTTGATGTACTGGTTGATGCCCATGATCGTCAAGGTTTGCTGCGTGACGTTTCCGATGTCTTCTCTCGGGAAAAGCTCAACGTGATTGCCGTCAACACCCAGAGCAAACAGGGTGCTGCGCACATGAGTTTCACGGTCGAAGTGAACAATCTGCAGCAGTTGTCACGTACCCTCAGTCAGGTACACGAAGTGCCCGGTGTGGTCGGGGTTCGCCGCGGATAAATGGAAGCAGGCCGCGGCGTTGTTGTGTCAGCCCCCTGGTTTCAGTAGCTCGATCAACTCACACTGGGCGCAACGCACTTTGGTACGCGCCGTGTGCCGTTTCTTCTGGTAGCTTCCGTCGGATTTCATTTCCCATGCCTGGCAGTTGTCGCCGAGATAGGTTTTCAGTCCTTCGTTGATGACCCGGCGTTTCAGTTTTGCATCGAGAATCGGGAAAGCGAGCTCGATGCGCCGGAAGAAATTCCTGTCCATCCAGTCGGCACTCGAAAGGTAAACATCTTCCCTGCCGTTGGCATGGAAATGGAATATCCGGTGGTGTTCGAGGAAGCGCCCGACGATGGAACGTACGCGAATATTTTCGGATAGCCCGGGAATGCCGGGGCGTAGCGTGCAGACACCGCGAACGATGAGATCGATCTTGACCCCGGCCTGCGACGCTTCATAGAGCGCAGCAATGGTTTCCGGCTCAAGCAGTGAGTTCATCTTGGCCATGATCCGCGCCCGTTTGCCGGCACGGGCCGCCTTTGCTTCGGCATCAATGGCCGTGATGATGCTGGCGTGCAGTGAAAAAGGTGCCTGCCAGAGATGATGCAAGGCTTCAGCACGGCCCAGTCCGGTGAGTTGCTTGAATACCTCGTTGACGTCGGCACCGATTTCTTCGTTGCAGGTGAGCAGGGCAAAATCGGTGTAGAGGCGCGCTGTACGCGGGTGATAGTTGCCGGTACCGAGGTGAATGTAGCGCCGTAATTGCCGGCCTTTTTCCGTATCCTCGCGGCGTACGATCATCAGCATCTTCGAATGTGTCTTGTAGCCGACCACCCCGTAAACCACATGGGCGCCAACTTCCTCAAGCTTGGTGGCCCAGCCGATATTGGCTTCTTCATCAAAGCGCGCCATCAGTTCGACAATGACGGTCACTTCCTTGCCGTTCTGGGCGGCACGGATCAATGAGCGCATCAGCACCGAATCCGTGCCGGTACGATAGACCGTCATCTTGATTGCCACGACATCGGGATCCGTGGCTGCTGCCGCCAGCATTTCGATGACCGGTGTGAAACTCTGGTAAGGGTGGTGCAACAGGATATCGCCGGCCTTGATGACCGCAAAGATATTCGGCTTGCGCGAGAGTGCCTTCGGCATTCCCGGAGAAAAATTCGGAAACTTGAGATCCGGGCGGTCGACATTGTCGGGAACCTGCATCAACCGGACCAGATTGACCGGGCCCTCGACCCGGTACAGATCATCGTCACCCAATCCAAACTGCTCAAGCAGAAAGCGGGTCATGCCGGGGGAGCAGTTGTCCGCGACTTCCAGGCGGACGGCGTCGCCAAAGTGGCGTTGCGGTAGTTCTCCCTGGATTTTTGTGCGCAGATTCTTGACTTCTTCCTCGTCGACAAACAGGTCTGAATTGCGTGTGACACGGAACTGGTAGCAGCCCTTGATTTCCATGCCGGCAAACAGGTGGCCGACGCAGCCATGCAGAACCGACGACAGAAAAACGAAGCCGTGCTTGCAGCCAGTGAGATGTTCAGGAAGCTGGATGACACGTGGCAGCAGTCGGGGAGCCTGGACGATGGCAGCATTCGAGCTGCGGCCGAAGGCATCCTTGCCTTCCAGCTCAACGGCAAAATTCAGGCTCTTGTTGAGTACGCGAGGGAATGGGTGTGATGGATCAAGGCCGATCGGCGTCAGCAGCGGCATCACTTCGCGAACGAAGTAGTCATAGATCCAGGCGTGCTGTTCCTCGGTCCAGCTGCTGCGGCGGAAAAAACGAATATCCTCCTTGGCCAGTCGGGGCAGGATGTCATTGTTGAACAGTTCGTACTGTTCCCGAACGATGGCATGCGCTTCATCAGCGAGCAAACGGAAAACTTCCTGTGCCGTCTTGCCGTCGACACTGCGGAAACTGGAATTGAACTTGATCTGCTCCTTGATCCCGGCAGCACGTATTTCAAAAAACTCGTCCAGATTGCTGCTGACAATGCAGAGAAAGCGCAAGCGCTCCAACAGCGGCGCCTCGGTATTCTGTGCCTGTGCCAGAACTCGCCGGTTGAAGGCGAGCAAGCCGAGTTCACGGTTGAAGTAGTTTTCTGGCGGAAAATGCTGTCTGCGTGATCGAAGCAGGGTCGGGCGTGGCGTCATGGGCATTCGGGCATCAATAATTTCGAATTGGGCGGTTGCATTGTGTTGCTATCATGTTACGCGAATATTTCAGTTGAATTCCATCACCAATTTTACGTGCCGGGAATCGGCAGTTTCCGGCCGGTGTCAGGCTCTCACGATGCTAGAATGCCGATCTGTCCAAGCGTGGAGCATGTAATCGGTGGGATACGAACTGATAGCCGCAGTTGATCTCGGTTCCAATAGCTTTCGTCTGCAGATCGGACGGGTGCTCGACAATCAGGTTTACCCGCTGGATGCAATCAAGGAGCCGGTAAGGCTGGCTTCCGGCCTGACAGCCGAAAAACGCCTCGATGACGCATCACAGGAACGCGCCATAGAAGCGCTTTCCCGTTTTGGCGAACGTCTGCGCGGTTTTGAACCGGGTTCGGTGCGTGCCGTGGCGACCAATGCCCTGCGTGTTGCCAAGAACAGCCTGAGTTTTCTTCCGCGAGCAGAGAAGGCGCTGGGTTTTCCCATCGAAATCATTGCCGGTCGTGAAGAGGCTCGCCTGATCTATCTGGGGGCCATCCACTCCCTGCCTGCCGCTCAGCACAAGCGATTGGTCATAGATATCGGTGGCGGTTCCACCGAGTTCATCATCGGCAGGCGGGCAGAGCCGCAATTGATGGAGTCGCTGTTCATGGGGTGCGTCAGCTACACGCTGCGCTATTTCCCGGATGGTGGCGTAGACCGGAAGCGACTGCGCGAAGCCCAGACGGCGGCAGCCAAGGAAATCCAGAGCATTGCTCACGAGTACCGGCGCCTTGGCTGGCGGGAGGCGGTGGGGTCTTCCGGCACGGCGAGGGCAATTGCCGATCTGCTGGAATTGAACAACCTCAACCTGGATGGTGTCTCCGGCTTGACCCGGACCGGCCTGGACAAGCTGCAGACCCTGCTGGTCAAGGCTGGCTCGGTGCCTGCGCTGAAACTTGCCGGACTTCGGGCGGACCGTATCCCCGTCTTGCCTGGTGGCATTGCCATCATGGCCGCAGTGTTCGATGAACTGGGCATCGAGCGCATGACCTATTCCGATGGCGCACTTCGGCTTGGCGTGCTTTACGATCTGCTTGGGCGCTTCCATCACCATGACATGCGCGACGCAACGGTCGATCAGTTCATGCGTCGTTATCAGGTTGATCTGCGACAGGCCGAGCGGGTGTTGTCGAAAGCCTCGGCTATTCTCGGCTTGCTGACCGGAAATTCATCGTCGATCGAACAGGAAGACGATGTGCGCTTCCTGACCTGGGCTGCCAAGCTGCACGAAATCGGCATTTCGATTGCTCATAACGGTTATCACAAGCATGGTGCCTATATCCTCACCTTTGCCGATATGCCGGGTTTTTCGAAGAAGGATCAGGCACGGCTTGCCCTGCTGGTGTTCGGGCACCGTGGCAAACTGGACAAGATCACGGCCTTGCCGGATGGTGATCCCAACTGGAAACTGCTGTTTGCCCTCCGGCTGGCCGTACTCTTCCACCGCTCGCGCGATGGCGAATCACTGCCCGCATTCAAGGTGCGCTCGATAACCGACGGTTTCGTGCTCGAGTTGCAGACAGGTTGGCTGGATCGGCATCCGCTGACCAAGGTTGCCCTGAATGAGGAAGTCTCCATGTGGCAACGCGTTCGCATGGAACTGCGTGTCGTGCAGCGGGCGGTGAAATAGGCCGCGCATGAGGGGAGCTGCGGAATTTGCCGCGGAGTCCCAGGCCGGGAAGATGTTTGCCCGGCTATCCGGTGCCTGGACACTGGCCTGCCTGCCGACCCCCATACCTGCCCTGGATCAGCGCTTGCGTGCCTTGGTTGCTACCGGTGCGGCATGGGATCTGTCTGCTGTCACCCAACTGGATAGCGCCGGGGCCCTGCTGCTCTGGCGAGCATGGGGGCGAACCTGGCCAGCCGACATTGTTGTGTCCGATGCGCTCCGGCATGTGATCGAACGCGCTGCCATGGTGTCGACTGCTGTCGTGCCCCAGGCAGAAAAAGGCCCTTCACCGCTTGTCTGGCTGGGGGAGCAGCTGTTCTCGGTCATTGCCCATCTGCGTGATGGTGTGACGCTGATTGGTGCACTCATCCTCGACCTGCTCTGGCTGTGTGCCCATCCGCGGGAGATTCCGGTACGCGAAATTCTCGCCAATATCTATAAATGTGGCGCGCTGGCCCTGCCGGTAACGGCACTGGTCGGCTTCCTCATCGGCGTTGTCCTTTCCTATCTTTCTTCGCTGCAGCTGCGTCTGTTCGGTGCGGAAACCTTTATCGTCAACATCCTTGGCATGAGCATCATCCGCGAATTGGGTCCGGTGCTGGTCGCTGTGCTGGTTGCCGGTCGCTCCGGCTCGGCGATGACGGCGCAGATCGGTGTCATGCGGGTGACCGAAGAGATCGATGCGCTGGCCACCATGGGGGTATCGCGTACCTTGCGCTTGGTGCTGCCAAAGGTGCTCGCATTGGCCCTGGCCATGCCCTTGCTGGTTGTCTGGTGTTCGGCCGCAGGCATTCTCGGTGGTCTGGTGGCTGCCAACCTGCAACTGGATTTGTCCTGGGGTTTCTTCATTGAACGCCTGCCGCGTTCGGTGCCTCTGCCGAATCTCTGGATCGGCCTTTCCAAAGGGCTTGTTTTCGGGCTGCTGATTGGCTTGATCGCCTGTCATTTCGGGTTGCGTGTGAAACCGAATACGGAAAGCCTGTCCACCAAAACAACCAGTTCAGTCGTGGCTGCGATTACCGTGGTCATACTTGTCGATGCGGTTTTCGCCATCTTTACCCGCAACATAGGCATGCCGCTATGAGTGCACAACCGGTCATCGATATTCAGGGAGTATGGACCCGTTTTGGTGACAATCTGGTACACCGGGATATCGATCTGGTAGTTCATCGTGGCGACATGCTTGGCCTGGTGGGCGGTTCAGGCAGCGGCAAGACGACGTTGCTGAGGGAAGTGGTTGGCCTGCTCGAACCCTCTCAGGGCCATGTTCGGCTGTTCGGCGAGCCGGTCAATAGTGCTGTGCCAATGGTGAGACGCGACCTGCGCCAGCGCTTTGGCATGCTTTTCCAGCAGGGGGCGCTGTTTTCTGCCTTGCCGGTATTCGACAACATTGCCTTTCCGCTACGTGAGCTCAAGCGCTTTGACGAAGACCTGATTCGCGAACTGGTCTGGATGAAGCTTGCCATGGTGGAGCTGGAACCGGCGCACGGTCTGTTGATGCCGGCCGAGCTGTCTGGTGGTATGGTCAAGCGTGTGGCATTGGCACGTGCATTGGCTCTGGAGCCGGAACTGCTGGTGCTCGATGAGCCAACGGCGGGCCTTGACCCTGACCGCAGTGATAATTTCGTAAAATTGATCCGGACCCTGCAACGGGAGCTTGGTTTCACCGTGATCATGGTAACCCATGATCTCGATACGCTTGCTGGCCTGGCCAACCGGGTGGCAGCGCTCGCCGAGCAGCAGGTGGTGGCACTGGGTACGCTTTCGGAGGTAATGGCAGTGGATCATCCATTCATCAAAAGTTTCTTTGGCGGCGTGCGAGCGCAGGCCGCACTGGAGCGCGCAGGCTGAATATGGAAAACAAGGCACACGCATTTGCTGCCGGCGTCTTTGCGTTGCTGCTCATGCTGGCGACCCTGGCGGCAATCTGGTGGTTTGGCGACAAGCGGGATTCGGTCAGCGAATATCTGGTTGTCACGCGCCAGAATGTCACCGGCCTGAACCTGCAGGGGCAGGTACGGTATCGCGGCATCCGTGTCGGCCGTGTCGAGTCCATCCGTCTGGATCCTGACGATAGCCGAAACATTCTGGTACGTATCAGTATCGAGCAGGCAGTGCCGGTCACCCGGCGTACGATCGCGAAACTTGGCTATCAGGGCGTTACCGGGATTGCCTATGTTTTGCTGGAAGAGGCGGAAGATGACAGTGAAGCGCTGGATGCAGGGAAAGGTATGCCACGCATCCCCATGCGGCCATCCTTCCTGCAGGAGTTTTCCGAGGCCGGCAGCGATGTCCTTGATCAGGCCCAGGCTTTGCTGGCCAACCTGAATGATCTGCTGACGCCGGCAAACAAGGCGCGCATCGGCAAGACACTGGCCAATCTTGAAGCGGGCAGTGCCGGCTTGACGGCTACCTTGGCCGAGGTCAAGGCGCTGCTGGCCGATCCCAGGGTGCAGCGTCTGGGGCCGGCGATCGCCAATATCGAAGGTGCTGCGGGTGAAGCCAAGGTGTTGTTGCGCGATGTGGCAACACTGGTGCCGCGCATGACCGCATTGATCGAGCGCGTTGACCAGATGGTTGGCGAAGCCAATGGCGAAGGCCTGGCGGCGTCTGCCACGCGCCTGCAGGAACTGGGCAGTGAACTGACGCGGACGGCACGACAACTGACGCATACCCTGCAATTGATCGAGGAGGCGCCGCAAAGCCTGTTCTTTGGGCCGCCAGTCATTCCACCAGGGCCGGGGGAACCCGGGTTCGTTTCCGCAGGTGCCGTCAAGCAATGAAAACCAGACTTTCCGTATTGTTGCTCGCAGCCAGTGCATCCCTCCTGGTCGCCTGCGTCAACTCGCCACGCCAGCAGCAAGTAGTTGCGTCCTACGACCTTGGGCCGCCAGTCGCTGCATTGCCAAGTACTGTGAGCGATCATGCAGGTATTGCACTGGAAGTTCGCCTGCCAGGCTGGCTGGATGCGCAGGCCATGTATTACCGTTTGGCCTATGTCGATAAGCAGCGCCTGTATCGTTATGCCCAGGCACGCTGGGTCGGGCAGACGGGGCCTCTGGTGCAGCAGCGTTTGAAGCAACAACTCGGCATCGCACCGGGGAGTGCCCCGTGCACCTTGCGCGTCGAGCTGGATGATTTCAGCCAGTCATTCGATTCCCCTGACAGCAGCCGAGCCGAAATTCGTGGTGAAGCCTTGCTGCTCGGCAAGGGCAGGGCTGTGCTTGGGCGCCTGCCAGTGAGGATTGAAGCGCCAGCGCCGAGTGCTGACGCTGCTGGCGGGGTCAGTGCTCTGGCTGCGGCAACGGACAAGACGGGCGAAGCGATCTCTTTGTGGTTGAAACAACAGCCACTGGCACAGTGTCGTGACCTGAAATAATCGTGCTTGGTTTCTGGAGGCGTTGAGAATGGCTGAAGAAAATGTGTTGTTGCGTGAGGACTTTCCTGATGGAAGGTCGGTGCTGACATTGAACCGGCCGGCACAGTTCAATTCACTATCGCTGGAATTGCTGACTGCGCTTCAGGCCGCGCTTGACGATATTGCCCGGTCAGAGGCGATCCGGGTGGTGGTGATTGCCGGTGCCGGCAAGGCGTTCTGCGCCGGCCATGACCTGCGGGAAATGCGCGGCAACCCGGACAAACCGTTCATGCAGACCTTGTTCAAGGCCATGGCGAAGGTATGCACCACGCTGCAGCGTATTCCCCAGCCGGTGATCGCACGGGTGCATGGTGTCGCTACTGCAGCCGGTTGCCAACTGGTTGCTGCCTGCGACCTGGCAGTGGCGGTTGATGTTGCCCGCTTCGGCACCTCCGGCATCAATGTCGGCTTGTTCTGTACTTCACCCGGTGTCGCCTTGTCACGCAATGTCGGCCGCAAGGAGGCCATGGAAATGCTGCTGACCGGGGGGCTGATCAATGCGCAGGAAGCCTTGCTGCGCGGCCTGATCAACCGGGTGGTGGTGGCAGAGCAGCTGGATGATTCAATTACCGCGCTGGTAGAAAGTATCGTCAAGAAATCGCCGTTGGCGGTGGCCATGGGCAAACGTGCGTTCTACGAGCAGGTGGAAATGGGTACCGATGCAGCCTATCAACTGGCGGCTGAATCGATGGCCTGCAACATGATGGCAGCCGACGCGGCCGAAGGCATCGACGCCTTTACCGAGAAGCGCTCTCCGGTCTGGACGGGGCGTTGAGCTTTGGCTCATCCCGCGACGGGAGTCGCCATAGCCAGGTGCCCATGCTGATGCCGAGGATGATCAGCATTACCTGCAGCCACAGGTAGTCGCGGATGACCCAGACAGAAACAGCAATCGACAGACTCATCAGCGAGACAGCCACTTTCTTGGTGCGCAGCGGCATGCTGCGATATTCCTCCCATTCCTGAATGATCGGGCCGAAAGTGGCATGTGCCAGCAAGCGCTGGTGAAATTTTTCCGACGCCTTGGCGTAGCAGGCTGCCGCCAGAAGGATGAAGGGCGTGGTCGGCAAGACGGGCAGGAAAAGACCGAATATGCCCAGAATCAGTGAAATCGTCCCCGCCGTCCACAATAGCCAGCGCACGGTACGCGATGCGTGGAGTCGTGAAGGGCGTGCCGGTTGCGCTGCTGGATCAGGATTAGGGCTGGGTTCGCTCATCGTCCCGGCATTTTACCGGCCGGTGATGCGTTCTGCGATCCAGCGTTTGAATTCCGGTACTTTGGGATTGTCCCGGTCATAAGCCATCAGGCTGTGGCCGAACACATAGGCAAAAACCAGAATGCTGCGTGCACGCGCTTCGTCATCGGAAAGGCCGAGCTTGACGAATAGCGCATGCGTGGTTTCCAGGCGGTAGGTATCAACTTCCTCGACAATGGCGTTGACCGCTGCATCGTGCCGTGCCCAGTCCCTGACGGCCAGCTCAATGGAAATCCCCTTGCGGTTGCGGACGGCACTATAGACGTCGATGACGTGGTGAATCTGTTCCAGCTCCTTGCCGGGAAGTGCCGTTGTCTGTTTTTCGATATCGCGCAGGCGGCCTTCCTTCCAGAATTGCAGAACTGCGTCGAGAAGATCCTGTCTGTCCTTGAAGTGCCAGTAGAAGCTGCCCTTGGTCACGCCAAAATTCTTTGCCAGCACTTCAACGCGCAGGCCGGCAACCCCTTGTTCGGCGAGCACTTCGATAGCGCCCTCGATCCAGTCATTGCGATCCAGCTGTGTTCGCGGTTTGTTGTCGGTTGTTGTCATGTCAGGGCTTGAGAGGCTGGTGCTTTTGTTATCGATATTCGAAGTGAATCCGGCTTGACAGTGCTTTTACCATACGGTACCGTACGCAAATTCTGAATCCATACCGTAGAGTATGGCCTATTGTCCGATGCAGGTTCGGCAATGTCAAACGCAAGCGCGAAAGTGACATAATCGTGCCAGGATCAAAAACATAATCAGGAGATTAGCCTTGAAAGTTCTCGTGCCCGTGAAGCGCGTGGTCGACTACAACGTCAAGGTGCGCGTCAAGAGTGACGGCACTGGTGTTGATATCGCCAACGTCAAAATGTCGATGAACCCCTTTGATGAAATTGCAGTTGAAGAGGCGGTTCGTCTGAAGGAGGGTGGCGTTGCCACCGAGGTCATCGCGGTATCTGCCGGTGTGCTCGGTTGCCAGGAAACGCTGCGCACGGCAATGGCCATCGGTGCGGATCGCGGCATTCTGGTCGAAACCGATGCCGAACTGCAGCCCCTCGCCGTAGCCAAATTGCTCAAGGCACTGGTCGAGAAGGAGCAGCCGCAACTGGTCATTCTCGGCAAGCAGGCGATTGATGACGACGCCAACCAGACTGGCCAGATGCTGGCAGCCCTGCTCGGCTGGCCGCAGGCAACCTTTGCGTCCAAGGTGGTGGTTGCTGGCGACAAGGCGACCGTGACGCGGGAAGTCGATGGTGGTCTGGAAACACTGGAAATCTCGCTGCCAGCCATTATCACCACCGATCTGCGCCTGAACGAGCCGCGTTACGCAACGCTGCCGAACATCATGAAGGCCAAGAAGAAGCCGCTTGATAACGTCAAGCCGGATGAACTGGGTGTCGATGTTGCGCCACGCCTGAAAACACTGAAAGTCAGTGAGCCACCCAAGCGCCAGGCCGGTGTCAAGGTGGCGGATGTCGCCGATCTGGTGGAAAAACTCAAGAACGAAGCGAAGGTGATCTGATGAGCATTCTTGTTATTGCTGAACACGACAACGCGTCGCTCAAGCCGGCAACGCTCAATGCCATTTCTGCTGCTGCGAAGATGGGCGACGACCTGCACGTGCTGGTTGCCGGCAATGCCTGTTCTGCCGCTGCTGAAGCCGCGACAAAGATTGCCGGCGTGAGCAAGGTACTGCTTGCCGATGCTCCGCACTATGCCGAGCAGACCGCTGAAAACATTGCTGCACTGGTCGTATCGCTGGCAGCCGGCCATAGCCATCTGGTGGCACCGGCAACCACGTCCGGCAAGAACTTCATGCCGCGTGTTGCTGCACTGCTTGACGTGGCGCAGATCTCCGACATCGTTGGTGTCGAATCGGCGGATACCTTTGTTCGCCCGATCTACGCCGGCAATGTGCTGGCCACCGTGCAATCGGCTGATGCCGTCAAGGTCATCACCGTACGTACCACGGCATTCGAAGCTGCAGCAGAAGGTGCTGGCGCCGCTGTAGAAAACGTCAGTGCGGCCGCCGATGCCGGCAAGACGAAGCTGGTTGGTCGTGAAATGACCAAGTCCGAGCGTCCTGAGTTGACTGCTGCCAAGATCATCGTTTCCGGCGGTCGTGGCGTGGGGAATGGTGAGAACTATCATGCCTTGCTTGAGCCACTGGCAGACAAACTCGGCGCAGCCCTCGGCGCCTCGCGTGCTGCTGTGGATGCCGGTTTTGTCCCGAACGATTACCAGGTCGGCCAGACCGGCAAGATCGTTGCGCCGCAGCTTTATGTTGCCGTCGGCATCTCTGGCGCGATCCAGCATCTTGCTGGCATGAAGGATTCCAAGGTCATCGTTGCCATCAACAAGGATCCGGAGGCGCCGATTTTCCAGGTCGCCGATTACGGTCTGGTGGCAGATCTGTTCGAAGTCGTGCCGCAGCTGACCGCGGCACTCTGATAGACAGGAAACAGGGGTGAATCTGCCGGACGGCTTGCTGACCGGCGCCTGGACGCTGCTTGGCTGGCTCCTGTTCATCCCTGTTTTTCTGCTGACCGTTTGGCGCGCGCCCTGGCGGCGTCTTGCCGATACCTCCTGTTTCAATCTCTGGCTGGGCATGATCGTTTGCCTGATGCTCCTGTGGAGCTTGCAGGCAGGCATCAAGCCCGGCTTGTCCTTGCATCTGGTTGGTGCAACCGTATTTTCGCTGGCTGTCGGGCCGCAACTGGCGTTCATTGGCCTGTGTGCCGTGCTTGTCGGGGTTAGCCTGAATGGTGCCGCAGGCTGGGAAACCTTCGCCGTCAATGCCCTGCTGACTGGCGGTGTTGCTGTGCTGGTAACGCAGGCTGTGCTGCGCTTCAATGAACGTTTCCTGCCAGCCAATCTGTTTGTCTATATCTTCGCCAATGGCTTTCTGGGTGCAGCATTGGCACTTCTCGCCACGGGTATTTCTGCATCGGCATTCCTGGTTTCTGCCGGTGCCTATCCGGCCAGTTATGTGCTTGACGAGTATCTTCCCTATGTGATGCTGCTAGCATTTTCCGAAGCCTGGCTGTCGGGCATGATCGTCACCCTTTTTGTGCTCTATCGGCCCGAGTGGGTATCCACGTTTGAGGATTCGCGATACCTTCGCGACTGATCAACTGTATGCCGCGCCTGCTCATGCCATCAGCCGTATTCAGATCTGTTTTGGCTCTTCTTTTCGGAGTGCTGTCGGGCCATGCCAACGCAGTTGAATTCGGCACGCTGCAGCTGCAGTCGTCCTTGGGGCAGCCACTGCGTGCAGAGATAATCGTCCGTGCCGAGACGGGTGATCTGCTGACCAACCACTGCATCAAGGCCGCGGCTTCCGGTGGTGGCAGTTTGCCGGTACATGCTGTAGTGGCCATGCAGTTGCAACAGCGGGAAACGTCGACGGTGCTTGTCGTTGAATCCGGACAGGTCTTGCTGGAGCCGGCATCACTTCTGCTGCTTGAGGCCAATTGCGGCGCCGGTCGTGTCTGGCAGGAATTCCCGTTATTGCCGAAGCCTGCTGGTTCAGCAAGCAAAGTTGCTGACTCTGGCGCATGGGTTGTAGCACCGGGCGAATCGCCGCGCTCGCTTGCCCGCCTGCTTTATCCTCGCCAGCCCGCTGTGCAAAGGCGTTTCATCCAGCGACTGGCCGAAGCCAATCCATTGGCAGGCATTGAAGCTGATGACACGAAGCCGCTGCCGACGGGTTCGCTGCTGACCATGCCTGACTGGCGTACGCTGGGGTCAGGTGCAGTGAGTGCAGCATCGACACCGATGCCGGGTCGTGCAAAGGATCACGCTGATCAGACGCTTTCTGTAGATAAACTCTCGATCACGCAGGTGCATTCATCCGCGAACAGCACGGTAAAGGTTTTGGGAATGCGCATGTCTACAGTATTGCAGGCGCTGCCGGCAGCAGATGAGCGCCTGCGCGACATGTTGCGTCTGGAATATCGTCTGCTGGGCGCACTCAATGAACAGTTGGGTGTCATCTTGTCCGGACCGTCGCCACTGGCTGCGATGCAAGCAGACAGTGGCGCCAACCCGGTGCTGGCACAGGCAAGCTCGCTTGCGCAGCCATTGCATCAGGTTCAGGCACCCGTGGTGCCTGCCACTGCACCATCTGATACGACAGCACCGGCAGACAAGGCTGCACCGTTGCGGATCAAGGCGTTACCGGCGGTTGCGTCAGAACCTGTAGCTATGGGCAATGAATGGCTTCCGTTCACTATCCTGGGATTGGTCCTGTTGCTGGCCGTGCTGTGGTTGCGCCGACGTGCCGTGGTACGCGAAACACCGGCGCTTGCCGAAATGCAGACACTGGTCATGGAACATGTTTCAGCCACGCAGTCGGTAGCATCTGCAGCCCCACCAGAAACGAAGATCACCGAAATACCCCCGTCAGCGCCATCTGTCACTGTTTCTGTCTCACCAGCCGTTCAAGTACCACCGCCGCCGGAAGCTTCCACGGATGCCAACCCGGTGCTTGAACTGGCCGAGATCATGCTTTCCTTTGGCCGTCTCGAAGGCGCGGCGCAGACCTTGCAGGAATACATCGAGGCCAATCCAACCGAGGCGTTGCAGCCATGGATGAAGCTTCTCGATATCTATCGCATGGGGGGCATGAGTGCTGAGTTCGAAGCGCTGGCAAGCAAATTGAACCGCCACTTCAATGTCGAGGTTCAGCACTGGGAAGCCGTGCCGGAATTGCAGGCCAGCGAGGAGGCACAACTGCAGAAGGCGGTGACGCTCGAAGAATTGCCACACCTGTGCGAACAGGTGGTGGCGACATGGGGTACGCCTGCCTGCCTCGATTATCTGCATCAACTGCTGCGAGATAACCGCGGTGGAAAACGTAGCGGATTCACCCTGCCGGTCGTGCAGGAGATTCTGCTGTTGATCGATATTCTGGTTGCTCGCGAGAGTGCCGGAACAAGTTAGAAAACCAAACCAAAGCAAGTAAAGGAGAACACACAATGAGTGAATATATTGCACCCATCCGCGACATGCAGTTTGTGCTCAAGGAACTGGCAGGGATTGACCAGGTAGCTCAGTTACCGGGCTGCGAAGAGGCGACGGCTGATCTGGTCGATGCCGTGCTGGAAGAAGCTGCAAAGTTTGCTGAAGGCGTGCTTTCGCCGCTGAATGTTTCCGGCGATCAGGAAGGGGCCAAATGGCATGACAAGGCCGTGACCATGCCCAAGGGCTTCAAGGAAGCCTACCAGCAGTTTGCCGAGAATGGCTGGACAGCACTGGCTTGCGAGCCGGAATTTGGCGGTCAGGGCCTGCCGAAAGTGGTCAACGCCTGTGTTACCGAAATGTGGAAATCGGCTAACCACGCCTTCTCTTTATGCCCACTGTTGACCACAGGTGCCATCGAAGCGCTGGTGCTGGCGGGCTCCGATGAGCTGAAAGCTACCTATCTGGAAAAAATGGTTTCCGGTGTGTGGACGGGTACCATGAACCTGACCGAGCCCAATGCCGGTTCCGACCTTGCTGCCGTGCGCAGCAAGGCTGAGCCGCAAGCTGACGGTAGCTACAAGATTTTCGGCCAGAAGATCTTCATTACCTACGGCGATCACGACATGGCCGACAATATCGTCCATCTGGTGCTGGCGCGTACGCCGACGGCACCGGAGGGCGTTAAGGGCATCTCTCTTTTCGTCGTGCCAAAGTTCATGGTCAATGCCGATGGCTCACTGGGTGCGCGGAACGACGCCTGGTGCGTATCGATCGAACACAAGCTCGGCATCCATGCCAGCCCGACTGCCGTGATGGCCTATGGGGATCATGGGGGTGCCATCGGCTATCTGGTCGGTGAGGAGAACCGTGGCCTGGAGTACATGTTCATCATGATGAATGCCGCCCGCTATGGTGTCGGCCTCGAAGGCGTGGCCGATGCCGAGCGTGCCTATCAGCGCGCCGTGACCTATGCCAAGGATCGCATTCAGGGGACGGATATCGGTGTGCGCGGTGGCGGCAAAGTGGCCATCATCAACCATCCGGATGTGCGCCGCATGCTGATGAACATGCGCTGCCAGGTCGAAGCGACGCGTGCACTGGCCTATGTGGTAGGTGCTGCGCATGATGCAGCGGTGCACCATGCCGACGCCGAGGTGCGCAAGCAGAATCAGGCGTTCGTTGATCTGATGATCCCTATCGTCAAGGGTTGGAGTACCGAAGTCGGGGTGGAAGTCTGTTCGACCGGCGTTCAGGTGCACGGCGGCATGGGTTTCATCGAGGAAACGGGTGCCGCCCAACACTTGCGCGACGTGCGCATATCCACCATTTACGAAGGTACGACCGGTATTCAGGCCAATGACCTGATCGGGCGCAAGATGGCGCGTGAGGGTGGCGCCACGATCAAGGCGGTGATTGCCACCATGCGTCAGCTGGATGGCGAGTTGGCAAAACAGTCAGGTGAAGATTTTGCCGTCATTCGCCGGCGTTTTGCGGCGGGCATCGATGAAGTGGAGAAGGCTGCAGAGTGGATTGTGGCCAATTACCGCGATGACGTGCGCACCGTGTCTGTGGGTGCCGTGCCTTTCATGTGGCTGTTCGGCATTGTTGCCGGCGGCTGGCAGATGGCGCGGGCGGCGCTGGTAGCACAGGCAAAGATCGATGCCGGCGAGAAGGATCCCTTCTTCCCTGCGAAGATCATTACCACGCGCTTTTATGCCGATCATCAATTGACGCGTGCAGCCGGTCTTGCCGTTACGGTGATGGAAGGGGCTGCTGGAGCGCTGGCGCTGGAAGAGTCGATGTTCTAACGCAGAAGGGCAGGCGTCGGCTTGCCGCTGATACGTCAGTAAAACCGGGCCCCGGCGTGCTTATTGAGACACCGGGGCTTTCTTCATGCGCCACCCGGGGAGATCGCAGACTTTGCCGCTGACTGCATTTTCTGCAGCAGATCATGTGTCGCCCTGGCCAGTTCGCAGGCTTGTGCATGGCAGATGCTGCCTAGCTCGGCAATGCCTTGGTCGGCCAGCAGATCCTGAATTCTTGTGCATTCCGCGCACAGTCTGCTCAGCCCCAGTGTCGCTGATACGCCTTTCAGCGTATGAATCATTTGCGTGGCTTTTTCCAGGTCATTCCTGTTTCCCGAACTGAGCAGGGTTTCAATCTGCTGGCTGTCGTTGCCGTGGGAAAGGAAGAATTCCTGCAGCAGGGCGATGTAGCGTTCCGGTTTCAGTTGAGCCAATGCCACCGTTTCGATATCGGCAAAATCCGCATGGCAGGCCAGTGCCTTCAGGCACGTGTTTGGTGGCGATGGCGGCGTCGATGGTTTCACCGGTTGTGGCGAGGTGCCTGATGCGGGCCTGATACTGAGCCAGCGTGCCAGCGTGGCATAAAAACTCTCCGGCTCAACCGGCTTCGCAAGGTAGTCGTTCATGCCTGCTTCGATACAGAGCGTGCGATCTTCAGCATAGGCATTGGCTGTCATGGCAACGATCGGCAGGTCGCTGAATGCCGGGTTGGCTCGAATCGCACGGGTGGCACTGATGCCGTCCATGATCGGCATCTGCATGTCCATCAGCACCAGATCATAGTCTTGGTTGCAAACCGCATCGACAGCCTGTTGCCCATTCTCTGCCGTATCAGCCTGCAGGCCGGCCTCATTGAGAAAGTCGAGCGCCACCTCGCGGTTGATCGGTGAGTCTTCAACCAGAAGAATCCTGGCGTGGCTGAATTTCTGCCGGATTTCATCTGGGGTGATGTCCACAACACCCTGTACATCATGTTCGCATTCGTTGGTACCGGGGAGGGTGACCTGAAAGTGGAACTCGCTACCCTTGCCAACTTCGCTGCGGCATTCCAGTTGCCCGCCCATCAGTTCAACCAGACGTCGGCTGATGGACAGACCGAGTCCGGTGCCGCCGAATTTCCGCGTTGTCGAGGTTTCGGCTTGCTCAAAATCGTTGAAGATACGCGCCTGTTGTTCTTTGGTGATGCCAACGCCTGTATCACTGATGCGGAAGCGCAGGGTTGTTTCCTCACTGCTGGTTCGCAAGGCGGAAACCCAAATGCTGACACTGCCTTCGTGGGTGAATTTGATCGCGTTGGACAACAGGTTCACAAGCACTTGCGAAAGCCGTACTTGGTCGCCGAGGAGCCTGCCGGGAATACGGCTATCAATCATGGTGCGCAGGGTCAGTTTCTTCAGCTCGGCACTATCGCGGACAATATCGCAAGCGCCATTGACCAGTTTCTTGATCGAGAAAGGGTTCTGTTCCAGGCTGAGTTTGCCGGCTTCAATTTTTGAAATATCAAGGATGTCGGTAAGAATCAGCAGCAGATGTCGTGCAGCACTGGCAACACGTTCCAGTCGTACGAGGTCGGTGTTGTCGCTGGCATCACGTTGCAATTGGTGGGTAATGCCGATGATGGCATTGAGTGGCGTGCGAATCTCATGGCTCATGTTGGCGATGAAGGCACTCTTGGCGCGGTTGGCTTCCTCCGCTGCCATCTGTGCAGCACGCAAGGCACGTTCAGTTTCCTTGCGTACCGTGATGTCACGCCAGACCCCGGCACGCAGACGCCGCCCCTGGTAATCCACATCGCGGCCAAGTGCCTCAACGACGATATGCCGGCCATCCTGATGGATGATCGTAATCTCGTACATGTGCTTCGCACTGGCTTTCATATAATCGAGCACCGTCTGAATGCTTTCTGGCGCCAGCAAAAACTCTAGGAAATTACGGCCGATCAGTTCACTCTTGCGATAGCCTGTAAGGCGGCAGAAGGCATTGGTGGCATCGACAATGATGCCATCCTCGTGGGTGTAAATGCCTTCCTCGGTGATTTCCAGCAGCCGTGAAAACCTGATTTCACTTTCTTCAAGGCGCTTGGTACGTTCGCGCACCAGTTGTTCGAGATCTTTCCGATAACTGGCCAGCTCGATTTCGCCACGTTTCTGAGCATCGATATCGCGGATGGTTGCCTGAATGAATTCACTGCTGCCGATACCAACAAGGCTGAGGCGAAGGTTGGCGTAAAAGCATTCACCCGAGTGGCGTCGAAGCAGCAGTTCAACCGGTATGGTCATGCCCCGATAGGCGGAACGGATGGCTTCTTTCAGCAGCAGGCGTGTTTCCTGCGGATTGTTCTCAGCAGCCAGTGTCAGCAGATCCTGGTCATTCAGATATTCATCAGAACATTGAAACAAGCTGTTTGAACGTCGATTCCAGTGGGTGCAATGATTGTTCTTCAACAGCAGGATGGCATCATCGGATGAGTCGAAAATCTTGCGGAAACGGATTTCATTGCTTCGAATCTGGTTTGCGTTGGCTTCCCGCTGATGCTCATAGAGGGAAAGCAGCATCATCATGCAGCCTATCTCGAGCATGCTGGTCAGGGCGGCATACCAGCTTTTTGCGTAGGGCCACGGAAGCAGTTCAACAAGCATCAGAAAGACGATGGATGCCAATGCCCAACGAATTCCGGATCGATTGCCTTTAAGGAAATAGGCCGATGCAAGCATCAGGAAGATCGGCCCGATACGTACCGTTTCCTGAACAAGGGTGTAGAACAGGGCGGCAGCCGTAAAACAGAGGCCGAGGACGAAGCTGGAAGTTGTTTCGATCTGCTCGGGCGGATTTCTTCTCAGCTTGAGGATGATGCCGAGAACCACGCCACCGAAAGCAATGTCGATGATGCCAAGTAGTTGCCCGTTGTCAGAGAGCAGGCGCCAGATACCGAAGAGGGTCACAAGAATGCCGCTGACAACAATGACCGAGTTGATGAAGCGGTGCTTGTACAGGATTGCACGCTGATCATCCGAGAAATGATGCCCGCTGCTCAGGAAGTGCAGTAGTTGCTGCCTGGCCTTGGAAAAAAGACCTTCTGTTTCGGCCCTGGTTGTTTGTGGATCTGGCATCGGAGTGCTTGTGTGCTGTGCTTGCCTCGATAATGGAAATGCCGCTGTCAGGCGGAGACGAGCTGCGGGTGTGTCAGAAATTTATCATGAAGTGCCCGGTTGATGCCGGCCTGCTGATCCGGCACAGGATTTGCCGCGTGTCCGTGAGCTATGATTCGGGCTAGAATAGACCGGAACGGATATGTAATCCCGCTTGAAACTGGAGATTCGCGATGACACCAGCAGTACAGGCCGCGATGGATGCGCTTGCCCCCTACGCACAATCAATGGATGCGGAAGAGTTGAGCTTTGCCATCAGTGCCGATGTCAGCTTGCGCGTGATGCGTGCGGTCGATAACCCGGATGTCGGCATGGATGACCTGGCCAGGATCGTTACTGCCGAACCGCTCCTGTCAGCCAAGGTCATGCGTATGTCCAATTCAGTGGCACTTAACCCGGCAGGCCGCAGCATTTCCGATCTGAAGCAGGCCGTGATGCGGGTGGGCATCGCCCCGATCCGCTCTCTGGCCATGGCGCTGACGCTTGACCAGCTACGTCACTCGCAGCGCATGTCGGCATGCCGACAACTGGCCAATCGCTTGTGGGAGCGCAGTATCCATGTCGCGGCGCTGGCCTACGTCGTCGCCCGCCGGCTATCAACGATGCCGCCGGATGAAGCCATGCTCGCCGGCATTGTTCATGATCTTGGCCGTTTCTATCTGCTTGGCGTGGCGGCTGAGAAACATCCGGATCTGCTCAAGGACCAGCATTCGCTGGTGCTGGCACTGGATGAGCTGGATGTGGTGGTCGGGCGCAAGCTGCTGGAAACCCTGGGGTTGCCTGACGCCATTGTGAGCGCCGTGGCTGACCGCAACACCTTTGGCGGCAGCATGCCGCCGGAGAAACTATCCGATGTTCTTTTCCTCGCCTGCTGGCTGGCGCCTCCGGCCAATCCTTTCGAAGATGCGGAAGCGCGTAACGATGCGAGAGGGCAGGAGAGTGCTGCACTGGGCCTGGATCGACAGACCATTGCCGATTTCGTGACGGCTTCAGGCGACGAGATTTATTCGATTGCGCTGGCGCTGGAGGCCTGACCGCCAGTTTGTTCATCGTCTGCAGATACAAAAATGCCGCCCCGTATCGGGCGGCATTTTTTATTGGCGATGCGTTCAGGATTTACATGTTCGGGTAAGTCGGGCCTTCGCCACCCTGTGGCACCACCCAGTTGATGTTCTGCGTTGGATCCTTGATGTCGCAGGTCTTGCAGTGCACGCAGTTCTGCGCATTGATCTGCAGTTTCGGGTTTTCGCCTTTCTCGTCACGCACGATCTCGTACACCCCGGCCGGGCAGTAGCGCTGCTCGGGAGCGTCGTATTCGGCGAGGTTGACCGTGATCGGCACCGCTGCATCCTTGAGCGTCAGATGGCAGGGCTGCTCCTCCTCGTGATTGGTATTCGACAGGAACACCGAGGAGAGGCGATCGAAACTGACGACACCGTCGGGCTTCGGATAGTTGATTGGCTGGCAGTCAGCGGCCTTCTTCAGTTTCTTGTGGTCCGGCCCGGCATGACGCAGCGTCCACGGCGCCTTGCCGCGGAAGAGAATCTGGTCGATGCCGAACATCAGGCCGCCAACTTGCATGCCCTTGGCCATCCACGGCTTGAAATTACGGGCACGGTAGAGCTCATCGAAGAGCCAGCTTTCCCTGAATTTTTCCGGGAAGGCAGTCAGTTCGTCCTGGGCGCGGCCGGCGCTGAGTGCCTCGAAGCAGGCTTCGGCGGCCATCGCACCGGACTTGATTGCGCAGTGCGACCCCTTGATGCGGGCGGCGTTGAGGAATCCGGCATCGTCGCCGACCAGTACACCCCCCGGAAAAATCAGCTTCGGTAGCGATTGCAGGCCGCCGGCCGTCAGTGCGCGGGCGCCGTAGGCGATGCGCTTGCCACCTTCGAGAAACTTGCGGATTGCCGGGTGCGTCTTGAAACGCTGGAATTCCTCGTAGGGCGAGAGGTAGGGATTTTCGTAGCCCAAACCAACCACATAACCAATCGTGATCTGGTTGTTTTCCAGGTGATAGAGGAAGCCGCCGCCGTAGGTGTCCGGGTTCAGCGGCCAGCCGCCGGTGTGGATGACCAGGCCTTCCTGATGCTGTTCAGGCTTGATCTCCCACAGTTCCTTGAGGCCGATGCCGTAGGTCTGCGCGTCGCGGTCTTCGTTCAGCTTGAAATGCTCCTGCACCTGCTTGCCAAGGTGGCCGCGGCAGCCTTCGGCGAAGAAGGTGTATTTGGCGTGCAGTTCCATGCCTGGTGCGAAATTCGGGCCTTCGCTGCCGTCCCTCAGTCGCCCCATGTCGCCCGTGGCGACGCCCTTGACCGCGCCGTTCTCATCGAACAGCACTTCGGCGCCGGCAAAGCCGGGGTACACGTCCACACCCAGTGCCTCGGCTTTTTCACCCAGCCAGCGGCAGACGTTGCCGAGCGAGATCACGTAATTGCCGTGATTCTGAAAACAGCCGGGGAGCATGAAGTTCGGCACCTGTTTTGCCCCCGATTCGGAGAGCACCAGAAATCGGTCTTCAGTGACGGCGGCATTGAGCGGGGCGCCCTGTTCCTTCCAGTCGGGGAAAAGCTCAGCAATGGCGCGTGGGTCCATCACCGCGCCGGAAAGGATATGGGCGCCGATCTCGGCTCCCTTTTCGATCACACAGACCGAAACTTCCTGTCCGGTTTCATTGGCCAATTGCTTGAGGCGGATCGCCGAGGCCAGACCGGCGGGGCCACCGCCAACAACCAGAACGTCGAATTCCATCGATTCGCGCTGCATGTTCTCTCTCTCCATGGTTTTTGTTATGCTGCACCAGCTGAAACAATACGGTATCGTATGGTACCAATCTTAGCAAAATTCCCCAACTGATCAAGGCAGAGGTTAGAGCATGGATACTAATAATTCAGAATTCCGTCTTATTCACACGACTCAGATCCCCATTCGTTGGGGCGACATGGACGCCTATGGCCACGTCAACAACACCATCTACTTCCGCTACATGGAGCAGGCGCGATGCGAATGGCTGGAGGGGGTCGGCTATCGTGTCATGCCCGAGGGGGAGGCGCCGGTGATCATCAATGCCGCCTGTACTTTCATGGTGCCGATGACTTATCCGGGAACCGTGGAAATGCGTACCTACGCCGGCAAGCTTGGCCGCAGCAGTGTGGAAACTGTTTACGAAATGCGGATTGTCGGTCAGGAGACAGTCTTTGCGCAGGGTTCTGCCAAAATCGTCTGGATGGATACGTCGACCGGAAAATCAGTGCCGTTGCCTGATCATCTGCGGGTCCTGATCGAATAATTGAGGCCGACTGCATTGCCGCGATGTGAAACGCGGCCATCCGGCTTGCGGCACGGATAATCTGCAAGCTTTGTTGCATCGCCCGGCAGCAGCGGAAATCGAGTTGAGGAGTCAGAATGAACGAAAACAACACGCCCTTGTGGGCGCCCAGCGCCGGACAAATTGCCGCCACCAACATGGCCGCCTTCATGAAACAGGCCGCCTGTGCCGACTATGAGTCGCTGTGGCAATGGTCGGTCGACCAGCCTGAAGCCTTCTGGCGGCAGGTCTGGGAATTCTGCGGTGCGGTCGGCGAACCGGGCGAAGCCGTCCTGCGTCACGGCGAGCGCATGCCCGGCGCCGAATGGTTTCCCGACGCGCGCCTCAACTATGCCGAGAACCTGCTGAAACAGCCGGATGCCAGCGATGCAATGATTTTCTGGGGGGAGAGCAAGGTCAAGCGCCGGCTCTCCCGCGCTACGCTCTACGCCGAGGTCTCGCGTTTCCAGCAGGCCTTGCGGGACGCCGGCGTAGTCAAGGGTGACCGCGTTGCCGCCTATCTGCCGAACATGCCGGAAACCATCGTCGCCATGCTGGCGACCGTGTCGATGGGTGCCATCTGGTCTTCCGCCTCGCCGGATTTCGGGGTACAGGGCGTGCTCGACCGATTCGGCCAGATCGAACCCAAGGTGCTGATCTGTGTTGATGGCTACTGGTACAACAACAAGGCAGTGGATTGCCAGCCGAAGAATGCCGAAGTGGCGGCACAACTGCCGACGGTGCTCAAGACCGTGGTTGTTGGCTATCTGGCTGAAACACCGGATGTGTCTGCCATTCGCAATGGCACCGGCTGGGCCGATTTCGTGGCGCCCTATGGGGCGGCAGAAGTCGGTTTCGAACGGCTGCCGTTCAGCCACCCGCTGTTCATCATGTTCTCCTCGGGCACCACCGGTGTGCCGAAGTGCATTGTCCATTGCCACGGCGGTGCGCTGCTGCAGCATCTCAAGGAGCAGCAGCTGCACAGCGACGTGAAGCCGGGTGACCGGGTGTTCTATTTCACCACCTGCGGCTGGATGATGTGGAACTGGCTGGTTTCCGCGCTTGCCTCGCGCGCCACGCTGCTGCTCTACGATGGCTCACCCTTCGTGCGCGGTGCTGATGGCAAGGCCGGCAGCATCCTCTTCGACTATGCCGACGCCGAAGGCATGACCCACTTCGGCACCTCGGCCAAGTTCATCGACGCCATCGCCAAGGCCGAGTTGCAGCCGCGCCTCTCACACCAGCTTTCCAGATTGCGTGCCATGTTCTCAACCGGCAGCCCGTTGGCACCGGAGGGCTTCGACTACGTGTATCGAGAAATCAAGAGCGACATCCTGCTTGCCTCGATCTCCGGCGGTACCGATATTGTTTCCTGCT